>JAFWLM010000124.1 GCA_017511045.1 Lachnospiraceae bacterium | reverse complement strand
ACCGAACTTTTCCACAGTCTTTGCGACGATGTTCTGCATCTGTTCAACATCGGACATATCGAGTGTCATCGGCAGACATGTGTCCGGATAATCCTTTGCGATGGATTCGAGTTTTGCGAGACTTCTCGCTGTAATAACTGCGTTGTCGCCGTTGGAGAGAACTGCTCTTGCGATACCTTCACCGATTCCGCCTGCGCTGGCGCCTGTAATGATCCATGTTTTGCTCATATTATTCTCCTCCTTTTATGAGTTTTATCTGACCACAACCTGATTGTGGATTATACTGATTCTTTTTTGTCTGTCTTTTGTCAGAATGCTCTGTATAAGTTTATCGTCCACAGTATTCAGTTTCCAGATACTGTCTTCCGGTGTTATCACAGTTTTACCGGATAGATGGCAGCCAGGCCTCCGTCTACCAGGATTTCGACACCGTTAATGTAGGATGATTCATCACTTCCCAGGAATACCGCTGTATTGGCAATGTCATTAACGTGTCCTACCCTCCCGGCCGGAATCAGCGTTGCGCGGTATGCCTGACGTTCTTTTTCTTCTTCCTTGCTGCGGCCCAGTTCACCGCCGGCAGCTTCTGTCGGGATGATACCCGGGGCAATGGCATTGACGCGGATCTTCCGTTCTCTCAGTTCATTTGTCCAGGTATGGATGAATGATTTCTCAGCCGACTTGGCAGCGATATATAAACTGAAATCCTTCAGGCCGAGGGATGCAGTCACTGATGTATTCAGAATGATCGTTGATCCTTCCGGCATGATCGGCAGGCAGGCCTGCACAGTGAAGTAGGAACCCAGGACATTCGTATGCATGACACGGTCAAATTCTTCCGCTGTAACATCTGTCAGGGGCACATATCTTCCGACCCCCGCATTGGCGACTACGATATCGACATGACCGTGTTCCCTTCTGATCATTTCGACAACTCTGTCCATGTCCTCCCGGCTGCCGACATCAGCTGTCATATATCCAATGTTCTTTCCTATTTTTTCAGCAGCTTCCTTCAGGACTGCTTCGCGGCGTCCGGTGATGTACACATACGCACCTTCTTCCACGTATTTTCCAGCCATCGCGAATCCGATGCCTGTACCGCCTCCGGTGATCAGCGCAACTTTGTCTTTCAGTCTCATCGGCTTTTCCTCCTGTCTGTATAATAGCAGTCAGAAAAGCGGCGCAGAAGTCTCCTTTTGGAAATCAGTGTATACCAAAAGGTATTCACTGTCTGGAGATCAGTGAAAGGAACTTTCTGACTTTTTCAGAAGGAAATACCGAATGCAGAATGCCGTAAGGAATAGTGAACTTCCATGTCACATCGACGATGTTCAGCATCGGGTGCGCCTTTGCCCACTGCTCACTTGTGACCAGCAGCCAGCCTTTCTTCTCACACTCGTTGAAAACCTGCATATCCAGATGGTCAAAGTCATGGATCCTGACATCCCCGATCTCTTCTTTCAGATATTTTCGAATCCTGTCCATGGCTTGTATCTTTCCGGGACTGATCAACAGGATATCGGAACCTTTCAGATCCTCCGGCGTGATATCAGCCCGGTGTGAAAACGGATGTCTTCTTGAAACAGCGATCTTTACCTTGACGTCCATCAAAGCCGTTCCGGAACAGTTACGGTAGGTATAATGCGTATCGTCGCAGATACCGGTAAGCATATCGATTTCCGTACCCAGCCCCGCAAAAACACGGTTGATGTCAGATGGCGTATTCTGAAACGGGATGATCTGGATCTTCAGCTGCGGCCACTGTTCATAGATCCTGACCCAGTAATCAGTGATCAGATCCGCGCTGGTAACCGGTGAGGTTGCGACCCGCAGTACATTACTTTCATCATCCGCACTGCTGCGTGCCCGGTCTATACTTTTTTCAGCATATTCCATAAGCAGTTTTCCATCCGTATACAGAGAGTGTCCGGCTGCCGTCAGCTGCAGGCCCCGGCTGGTGCGTTCAAACAGAACAGTTCCGACCTCCTCTTCCAGAGCGTCGATCTGCTTGATGACAGCTGAGGGTGTTACATACATTCTTTCTGCCGCTTTGCGGAAAGATCCTGCTTCCGCTGTTATGATCATTGTTTCGAGATGTCTGAGATTCAGCATAAATTTACCTCTTTTTTATTTTAATATGCGGTTGATTTCTTTTGCATAAAAACCGTGGATAATGAAAATAAACGCAGAGCCTTCCCCCATCAGAATCCGGGCTCCAGGTCATTCCGAAAAACCGAGTACATGAAAAAGACCCGCGGGTCTTTTCCGTTTTGACAAAACAAAACCGGCATGTGAACTGCCCCAGTAAAATGGGACAGTCATTAAAAACCGGGTGAAAGGTATGACATCCTGAATTCCGCAGGAGTCATACCTTTTAACTTTCTTTGAGATCTTTCATGGTTGTAGAAGTAGATATAACGCTCAACCATATGT
>JAFWLM010000123.1 GCA_017511045.1 Lachnospiraceae bacterium | reverse complement strand
TTTTAAGTTTTCTCCGAAGACGCTGATCAATGCCGGAATCGTAAGTGTCGTGATCGCCATGGTGATCTTCTTCCTGCAGATCCCTCTGCCGGGATACGTAACAGAGCCGATCAGCTTCATCGGAAGCATTACCTCACCGCTGGCAATGGTAGTGATCGGAAGCACTGCAGCAGCACATTCTTTAAAAGTTGTTTTTTCACACAAAAAGCTCTATCTTTTATCTGCAATTAAGATGCTGATCATTCCGATCCTTACTTTCCTGATCCTTAGGCTGACTCTTGGGAATGGCCTGATGACCCAGGTGATCACAATGTATGTCGGTATGCCGACCGCAGCGATCGTCAGTATGATCGCCATCACCTTTGATTCAGATGCAGAGACCGCATCGAGTGCGACTGCGATGATGAATATCTTCTGTATCATCACGATCCCGATCCTTTATCTGATGATGCAGTATCTATAAAAAAATACCGACTGTCTTGAGTTGATAAACATAAACGCCAAGATTGTCGGTAGTTTTTTTATTATGTACATATTATAATACAATTTAGTGACATACAAAGAGCAATGCTCTCTTTCAAACCACTTTTCTAACAAATCAAATGGAGGAGATATTTTCATGAGTGAGTATAAGGTTTTAGCTATCAACCCCGGTTCCACATCAACCAAAGTTGCTGTATTCAAAGGCACGGAGAAACTGTTCTCCGAGAACGTTGAGCATGCAGCTGAAGATCTTGCAAAATTCAAAGAAGTTTCCGATCAGCTGGAGTTCCGTTTCGGTATGATCAAGGATATGCTGAAAGAGCAGAATATTGATCTTTCCGATCTGGATGCAGTCGTTGGACGCGGCGGCGGATTAATGTCATGTATGGGCGGTGTTTACGCGATCAATGATATCTTGTTTGATCATGCAGTCCGCGGAGCAAACGGCGTACAGCATCCGGCTCAGTTAGGACCTCAGATCGCAAAACTGTTTTCAGATGAGTATAACTGTCCGGCATTCGTTGTTAACCCTCCGGATACAGATGAAGCAATTCCGGAAGCAAGACTGACCGGTATCAAAGGCGTATTAAAGCCGATGCATGTACATGCACTGAATCAGAAAGAGACTGCAATCGTTCATTCCAAGAAGATGGGCAAAAAATATGAAGATTGCAACTATATTGTAGCCCATATCGGCGGCGGCACTTCGATCGCAGCTCACCGGAAAGGCAAAATGATCGACGGAAACGATATCGTTGGCGGTGACGGCCCGATGACTCCGACCCGTTCCGGAAGCATTACCGTTGCAAATCTGGTGGATTATATCTTCGACAACGGACTGGATAAAAAGGCTGCAAAGGCATTAGCAACCAAGACCGGTGGATTTATCAATCTGCTTGGCACGAATGATGCAAGAGAAGTCATCAAAATGGCTGAGGAAGGCAACAAGTTTGCTGAGCTTGTATGGAACACAATGATCTATCAGATCATCAAGCAGATCGGTGCAATGGCAGCAGCTTTACATGGAGACGTTGACGCAATTCTTCTCGGCGGCGGCATGGTCCATAACGAAGAGCTTGTTGCAAAACTTACGGAAGCATGCGGATTTATCGCTCCGGTTGTCGCATATCCGGGTGAGTTCGAGATGGAGGCAATGGCTTCCGGTGCAGCCCGTGTATTAGACGGCGAAGAAGAAGCAAAAGAGTACACCGGAGAATTTGTTTACGACGTGAAAGATTTTTTAGGTGAGTGATCACTTTTGAAAGGCTTAATAGAGGGGGGGACAAACGGCTGTGTGAAAACACAGCCGTTTGACATAGTCGGAAAATCCGCTATATTAATAGAAGAGTCACATATAGGAAACAGGATAATGATCACAGAGGGTTGCAAAAATGAAATTCGATTTTACAACTGTTCC
>JAFWLM010000122.1 GCA_017511045.1 Lachnospiraceae bacterium | reverse complement strand
TTTCCCAATTACTCTTTGCAGCCCGCATATCGGATTCCATGTCTTTCATGTGGCTTTCAGCAGACATTGCGTTAGCCTGAGCTTCTGAGAGAGCATTCTTCGCGTCTCCCAATTCATCTTCATATGGTTCGAGCTCTTTCAAAAGAGCATCGAGCTTATCTTGTGCCAGTGCCAGTGCTGATGCTGCGCTCTCCTGATCTTGCCTTGCAGTCTGAAGTTCAGAACGGGCATCATCATATGCCTTAATCAGGGCAGTCGTATCGACTGTTTCCGTGGGCGTATCAGCAGCTTTTTTTGCTTTATCTAAAGCGTCCTTTGCCTCTGAGGTCTTTTTCTTCTGTTCTTCAAGTTCATTTTCTTTTGTTTCCAAAAGAGCCTTGTTTGTATTCAGCTCCGAAACGGCGTCACTCCACTGTGCCTTTATATCCAAAAGATCTTTATTGTCATCTGTAGCTACATCATTTTCAGAAAAGAACGTAACTTTATCAACACCGTCGCGTCTCTTCTGCAATTCATCCATCTGTTTCTGCGCTTCATCAGAATCAAGGCGCGCTATTTCCTGCCCAACGGAAACCTTATCTCCTTCACTGACAAGAACATCACTTATAATTCCGGCTTTTTCTGCTGCTACAGTACTGACACTTCTTTCATAAATGAAGACGCCGTTGGCTTCAACTTTTGCGGGACGCTTTCCAACTGCCGCCCATATAACTGCAGCTATGATTATCACTGCCCCGACCGACGCAATGATCTTAAAAGGCAGACTGACAATAACGGATTTAATGGAAAACTGAGCCATAAACAACCCCCTGCTATGCACAAAAACTATTCACGAATATGCCTCTCAAAAATATGTTACACTGCATCATTTTCACATGCAACGCCTTTATAATACCGGCTGAGTGTTTTGGGGTCAGAATACCTGCTCAGGGGAGCGGCAACCGGCTTCTATAACTCTTCGATCACAGATGTTCCCTCACAGCCGTCAGTCCATTTCCAATGCTCATAAAACCTGAGTTTTCCATTTTCGAGCGCGGGCTTTGAACTGCACGAACCGGACCTTGATTCCCCGTCTGTATTGATATGTCTGTAATCAAAATGCAGATGGTTATTATCATCTATAGTTCCCAAAAGGAATCCCTTTATAATGCTTCCGCCGGAATATTCCGCCCAGATGACATTCCCCTTCTGGTGATAACTGAATATGGTCTCATCAGATACCTCGCCCGTATCGGAATTGGATATTGCAGTAAAATACCTGTCTTCAAGCGAGAAGACTTCATCAGCATAAGAGAACAGCGTTTTGCCCTTTTCATATGCTTTCTTAAGATTATTATCCCAGTTGGTCTCCCGCTCTTCTTTCTCTCTGGATGTGCTGTCGAAAAGCACGAATTCGGTTTGCTTTACACGGTTAAAAAGCCTGTCGCCGAACATGACCTTTTTCATGCTGTTAAGCAGTCCGAGGCGCTCCAGTCTGGACGCCGGATTTCCTGCAGAACAAAGGATCACGCCCTTTTCGAGCATCTTCATGGACTTGTTTCCATAGGCAAATCCGTAAGACCAGACGCGGTCAAACCAACCAACGAGTTTCGCAGGCGCTTCCGTCCAGAAAACAGGATAGATGAACACGATTACATCGGAGGAATTGATCTTCTCCTGCTCTGCAAGAACATCAGAAGCAACTTCCGGATAATCCCTGTAATTGGCATCCCTAAGGTATTCCTGCTCTGTCATATCCGTTTTGAAATCCATTTTATACAGATCCGAGAGAACATACTCATTCCCTGAATCAATGATCCCTTTTATAAACTCGTCTCTGAGATTTCTTGTTAATGAATCATCAGAGGGATGACAATAAACGATAAAAGCCTTCATATTATGTTATCTCCCGTTAATCTGTTTCAGCTGTCCCGGAAATGTCCCTGAATCAACTTCTGCTGCCCTTATTCTTTCCTTCCGGACATCCTTTATTTCCTTGACAGACAAACAACCGTCTCGAGCATATCCGAGTATTCCAAGGAAATCTCTCTCCCTGTCCCTCCATTAGCTGTGGGGATAGGGAAATTGAAAACCAAACTCTTTAGATATGTTCCATCTTTCCGCTTTTGCGGGTATATTTCAATCTTCTCAAGAAAGCTTCTGAAAAACTGTTTCTTCTCCATAGGATCAAAGCTGTCATACAAGTCATCAAAAGCAAGAAGAGCATTATAAATATTCTCCTCTGTCATCTGTTTTTCCCGTATGCTTTTCAACTG
>JAFWLM010000014.1 GCA_017511045.1 Lachnospiraceae bacterium | reverse complement strand
GTCAGGTTAATGAAAGGATACCATTTCCCAGCTTTCTTCTCATATTGCGTATATCTCCAGTCCTGTGAAGACAGGTTTTTGAACGTATACGCCCAGTTGCCGGTCAGCCGGATCCCCCAAATCCAGACGGCGCCTAAAAGAAGAAGTTTTGCAAGAGTCAGTTCCTGTCCCAAAGCAAATAAAGTAAGGATCACCGGCGGCTGCACACTCCAATATGGATCATATACGGAAGCATTCCGGAAAATGCAGCTGAAAATAAAGACAAAAATGGTTGCAGCAACATCCGCCAGCAGCAGATTCAGCCAATAAGCAAATGGAAGAAAGTGCCACACAAGGACACCCACCACTGTTGCCAGAATATAGATAATTGTAATAATAAAGAAACTAAGAAAACGATTCTCTTTCATCATTCAGCCGCCTGCTCCGGAAGTTTGCAGATATCGACCCATCCCAGATAATTGGAGACTTCCTCCAGTTCCGGAATGGACAACTTCACTGCACTATTATCACTGCCGCAAGCAGGATAGACAAATTCGAATCGTTTTAAAGATTCATCCAGATAGACATCCACCCCGTCATTAATGCCAAACGGGCAGACGCCTCCAACATCGTGTCCGATAAACTCATGCACTTCATCAAAGGAAAGCATCTTTGCTTTCACATGGAAGGTTTCTTTAAATTTCTGATTATTGACTTTTGTGTCACCGGCACAGACGATCATGACCGGTTTTTCATTCACCTTAAACGTCATGGATTTTGCAATCTTCTCCGGTTCTGTTCCCACAGCTTTTGCAGCCAGTTCGACTGTGGCGCTGGATACGTCAAATACCATGACGCGGTCGCCATATCCTCTTTCCTCCAAATATGCTTTCGCTTTTTCCAGTGCCATTACGCTTCCTCTTCTTTCTCTTTTTCAGATTCCTGCACTTCTGCAGTTTGATCCGGTTCTGACGGCTGCTCATCTGCCGCAGCTGGTTCATCCTCTTCTGTTTTCTCTACCGTATAAGTTTCCCAGGACGAATCATTTTTATTTTTTGCAGCTTCCTTTTCAGCCAGGCGTTTTTTATTATATTCTACTGTTCCCACTGCACCGGGGCTCAGTACAAGTTCAAAATCCGGTACCCAGGATTTACGTGCCAGACGAATTCTGTTAATGACCAACAGAACAAAAGCTCCGGCAAAAACTGCCACCGATAAGAGCTGGGAAACAGCAATATTGGTATTCCAGAGCATCAGGGAATCAGTCCGCATTCCTTCGATCCATGCGCGTGCAAGTGCATACGATCCAAGATACCACAGGGAAACTTCTCCGTTATACTGCTGGAAACGGCGGAAGATAATGATCAAAATGAAAATAAGCAGGCAGATCGCACTTTCATACAGAAATGTTGGTGCAACCTGAATATACCGCACGCCATCCACTGTCACCATGTTTTTTCGCATCAGATCTGTGATCACGCCGCCAACTTCATCGTACTTGATCTGCATTGCAAAAAGCGAGTCTGTATATTCACCAAAGGCTTCTCTGTTAAAGAAGTTCCCCCATCGTCCGATTGCCTGTGCCAGGACAAGTCCCGGAGCGATCGTATCAAAAGCCCGCAGAAAATGGATCTTCTTTACTTTGCAAACTATAAATCCAGCGATCAAGCCTCCGATCACGCCGCCATAAATTGCCATTCCGCCGCCACGGATATTGATGATCTCAGCCGGATTAGCCAGATAGTAGTCTAATGTAAATAATACATAATAGATCCTGGCTCCGATAATACCGAAAATGATCACGGCAATACCCAGATCTACATAATCATTTGTATCCTGATGTGATTTTTTGGCTCCCCGCATGGCAACCACAACCGCCAGGACCATTCCGATCGCAATGATCAGACCATAAAAGGCAATCGTGAATTTACCAAAAATACTAAACGAACTTGGAAAATATCCAAGGCTGATCCCAATATGCGGGAAAATAATGCTGGCTGCTCCAGCCGATTCCAATAACATAGTCTCTCCTTATACGTTGAACCGGAACAGGATGATATCGTCGTCCTGCACCACATAATCTTTGCCTTCCATCCGGATCAGACCCTTTTCTCTTGCACCGCTGTAGGAACCAATCTCAATTAAATCATGGTAATTCACTACTTCTGCTTTAATAAAAC
Organism: Lachnospiraceae bacterium; assembly: GCA_017511045.1. Taxonomy (GTDB): domain Bacteria; phylum Bacillota; class Clostridia; order Lachnospirales; family Lachnospiraceae; genus RGIG5612. The sequence goes on along the minus strand of JAFWLM010000014.1, from coordinate 959 downwards.
CTTTTTCAAAATCCGTGTGGATCTTGCCTGCGGCCTGTGGCGCTTTCATTCCTTTTGTAATAGTCCAGGCTCTGACTTCTTTCTCGCCTGCCGTCAGAAAGCTGGTTAATCCAAGGATGGAATAACTTGCCTTGATCAGTTTATCCAGACAGGATTCGGAAAGACCCATATCCTCCAGAAACAGTTGTTTTTCTTCATCATCCAGTTCAGATAATTCTGCTTCCATCTTAGCGGATACGACAAATACTTCTGATCCTTCTTCTTTGGCGTATTCGCGTACTCTCTGCACATTTTCATTGGAGGCACCGTCATCAGCCAGATCATCCTCAGAGACATTGGCTGCGTAAATGACTGGTTTATCTGTCAGAAGATTGAATGTTTTCATCAATTCTGTTTCTTCTTCATCCAGTTCCAGCGTTTTGGCCAGTTTGCCCTGCTCCAGATGTGCTTTGATCTTTTCCAGAAGCTGAAGTTCTGCTGCCAGCGCCTTATCATTGCGTGCACCACGGACTGTCTTTGCAATCCTTCTTTCCAGTATTTCTATATCAGAAAAGATCAATTCCAGATTGATGGTCTCGATATCCCTTACCGGGTCCACACTGCCATCCACATGCACAACATTATCGTCCTCAAAGCAGCGTACAACGTGTACGATCGCATCTACTTCCCTGATGTTCGCAAGGAACTGGTTTCCCAGACCCTCTCCTTTGGATGCACCTTTCACGAGACCCGCTATATCCACAAATTCTACAGTAGCCGGTGTGATCTTCTGGGAATGATAAAACTCTCCCAGTACCTGCAGTCTCTTATCCGGAACAAATGCGATCCCGACATTGGAATCGATCGTACAGAATGGATAGTTCGCACTTTCTGCACCAGCTTTGGTCAAAGCATTAAACAACGTACTTTTTCCGACATTCGGAAGCCCGACGATACCTAGTTTCATTTTTATCTATATC
>JAFWLM010000121.1 GCA_017511045.1 Lachnospiraceae bacterium | reverse complement strand
GTGACGCCGCTGACGGTGTCTTTGATCGGACGCCATTCAAAATACGGATCTCCATAGGAAGTATAGAATTTATCCATTACGAAGATATCCATCTTCGTCCTGAGGTTCAGAAGCTGGGAACTTGCATTATTAGTGTAAGTGACAATGTTCGGCTGGAAACCGGCGCGGGTACAAAGACTTTTCAGCATGTTGTAGTATGCCGGTGTAAAGCGGGCGGAAATGGAAACAAAATTATATGGTTTCAGATCCTCCATTGTTACTTCTGCCTTCTGCGCCAGCGGGCAGGTTCTCAGCATGCCGATCTCAAGCGGACATTTCCGGATCACCTTACTGCTGAAGTGCTGTGTTCCGAGCTCTTCCATATCATAGAGAACATTAAATGCAATATCGAATTCGCCGTTGATCAGTTTCGTCCGGACTTCTTCCGAAGGACAATCTTCCACATGAACATGAATGCTCGGATTTATAATGCGGAAAATCTCCAGGATCGGATAAAGATATGCACCAGGTTTATGGGTGCTCAAAATGCCGACATCCAGATTCTTGGCATATCCTCCCTGCAGAGACTTTGCAACGTCAATTGACTGGTCGATATGGGAAAGCACATCAAGCCACTCGATATAAAGATATCTTCCTGTTTCAGTTAAGATCAGGTGTTTTTTGTCACGGATAAAAAGCTGAAATCCCAGATAGTCTTCCAGCGATGCTATATTTTTACTGACTGCTGACTGCGTCATGTTAAGAAGTCTGGACGCCCGGGTGAAAGAATTCGCTTCAACAACAGCAATAAAGATGCGCATCTGCGCAATATTGATATTGATCGCATCAAGGTTAAACATCTATTTTACCTCATAAAATACATGCTCTGCCTTAATTATAAAACCCGCTTGAATTATAGCGAGATTGCATGGTTGTGTCAAACAGACCGATTTATCGTACAGGTTTTTTTGACACACTGTCTGAATATCTTTTTCAAAAAACAGTAAGAGCGGCGGATACTCCCGCCGCTCTTCCAGAAGAAAAGAATCAATGAAAAAACTATTGCAGCTTATGCCGGGAAATAGATCGGGTCAAATTCCGCGATCACTTCCGATACAAACTCATACAGTCCCGGATATGTGGTTTCCGGTCCGCCCATGGTCAGAGCAGGAATAATATAGTCTTTTCCGCATCTTTCCAAATGATCCTTCATGCCTGCACGGACTTTCTCTTCTGTCCAGTCAGGTGTATCATACTTACCATTGTCCAGACCGCCCTGAATGGTGATCGCACCCTTATACTCAGCAAGCAGTTCCGGAATATTGTTCTCATAAACAGCCCCCTGCCATACGTCGATGCCCATCTCGATCATGGATGGAACCAGGGTTGCTGCATAAGAGTCAGAATGGTGAACGATGTATTTGATTCCAAGATCTTTCCAATGTCCGTAGATCTTCTTATATGCATCCAGGAAGAATTCATCAAACATTTCTTTGGAAAGGAATGTGCTTCTCTGGCTTCCCCAGTCGTCATGATGGAAGAGGATCTCCGGTTTCACATATTTGAAATGCTCATCCGCGATCTGGCACTCCCAGTCAGCCATGAAGTCGATCAGGTCATGCATTGCTTCCGGCTCCTCATAGAAGTTGATCATGGTGTCTTCCATACCCATCAGGTAGTGGCACTTCTCAAACATTCCGCAGAATACCTTGGCGGTCGGGAAATATTCATTTTTGTCCATTTCCTCAAACTGTTTGATGCAAGGCTCCCACTCTTTCGGATCAAGAACCAGATTCGGTGCCTTCACTACGTCTTTCCACTCTGTGACATCTTTTAAGACTTTATCATCGCCTTCGCAAAGCGGGAATCCGCCCGGAACACCAACAGGGAATTTATTTTTAACGCCCCAGCCATTTGTCCATTCCGTACCCGGGATCGGAATACCGAAATAGATCGGGAACAGCGGATCATCCAGCCATTGCTGATACTCATACTGTTTTACGAATCTGTCCGGATTTCCGCCCTTTACAGTTTCAATAAAATTTTGTTTGATCGTTAACATAAAACAGCTCCTCCTTGTTAATCGTACTCAAATTGTTTTT
>JAFWLM010000120.1 GCA_017511045.1 Lachnospiraceae bacterium | reverse complement strand
TCCGTGAATATATATACTATTACAACAATGAGCGGATCCAGGCTAAAACAAAATGGATGCCCCCTGTAAAGTACAGGGAAGCATCCATGTGTTTCACCTAAAGGTCCGAGCAATGTGTCCAGGATTCTGGGTACATATCAATGATGCCGGACTCTTCCATTCAATTATAACGTTTTCTTATTTGATAAAGACAATATCAACATACTCACCTTCCAGTGAAATATTCTGGATCGTGATCGATCCGTCATCGTTGATCACTCCGGTGTCTGTTGCTGTTGAATAACCATCCTCGAATAATTCAATTGTACCAGCGCTTTCATCGACCTCATAGGTGCCTTCGGTAACAGTATTGTTTCCACCTGCATACTCACCCTCTACAGAAGCCATAGCTTCATTCACCATTTCATCCAAATACTCCTGAACGCTGCCATAACCCAGACCCTGGATCGTTGGCTCCATCTGACTTTCAGGAATACCCTTCTCTTCAAAGATTTCCTTCAGCATATCCGGGAAGATGTTGTAATAAAACTCCTTGGTATTTGTCAGGAAAGACTCCAGGTCAAATTCAATTCTGTAGGTATCATCTGCATTCAGATTCATTGTCAGATCCATATACAGCGGATAGGCTATATCGATATCATACTCCTGCTGTATCTGCGCTGCGACGATTCCTGACATATCAAAACTGGAATAGTATGTGCCTTCAATGGAATCCGATTGCGGTGCCGGAATCGGTGAGCCGCCGCCTGCATTTCCTCCGGATGGTTTCTTTGCGATACCGCATCCGGCAAAGACAACTGCCAGCATAAGAGCAAGCGAGATTGCGGCAATTCTTTTTATATTCTTCATTCCTGTGTTCCCCTTTCTCCTGTTACACGTAACACATTAGTAACGTTTATAAATAAAGTATTACATACCACCCCATGAAAATCAAACAATAATTATTGATTGCACGAATGCTTTTCCGTATCATTTCCGCTATTGACAAATATCCGAAAAAAGCAGATAATACGCTTTAAATAAGGCAATGGTGTCTTAGAGACAAATGTCTCGCCGGCTCCGTTGCCTTTTCTGATTAGACACCATTCGGAGCTGCGGGAGACAAATAATCAGGGAATTGTAAGGAGGATAAAAACCATGAGCAAAGTCTATATCCCGGAAGGTTACCAAACGCCGCTGGATGAGTATGATACCCAGCGCGCCATCGTTTACATTAAGGAAGTATTCCAGCAGCAGCTGAAAGATGCGCTGAATATCAAGCGTGTTTCTGCTCCTCTGTTCGTTATGGAAGCATCCGGATTAAACGATAACCTGAACGGCGTGGAACGTCCTGTTTCCTTTGATATCCCGGCGCTTGGCGGCGATGAAGCACAGGTCGTGCATTCGCTTGCAAAATGGAAAAGATATGCTTTGAAACGCTACGATTTCCGTGTAGGAAACGGCTTATATACTGACATGAACGCCATCCGCCGCGATGAGGAACTGGATAACGTTCATTCCATCTACGTGGATCAGTGGGACTGGGAGAAAGTGATCACCAGAGAAAACCGCAACCTGAATTTCTTAAAACTGATCGTGCGTGCGATCGTTCATGCGATCTGCAATACGGCGGATCATATGAAGGTGCATTACCCGCAGATCGATGTAGATCTTTCCCGCGATGTAGAATACATTACAACGCAGGAACTTGAGGATATGTATCCGGACCTGACTCCGCAGGAGCGCGAGAATGAATTTGTCAAGATCCACCCGACCGCCTGCATCATGCAGATCGGCGGCGCGTTAAGATCCGGCAAACCGCACGACGGCCGTGCCCCGGACTATGATGACTGGGATCTGAACTGTGATATCTTCTTCTGGCACAAGACCTTAGACCGTGCGCTTGAGATCTCCTCCATGGGAATCCGTGTCGACAGTGAATCTTTAGCGAGACAGCTGAAGATCGCAGGCTGTGAAGAACGCAGAGAGCTTCCGTTCCATAAGAGCCTCTTGAACGATGAGCTTCCGCTTACGATCGGCGGCGGTATCGGCCAGTCCCGTCTGTGCATGCTCCTTATGGGCTGCGCACACATCGGCGAAGTTCAGGCAAGTGTCTGGGACAGCGAGACCGTAGAGGCCTGCGAGAAAGCCGGAGTCAGACTTCTGTAAAAACCAGGAATTAAAATGGCGCTCCGTAAATCCGGAGCGCTTTTTTTATGATGTTTTCTATGTAAGGGTGTTAATACTTAATAATCAGGAAGACCGCGGTGGTTGAAATCACCTGGAACGGCAAACGCGCCATTTCCCACTGTTGCGAGCAGAAGACCGCGGTGGTTGAAAACACCTGAAACACAAACGCACGAATTTCCGCTTCAGAAAACAAAAAAAGCACAAAATCCTTTAGCATGCTAAGGAATTTTGTGCTTTTACTTTTTTCGTCACAAACAATTGTGTTTTCTCTTTAAAAAAATAGTGTTTGTGACTGTTTTTAACTGATTATGAAGGCTTTTTTCCCTATAAAAACAACGAAGCACAAAAAATCGATGCATGCTAAAGGATTTTGTGCTTTTTTGCTCGAAAAACATCTAAAACAACTGGAACAATAGTTTAGATACGCTTGATTATTACAACATCTAAAACAACTTGAGCAAGAATTCAAATATGCTTGGTTATATTGATATCTAAAACAGCTTAAACAAGAATTTCCGATACGCTTGATTGTTACAACAGCTAAAACAACTGGAACGAGAATTCAGATATGCTTGGTTATATTGATATCTAAAACAACTGAAACAAGAATTCAAATATGCTTGGTTATATTGATATCTAAAACAGCTTAAACAAGAATTTCCGATACGCTTGATTGTTACAACAGCTAAAACAACTGGAACGAGAATTCAGATATGCTTGATTAGTATAATTGCCAGAACAACATGGGCAATAAAGATCAGCGGCATGAAAACGACAAAGTACCAGTGTCTGGTTTTGTGGCGGAAGGCATACATGCCGGCCCAGGTGCCAAGGCTCCCTCCTAAGATGCTGACGATGAAGAACGTCTTCTCCGGGATGCGCCACTTCCCAAGCTTTGCTTTCCGCTTGTCCGCACCCATCAGAATAAAACCGAGAAGATTCATCAAAACCAGATATATAATAATAATATAGATAACTACTTGACTCATCTTAAAAAACTGATTATGTACTAACAACGTCCGGACAGGTGATTGCACATATCCGGACGCTTATCGTTTAAAAATTCAATTCAAGACAACCATTCTTTAATCCACAATTTTAAAGCCGGCTTCGGTCAAGGCGCCGCGGATCTCTGCGATCTGGGCAGCGTCCCTCGTCTCCATACCGATCTTTAAGAAGCAGCTTGCGATTGCCATATTGGCGTCGGAACGCTCATGCAGCACACTGATGACATTTCCACCGCAGCGGGAGATGATTTCAGAAACGCCTGTCAGCTGACCCGGCTTATCTTCGAGTTCGATCGTCAGATTGCTCATTCTTCCGCTCGTTACGAGACCTCTTGTGATGACGCGGGATAAAATATTCACATCAATATTACCGCCGGAAAGAACACAGACGACCTTCTTGCCCTTAACATCCACTTTTCCGAACATTGCTGCCGCAACTCCGACAGCACCCGCACCTTCTGTGATCAGCTTCTGTTTTTCGATCAGCGCAAGAATCGCTGCTGCAATCTCATCTTCTGTCACAGTCACGATCTCATCCACATATTTATGGACCAGCTCAAAAGTGGTGTTGCCCGGAACTTTCACCGCGATACCATCGGCAAAGGTTGCGACCGTATCATGTGCGATCACTTTTCCTTCTTTAAAGCTTTCGGCAAACGCAGATGCATTCTGTGCCTGAACGCCGATCACTTTGACATCCGGCTTCAGACTCTTTACCGCAAAGGCAACTCCTGCTGCGAGTCCTCCTCCTCCGATCGGAACAAGGACCATATCCGGATCCGGAAGCTGGTCTAAGATCTCGAGGCCGATGGTTCCCTGACCTGCAATGACATCCTCGTCTTCAAACGGATGGATAAACGTAGCTCCCATCTCATCCCGAAGCTGGCAGGCTTTCTCATAGGCATCATCATATGCTCCCGGAACAAGAACGACCTCTGCTCCCAAAGCCTTGGTTGATTCCACCTTGCTGATCGGCGCACCGTCCGGCATACAGATGATGCTCTTGATCCCCATTCTGGATGCAGCTAAAGCGACGCCCTGTGCATGGTTACCTGCACTGCAGGCAATGATGCCCCGGGATCTTTCTTCCTCCGAAAGCTGGCTGATCTTAAAATAGGCTCCGCGCAGCTTGAAACTTCCCGTCCTTTGCAGGTTCTCCGTTTTTAAATAGAGTTCCCCTTCAGAAGGAAGTTTATCGGAATAGATCAAATCGGTTTTTCTTGCGATATCTTTCAGAGCGAAAGCCGCCTGATAAACTCTGTCTAGTGTCAGCATAGTTTTCTCCCAAACTAATCTTTCAGTCTTTTTTTCCAAAGAATCCGCTGCATGAAACACGCAGCGGATCGTTATTATTGAAATTGGAACAGCCTATTTCCGGTCTTCAAAGACGAAATACAGACTGCTTTTAAGTACGGAATCAACAGGATTAAACTTCCACTCTCCAGCCGTACTCATCCGGAAGTTTTCCGGTCTGGATGCCTGTGATCGTATCATACAGTTTCTGGGTGATCGGTCCGATTCCTCCGTCTCCGATGGTGAAGACTTCATCTTCATAGCGAAGCTTTCCAACAGGAGAGATGACAGCTGCCGTACCGGTTCCAAAGACTTCTTTCAGTCTTCCTTCTTTCTGTGCTGCGATCAGTTCATCCACAGAGACCTTTCTCTCTTCGGTCTTTAATCCCCACTGTTTGCAGAGGAAAAGTGTGGAATCTCTGGTGATACCCGGAAGGATACTTCCGTTCAGCATCGGGGTAACAACAACGTCATCGATCACGAAGAAGATGTTCATGGAACCAACTTCTTCGATATATTTTCTTTCAACACCATCCAGCCAGAGGACCTGTGCATAGTCTGCATCATGTGCCTTGACCTGTGCGATCAGGGAAGCTGCATAGTTTCCGCCGGTCTTTGCAAAGCCCATGCCGCCACGTACCGCACGGACATATTCATCTTCGATCCAGATACCGACCGGATCCAGTCCGCTTGCATAGTAAGCGCCGCTTGGGGAAAGAATGATGATAAAGAGATACGTATCAGACGGAGCAACGCCCAGGAAATCATCCGTTGCAATGATGAACGGACGGATATAAAGAGAGGTTCCCGGATCTGTCGGGATCCAATCCTGATCCACTGCGACAAGCTCTCTGATCGCCTGAACAAAGTCTTCTTCCGGGATCTCCGGAATGACCAGACGCTCATTCGTCTTGTTCGTTCTCTTAGCGTTCATGTCCGGACGGAAGAGATATGCTTTTCCGTCATCGCCCTTATAAGCTTTCAGACCTTCAAACATTTCCTGTCCGTAATGGAAGACCATGCTTGCAGGAGAAAGGGAAAGGTTCTGATAAGGAACGATACGCGGATCAAACCAGCCTTTGCCTGTCTCATAATTCATGACAAACATATGGTCTGTAAAAATCTTTCCAAAACCAGTCACATGTTCCGGTTTTGCCTTCGGTGTTTCTGTTTTTGTAATTTTGATATCCAACATTTTTTTACCCTCGTTCTTAATATAACTGCATTGTTCTATTTCTCACGAGGAATCCGCGCACAGAATGCGCGGTTCCGGGTGTATTGATACTATAAACGTTTGATGATCTCGTCAGTCATCTCTACCGTGCCGAGCGGCTCACCTTCGCAGGTATCCTTATCATAAATATCAACAGTACGAAGGCCGGCATTTAAAGTGTCATTCACCGCCTTTTCGATCATGTCTGCCTCCTTCGGAAGATCGAAGGAATAACGAAGCATCATTGCTGCAGAAAGGATCGTCGCGATCGGATTTGCAATATTCTGTCCTGCGATATCCGGAGCACTTCCGTGGATCGGCTCATACATTCCGCGGGTCGTCTCACCGAGAGATGCTGACGGCAGCATACCGATCGATCCTGTGATCTGGGACGCTTCGTCAGAAAGGATGTCGCCGAACATATTGGAAGTTACCATAACGTCAAATCTTCCCGGCGCACGGACCAGCTGCATTGCTGCATTATCGACCAGCATATCCTCAACTTCGACTTCCGGATAATCCTCGGCGATACGGTGAACCGTTTCTCTCCAGAGTCTGGATGTTTCGAGAACATTTGCCTTATCGACGCTGATCACTTTTTTCTTGCGTTTCATCGCGGTTTCAAAAGCAACCTTTGCGATCCGCTCGATCTCCATGACGCTGTATGCCTCAGTGTCATATGCTTCCGGACCGAACTTGCCTTCTCTTCTTCCGCGTTCTCCGAAATAGATACCTCCGGTCAGTTCTCTAACGATCACCATATCAAAGCCCTGTTCTGCCACTTCTTTTCTGAGCGGGCAGGCATCTGACAAAGACTCATAGATCTTTGCCGGACGCAGGTTGGTAAAGAGACCCATCTCTTTTCTGATTCCGAGGAGCGCTTTCTCCGGACGGTTCTCCGGCGGCTGGCTGTTCCACTTTTCTCCGCCAACGGCGCCAAGCAGAACGCTGTCTGCTTCCAAACATCCTTTGACGGTCTCTTCCGGAAGGGTCTGTCCGACAGCGTCGATCGCAGATCCGCCAGCAAGATAAGATTTGAAGTTAAACTTTACTCCTGTCTTTTCCGACACTGCGTCAAGAACTCTGACAGCACTGTCTACGATCTCCGGACCGATTCCGTCACCTTTGATTAATGCAATTGTAAATTCCATAGTGCTACTCCTATATTATTCCGGGTCTACTGTTTTGACTTAATATACTCCATCAGTCCGCCGCAGTTAATGATGTTCTCAATAAATGCAGGGAACGGAACTGCCTGGAAGGTCTGTCCGGTCGTCTCGTCTATGATCAGTCCCTTTTTAAAATCAACGGAGACCTGATCTCCTTCATTGATGTTCTTTGCAGCCTCCGGGCACTCTAAGATCGGGAAGCCGATATTTAAAGAGTTGCGGTAGAAGATCCTTGCAAAGCTTTCCGCGATCACGCAGGAAACGCCGCATGCACGAATGGAGATCGGTGCGTGCTCTCTTGAAGAGCCGCATCCGAAGTTTGCGCCCGCAACCATGATATCACCGGGCTGAACCTTGGATGCAAAGCTGTCATCGATGTCTTCCATACAATGCTTTGCCAGTTCCGCAGGATCCGTGTTGTTCAGATATCTTGCAGGGATGATAACATCGGTATCCACATTATCCTGAAATTTATATACTTTTCCTGTAACCATAATTTCCTCCGATATTGCTGATGCGCATACCAACGGCATCAGCAGAGTTTCTTTACAGATCAGCCGGTGTGCAGATCTCGCCCTTCACTGCAGATGCAGCTGCGATCTCCGGGTTTGCCAGAACAACTTCGCTTGAAGTATGTCCCATACGTCCGACAAAGTTTCTGTTTGTGGTTGCAATTGCTCTTTCATTTTCACACATAACGCCCATATGTCCGCCAAGGCAAGGTCCGCAGGTAGGAGTTGAAACAGAACAGCCCGCATCGATGAAAGCCTCAAGCAGACCTTCCTGAAGCGCCTGTTTGTAGATCTCCTGGGTCGCCGGAATAATGATGCAGCGTACATGATCAGCCACTTTTCTGCCTTTCAGCACACTTGCCGCATCGCGGATATCGGAAATACGTCCGTTCGTGCAGGATCCGATCACGACCTGATCGATATGCATGCCTTTGACCTCATCCACCGTCTTCGTATTGGACGGAAGATGCGGAAGGGACACCGTCGGTTTCAGTTCGGAAAGATTGATCTCCACAACACTTTCATATTCAGCATCTTCATCCGCTTCAAAGATCTTCACTTCTCTTTTGAAACGGTCTTTTACATATTCTAACGTCTTCTCGTCAACCGGGAAAATGCCGTTCTTAGCGCCTGCCTCGATTGCCATATTTGCGATCGTAAAACGGTCATCCATAGAAAGCTCTGCTACGCCTTCTCCGGTAAACTCTAAGGATTTATAAAGGGCTCCATCCACGCCGATCAGTCCGATCAGATGTAAGATAACATCCTTGCCGGATACATACGGCTGGAACTTGCCTGTCAGATTGACTTTGATCGCTGCCGGAACCTTAAACCAGGAAAAGCCGCCTGCCATTCCTGCAGCCATATCAGTAGAGCCGATGCCCGTTGCAAACGCACCGAGCGCTCCATACGTACAGGTATGGGAATCCGCTCCGATGATCGCATCTCCGGGACCAACCAGTCCCTGCTCCGGAAGCAGTGCATGCTCGATGCCGACTTTTCCGACATCGAAGAAATTTGTGATCTTATGCTCGATCGCAAATTCTCTTGCCTTCTTGCAGAGCTGAGCTGATTTAATATCTTTGCACGGTGTATAGTGATCAAGAACGATCGCGATCTTATCCTTGTCGAAAACCTTTGTGAAACCGGCCTTGCGGAATTCATCGACCGCAACCGGCGTCGTCACATCGTTTCCGAGAACCAGATCCAGTTTTGCTTCGATCAGATCTCCCGGTTTCACCTGTTCAAGACCTGCATGAGATGCCAGGATCTTCTGGGTCATCGTCATCTTCATAACTTTTTATCCTTTCATTACTTGAAAATCAAACCTGCTGCGATGCAGTTTCTTAATCCTGAGCTGTGATCTTCGCTTTTTTATCAGACGCAATCATCTTGTTTGCAGCATTGATATATGCCCGGATACTTGCTTCGATCACGTCCGTGGAAAGACCACGGCCGATAAACTTCTGATTCGGGGTCTCCAGTGTGACGGAAACGCTTCCTAACGTATCCTTTCCTTCGGAAACAGAGTTGATACTGAACTTTCCGAAGATATGCTCGCCCGGGTTCATGATCTTGTCGATCGCCGCGATCGCCGCATCAACAGGACCGTCTCCAAGTGCCACCTGCTCAAATTTTTCTTCGCCTTTTCTCAGGCAGACCGTCGATGTGCTGGTGGTAAAGTTGCTGGTATGGACCGCAAACCAGTCAAGTCTGTAATCATCTTCGTTCACTTCCACCTCAGCGCCGGTATTATCCAGAATGATCGCCGTGATATCATCGTCATTGACATTCTTCTTTTTATCGCAGAGCGCTTTGAATGCATCGAACGTCTTAAGCAGATCTTCTTCGCTGAGCTGATAGCCCATCTCTTCGATGTGCTCCTGGAAAGCATGCTTTCCGGAATGCTTTCCGAGAACGATATTATTGACATGAATACCGATGGATTCCGGTGTCATGATCTCATACGTCAGTTTATTAGCCTGTACGCCATGCTGGTGGATACCGGACTCATGGCTAAAAGCGTTCTGGCCGACGATCGCCTTATTCAGCGGAGCGTGCTGTCCGATGACATTATAGACGGTCTTGCTTGCGCGATACAGCTGTGTCGTATCGATACGGCAGTCCATATCCGTGAAGGAATCCGCTCTGGTCTTCATCGCCATGACGACTTCTTCAAGCGCCGTATTACCCGCACGCTCTCCGAGTCCGTTGATCGTACACTCGATCTGTCTTGCACCTGCCTGTACACCTGCAAGGGAGTTGGCAGTTGCCATTCCAAGGTCATTATGGCAGTGAACAGAAAGCTCGATGTCCTGTGCACCTTCCGCATGCTCTAATACATAAGAGATCATGCGTTTCATCTCATCCGGTGTGGAATATCCAACGGTATCCGGAAGATTCACGACCGTCGCACCGTTTGCAATGGCGACCTCAGTTGCCTTTGCTAAAAACTCCAGATCACTTCTCGTTGCATCCTCAGCGGAGAACTCGATGCTGGAACAATACTTCTTTGCATAAGCTGTCATATATTTGATGCGCTCAAGAACTTCCTCTTCCGTCATCTTCAGCTTGTAGTCCATATGGAGCTTGGATGTCGCGATAAAGAGGTGGATCTTCGGATTGGCCGCAACCTTGACAGCATCCCAGGCTGCGTCGATATCTTTTTCCGTTGATCTTGCAAGGGATGCGATCTCGCACTCCTTGATATTCTTCGCGATCGTATTTACCGATTCAAAATCTCCGGGAGAAGAAATCGCAAAACCGGCCTCGATAACATCTACTTTCAGTTTTTCGAGGCACTTCGCAATTTCAATTTTCTCTTTCAGGTTCATGGTGCAGCCCGGAGACTGCTCACCATCTCTTAAAGTCGTATCAAAAATTTTAATCTGTCTCATTATGTTTATCTTTCTAATTCAGGCGACACCCAGCCATACATTTTGGATTTGTGACTATGGAGTGTGCCATTCTTCGTCCTTAGGATTGCGTGAGATTTTCAAGGCAAAGGCTTCGGACTTCAAGTCCGGAAAGCCTTTAGGCGGAAGAAAAATTTTTCATCTGAAAAATATTTTCGTATGCCGGCCGAGGAAAATATTACGCGAATCCGATAGAAGAATGAGCACCACGAAATCGGAACAAATTCAAAATGTATGACTGGATGTCGCGTTAAATATAAATAATTACATTAATACAGCACCCTTGTCTGCAGAAGTTACCAGTTTTGCATAACGTGCAGCATAACCAGTCTTGATCTTCGGCTCAGGGCATACCCAGTTTGCTCTTCTTGCTTCCAGTTCTTCATCCGAAACATTGACGTTGATCTTACAGTTCGGGATATCGATGGAAATGATATCGCCTTCATTGATCAGGCCGATGTTTCCGCCGGATGCAGCTTCAGGGCTGACATGGCCGATTGCAGCACCGCGGGTTGCGCCGGAGAATCTTCCGTCAGTGATCAGAGCAACACTTGCGCCAAGTCCCATTCCGACGATCGCGGAAGTCGGGTTCAGCATCTCTCTCATGCCAGGGCCGCCCTTCGGTCCTTCATAGCGGATGACAACAACATCTCCGGCTTTGATCTTCTGTGCATAGATTGCTTCGATCGCATCTTCTTCACTGTCAAAGACTCTTGCCGGTCCTTCGTGAACCATCATCTCGTCAGCAACAGCGCTCTTCTTAACAACGCATCCATCCGGAGCAATATTGCCCTTCAGGACAGCGATACCGCCTGTTGCAGAATACGGATTATCGATCGGACGGATCGTATTCGGGTCACGGTTCTCAACGCCCTCTAAGTTTTCAGCAAGCGTCTTACCTGTTACGGTCATAACGTCTGTATGAAGAAGGCCCTTCTTTGTCAGCTCTTTCATGACAGCATGAACGCCGCCAGCCAGGTCCAGATCTTCCATGAACGTATCTCCTGCCGGTGCCAGATGGCAGAGGTTCGGAGTCTTCTCACTGATCTCATTGGACATATCCAGGCTGATCTCAAGTCCTGCCTCATGTGCGATAGCAGGAAGGTGAAGCATCGTGTTGGTGGAGCATCCGAGTGCCATATCAACAACATCCGCATTTTCGAATGCTTTCTCTGTCATGATGTCTCTCGGGCAGATGTTCTTTTCTACCAGTTCCATGATCTGCATTCCTGCTTTCTTGGCAAGACGAAGTCTTCCGGAAAGCGGAGCCGGGATGGTTCCGTTTCCTTTGAGTGCCATACCGATTGCTTCGCAGAGGCAGTTCATGGAGTTTGCGGTATACATACCGGAGCAGGATCCGCAGGAAGGGCATGCATTCTCGGTATACTCTTCCACGCCTGCTTCGTCTAACGTACCAGCATGATATGCGCCGACTGCTTCAAACATATGGCTTAAGCAGGTTCTTCTTCCATCTTTTAAGTGTCCTGCCAGCATCGGGCCGCCGCTTACAAAGATCGTCGGGATATTTAATCTTGCAGCTGCCATCAGAAGTCCCGGAACGTTCTTATCGCAGTTCGGGATCATAACGAGTCCGTCAAACTGGTGCGCGATCGCCATAGCTTCTGTGGAGTCTGCGATCAGGTCTCTGGTTACCAGAGAATATTTCATTCCGACATGTCCCATTGCAATACCATCGCAGACAGCAATTGCCGGAAACTCGATTGGAGTTCCGCCTGCAGCACGAACGCCGGCCTTAACAGCATCCGCGATCTGGCGCAGGTGCATATGGCCCGGAACGATCTCATTGAAAGAGTTAACAACACCGATCAGCGGGCGGTTGATCTCCTCATCCGTCATGCCCAGTGCATACATCAAACTTTTATTCGGTGTTCTTGCAACACCAAGTTTCGCATTATCAGATCTCATATTCATTCTCCTAATTAGTTACTGATGTTGACTTAGCGCCGGGATGGCAAGCGGTTTCTACGAGAAAAGCGTTTCAAGCTTTTCGAGAGAAACCCGCAGCCGAGGTTCACGGCGCGAATACAGATATTAGTTCGATGCTGTATCTAAGTCAGCGTCATTCTTCCACAGCATCTTCTCACGAAGCTCTTTTCCGACAACTTCCATCGGGTGCTTTGCAAGCTGTGCTCTCTTGGAGTTGAAGAAGGTTCTTCCGTTCTTGTTCTCAGCGATCCATTTTCCTGCAAAGGTTCCGTCCTGAATGTCAGTGAGGACAGCCTTCATGTTTGCTTTGGTCTGCTCATAAGGAAGAACTCTCGGTCCGGATACATACTCGCCGTACTCAGCTGTATCAGAAATGGAGAAGTTCATAGCTGCAACGCCGCCTTTGTTGATCAGGTCGACGATCAGTTTAACTTCATGGATGCACTCAAAGTATGCATTCTCAGGAGCGTATCCTGCCTCAACCAGAGTCTCAAAACCGCATCTCATCAGGTCAACAAGACCTCCGCAAAGAACGGTCTGCTCGCCGAAGAGGTCGGTCTCTGTTTCTTCATTCATTGTTGTCTCAAGGATTCCGGCTCTTGCACCGCCGATACCTGCGATGTATGCAAGTGCGATGTCATAAGCTTTGCCTGTTGCGTTCTGCTCTACAGCTACGAGACAAGGAACACCTTTGCCTGCCACATACTGGCTTCTTACTGTATGTCCCGGTCCCTTCGGAGCTGCCATGAAAACGTCAACGTTTGCCGGAGGTACGATCTGTTTGTAACGGATATTAAAACCATGTGCAAATGCGATTGCCTTTCCTTCAGTCAGGTACGGAGCAATGTCTTTTCTGTACATATCAGCCTGAGCCTCATCATTGATCAGTATCATGATGATGTCTGCTTTCTTTGTAGCTTCTGCAACGGTTAATACTTCAAAACCGTCTTTTTCAGCTACCGGCCAGCTTTTTCCGCCTTCTCTTAAGCCAATAACAACATTGCAGCCGGAGTCTCTCAGGTTCAGTGCATGAGCATGTCCCTGGGAACCATAGCCGATGATCGCAATGGTTTTTCCATCAAGGTTTGCGATGTTACAATCGTTTTCATAATACATTTTTGCCATAGTTGAATTCTCCTTTTTCTTTTGTATCTTCATAAATAGACTGCAGTCCTCTTTCAAGTGCGACATAACCTGTACGTACAAGCTCGATGATCTCGAACTCTTTCAGGATGTTTTCAATTCCGTTGATCTTGGATTCATCACCGATCATAGCGATCGTCAGCGTGCTGATGGAAACATCAATGATGTTCGCACGGAAGATGTTGGAGATCTGGATGATCTCGTTACGGATCGCGCTGGTCGGTGTATTGACCTTGATCATGACAAGCTCTCTGCGGATCGAATTGCTCTGATCAAGCAGTTTCACGGAATGAACCGGATAGAGCTTTTGAAGCTGAAGTGAAAGCAGCGAGATCTGATCTTCGGTACAGATGACTTCGATCGTGATACGGCTGGTTTCCGGATCGGAGGTTGCTCCCACCGCGAGGGATTCAATATTGTAACCTTTTCTGGAGAACATTCTGGAGACCTGTGAAAGTACACCCGCCTCGTTGTCGACCAGAACTGCCAAAGTGTAAAGTTTCTGTTCTTTCATCTTTCTGTCCTCCTTTCTTATTTCACCAGGAAATCTGTGATCTGTTTTCCGCCTTCAACCATCGGACGAACCATCTCGTCGAGATCGATGATGCAGTCGACCACATATCCGCGTCCACTGTCGAGTGCTTCCTGAATTGCTGTGCGAAGTTCCTCTTCTGTACTGACATGTGCGCCCTTAAGGCCATATGCTTCAGCCAGTTTTACGAAGTCCGGACCTCGATCCAGCGTAGTTGCAGCATAACGATGATCATAGATCAAAGACTGCCACTGCCGGACCATACCAAGGGTTCCGTTATTAAAGACAAAGGTGATGACCGGAGCGTCATAGTGCTCTTCCGTTGCAAGCTCGTTGCAGTTCATACGGAAACTTCCGTCACCGGTGATATGGATAACTGCCTTATCCGGATTTCCGACCTTTGCTCCGATTGCAGCTCCGAGTCCGAAGCCCATGGTTCCGAAACCACCGCTGGTTAACAGCTGTCCGGAATAGTCAAAGTGGAAATGCTGGATCGCCCACATCTGATGCTGTCCGACGTCAGTGGATACGATCGTATCCTGCGGCATCATCTCAGCAATTGTGCGAAGAACCTGCTTCGGTGTCAGTTTATCTTTATTTTCATCATATTCGGTTTCTGTAGCGAAGGAGAAAACATAGTCTTTCCATTCAGCGTGATGCTGCTGAGCAAGCTTTTCATTCAGCATTTTCAGAACGACTTTTGCATCTCCGATGATGTGATGATCCGTCGGTACGTTTTTATTGATCTCGGAACGGTCGATATCGACCTGAACGATCTGTGCGTTATTCGCAAATGTTTCCGGATCCAAGGCAACACGGTCAGAGAAACGGCAGCCTAAAGCGATCAGAAGGTCGCAGCCGTCTGCTGCCATATTGGAAGCCTGGGAACCGTGCATACCGATCATACCGGTTGCAAGCGGGCTTCTTCCCGGAAGAGCTCCGCCGCCCATAACGGTGATAGCAACAGGAGCGTCCACTTTCTCGGCAAACTCATTCAGTTCTTTGTCCGCACGGCTTCTTACAACACCGCCGCCGCAGATGATCATCGGTTTTTCAGACGCATAGATCATCTGAACCAGTTTGTCTACGTCTTCCTCGTTCGGCTTCGGAGTACGGAAGTCTTCGGATGCTCTCTTCATCAGCTGAGCAAGACGTCCGCTGCTGTAGTGCTGCTCTCTCGGAAGCGGCTCATACTCTGTTTCTGCTGCCGTAACGTTTTTCAGAATATCTAAAAGGACAGGACCCGGACGTCCGCTTCTTGCGATAGCGAATGCCTCACGGATCGTATCTGCCAGTTTATCAACATCACGGACAATAAAATTGCTCTTTGTGATCGGCATGGTGATTCCTGTGATATCGACTTCCTGGAAGGAATCTTTTCCGATCAGGCTTTCCCCGACGTTGCAGGTGATAAAGACCACCGGCGAGGAATCCATGTACGCGGTCGCAATACCTGTTGTCAGGTTGGTTGCTCCCGGACCGCTGGTTGCAAAGCAGACACCGACTTTTCCGGTGCTTCTTGCATAGCCGTCTGCTGCGTGTGATGCGCCCTGCTCGTGGGATGTTAAGATGTGCTTGATCTTGTCACTGTACTTATACAAAGCATCGTAGATATTCAAGATCGTGCCGCCCGGATAACCGAAGATGGTATCCACACCCTGTTCGAGCAGACATTCCATTACGATTTGTGCTCCTGTCATCTTCATAAGTAACCTCCTGAAATAAAGAAACCCTATGGCTAAAAGCTGGCCATAGGATCTGCAAATCGAGTTTTTATTAGGATTCAATCTTGCAAACAGGCATAACCTTTAGCACTATTTCTGCTCGTTGTCACCGAGTAGAAGAATAATGCCGACGAGGACGATG
Organism: Lachnospiraceae bacterium; assembly: GCA_017511045.1. Taxonomy (GTDB): domain Bacteria; phylum Bacillota; class Clostridia; order Lachnospirales; family Lachnospiraceae; genus RGIG5612. Next base: position 114,376 of record JAFWLM010000120.1, on the reverse strand, counting down.
TCATTGACTAATTTGCTGTTGAACATTTTTCCTAAAACTCCAAATAAATAATTGTGCAGTATTTCTTTGTTTTATAGCACTTTAACGTGGCAGTGTCAAGAAATAATTGATCGTTTTTTCCTTATTTTAAGCATTTTTTAATCTTCCACATATACATTGAAGTCGATCGCCGTTTCCAGGCCGCTTTCTGTATAAATGATCAGGCGTCCGTCACCGCCCCAGCCATCGGTTTTTACAAGGCATCCGCACATTCCGCCTTCCGCCGTGATGACCTGCGGACCTTCCACATGGATCATTCCTTCCGTTGCCAGTGCAATCGGAAGCTGGGCATACGGAGCCAGGTTTCCGTTTTCATCCACGATGCGGATACGGACCAGGGCCATATCGTAGCAGTCGCCCTCGACCAGATTGAGTTTGGATGCTGTCGCTTCGATATGCAGCTGGTTTCCGGGTGTTAAGATCTTACTTTTAACCACTTCGCCATAACGGACCGCGTCCACTCTCCAGACGGTCGACTCTCCGCCCCAGTTGCTGACATACTTGCCGTAGAGGGCAACACCGTCTTCGTAGCTCAGCTTATATTTCAGCATCGCATATCCCATTTTCAGCTTATCGATCAACGGCATCGTCTGGAAGCCGTGTTTTTCCGCAGACAGAAGGCAGTTTCTGAGAAGCGCTGCTTTCTTCGGCTCAAAGCCCTCTTCACTTTCCAGCAGATCTCCGATCATATCATCGATCTCGATCGGCCCGTGCGCAAGGGCATCCCAGTCGGCCGGTTCAAAGCTTTTTACGAATTTATCATTCTTATACAGACGGATCTCATCTGCATTGGTAAAGGCAAACACCGAACCTTTCTGGCCTGCCGGATAATCGCCGATATCAAACGAAGATCCAAGTTCCAAAACAACTTCCTCTTCTCCCTGGCTGGCATAGGTTACTGCTGCCAGTTTCGGATTTCGGAAAGAATCCATGACACCATGATAGCAGATGCGGTCGCCGGAGCCGAAATCCTTATGGGTCGCATAGTCAAACATGCACCACTGGAAGCATCCGGCGATATCGCCGTTGGACATTGCGGCATCCAGGACCCTTGCATGGCGCAGCGCCTGCTCCTGACGGTGGCTCCAACTGTCGAACGGCTTGGTCGGATACATATGACCGTTGCTTTCACTGATCAGATATGCTTTGTCTGTATCTGGTGTGACTGCATGTTTCGGACGGCATCCGACATTCGTTCCGTCATGGGAAAAATCATTAAATGCATAAACATCTTCTAAAAGATGGCTCTTCTCCAGATATCTGACGCCTGAGGTCGGACGGGACGGATCCAGCTTGTGCGCCAGTTCATTCGTCCTTGTATAGAACTCATCATCATCAACGCTCTCATTGATACGGACGCCCCAGAGCATAATGGACGGATGGTTCCGGTACTGGAGGATCATTTCCTTCAGGTTTTCAAGAGCCTGCTTTTTCCACTTCTCATCTCCGATATGCTGCCATCCCGGGAACTCGGTAAAGACAAAGAGTCCGATCTTATCACATTCATCGATAAAATAGTGGCTCTGCGGATAATGCGAGGTGCGAACAGCATTCACGCAAAGCTCCTCTTTCAGGATCCTTGCATCTTCCCTTTGCAGATGTTCCGGAAGCGCATAGCCGATGTATGGGTAGCACTGATGACGGTTTAAACCGCGAACGAACACCTTTGTGCCGTTCAGGTAGAAGCCGTCCTCACGGAATTCCGCAACACGCATTCCAAACGTGGTTTCCAGAGTATCGATATAATCCTCATTTTTGATCGTAACCACGCACTTATATAAATTCGGATGATCCATCGACCAGAGCTTCGGCTGGGAGATATAGATGTCCGTGCTGTTCTGGCAGTCTTTTGCCGTTGCGACCAGGCTGCCGTTCGGGCTGAAGATCTCGACGTCAGTGATCATCGGATTGCCGACACAGCTGACATCCACGTGGATCGTATTCTTATCCTTCGTGTAAACAAATACATCTTCGATATAGGTATTCGGACGGATATCCATCCAGACATCACGATAAAGGCCGCCGTATGTCAGATAATCGATCACAAAGCCAAACGGCGGGATCTCCGGATTTTCCCGGCAGTCGAGCTTCACCGCCAGATGGTTCTTACCTGCATGGACCAGATCTGAAATATCTACGCGGAAGGAAGTATAGCCGCAGTAATGCTTTGCAACGGACTGCTGATTGATAAAGATCTCCGCAATATGTGCAGCGCCGTCAAACTGAAGAAAGATCTTGCTTCCGATCACTTCCTCCGGAATATCTAAGACTCTGCGGTAGCCGCAGATCGTATTATAGTTTTCAGGGGATGCGTAATGAAGCGGGATTTCGCCGACATTATGCGGAAGGCGGACCGCTTCGCCGTCGATGAAATACTTCATGAAATCATCGGACCACTCATATACAAATTCCCATTTATTATTCAGTCGTATCATAATTGTATATCATATCACAAGATTGTGTTTTTCTTAACCTTTAAATGCGGGTTTTCACAAGTTCCGCAAATTCCTTCACCTGCGTCGGAGCGTCCGCCCTCCATACCATCTGCATATGCATTCTGCTCTCCGGATCGATCGACACAAACTTCAGGTCGAACGCAGCAAGATTCGCAACATTATCCGGAAGGATCGCAACGCCCAGCCCGGATGCGATATTGAACAGCAGTGATTCGATCGGCCGTACTTCCTCGACCTCGAAATTATCCAATTGGAGTTTATCCAGGATCACTCTTGCCCTTGCAGTCAGTGAAGGGGAATCTTCAAAAGGAACCTTCAGGATCTTGTTTTCGGAAAGAAACTGGATCGCATCCTCCCTCGAGTAGAGCGGCTCCTGTTTCCGGACGATCAGCCCGATCTCATCGGAACGCAGCAGACAGCTTTCCCAGTCTGTGCAATTGTTCAGATCATCCTCCGAAGCAATATAAATATCATGGCTGCCGAGTTCTATGCTTTCCTTCAGCTGCTTCGGCACCATTCTCTGAACATCGATCTTAACTCCCGGATGGGAAAGTGAAAACTCTCCGATGATCGATGGCAGAAAGGAGTTGGTCGCAGGAGTGATCGCCGCAATACTGATCTCGCCGGTCCGGGAGCGGATCCTCTCTTTCACCTGTTCCATGCCTTTTTCCAGTTCGGTGACAGAAGCTTTCACGGCAGGAACCAGGAGTCTGCCCTCTTCGGTGAGCTGTACTCCGTGCCGGTTGCGTATAAAAAGCTGGCAGCCGAATTCTGTTTCCAGTTCACGGATACGTCTGCTGATCACGGGCTGCGCCAGATAAAACTCCTGTGCGGTTTTAGTGAAATTCAATGTCTCGGAAGCACTCAGGAATATTTTTAAACTATAAATATCCATAAAAACCTCACTCCCCTTTCAACGATTATAAGGCATACAAAATCGTTATGACAACCATAAAAAAGCCGTAATACCGCTTCGGAATAAACCCGTTAAAATAGAAATTGACAATAGAGAAAGGAAAAGAGGTGAAGAAATTGAGAATCATTGGTATCGAAGAACATTATCAGCCTCAGATGATGGGACCGATCCGTATGGAATGGGCGGAAAAGACCAAACGTCCGGAAATGATGGACATGGATCTTATGATCAAAAATGTGTTCCCGCGCCTGGCATCTCCTGTAGAAGCTTTCCGGCTTCCGGAAATGGATGCGTTCGGCATGGATATGCAGGTCCTTTCCAGCGGTTCCCCTTCTGTTCAGGCAATCGATGATCCGGCAGAGGCTGTCCGTATCGCGCGGGAAAGCAACGACTTCCTTGCAGAAGCCGTACATAAATATCCCGACCGTTTTCAGGCATTTGCCGCTCTTCCGCTTGCAGATCCCAAAGGCGCTGCAGAAGAATTGGAGCGCTGTGTGAAAGAGCTCGGTTTCTGCGGAGCGATCGTGCAGGGCCACCAGTATTTCCATTATCTGGACGAAGAAATCTACTATCCGCTTTGGGAGAAGGTATGTGAGCTGAATGTCCCTGTCTCCCTGCATGTTATCGACACACTTCCCGAAGGCATGCTCATGCTGAATGGATGTGAAGAACTGTGCGGACCGATCTGGACCTGGAACATGGAAGCTGCAACACATGTGATGCGCCTGATCATCAACGGCATCTTTGACCGTTTCCCGAAGGCACAGTTTATTGCCGGTCACATGGGCGAAGGGCTTCCGTATTATCTGGGAAGAATGGATGAAGGCTATGAGACAGGAAGAGCTCATATTACAAAGACACTGAAGAAAACCCCGTCCGAGTATTTCAAATCCAACATTTATATAACAACAAGCGGAAAGTATCATCCGGCTGCTATGCGCTGTGCCATTGACTCCGTCGGTGCCGACCGGATCTTCTTCGCAACGGATTACCCCTTTGTTTCTCTGGAGGATTCCTTTGCCTGCTTCAACGCGTGCAAAGATCTGACCGAAGAGGAGAAAGAACTGATCTGTCACAAAAACGCAGAACGTGTGTTAGGTATAAAATAAAGGAAAGGTGAATTATGGAAAAGAAAAAAAGTTTTGCGATAGGATACTCTCTGGTGATCCATTCGATCATCATGTATATCCTTTGTAGTTTCGTTATCGGCCTGTCTGCAAACTTCGTGGTTCCGCAGGCAGCAGGAAACTTAGGATGCGGTACGGATATCTTATACACGATCAATACGATCGCATCTCTGGTCGGCGTGGTCGCTGCCTTCCTTCTTGCACAGTGGTGCTTAAAGAAAGGTGTCAGGATCGTAACTATCATTTCATTGATCATCAGTGCGATCGGCGTTATCCTGGCCGGCTATGCAACGAACATGGTCGTTTACGTCATCGGCGTTATCCTGATGTTCGCATTTGCACAGGGCTATGGTTTCGTTGTCACAAACACCTTGATGGCAAACTGGTTTCCGAGAAAGAAAGCGGAGATCTTAGGTATCACCACTACAGGTACTTACCTTGCAAATATCATCTTTACTCCAATCTTCTCCGGCATGCTTGCAAAAGGTTTAAAACTGAAATCACCGATGCTTGTTCTGGCGATCATCATGGCTGTCATGGCGATCCTCTCCATTTTCTGGATCAAGGAAAGACCGGAAGCTATGGGACTGTTCCCGGACAACAAGGAAGAAGGCATTGAGCAGCTTAGGGCAATGCAGGAAGCAGCTAAGAACTATAAATCCAAATGGACGGTCAAGAAGCTTCTCAAGACTCCGATCGTATGGTTCTTCGTTATTGCTTTCGGATTCCTGCTCCTTCAGAGTTCCGGTATGCCGGCACAGTTAGTTCCGTTGATGTTCAGCCGCGGCATCGCAAATGCTCCGACCGTTATGATGTACTCCGCAGCGTTCGGTTTTGTCGGATCGATCGTAACCGGTTTCATCGACAAAAAGATCGGTACCAGAATGACGACCGTGCTCATGTGCATCGTTTTCATTATCTCCCTCGTTGTCCTTGCAACCGTCATGAATCCGACTGTCACGATCTGCATGATCTGCCTGAACACCTTCTTCTCAGGTGGATGCTTTAACATGTGTCCGTCACTTGCGATCTCTATCTTCGGAGCCCGCGAATACAACGCCGTCAACCGCGTGATCCATCCGCTGACCCAGGTCATCAAATCCTTCAGCTTCGTGGCGATCTCACTCGGCGGCAAATTCGGAAACGCTTCCTCCGGTGTTATGTGGATGTTCCTGATCGCAGTCGTTCTCTGCCTGATCTTCGTTCTTCCGATCGTTCCGAAGAACCTCAAAGAAGCTCCGTCAGCGGACATTCCTCAGGCAGCACCTGCTGAAGCTGCTCCTCAAGATGAGACAAAGACAGAAGAATAAGTAGAAACAGATGAACACGAATTAGCACTCGCAGAATAAACCCCTCTGTAAAAAGCAGGAGCCAAAAACCGGCTCCTGCTTTTTTATAAACTTACTTGTTATTCAAATACTATTTCTCGTTCGGCATCTTCCATGCACTGTGGTCTGTATGGAGGAGCTTATGAGATACATGAGACAGCGGATGCTCAAAGTAATCATTATAAGCTGCGATTACAGACGGGTTCTCATGGGAGAAACGAAGGGTGTTGGCCTTATCCAATGCGTACAGGTTCTCACCACGGACGCCTGCCAGCTCTTCGCCGTCTTTGATCGGCTGACCGCCGCCGCCTGCGCAACCGCCCGGACATGCCATGATCTCAACGAAATGATAGTCTGCCTCACCGGCTCTAATCATATCACAGATCTTTCTTGCATTTCCAAGGCCGCTCGCAACAGCTGCCTTCACCTTGATTCCTGCGATCTCAACTTCTGCTTCTTTAATGCCGTCAAGTCCACGAACGACTTTGAATGCATCCGGATCCGGATTGTGTCCTTCAAGGACAAAGGATGCCGTTCTTAATGCTGCTTCCATAACACCACCGGTTGCGCCGAAGATCACGGCTGCACCGGTTCCAACACCGAGCGGCATATCAAACTCTTCTTCCTCGAGCTCTGCTGCATCGATCAGATGAAGCTTCACGAGTCTGTCAAGCTCACGGGTGGTCAGGGACATATCAACATCCGGACCTGCACCTGCATCATTCATAACAGGGATCTCACACTCCGCTTTCTTTGCGATACACGGCATGATCGATACGCAGAAGATGCGGTTCGGATCTACATCAAGCAGTTTTGCGTAATATGACTTCGTAACTGCACCGAACATCTGCTGCGGTGATTTTGCAGTGGAAAGGTTCGGGATCAGTTCCGGATACTGTCCTTTGAGGAAGCGTACCCAGCCCGGGCAGCAGGAAGTGAACATCGGCCACTGATGCTTCTCCGGATTCTTCATACGCTCAATAAACTCGTTGCCCTCTTCCATGATCGTAAGATCGGCTGTGAAGTTGGTATCGAAAACATAGTCAACGCCCATTGCTCTTACAGCAGCAACCATTCTCTTTTCAGTTGCCTGCTCTCTCGTAAGTCCAAGGCCCTCGCCCCATGCAGCACGGACTGCCGGCGCGATCTGTACGACAACGATCTTATCCTCGTCATAAAGCGCCTCTTCAAACTTCACGATATCATCTCTTTCATGAAGAGCTCCGACCGGGCAATGTGTGATGCACTGTCCGCATGCAGCACAATCGGTCTGTTCGATGGATCTGTCGTCAGCAACATTAACTGCTGTACGGTATCCTGTATTAACGATATCCCAGATGCCAAGGGTCTGTACCTTATCGCAGATCTGTACACAGCGCATGCATTTAACGCATTTACTGGAGTTACGGATCAGCGGGAACTCTCTGTTCCACGGCTCATGGGTATAGCTTCTCTTAAACGGAAGCGGTCCTCTTGCAAGTTCATTTCCGAGATCCTGTAATACACAGTTTCCGTTTCTTGTGCATGCCGGACAGTTCGTATTATGTCTTGCAAGGATCAGCTGGATGTTTGTCATCCGGGCCATCTGAACCTTCTTTGTGTTTGTGAATACTTCCATTCCCTCTTCGACTTCTGTATTACAGGAAGCGACAAGGGTCTCTTTTCCTTTGATCTCGACAAGACAGATCCGGCATGCGCCGATCTCATTGATATCTTTCAGATAACACAGTGTCGGGATCTTGATCTTGTTCTGCTTTGCAGCTTCTAAGATCGAAGTTCCTTCCGGGACGCATATTTCTTTATTATTGATCTTTAAATTTACCATAAGTGTACACGCCCTCCTCTCAGTGATCCGCAGCCATGCTTGTCACAACGCAGGCATCTGCTGGATTCGCGCAGCGCTTCTTCTTCGCTCATCGGCTCTTCTACGCCGTCAAAGGAAAGCTTTCTCGTGCTGGCTTCAATTTCATGCAGGTTGACACGGCCGCTTGCGATCTTATCGTTCAGCAGCGGTTCCGGAATCTCAATATCCACGGAGATCGGATGATGGTATCCAAGATACTCATCAATATTTGCTGCCGCAACTTTTCCGCCTTCGATGGAACGGATAACCGTTGCCGGTCCTAAGACGCACTCGCCGCCTGCAAAGACACCGGTTACACCAACGTCACCGCTTGCATCAGCAACGATCTTGTTTCTGTTGACCGGAATGCCGGCTTCTTCAAACGGTTTAGCGACGATATCCTGTCCGACTGCTACGATGATCACATCTGCTGTGATCCTCTGCTCCGGTTTATCTGCATTGCTCGGAGCCGGACGGCCGTCTTTCACTTTTCCGATGACCTGAGGCTGAACGATCAGTGCGGTGGCATTTCCGTTCTCATCCTTCTCGATACGGACAGGAGCTTTCAGCGTGATCATCTCAACGCCTTCTGCCATTGCGCTTTCCACTTCAGATGCAAGTGCCGTCATATCCTCCTGGCGTCTTCTGTAGACGATGCCGACGGATTTTGCTTTGCATCTGATCGCGGTTCTCGCGCAGTCCATTGCAACGTTGCCGCCGCCGACCACGATGACTTCTTTACCGGTGAAATCCGGATATTCGTCATCACCGATCTTACGCAGCATCTCAACTGCGGAGATCACGTTCGATGCATCCTCACCGTCAATACGGAGTTTTTTATCTGTATGCGCACCGATTGCCAGATAAACGGCATCATACTCTTCTCTTAATTTCTTCACTTCATCTGTGCCGATCGGAGTGTTGGTCTTAACTTCGATTCCCGTAGAAAGAATAGCAGCAAGATCCTGCTCAAGACGTTCTCTCGGGAAACGGTAATTCGGAATACCATAACGGAGCATTCCGCCAAGTTTTGCTTTTTCTTCAAATACTGTGACCTGATGGCCCATCAGCTGAAGGAAGTAAGCCGCTGTCAAGCCGGACGGACCGCTTCCAACGACAGCCACTCTCTTTCCTGTGGCAGGATTGCATGGCGGTGTGGAAATGGAATCTGCAGATGCGTTATCTACGATATAACGTTTCAGCCCGCGGATATTGACCGCATCATCGATCATCATACGTCGGCAGCGTGCCTCGCACGGATGCTCACAGATCAATGCGCAGGCGGTCGGGAACGGATTATCTTTTCTGATCAGGCGGATCGCGTCGTCACATCTTCCGGCACCTGCAAGCGCAATGTAGCCCGGAATGTCCACACTCGCCGGACAGAGGGTAACGCAGGGGATCGGCTGCTCATACATGCTGACACATCTGTGTTCTTTGATATGGGACTCATAGTCTTCCCTGAAGCCTTCCAGTCCGCGAAGGACCATATTTGCAGCTTCAAAACCGATCGCACAGTCAGCGGAATTGCTGATGCTTCTTGCCAGGTTTTCGATCTGTTCGAGTTCTTTCATTGTTGCCTTGTTGTCGAGAACCTCTTCCAGCATTTCCGCAAGCTGTCCAAGGCCTTCCCGGCATGGAACACACTTTCCACAGGTCTGCGCATGACAGGTCTTTAAGAAAGCAAGCTGCTGCTCGACCGGACAGACACCCGGCGGGTTCGCCGCAATTCTGCGAGCGAGCTGCTCTCTGAGCTCAATTCCTGTTGTGCGCATTTTACCCGTAGTCACTACTGATAATCTGCTCATAGTTTTCTCCTTTGAAAAAAAATTCTGTCTGCATCGATGGTGTATCTTGAGACAGGTTTTTAACAGTTGAAACCATTTAAAGTTTCTATTTAATTTTAAGGGATGAAAAGGGACATTGGCAAGCACTTTAACCGTACAAAAGCCTTGAAAAACAAAGAAAAACGGTTAGCGTGCTGTAACCGTTTCTTAGTTGGAATGATTGAATGATTTACAGGGGAATCTGTTGCCGGAACAGAATCGTTCAGAGCGTTATTTCTGAATATCCCCCCGCGTAAGAGAGATCTCATATCCGATCGATCTCATCCGGTTTTCGAGGCAGCCTCTGCATTCTGCAGACTCCTCGCCGGTGCAGATCTTATTGTCATATAGCTCATACTGTTTTCTGACATCGACAGGAGAGAGGTTCGGCATGATGACATTGGCGCCGGAAAGAACTCCTTTTTCTCTTCCCATCGGATCGATCGTTCCGAGGGCTGTTGTTGCAGGCAGAAGGACCGGAGGATAGATCAGGCGGATCACGCTCAATAAAAAGCAGGTCAGTTCCACCGTCCCCTGCGGCTCATCTTTAAACGGCGTATCATGATGCGGAATGAACGGGCCGATCCCGCACATATCCGGTTTGAATTCCTCGATAAATTTCAGATCTTTTGCAAGATGCGCATTCGTCTGGTAAGGCGATCCGACCATAAAGCCGCAGCCGACCTGATAGCCGATCTCCTTCAAGTTCTTAAGGCACTCCATCCGGTTCTGAAAACTCATGAAATCCGGATGCAGTTTTTTATAGTGTTCTTCGTCGGCGGTTTCATGGCGCAGCAGATAACGGTCAGCGCCAGCATCAAACATGGCCTGATAGCTCTCTCTGCTCCGCTCGCCCAAAGAAAGCGTGACCGCGACATCCGGATGTGCTTCCTTGATCTTTTTGATCAGACCGCAGACGACCTCATCCGTAAAGAAGCCGTCTTCTCCGCCCTGCATTACGATCGTCCGATAGCCGAGCTGATATCCGACATCGGCGCATTCTAAGATCTCCTCCGGAGAAAGGCGGTAGCGTTCACAGTTCCTGTTGCTTCTGCGGATACCGCAGTAAAGACAGTCGTTTTTACAGATATTGCTGATCTCGATCAGTCCGCGGACAAAGATCTGATTCCCATAGATAGAACGGCTGACTCTCGAAGCCTCTCCGGCAAGGAATTTCGCAGCCTCTTCGTCACGCTGTCCGATCAGCGTCTCATATTCTCCCAGTGACAGACTGTGGGTCTTGATCAACTTTTCACATAGTTCTTTATATTGATTATCCATAACTTATTCCTGATCGATGCAGGCAATGCTGCGTTCTAATGCGCCTTTCATCTTTGCAATGATAATGCCGTAATTCAGGAACGGAACATTCTGGTCTTCCGCGCACTTCATGCGGTATTTCACATCCCGCTCCGTGAGCATGCAGCCTCCGCAGTGGATGACCATCGCATACTTGGAAAGATCTTCCGGGAACTCTCTTCCGGAGCAGGTCTCGATCGCGAGTTGCTTTCCGGTATGTTTCCTAAGCCAGGTCGGAATCTTGTAGGTTCCGATGTCATAGCACTGTCTGTGATGCGTACAGCCTTCTGCCATTAAGATCACATCCCCGTCTTTCAGCGAATCGATCGCTTCCACTCCTTTGATCGCGGTCTTCAGATAGCCTTTGTAACGTGCCATCAGGATCGAGAAGGAGGTCAGCGGGATCGACTCCGGTGTATCGCGGCTCACTTCCGTAAATGCCTGGCTGTCCGTAATGACAACACGCGGTTTCTTCGCAAGACTATTCAGCGTTGCAGTCAGTTCAAACTCGCGGCAGACGATAGCGATACCGCCCATGTCCAGAACATCGCGGACCGCCTGCTGCTGCGGAAGGATCAGCCTTCCCTTCGGAGCCGACTCATCGATCGGACAGACCAGGATGATCACATCATTCGGATCAACAAGTCCTTTTAAGAGTCTGTGCTCCGGATCCTCGACCGGTGCAAGGCGGCCGATCATTTCCTTCAGTTCATAAATATTGGTCCCGTGTTCCGCACTGGTCCAGATCACATTCTCTTTCTCGTCCGGAACTTTGTCTAACAGGTCACTCTTATTATAAACAACGATCCACGGGATTAGCTTCTCTTTAAAGATCGCGATGAGCTGCTTATCGATCTCGCTCATACCGATCGTAGCATCAATTACAAGGACAGCAATATCTGTCCGGTTCAGGACCTGTTTCGTACGGAGGACTCTCTTTTCTCCGAGCATACCCTCATCATCAAAGCCCGGTGTATCAATGATCACAACAGGACCAAGCGGCAGAAGCTCCATCGCTTTCGTTACCGGGTCCGTCGTTGTTCCCTTTACATCTGATACGACAGACAGCTCCTGATTCGTCACTGCATTTACCACGCTGGACTTTCCTGCATTCCTGCATCCAAAAAACGCGATATGCAGTCTTTCAGCGGAAACTGTTGAATTCAAACTCATATTGTTCTCCTTATCAAAATGCCGTGTTCCCCTGACGGAAGAACACGGCATAATACGACATCCTGTTTCAAATGTTTGTGCCGGTTCTTTCGCTTCAATTGTTCATTTCAGCGTCAGGGCATTTTATTCATTCCGGGATTTTCCGTCAGGAATGATTCCTTCCGTTGATCCTCACTGTAAATAATCATACAGTTTTTTCTGTATAGTGGTAGAATAAATCATGCCTAATTGAAAGGCAAGTTTTGTTTTCTTTTTAACAAAATCGAAATGAACGGAGGCGTGACATGTTGATTGCAGTCACCGGAGCAAGCGGATCGATCGGAAAAACAGCAGTTCCGTTTTTACTGAATAACAAAGAACATACCTGCAGGCTTCTGCTGAGAGATTCCAAGCCGAACCGGAAGCTTGTTGCAAAGCTTAAGAATCGTTACAGTCAAAATGTTGAGGTCATCTTTGGTGATGTCTCAGATCCTGTATGCTGCAGAAAACTGGTAGAAGATACAGACTTTGTTCTGCACCTTGCGGCCGTGATCCCTCCAAAAGCTGATCACGACGAAGCTGTGGCCTGGAAGACCAATCTGAATGGTACGGAAAACCTGGTAAATGCAATCATCGAATCCGGAAACACCGCCAGACTCATCTTCTTTTCCACCGTTGCCGTATACGGGCACCGCGGGGAGCAGCACCATTGGGGCCGCGTCGGCGATCCTTTAATGCCGAGCGTGTTTGATGCCTACGGTGCCAGCAAGGTCCGTGCGGAGCGGTTTATCCTGGAAAGCGAATTAAAGCACTGGATCATTTTAAGAGAGACCGGCGTCCTTTATGATAATCTGATGATGAACAACATTTCCGACGGACTGATGTTCCAGACGCCGGTCAACGTATTTATTGAATGGGTAACAGCAAATGATACTGCCCGTTTACTAGATGGCATTATTTCTTCCCCGGCCGATCCGGACTTCTGGAACGGAATCTATAACATCGGCGGCGGGATCTCCTGCCGGCAGACAGGCTTTGAGACCTATGATGACGGATTCAAACTGATCGGCGGAAGCGCAAAAAAGATGTTTGAACCAAACTGGCATAACCAGAGAAACTTCCATTGTTTCTGGTTCAGTGACAGCGACATCTTAGAGGAACGTTTTCATTTCCGGAGAGAAGGCACGAAAGATTTCTGGGATGCCTTTGCAAAAAAGCACTGGATCTACAGCCTCGGAAGACTGGTCCCTGCCGGTCTCTTAAAAAGCCTGCTGTTCCATCCACTCCTTAAAAACAGCAACGCCCCGCGCTACTGGGTCGAAAGCGGCAACGAAGCCCGTATCACGGCAGTCTATGGAAGCAGGGAAAAGTATGATCAGATTCCGGGGAGCTGGGATCAGGTCGATCTTGTCTGCGAGCGGGAAGGCTATGAAGAGACGAAAATACACAAAGCAGAATATGATCTTGACCATGGATATGACGAATCGAAGCCGGATGCGGAACTGGAACTTTCCGATATGCAGAAAGCTGCTGCCTTCCGCGGAGGAAGCGTTCTTTCTGACTCCATGCAGACAGGGGATTTAAAAACAAAACTGAAATGGCAGTGTCACAACGGGCATATATTTGAAAGTTCCCCTTACACGATTTTAAAAGCCGGACACTGGTGTCCTGTCTGCTGCAGCCCGAAAGAGGAATGGAACTACGACGAACTGTCAAAACACATTCCTTTCTTTGCGCAGATCTGGTACGACACGCATGAGCCGGAGGAAAACTATCTCTACTCTATAGATGAAACCGGACAGACTTCCGTCCGGAAGGTTTCTGAACAGTAAAAGATTCTCAGGATGCATTCGTAGCATCCTTCTCGCAGAAACTGAAGAAATCAAGGAGTGCGTTCTGATACCGCTCCGGGTCCACAAAGCAGCTCTTTGTGTGGTCCGCCCCTTCTACGATCAGCTGGAATTTTGCTGTTTTACAATTGTCGTAAAGTTTCTGCATCGAGTGAATATCTGCCACGCGGTCTTTGGTTCCGTGAATAAAAAGGATCGGAAGCTGATTTTCCTGAATGGCATCAAAACCTGTGTAGGCATTATCATCCATCCCAAGGCGCAGTCTCGCATCAAAACGGATGAATGGATAAATGAGGCGCGGATTCACGCCCAGATTCTTAACAACACTCATCCCCAAGGCTCTTGCGCTTCCTGCGCAGCTGTCCACGATCACGCCCTTCGTATTCTCGTGAAGTCCGGCCGTTGTGCTCATCAAGGTGCTCAATGCACCGGCTGACATTCCGATCACATAGATCGGAAGATCTTTAGCAAGTTCGGCTGCGGCGAGTTTTGTCCACTCCGCGATGTCAAAGCGTTCTTTCTTTCCGTAATACAGATAACGGTCTCCGCTTTCCCCGTGCCCTCTGAGCTCGATCATCAGGACCGCTGTTTCATGATCATGAAGAAACGGCGCAAGGGTTCTGTAGTCATAATTCCATCCGGATCTCCAGCCATGAACGGCGATCACAAGCCGCTTCGCATTTTCGCACGGAAGAAAATGGCCGGCCATCTTGGTTCCGTCATAACTGGTCATGATGATCTTTTGCGATGCGCGTTCTTTCAGTTCTACAGCCTGTCCGCGGATCCTCTTTCTCTCCTCGTCATCTGCCAGGGAATGGCCCATCAGAGTATTCACCAGAAACTTCGGAAGCTTCGGGCTCTTTCTGTCATAGGCATAGCGGGTCATCCAGTCAATGACCAGACCAAACAGGATGAGACATATAACGATTATGGCCAAAACAATGATAAGTGCTGTCATAACGCCGCTTATTATACCACTTGCTTCAGGAAAACTGAAAAAATACTAAAAATTATTTTTTATCATGTTTTGGATACGTTTCATCATGGAGTATTCTCTTCCCTTCGGTATAATCGTAAACAGATAACAAATAGAAAAAACATCAGCCATACGAAAATCACTTTGGAGGGAATGAATGAAAAAGTTAGAGATCATCAGTACTAATGTAATCAACGACTACACCACAACAGCGATCGCATCAACCGTGACAGCTGCAACTTACAAACTTGACGGTGTTGAGGAAACCATTGCCGCAGAAGAAGGCAAAGTTCTTGTCCTTGTTGTAGATAAGGCGCAGAGAGACCTGATCCCGGGCGCAAGCTATGAAGTGGAAGGCAGCTTTGAGATCGTCCCGGTAAAGATCACAAGATGCGGCGGTCCGAGCGCAGCTCCGTGGATCGGCGCTAAAGAAGAAGAAAAAGCAACATACTACTTCCGTCAGGGTCTATTCGTTGACGGCGGAAAGATCAACGAAGAGGCTTCTGTCACACAGATCTTTGACGGCGGAAAACTCGATGCGCAGGAAGCTGATCATGTGACCATGAAGGCACTGGGAACACACTTTAACGGCATCCTGATCGACAATGGTTCTAAGTATAAGATCAAAGATTCTGAATTCTATGCTTACGGCGACGGCGGCGATGATCTTGCAGGCTGGGGTGCTTCGATCATGGCAGATAATAAATCCGAAGTTCAGATCGATCATTCCTATATGGAAAACGAAGGGGCGATCCGCTGTGCTCTTTACGTTGATAACGGAGCGATCGTAAATGTAAACGATTCCGTTATTTATTCAAAAGAGACCCCGGATACCTACGAGGAATTCCAGAATCTCACCCCTGGCATGATGAAACGTGTCCCCTTTGCTTTAGGAATGGAAGGCACCATCCGTTCTTTAAATGTTATGGCTGACGGTCAGGGAAAATTCAAAGACTGTATCGTTGTTTCCACCGGCTGGGGCGCACTCTCCGTTGACTCCGGTACAGCTTACGATATCTGCGGCACCTATGCGATTGAAGCTGAAAACACCCTGGGCGGAATCGGAACCCTTGAGATTGCCCAGGAAGGAAAAGAATACACGGCAACAAAAGAAGTAGGCGGCGTTAAATACGGCTTCACGGTCGGCGGCTCCGGCTATGTAACTTATGCAGACTCCGGTATACACAACCTGTTTAAGAACGTCGAGTTCTACGCTCCTGATTATGTTCAGGTCATGGGCTCCGGCCGTTCCGGATCTTCCTACATGGATTCTTATCTGCAGTCCGGTCATACCGCATTCATGACCCAGCAGACAGGCGGCGGTACTTTTGATCTGACGAACACGACACTTGATACCGTGGACGCTCTGATCCAGATGAAGTCAGGCGCTGCAAATACCGGCTTCAGCAATATTGTAGTCGATAACTGCAGGATCAACTTCTCCGGAACCTCTACCAGAGATGAGGACGGAATCCTCGCGGAACTGATCGAGTCCGATGACGCCGGAAACCCGGGCATCACGACCTACACGATCTGCGATACACCGGAAGAGGCTGTTCTTACAAGAAGCTCTGTTGCAGATTCCTCCGCGACATTCAAGAACGGAACCTACAAAGGAAATATCTACAACAGCATTTACAATTACCGTCAGGCATTGAATGTCTGCTTTGAAAACGCGGATTATACCGGAAAGATTTCCTCTACGCAGGCGATCCATGTGGACCTTGAAGGAAACGTTGTGCCGAACGGAACCGTCCTCAATGCATTCATGGGATCGAAGGAATATGACCACTGCAACTATGCAGCAGAAAAAGGCGGCGACTGCTCCGATGCGAAACTGATCGGTCGTTTCAAACATTCGCCTGCCCCGATGATGAACAACCTGATCAACGTGACACTCAGTAACTCCAAATGGAATGTCACAGCAGACGGATACATCAACTCTCTGACGATCGATGCCATGACAGACGTTAACGCAGAGAAACCGGTAACGATCTATACCAAGGCTCTTTGCGTAGAAGGCAAAGCATACGAGAGCGGCGAATATAAAAACGGAAATGTAACGATCTCTGTTGATACAACAGAAGTTGAGATCCCGGATAACGGCATCGTTGATGCGGGCCAGACCTACGGAAACGTTGCCTATACTCTGCTCGGCGTAAAAGAAGACGGAAGCTTTGATTCTGATTCCTTCACCGTAAAACGTCAGAACTACATTGATGGAAAACTCTACTTCACAGCGACCCCTTGTGAGGGCTACGAACTCGTATCCATGAAAGCAGAAGGCGGAAGCGTGGAAAAGAACACCGAAGGCGGAGAGCTGTCCATCTATGAAAACGTTCTTGCGCCGGCGGAAGGTTCAAGAGAAATGAGTGTAACGATCACAGTTAAATAATAAACCCTTTCTCCTTCTAAGGTGCCGCTTCTGTTTTGGAGCGGCATCTTTTTTCTGCCCGGAAAATACGTTATAATCGAAACAATGAAAGCACAGGACATCTTCTCCAAACTGAAGATCGATTATTCGAAACGTTTTGCGGTCGCCGTCTGTATCGGACCCGTTCCGAATGATCCGGAGCTCAGGAAAATGAGCTACGAAGAGAAAGTGACAGCGGAACTTGCTCTGTTTGATCTGCTTTCAAAACTCTTTCAAAATAAAAAACGAGGAAAAGAGATCGACCGGAATGCAGGCTATGTCCGTTTCATGTGCAGCTTTCCGCTGGAACACAGGGAAGATTACGCAGACGCTTTGATCAAGCCTTTGATCCGGCAGGCAGAAGAGAAAGCCGGCAGGTCTCTTTTGACAGGGATCGGAATCCCGGCGGCAAATCAGCTGCATTTAAAAGAGTCTTTAGCCACATCAAAAGAAGCCTTTGAGTTTTTCTTTTTCTCGCAGGAGACCTTCTTTGAATATCAAAAAAGCAGAAAGCGTTTTGAGACCTCCTTTGAGGATTATGAAAGCTATTCCGAAAAAGCATTCCGCTCGATCCTTATGAAATCGCCGGATGCCATTCAGGAAATTGACCGCTGCCTCGAACTGATCGAACGGATCCATTACGGAAACAAAAACGCGGTCATCATGCGCGCCATGAACTTTACAGGTGAGACCGCCTATAAGCTTCACCGCTATAATCTTTTAGCCGGCGATTTCTATCAGATCCAGGATGCACTTCAGGAGAAGGTTCTCTCCGCCAAAACATTTACAGAAGTGAAGGATGCGATCCACAAATATTATGAGTCCATCCTTTCGGACATCTACAGCAACAGTCCGAACAGTAAACGGACGATCGTCGAACAGACAAAGACCTATATTAAAGACAATTACATGGAGGATCTGACAGTGAAGGATCTTGCTGCGATCGCGTGCGTCACGCCCGGATACTTCAGCCGCATCTTTAAAGAAGAGACCGGAAAGACCTGCAAAGCCTATCTGACAGACGTCCGGCTTGATGCGGCAATGGATCTGCTTTTAGGTTCTGACTTCCGCCTCTATGAGATCAGCGAACAGATCGGCTACAACAACGTACGCAATTTCGAAGAAGCATTCCGAAAAAAATACGGGCGTTTTCCGGGAGATTATAAAAAACGAATGATGAAAAAAGTCACCCCGCAGCATAATAACTTATGATATTATCAATATGATCAGTACTGCAGTTTGGCTGCTCTGCTGAAGAATCAAAATACAAGGAGCTATGCATATGGATAACAATCTTTTTACAAATTCTCATATTTTAGACTGGCTCAATTATTTCAATGATAATTACGAAGTGGATCTGGAAAAAGTGAAGATTCTTGATATCACAAGGAAAAACAAAAACCTGATCCCGACCGTAGAGTCCCACAGACATGTGCTCGTCTTCACAGAGGCAGGACACCCGGATATCTTCTACCGGATGTTCAACGCAGGACTTGGTGAGTGTACCGTCGTATATAACGAAGGCTCCGATCCGTCTGGTCCGATCAAGGAAGATAAAGTCTATGATATGTTAAACCGCGGCATCAACGCTTCCGCCGGAATGCTGATCGTAAATCCAAAGGCACGGAACACTTATAAATTCGGTCTGGATAATCAGGCCTTTGCTTCCGGTTCCGTTCATTATGTCGGCTCCGAGATCCGTGCTGTGATCCTCTCTAAAATGCAGATCACAGAGGGCAAAAACCTCTGCCTGATCTCTGCGGAGTCCATCGCAGTCGAAGCTGCTTTAAATGACGGGGAAGGCTCCATCATTGCGGTGGAATATAACAAGAGAGACCGCGCGACACTGGAAGACAATGTCAACCAGTTCGGCATCAATAACGTGACCATCATCGATCATGTAGATGATGAGACAATGAAGGATCTTCCGGTTCCGGAAACGACGATGCTGGTCGGTTCCGCCAGCATGGAACAGGAAATGGAATGTCTTCTGAAACTGAATCCGAAGATGGAATTCGTGATCTACACACTGGATTTCAATCTGGCAGGACGCATGAATCAGATCTGCAGAGAAATGGGCCTTAAAGAAATCGACATCACACAGATCACCGTCTCCAAGATGAATGCCAAAGGTGCCTTTGATATTCAGCCGGCGCCATGGCTCATCACCTGTCACGGAGAATAATAAACAAGGGAGCTGTGATCATGCAGCTCCTTTTTTTATAATAGATTTTGATTGGAGGAATATCTATGAATCAGAATATCAAACCAACCGCGGATTACGATTCCTCTCTGGTGCGCCACGATGAAAGTGCCAGATACATGGAAGAGATCCACGAGATGGCGGTGAAGGGGGAATCCCTTCATGCAGCGATGGGTACTCTGCTCCCGCTTCCGAAATGGGAGGATATCCTGCTGCTTGGTGCCCAGCTGGATCCGGCACCGTTAAACGATGATGACCCGGTCAGCACTCAGACCATCATTGGCAAAAATGCAAAGCAGCCGATGATTCTGGAAAGCCCGGTCTATATCTCACACATGTCCTTCGGCGCTTTATCGAAAGAGATCAAGACTGCTCTGGCAAAAGGATCCGCAAGTGCAAAGACAGCGATGTGCAGCGGCGAAGGCGGCATCCTGCCGGAAGAAAAAGCAGCTGCCTATAAATACATCTTTGAGTACATTCCGAATAAATACAGTGTCACGGACGAAAACCTGAAGACATCGGACGCGATCGAGATCAAGATCGGACAGGGCACAAAGCCAGGCATGGGAGGACATCTGCCCGGAAGTAAAGTCACGGAAGAGATCGCAGCGATCCGCGGAAAAAATGTCGGTGAAGACATTCAAAGCCCAAGCAAGTTCCCGGAGATCAACTCCAAAGAAGACCTGAAGGCAATGGTCGATATGCTTAGGGAACGTTCAGAAGGCCGGCCTGTCGGCATCAAACTGGCAGCCGGTAATATAGAAAAAGATCTTGCTTACGCAGTCTCTGCCGGTCCGGACTTCATCACGATCGACGGACGTGGCGGTGCGACAGGTTCGAGCCCGTTCTTCCTCCGCGAGGCGACTTCCGTTCCGACCATCTACGCACTTTCCCGTGCGCGCAGATATCTGGACAGCATTCAGTCCGATATCGCATTGGTGATCACCGGAGGCCTGCGAGTCTCTGCTGATTTTGCGAAAGCACTGGCCATGGGCGCCGATGCTGTCGCTGTTGCATCAGCTCCATTGATCGCAGCTGCCTGCCAGCAATACCGGATCTGCGGAAGCGGTTACTGTCCGGTCGGCATCGCAACGCAGAATCCGATGCTTCGCGAGCGCCTTAAGATCGAAGAAGCAGCTCAGCGGATCGCAAATTATCTGATCCTTTCTAATGATGAACTCAAGACGTTTGCACGGATCTCAGGTCTGGATGATGTCCACAAACTGTCGCTCGACAATCTGATCACGCTCGACGATCAGATCGCAAAATATACCGGCATTGCACACGCCGGCCAGCCGCAGCTGTAAGACGGAACACACCGTTACAAACTGCCAGATCAATAACAATAAGAAATCCCCGCCGTTTGGCGGGGATCTTTTTCATTCCGTTTTATTAATTACATTTTTCAAGAAGCTCTTCCCACTTCTTATCCACATACTTCTGGGCTTCTTCGATCGTCCATTCATTGCCCGGCTGGAAGCAGTGTTTGAATCTGCCCTGCAGTTTCATGAACTCTTCCACAGGAAGTTTGTTTTTCGGCTTGTAGGTTAAGTGGTACTCGCCCTCCTCTACTTCATAGAGCGGCCAGATACAGGTCTCGACTGCCATCTTGCAGATCTCCGGAAGCATTTCTGCCGGATACTGCCAGCCTCTCGGACACGGGCAAAGGACATTCACAAAGGTCGGGCCTTCTGTGTAGATCGCCTTATGCGCCTTTTCGTGGAAATCCTTGAAGTTTCCGATCATCGTTGTCTGCGCAACATACGGACTGCCGTGTGCGACAATAATCTGTGTCAGATCTTTCTGGTTCTGCTTTTTACCGACAGACTCTGTTCCCGGAGGCGTCGTTGTCGCAGAAGCAAAACGCGGCGTTGCAGAAGATCTCTGCGTTCCGGTATTCATGTACGCTTCATTGTCGTAGCAGAAATAAGTGAAATCATGGCCGCGTTCCATTGCTCCGGAAAGAGACTGGAAACCAATGTCATAGGTTCCGCCGTCACCGCCGATCGCAAGGATCTTTACGTTCTTATCAAGCTTGCCTTTCCGTTTCATAACTTTATATGCCGCTTCGACACCGGATGCCGTTGCAGAGGCATTTTCGAAAGCGGAATGGATATAGGAATCATGCCAGGCCGTAAACGGATACTGGAAGGAAGAGACTTCAAGACAGCTCGTTGCATTGCAGATGACTGCCTGGTCTTCCGGATCCACCGCACGCATCATTGCGCGGCATACGATTCCCGCTCCGCAGCCTGCACAGAGACGGTGTCCTGCTTCAAAACGTTCCTTTTTGCTCATTTCTTCTTTCAGATTATAAGCCATTACAGAACCTCCTCTCTGTCATCACGCTGACCAAGATGAATATATGTCTCGCCGACCTCTCCGGTAGCGACGATTTTCTCTAAGTGTTTGAATACTCTCTTTGTATGAGCGACCGTAAAATCTCTTCCGCCGAGTCCGTAGACGATATCGATCATCTTCGGGCGCTCGCTTAAGTTGATGCATGCAGAAGCAGTCTCTGCAAAGAGCGGTCCTCCGTTTGCTGAAAAGCCTTCGCTCTTATCCATGACTGCTACAGCCTTAACATGGGAAAGTGCCTTTGCAAGCTCCTCACCCGGGAACGGACGGAACACGCGGACTTTGATCAGACCGACTTTTTGTCCTGCCTCACGCAGTTCATCAACCGCTGCTTTTGCAGTACCTGCAGAAGATCCCATGATCACGATCGCAAGTTCGGCATCTTCCATTTTGTATTCTTCAAAGAAACCATATTTACGGCCGAAGGTCTTTTCAAAATCAGCCGCTACATCAAGAATGGCTCTTTTTGCATTCTTCATTGCCTCAGCCTGTGCGACTCTGGCTTCCATGTAATAACCGGAAACACCATAAGGGCCGACAGCCAGCGGGTTCTCTTCTTTCAGAAGATAATTCTCCGGATTATATTCTCCGACAAACGCTTTCACGTCCTCGTCCGATTCCAGTTCGATGTTTTCGAGTGCATGGGAGGTGATAAACCCATCCTCGCAGATCATGACCGGAAGACGTACGTCCGCAGTTTCCGCGATCCGGTGAGCCTGCAGATAATTGTCATAGGCTTCCTGGTTGTTCTCTGCATAGATCTGAATGAAGCCGGAATCACGCTCTGCCATGGAGTCGGAATAATCATGGTTGATATTGATCGGTCCGGTAAGTGCACGGCAGGCAACAGCAAGAACAATCGGAAGTCTTGCAGATGCCGCAACAAACAGGGTCTCATTCATAAAAGAAAGGCCTGCAGAAGAAGTTGCCGTGATCGCTCTGCAGCCGGCAGCTTCCGCGCCAATGCAGGCAGACATCGAAGAGTGCTCGCTTTCCACACAGATGAACTCTGTGTCCACTTTTCCGTCAGCTACATACTTTGCAAAGTACTGCGGGATTTCTGTAGAAGGTGTGATCGGGAACATCGCAAACACATCCGGATTGATCTGGCGCATAGCGGTCGCGATCGCCTCGTTACCGCTCATTCTGTCTCTGATGCTCATCAGTGCACCTCCTTCCACTCGATCGCCCCGAACGGACAGACCTTGTAGCAGATTCCGCAGCCTTTGCAATGGTCATAGTCGAAATCTCCGCGTTTTCCGTCAGTTACCGGGATCGAGGAATCCGGGCAGAACGGTGTGCAAAGCATGCAATGCCTGCACTTTTCTGCATCCCAGACAGGAACCTTCGATCTCCACTCTCCTGTCAGAGTGAGCTTTGAAGTTCCCGCTTCATATATCTCGCAGCCGGTGGTCAGTTCCTGCCACGTGGACTGCTCATTGATTTCACTTGCTCTTTTGTTCATTGTTTTTTCCTTTTGAACTTTCTGATTTATCAATTACATCTGAGCTTTTACGCTCTGCATCGTCTCTTCCAGGCATCCTAAGTTGCCTTTGACCACCTGCGGCTTGTCTGCGAATTTATGAGAGTAGGCTTCCTCCATATCCTTCATAAATGCATCCGGCTCCACACACTCACTGATCGCAACGATGGCAGCAAGCATCGGTGTATTAGGGAAATAATTTCCCAGGTGCTTTCTCGAAAGCGTACCTGCATCTATGGTGTAGACTTTTCCCTGATAGCCGTTTAAAAGCGGTCTGAGTTCTTCTCCGCTCTTTGCAGAGTTGATCACGATGGCGCCGTCTTTTTTCAGGCCTGCAGTCACATCAACACTTTCCAGCAGGGTCTCATCAACAACGACCACATAATCTGGCTCATAGATATTCGAATGGATCGAACATCTTTCATCTGAAATACGGTTATATGCCGTGATCGGTGCGCCGGAGCGCTCCGGACCGTATTCCGGAAATGACTGGACAAATTTGCCGGCCATAAACGCAGCATCCGCAAGAAGCAGGCTCGCTGTCTTTGCGCCCTGTCCTCCTCTGCCGTGCCATCTGATTTCCATGATATTCATATAATTATCCTCACGAAGTACTCTTTCCTACGAAAATAACTGTCTAATGTTACACTATTTTAAAAGAACGGGCAAGAAAAAGATTTCAAGACTGCATTGAGTTAAAACCTTAAAAATGGCAGGAAGGCCAAAGCCTCCTGCCATCTTTTTCTGCATATAGATTCCGATTCGTTTCTTACTTCCACTTAAAGGTGATCAGTCCGAAGACATAAATAAACAGGATCACGATCGGGACGAAATACTTGAAGATCGGTTTCATCCATTTCTTCACTTTGATTCCCTTGCCGGCATTGGCCTCAGCAATGAAACTATCCCAGCCCCAGCCGAACTTGTAACAGCAGAACAGGGCAATGACCAGAGATCCGATCGGCAGCAAGTTGTTTGATACGATAAAATCCCACAGGTCAAGGAAAGAGGAGCCTTCCGCGAACGGCTGGAAATGGATCAGGTTAAAGCCTAATGCCGTGGTCAGACCCAGCACAAAGATTCCCGCACCGCAGACCGCACTGCCGGCCGGTCTGCTCCATCCGGTCACTTCCCTTACCATCGCCAGAATGTTCTCGCATACGCCCAGAACCGTCGACATCGCCGCAAAGACCATAAACAGGAAGAATAAGGTTCCCCACCAGCGGCCTCCCGGCATGTTGTTAAATACCGTTGTCATCGTATCAAACAGAAGACTCGGGCCGGCGGTCACTTCAAGATTATAAGAAAAGCATGCCGGGAACATGATCAGACCCGCAATTACCGCGACTGCTGTATCCAGCACGATAACACTGACTGCTTCTCCCATCAGGGAACGTTCTTTTCCGATATAGCTTCCAAAGATCGCCATGCTTCCGATACCAAGGGACAAGGTAAAGAATGCCTGGTTCATGGCACCTACGACCGTCGATCCTTTGATCTTTGTGAAATCCGGAATCAGATAAAACGCAAGGCCTTTTCCGGCGCCCGGTAGAAGGATGCTTCGAACAGCAAGCGCGATCAAAAGGACCAGAAGACCGATCATCATGATCTTAGTCACTCTTTCCAGACCGCCCTGAAGATTAAAGCTTAAAATAAAAAATGCAATAACGATCGTGATAAACAGAAAGCCGACGTTGATACTCGGAGATGAGATCATATCTCCGAATCCGACTGTCTGATTCTGTCCGACTAAAAATTTATAGAAATAGTAGATGATCCAACCGGTAACAACGCAGTAAAAAGCCATCAGCGCAACATTACCGCAAAAACTCATGATGCCAAAGCCGCCCCATTTCTGTTTTGGCTTTTCCAGTTTTTTATACATTCTGATCGGACTGGTCTGTGCTCCACGTCCGATAGAAAACTCCATTACAAGAACAGGCAGACCGAGAAAGATCAGGCACAGGAAGTATACAAGCATAAAACTTCCGCCGCCGTTTTGTCCGCACATCCACGGGAACTTCCAGACATTGCCGCATCCAATCGCGCAGCCCGCCGAAAGCATAATAAATCCAAGTCTGCTGCCTAAGCGTTCCCTTTTTTCCATTTTAACAAGCCTCTCTTTTTAAAAAAATCTGCAAGAGACATAATACTCTTTTCGCCTCAATCTTTCCAGTCATTTTTCAGAGCAAAAAAACAGCACCCTGCAGGGTGCTGCCTTAAACAAAAAAACTAAGTATCCGGCTCAACGGCTCGGTGCTCCGCCGCGCGTCATATTCAGTGATTTTGTCGCGTTAAAATACTCGATCAGATCGATCTCCGCGCGGTTCAGTTTCCTCCTGCTGCATTTTTGAATGATGACATAGACCTTACAGCCGCTTTTCAGACTGTAGTAGACATTACCGTTTCCATGTCCCATGCAGTGTGAGAACAGGCGCTTTCGCACATTTACGGACTGTCCGACATAGATCTCGTCATAATGCATTGGATTGATCACAAGCTTTTTGTCGTAGATCAGGATCACATAACAGCCGGGATAATCCTCCTTGCTCTCCTTCCAGGAACTTAAAAAGTCCTCTACTCTCATATAATCTTTTTTGCGGATCCTGTCCGCGATCTTTTTCGGCAGCGGACGAAAAGCAATGGAGAGAAGGATGATCAGGATCAGCAGGAGCGCGGCCCCGCCGATGACATAAAAACCGTATGGAGTTTCCGCCGTGAAATATTGCCCTATTCTCATACAGAAAGGATACGCTCTATTCTGTCCTTTTTATCGGACTACAAAATATCCATCGCGATGTTGTCTCTGTCCACGCGGTCTTCGATCGGTTCTGTCGGGTAGCCGCAAACAAAGGCAGAAAGGACTTCATAACCTTCCGGCAATTTTAAAAGCGCAAGCGCCTCTTCATTCTTGCGGAGTTTCTTTAGGCAGCCCCAGATATAGCAGCTGCCGAGTCCCAGATCTGCTGCCGCCATGCACATGTTCTCGATCACACATCCGGCATTGCAGTATTCGATGTGGTCATCCGAAATATCTGTTGCGGAGAAAAAGATCATCGTCGTTGCCCCAAACAAAGGGTCTATTAAAGTTCCGTCTTTTCTCTTTAACATGCATGCCGCACGGATCGCTTCCATGATCTCAGGATCACGGACCACTGTTAAATGAGACGTCTGGTTATCACCAAGCGCAAGCGGAGCATTCTGTGCTGCCGCAATGATCTTTTTCACATCTTCATCAGAAACTCTTTCATTTGTAAAGCTTCTGCATGAACATCTTTTTTTGAGTGCATCCTGAAATTCCATGCTTATGCCTCCGTTCCTAAAAGACCAAGCTCTTCTGCATGCTCTTTCATTCCTGCGATGCAGATCTCTGCCACATCACGCACTTCCATCCCGAGCATCTCGCAGCCCTTCAGGATCAGCTCGCGGTCGCATTTTGCAGCAAAGCGCTTGTCCTTAAATTTCTTCATAAAACTTTTCACTTCCAGATCGGTCAGACCGTGCGGACGCATCCTTGCACAGGCCTGGATAATACCGGTCAGCTCATCCACCGTATAGAGACTCTTCTCCATGTTGGTCTCCGGCTTTACATCGGTACAGATCCCATAGCCGTGGCTTAAGATCGCGCGCACATCCTCCGGATCCACACCCGCATCAAGCAGCGGCTGTTCCGTGTGCTGAAGATGCTCCTCCGGATATTTCTCATAATCATAATCATGCAGCATCCCGATGGCCTGCCAGTGTTCCTTATCCTCTCCAAAGTGTTCTGCCATAGCTCCCATGGCATAACAAACATTGAGAGCATGAATGATCAGATGCTCTTCCGTGACCATCGTGTCATTCAGTTCTCTTGCTCTTTCTAATGTCAGCATAACGGTTCTCCTTTCCGCGGGTTTCATCAAGCCGCAGGAATTTTTAGTATCATACCACTAAAAAACGGGCTTGCCAATTATCCATTGATACGTTAGAATTCTTGCTTGTATAAGAAGATGTTACCTTGCTCAACCATCTTCTAAAATAAAAAACAAGGAAGTATCTTGCATGAACAAAATCAAAAAACTATTCAAAGAAACTGTGCTTCTTGAGCGCAGTATTCCGGGCATTGTTTCCGCTTTGTTTATTTTATCGATCATTGCCATGAACCTTTTAGCAAACAAGAGTATTTCTCTTCCGTTTGACTGGATGGCGCTCGACTGCGGCATTATTTTTTCCTGGCTGATCTTTCTATTAATGGATATGGTGACTAAACGGTTTGGTCCGCGGGCTGCGACCATGCTTTCTGTCATCGCTTTGATCATCAATCTTTTTATGGCCTTAATGCTCTTTATCGGCAGCGTGATCCCGGGCCTCTGGGGCGAATCCTTTGTGGATGCCGGCGGGGATCTCATCAATACTGCTTTGGATAATACCTTCCGCGGAACCTGGTATGTACTGCTCGGCTCCTCTGTTGCTTTTATCTGCTCCTCCGTGGTGAATAATGAGATAAACTGGCTGGTCGGTAAGTGGCTGTCCAAAAAGAAAGATGTTAATTTCGGTATTTTTGCTGTAAGATCATATGTGTCCACGTTTATCGGACAGTTTGTAGACAACATGGTCTTCGCGCTGATCGTCTCCCACAACTTTTTCGGATGGACGATGACACAGTGCGTCGTATGTGCCCTGACAGGAGCCGTGATCGAGCTGATCTGCGAAGTGATCTTTTCCCCGATCGGATATCGTATTTCCAAACGCTGGGAAAAGAATAATGTCGGAAAAGAATACATTGATCATATCAAAGCACAGGGTGGAAGAATCTAGGAGATGGAGATGAAAGTACTTGTTACCGGATCGGCCGGCGGGATCGGTAAAGCAATCTGCCGGAAGTTTTTAGAAGAAGGCAATATTGTTTACGGGATGGACATCCTTCCTTCGGATATCACGGATAATAACTATACACACATCATTCATGACATCAAGAATCCAGATTATCCTGCGATCGAGGGCATCGAAGTCCTGATCAACAGCGCAGGTGTTTCCACAGAAACAGCAGAAGACATCGCGGTAAACCTGACGGCCGTCATTGAGCTCACAGAGCATTACGCTTTTCAGAAAAGTATAAAGTCCGTCGTGAATATTTCCTCTGCTTCCGCGCTGACCGGTTCCGAGTTTCCGCATTATGCAGCATCAAAAGGCGGACTCAGTACTTATACCAGGAACCTGGCAATGCGCCTAGCAGAATACAAGGCAACTGCAAACAGCCTTTGCCCTGGTGCTGTCATTACAGATTTCAATGAACATATTCTGAAAGATGAAACGCTTTATCAGGCAGTCGCAGATGAGTCACTGCTGAAGAAATGGGCAGAGCCCGAAGAGATCGCAGACTGGGCCTATTTCCTGGCATGCGTCAACAGATCCATGACAGGAGAGAATCTCCTGATTGATAACGGTGAAGCGTTAAATTTCAATTTCATCTGGTGATCTAAATCATAAATCAAACAGCAATCAAAAAGCCCGGCAGATTAACTGTCGGGCTTTCATTTATAATCTGATTCAACTACAGTGTGTTTTTTGTCATCGGCTCATCATTATATCCGTTATAGAAGAAGCCCAGCATCGTGATATCATCAAACTGCTCTGCGTCTCCGACAAAAGCGGAAATATCTTCCCGGACTGTTTCCAAAGTCTCTTGTGCACTCAAATCTTTTACCCGGTTAAGCGCAGCACACATACGGTCCGTTCCATACTGTTCTGTCTGCTCATTGAGCGCCTCCGGAACACCATCGGTATAGACAAATAAGCGGTCTCCCGGATCTAACTGCAGTTCATACTCTGTGTATTTCACATTTGGCATACCCGCCAATACAAGACCATGCTTATCATGACAAAGCTCATAATCACCGCCGGCATGCATCAGTGCCGGATATTCATGGCCGGCATTTGCGCAGGTCATTTTTCCTGTCTTAAGATCCATGATGCCCACCCAGACAGTAACAAAGGTTCCTGCATCGTTTCCTTCACAAAGCGCATTATTTGCCACATACAGGATCTCGGAAGGTTTTCTGCCCATCTTCGCAAGGTTCTGTATCAGTGTCTTACTGCGCATCATAAAGAGTGCTGCCGGAATTCCTTTTCCGGAAACGTCTGCGATAACCAGCGCTAAGACATCCGGAGCAACAACGAAGAAATCGTAGAAATCGCCACCGACCTCTTTGGCAGGATCCATCATAGCGTAGATATTAAAGTCACTCCTCGGAACATCGAAGTTTCTCGGAAGTGCCGACTCCTGAATGACCCTGGCATATTCCAGTTCCTGTTCCATGCGGTGCTCAGCCGCAGTAATATAGCCCTTCAGAGTATCGACCGTCTGATTGATATCATTGGACAGAGAATTGAATTCGCTTGATGTACGGACATTGACCACTTCGTCCAGATTGCCCTCGGTGATCTTGCCGAGCGAAACATTTACCTTATTCAGGTTTCGGACAACATAGTATTGCACCATGAGGAAGATCGCCGCATAAAGCACGGCAAAAAGAAGGATATCCGCAAGCCCCGTTTCATACGCGAGGGTATCCCTGCTTTCATAGACTTCGGAATTAGGAAGTGTCACTAAAAGGGTCGACCCGTTCGACAGGGTTTCTTTCCAGCAAAGGGACTTCACATTAAAGTATGTATTTTTAAATGCTTCTTTTTCCGGTCGTGCCTTGAGATCCTTGATTTCTTTACTTGAAAGCGTACTGCCTTCATGGTCACCGCTTGTTATGACGCCGGTATTTTTGATCACATCAAACGCTCCGTCATTTCCAATCTGGAAATTCGAAAAGATGTCATGCATATTACCGAGGCTCATGATATCTGCAAAACTGTCGATCGAAACGACCGCCTGAACCATTCCGCCCGAGAATCGGACACCGACAGCTGCGGCGGAATCTGAAAGCAGCGCGACCTGACTGTCTTTTTTTCCATCGATAACGTCCCAGAATCTCGAGGTATAGACCAGAGCATCGCCTGCTGCCACAATGGAAAGACCCTTCGAGTCCACAACATTCAGCGAGACCAAATCAAACGCAGAGCGCATTCGTTCTATATAATCCACATCGATATTTTCCGCACCGCCTGCTGCCTCGATATCCCCGGCAATAATGTATGCCGACCCAAGCGCCGAGTCCTCAGCCATCTGGTTGACTTTTTCTCTGATCTCAGATACCTGATGATAATTTGACCGGATCGTAGAGGCCGATTTCGCAAGCAGCTCTGTCGCATCCTGAACTGCGGTCTGTGTCTCCAGGAAGAAGGTATTGAAGAAGTTGATTGCCAGAATGATCAGTGTAACAACGATCAGGCTTCGCTGGAAGATCTGTGCGATCGGGACCTTACTCTTATCTTTCTTTCGGAACACAAATAGCTTTTTGCCTTCTATCGCCCGGATGAACAGCGTGATCAGTACAAGTGCCGCCCCGGAAAACAGGACCATCGGAACGGAACAGTTTTTCACAACATAGAAGGCCATGCGCATATCATCCCGATGGGTGATAAAAACCGCATACATATGGAAGACTTCCATGACAGCTCCCATAAAGAATGACGGGATCGCATATGGGATCTTTTTCTTGAGAACAAAGATATGCATAAACGCCGCCAGAAATCCGGCAAGCATCGTCGAGATACTGCAGGCTAACGTGGTATAAACACCGACGCCCCAGAAGGCTCCCGCAATATAACGTTCCACACCGCCAATGATACCGGCAATGATTCCTGATACAGGGTCAAAGAACAGACCTGCAGTCAGCGGGCCGACATCACGGATATTCAGGACCATATGATTGTAATTAACGCCGAAATGCGTAGACAAAATAGACGCCAGACCAAAAACCACACCTACGATGATCCTGGCTTTGATACTTGATCTATTATCTCTAAATAATTTCCAAAGAAGCAGTGACAGCAGCAGATAAAGAACTACCATCCCTGACATCTTAAGAAGCATTGCTATCATGAAATAAGTACACCTTTATCATATTTCTGATAAGAACAGATTTCCTACCCTATTATATTCATTTTTGATGATTTTTCCACAGAACTTTTCAGAATGTATTTCTACCCTGACGGATACGCTCTTTCACATAACGGAAGCCTTCCTCTTCCCCTCTGTCCTTCAGGGCAATGAGCATTCCTTCGATCTCCGCCGCCGTCTCGGGATGGATGATCAGATGATCTTTTGAACGCATATAGTAATTGTATGCGGCGGCATCAGTGTATTCTTCTTTCATATAAACACGGCACGCAGCGACCCGGTCGCAGAACATTTCGCCGACGTAACGGACCGGCATTTTATACCCGATCATCTTCTCTTTACTTCCGGGCTCCACATTGTAATCGATCCAGTATTCCAGATGATGCTTGTTCCGTCCTTTATGGTGAAGCCACGCAAGAGAAACGCCGGTCTCTTTTCGTTCCGCGTCATTCGGGCTTCTGTGGCCTAAGAAGTATTTTGCACCTTTAAAAAACTCCGTTGGCGAGTACTTGCTGAGATCATGTGTCAGCCCCTGCCAATAGAGCCCCACCCGGAAGCAGTATTTACAGACCAGCATTCTGTGTTTTGTTATCGTTTTAAAATGTGCCCATGCGTGCATGTGAAGAACTCTTTTCTACTATGCTTTCGTCCAGGTAATAATATACTCGGTTTCTGCCGGAAGCTGGATCTGCGGATCCGCTTCTTTCAAACTGCCGTTAAGGCCAAGTGCTTTTGTCATCAGGACAAAATGGGCAAGGCCGATCCCGACATCCACTTTTTGAAGATCACCATCTTCTCCGTGGTCATAGCCTTTATCTTTTTTCTCATAAAAGTGGACAGCGTCACCAGAGACAACAGCTCTCCAAGGCTGCTTATTAACTGCGGAAGGTGCGAGTCTTACCATTTCCAGCGCTTTGCAAAGATCGCTTCCGTCATCCGTAAGAGGAGTATCAAAACGATCTTTGAAAAACAGTTTTTCAAAAGGCAGTCTCGTATCCGCTTTCACGCCTTTTCTCATCAGGGTCTCACGGAGCGCCATTTTCTTTGCGATATATCCGACCGGAGTAACTGCCGGCATGACCTCATCCGGCTGAAGCCCGATCGCTTTCTCAAATGCATCTCTGTTCAGCGTGCCCGCGATCCAGACCGTTCCGATCCGCTGCTGCCATGCATAGAGCACAATCTGCTCCAAACTGTAGCCAAAAGCGACGTCAGAAAGATGACCTTTTTTCACCTTTCCGGCAAGATACAGATCCTCACCACTTAACACCGGGCTTGTCAGTTTGTGCTCTTTTGCTTTTAAGAAACGGTATTCGATCTTCTTATCAAACGGGTCATCCAGCTCCTGAATAAAAGCCTGCAGCTTCTCCACATCTTCCTTCCAGACTTCCCTGTCTTCAAATGTCCTTACGCTTCTTCTTTCCCGTATCACTTTTTCAAGTTCTGCCGCATTGCTGCTTAAGATCATTTCACTGCTCATGACTCCTACCTTCCTGCCAATGCCGCACCCATCTCAAATGCCTTTTTGCATTCTTCCGGGAACACGGTCTCATGACGTTCTTTTTTATCTGCAGCTTAAATCTGGTGCCTCACGACAGAGTATTCGTCCCCGTCCCGCCAAAACGGGCAGGACTTTTGAGGCTCCAGCATCAGACGGGCATAGTCATCCTCGTCCATATCCGCGGAGCAATAATACTCATCATATTCTTCATCGTAATCATAAAACACACAGGTCTCGCAGTTCATTTTTCCCTCATCTTAAATCCTGTCATCCGGAATTCCTGCCTTGAATTATAAATCACATCTCACTCTCAAGGCAATCCGCATACTGTTTCAGATACTCTCTCACCGACCTTGTCATTTCTTTTGCAAAATCAGAATTGTATTTGCGTTTGCAGAACGCCTGCATCCACTCTTCATAAGATTTCCCGGCAGTGCGTTTCTCAAACATTGCTTTCAGTTCCTCAGCGTTTAACTGATGATAAGTGTTTTCACTGACAATATACTCCATCGCAACGCGCTCCGGCTTTGGCCGTTTCATCTGCTGTTCGGTCGGATATCCAAATACCAGCATCGCTGCCGGGAAAACATAATCCGGAAGACCAAGCAGCTGCCTCTGCGTTTCATTGTTTTCCATAATATCCCCAATATAGCAGGAGCCGATCCCGAAAGACCACGCTGCCGTCACCGCATTCTGCGCGGCAATATTCGCATCACTGACAGCCAGAAGCAGATCGCCTTCTCCCGGAAGCCTTGGCTCGCACCCCGCAGCCCTAAATGCCTCATACCATTTGAGGCAGTCTGCGCAGAAAACAAGCACAAGTTTTCCTTCCGCAATAAACGGCTGGTGATCGCATGACTCACTGAGGGCCTTCAACAATTCCGCATCCGTGATCCGCAAGATCGAATACAGCTGCTGGTTGCCTGCGGTAGGGGCATTGACTGCTGCCTCTAAGATCGCCTGTACGATTTCCTCATCGATCTTCTGCTCCGTAAAGACTCGGACCGACTTGCGCTCCAGCAGTTGATCCACGACCTCATTAATGCTGTTTGTATTCATGCGATTTCCCTTTCATTCCAAAAAGCTCCGCAGATGCGGAGCTTTTCTTTTCCTGTTATTCCCAGTCCCGGTTCATGTATTCATTATACTTCGCATTTGCCCGCTGGCTTTCTTTCTTTTCCCGCCAGGCTTCGATCTCCGAGCAGATCGCAAGCATCTCATCAACGATCAGTTCCGCCTTCTTCGGCTTCACATAATGAAGATAGGAGATCATGCGCTCCATCGCCTTTGGGCTTCCAAGGTTTCTGGCAACTTCGTTTCCCAGCTCCTCCGGAAATCCCAAATGACAGATCTCGCTAACAAGTCTGTTTTTCGCGCTCGTCCATTCTTTCATATAATCTGCCGTCGTTTTGTTAAAGACTCTTACATTGCCGGCATCTCAGAAGGATCAACTACATGCAGTAAGATCTTGTTTTTGATCGCGCCCATTTTAAGCTGGGATTTCACGCAGATGATCTGACCCGGCTCGATGACCAGCGAAAGATCCTCGCAGTTTCTGCACATGCCGATCGTGCAATGAAGTGTATAGCGTCCGGGTGCAAGTTCGATCAGTGCAGTTCCGGTATTTGCAACATGTCCCATCGGTTCCCCGTTCAGATAGATGCCCTGCGCATTCATGGAACCTGAAAAATGGCCCATACGATAAAGCTGGATAAAACCATTGTTTTGAAAGTCGATCGTGTGCGGAGTGTTGCACTTTTTGCAGGTGCTGTTATATCCTGCATCATAGACATAGCCACAGGATGGGCACTTTACACGGTAAACCAGCTGCTGGAAATTCGGGAGGCCCGGTGTTGCCGGCGGTGCAGCTGCTCTTACAGCAGGCTGCGGATCTGCTGCCTGGCTATTTGCTGCCTTGACCGGAGCTCCGCAATGCTTGCAAAAGTTTGTATTGTCATCAATTTCATTGCCGCAATTCATACAGAACATTTTCTTTCCTCCTGTAATAACAAAATACTTACGTTTCAGTCTTTCTTGAACAGTCCTCCGATCTTGTCTCCCAGATCGCCGACTTTATCTCCGATGTTCTCGATGATATCCAGTTTGCCGTCACCGTCTTTATCTAAGTTCAGTTTGCCTTTTAAGCCATCAACGATTCCTTTGAGCTGCTCATCCGGAAGATCGACACCTACCAGACCCTCAACAGCCTTGACCGGATCCTCTTTGAATTTTGCGAGGAATGCATCATCGCCTTTTACCTTTGTCATTAATTCATCCACTTTTGCTTTGATATCCATAACACTTCTCCTTTCTGAATATTCAAGCTGTGTATAAAATTCATTTTTGTGTCACTTTTATTTTATAATGAATACCAGATAATGCAAGGACGAATCTATCTGAAAAAGCCTCCGGTTTTTGTCCGGAGGCTTTTTGTTGAATCATGTTCTGTTTAGCGATGACGTTTCTTATGATAATACTATGTTTGGCATTGACGTCTCTTATGTTCACGTTCTGTTTAGCGATGGCGTTTCTTATAATCTTCTCTGATCGGGGCGCAGCAGGCTTCCATGACATATTCTGCCTCTTCCCGGTTTTTAGATCTTCTGAGGCCGGAGACGACATTTGATACTGCCCGAAAATTGACCTGTGTACCGATGCTGTCACACTCATAGTTGAGCGCCCTGTTTGCGCTGATCCCGAATCTGCCGGCAACTTCGATTGCGTCAATATTTGCGCCGAGGAAGAGGAACTCCCATCCGTATTTTTCTTTCTCTTTTTCCACCATCTCTCTGACTTTTTTGTAATCATACTTCCGGCTCGCGTTTTCCATGCCGTCGGTCGTGATGATAAAGAGTGTTTTTTCCGGACGGTCTTCTTCTCTCGCGTACTTATGCACATTCGCAATGTGGTGGATCGCTCCGCCGACTGCGTCAAGCAGTGCGGTGCAGCCGCGCACATAATACTGGCGGTCTGTCATCGGCTCGATCTTGCTTACCGGAACCCTGTCGTAAAGGACTTCGCTTTGGTCATCAAACAGGACAGTTGAGATCAGTGCCTCTCCTTCTTCTTTTTTCTGTTTCTCGATCATCGAGTTGAAACCACCGATCGTATCTGCTTCCAGTCCGCTCATGGAACCGCTTCTGTCAAGAATAAAAACAACCTCTGTTAAACCTTTTTTCATAATATACCTCCGTTCTGTGAAAGAGCATTTATCCCTTTGGGATCTCTCTTGTTTTTTACTTACAGGCACATTATAAAGTTTTGTTTTTTAAAACCTGTCTCCCGCGAAGCGACAAAAAAAGGCCCGCTTCACGCGGGCTGAAAACTCACCTCAAATGCTCTTAAGGCTTACTCAACAATACACGGGAGGCCGTGCTCTTCGAGCTGGATATCCAGCTCGATCATGTCATAGATCTCGTTTTCGATAAAGTAGGAAAAAATGATATCCGTTTTATCACAGGGCGATAAGGCATAGCCTGCTCTTGCCAGCAGATCTTTGGATTCATCCAGGTTCAGCATCGCCCCGACGCAAAGGCAAAGCGCCGTCAGCTTCTGCGGATGGTAGTCTGGGTTTTTCACGATCTTGGAAAAAACTCTCCGGTCAATGATCGCCCTCTTATAGACGTCTGCATTTTTCAGCTGTTTCTCACCAATCAGATACATCAGGTATTCGGAGAAGGTATCGGACAGATGCCGCATCCGCTCTTCCAGCTTGCTTTCATGCGCTTCAGCAAATTCTTCAGGCTCCTTGACCTCCGGCGCTTCGTATGCTGCCTCGCAGACATCTTCTTCAAAGGCTTGTCCCACAGAGTATGTTTCCCTGATGGATGCTTCCTCTTCTTTTTTTCTCCTGCGGCGCCGGAAGATGGACTCTCTGCGTGACTGTTTTTCCCTGTCAGGCATAGGCGGCGCAGCATAGGAAGGCGCGGCGGCATTATATCCGCCCGGAGCACCTGGAGCGGAGGCATTATATGCGCCCGGAGCACCTGGAGCGGCGGCATTATATCCGCCCGGAGCACCTGGCGCAGCGTGTATTCCATATGAACCGACAGAACCCGGCATACGGTCTGGACGCCGCCGGTCGATACTGCCGTTGCCATAATATGGCATGCCGTATTCTTCTTCCAATTTTTCCTCAACATAGTTCCTGTCGATATATGCTTCCAGATCCGGATAAAGTTTTGTGCCAAGCGCCGTCGTATCTTCTCCGAAAACCACAAGATAGATTTCCATCTCATTGCCAAGAAGAAAAGCATTGATCTCATCCAGCGCGATCCGGAGGCCTTCCTCTTTCGGATAGCCAAAGCTTCCCGTCGAGATCAGTGGGAAGGCGATCGATCCGATTCCCTGCTCTTTTGCCAGCGCCAAACTCTTCCGATAACAGGAGCGGAGTTTTTCTTCTTCACCCTCGTCCCCGCTGATATAAAGCGGACTCACCGCATGAATGATATATTTTGCAGACAGCGCAAACCCCGGAGTGATAAAAACTTCACCCTCCGGAATGACGCCGATCTTTTCTGTCCGATATGCGAGAAGCTTCTCGTAGCCGGCAGCCTTATAAACGGCACTGTCACATCCCGGACCAACGATCGGATATTCATTTGCCGTATTTACAATGGCTTCTGTATTCATTTTTGTAATGTCGTTCCTGACGATCTTAAACGGCATTTCAAAACCCATCCTCTCATTAAAAAAGTCTGTGAATATTATAGCATTTTTCCGGGCTTCAATCAAAAACAGGGCGCCTGTGAACGGCACCCTTTTGGCTCACTCATTGATTCGGTCTTGAATCAAAAAGGGGCGCCTAGAGAAGGCAGCCTTTTGGCTTACTCATTGATTCAGACTTCTAGTAAAAAAGACGCCTTTTCAAGACGCCTTCTTAATTGCTTGCTTATTAACACAAAAGATTCCGCATGACCACGAACGCCGGGGCTTTTTCATCAGTCCAGAATTCTTCCGTCGCGGCTGATGGTGACGACCTGCCACGGCAGGAACTTGCCGCTGTTTTTCAGCGCATTCTCTGCAGCCCTCTGCAGACCGCCGCAGCACGGAACTTCCATGCGGACGATCGTCACGCTCTTGATATCGTTGTTCGCAATGATCTCCGTCAGCTTTTCCGTGTAATCGCCCTCGTCTAATTTCGGACAGCCGATCAGAGTGATTTTTCCCTTCATGAAATCCTCGTGCATGTTGGCATAGGCATAGGCGGTGCAGTCCGCAGCGATCAGCAGTTTTGCGCCATCGTAGAACGGAGCCTGTGTCGGAAGGAGCTTGATCTGGCATGGCCACTGGTTCAATCTTGAGACCGGTTTGTATCCGGATGCAGCTGCTGCCGGCTCTTCCTGCTCTTCCCGTTTAAACTGCATCATCTTAGAGCCCGGGCATCCGCTCGGCATCTCAAGCTCTCCTTTTTTTACAGCTTCCATCATCGTCTTTCTTCTAAGTGTTTCGTCTTCGATCTTCATGATCTCGTCCATTGTCAGTTTCTTTTCTCCCTGTGCATTACCTGCCTTTGCTGCGAGCACTGCTGCCTCGTCATAGGCCGGCGCTTCTCTTTCTTCAAAAGAGATCGCTCCCGCAGGGCAGGCCGGGAGGCAATCGCCAAAGCCGTCACAGAAGTTCTCTCTTACCAGTTTCGCTTTTCCATCTACCATCTCAATGGCTCCCTCGTGGCAGGCATTTGCGCACATTCCGCAGCCATTGCATTTTTCCTCATCAATATGAATAATTTTTCTGATCATCGTTTGTTCCCTCCTTGCTTTGTTGTCTGCAGTATAGTATATTGCGGATGGAAAGTATGTGGTTTGAACCACATTTTATCGATTTAATTTACAACGCCCAATGTAATTACGCCACCTGTTTTTGCGGGATAAATGACGCAAAAAACCACAAAAACCCTTGCTATTACTGGATTTTTTATGGAGGCCGAAATGAAAAGGAATACTTATTACGAACTTGCAAATTTACAGCTCTTTATGGGAATTCCTGAAGAAGATATGGAACGCTGTCTGCAATCTTTAGATATGAAGGAGAAAAATTTCCGGAAGGACAGCTTTATCTTCCATGCCGGAAGCAAGACCAGCCAATTAGGTCTGGTTCTTTCAGGCAGCGTCACCATAGAGAGCAACGACATCTGGGGAAACCGTACGATCTTAAGCCATATCGGCCCAGGGCAGGTCTTCGCAGAAACCTATGCGCTTATCCCTGACTCCGTCATGCTGGTGGATGTCCGGGCAAATGAAGACTGTAAGATCATGTTCCTGAACGTCTCACTTCTAATAAAAAATCCGCTCCAATTACGTTGGGATGAACCCCTGATGAAGAACCTTCTGATGATCTCTTCACAAAAAAATCTGACGCTCTCCGGCAGAAGCTTTCATACCTCGCCGAAAAGCGCCAGAGCACGTATTCTTTCTTACTTAAACTCAATCTCCCTCCAAAGGAATTCCACCGAGTTCGATATCCCGTTCAACCGCCAGCAGCTTGCGGACTACCTTAATCTGGAACGCACCAACATGTCCAAGGAGCTTGGCCGCATGCAGCGCGAAGGTCTGATCGAATTCCGGAAGAATCATTTTAAGCTACTCGAGTCTGAGACCTGAGCGAAAAGATTGGAGCCTAATTGCCGCGTATGGGCTTCACTGCCAATTCTTTATAATGCAAAATTGCCGTCTTTCATGATCACGACGGTCTGACCGTCTTTGGTGATTCCCGTGATCTCGGTCTTTTCTGTTCCAACCATGAAGTCGACATGGTTCAGGGAATCGTTTAATCCCATCTCCATGAGCTCCTCTGTGCTTTTTCCTTCCGCACCCTTCACACAGTCCGGATAGGCCGCGCCAAAAGCAATATGGCAGGAAGCATTCTCATCAAACAACGTATTGTAATAAAGCAGGTTCTGGTTGGAGATCGGAGAATCATAATCCACCAGTGCCAGCTCACCGAAGTAGCGGCTGCCTTCATCGACCTCAAGCGTTTTTTCCAGGACCTCAAGTCCGCAGTCCGCTTCTACTTTCACGATCTTTCCGTTCTCAACCGTGAAGCGGATTCCTTCCACCATAGTTCCGTTCAAACACAATGGTTTGGACGCTGCGATCACGCCGTTTCCGCTGTCTCTCTGCGGAGCCGTGAACACTTCTTCCGTCGGCATGTTCGCAATAAAGTCAATTCCCTGTTTATTCTTATCCGCACCGCCGCACCAGATCGCGCCTTCCGGAAGGTCAACGGTGAAGTCCGTTCCGAGTTCCGTTTTATAATGAAGCTGCTTGAGATCCAACGCGTTCAGCTTATCGCATTTTTCCTGAAGCCTTGCCGTATGCAGTTTCCATTTTTCAACAGCGTCGCCGCTTCCGTCGATGCGCATCGTCTCATAGATCGCTTCCCAGAGCGCATCCATTGCTGCATCGTCCGAAAGATCCGGGAACATTTTTTTCGCCCAGGAAAGGATCGGAACAGCAACAATGCTCCAGGAAAACTCGCTGGCCATCAGCTTATCACTGTAATCCTTCAGAGCTGTCATACGTGCTTTCACAGAACGTCTGATCCGCTCCGGATCCACACCTTTCAGCGCCTCCGGGTCTTCCGCATCGATCGTCAAGAGAACGAATTTACCCTTTGACAATGTATCGTACTGGACTTTTTCCCATTCATGAAAGCTGTCAAACACTTCGTCAGCTGCATGTAAATAATTCAGACGGCTGATCGTATCATCTCTCCAGCCCATGATGACCTCTTTCGCGCCTGCATCATAAGCTTCCTTAACGATCATCCGTGCGAACTCTGCACAGTCAACCGGTGCGCGAAGAAGCATGGTATCGCCTTCCTGAAGGTTGGCTCCCATTCTGACAGCAATTCTTGCATATTCTTCAAGTCGTTTATCCATCTTGTCTCCTTCTGTCCGGCAGCTTCGAACCGCCGTTCCGCTATCTGTCTATATCTCCACACTGGTACGGGGGATCTGAACGATACACGGCACACCCCGCGCCTCGCACGCTTTCGCAAGTTTGAAGAAAACGATTTCCGTCTTTTCCACAAGCTTCGGCATGCCAACAGCCGGTTTTGAAAGCGGAGAAAAGAAATTGTCCCAATGCACCGGAATGACCAGTTTCGGTTCCAATTTATCGATCGTCTCCTCATAGAATACCTTTTCTGTGGCTTCGTCTGCTTTCTGAAGTCCGGCAACGCCAAGGAATAAAACATCCGCTTTATAACCATCCATCTGGCCTTCAATATAGTTGAAGCTCGGGCGGATCATAATACGCTTGCCTTCGGCTTCCACATAAAAATCATACGAGCCGCCTTCCTTATAATCTCTGAGTTTCGAAGGCTGTCTGAGCGGCGCATCGATCGTCTGCCCCAGATCGTTATTAATGATCGTCGGCTTGGAATGGATCGACGGGATCACTTTGATCCGGAAGCCGCCGATCTCATATGTTTCATTCGACTTGAACTCAACCATCTGCTCTTCCGGAATATCCCCGCCTCTTGCAACGTTCATTGCGGAACTGCTTCCGTAGATGACAGCGCCCGTTTGGCTTGCAATATACGGAGCATCCATGACATGGTCATGATGGGTATGGGAAGCAAAGATCGCTCTCAGCCGGTCGACCTTATGCAGCTTCAGCATTTCATCAACCAGCTCTTTATCTGTCGGCTGACTTCCGAAGATATACTTCATGAGTGACGGTCTTGTCATGTGGGCATCGAAAAAAATCTGGTCTTTCCCATCATCAAACAATAAGGTTGTCGTTCCAAAAAAAGTTACTTTCATCTTGATTCCTCTTTAATCTCCTTCAGCTTCAGCCCTTGCACAATTCTTCGACGATCTTGCTGATATCTTTGCCGTCCGCTTTTCCGCGGAGTTCCGGCATTACGGCTTTCATAATAGAGCCTTTGTTTTTCGTTGCGATCACATCAGCGAATTTCTCCGTCAGAACAGTTCTGATCTCATCAGCGGACATCAGCTTCGGAGCATATTCATTCATGATGTCATACTTCAGCTGGTATTCTGCTTTCAGTTCCGCACGGCTGTCCGGGCAGGTGTCGATCTGCTCTTTTGTGCTCTTGAGCTCTTTTAAGATCATGCGGTCTGCGAACTCATCCGTGATCTCATCTCTGTGGCCTTCATCAATCGCCATCTTCTTGATCGTCTGGATCATTGCAGAGATTGCTTCCTTGCGCGGCTTATCCTTCGCCTTCATTGCAGCTACCATATCACTTTGCAGTGTCTGAAATTTTGACATAACTAATTCCTCCTGTCGGTTTTATTTGTTCCACGTATCCACCTGTTCTTTGAGCCACGTGGTCCAGGCTTCTATTCCTTCCCCGGTCTTAGCTGAGATTGGAAAGATCTCAAGCTTCGGGTTCCGCATATGCGCATACTCGATGACTTTCTCCATATCGAAATCAAAATACGGAAGCACATCGATCTTGTTGATAATCAGCGCATTGCAGACTGTGAAGATGAGCGGATACTTCAAAGGCTTGTCGTGTCCTTCCGGAACGGAAAGGATCATCACGTTTTTCACAGCTCCGGTATCGAACTCCGCTGGGCAGACGAGATTCCCGACATTTTCCAGGATGGCAAGATCGAGATCTTCTGTTCCAAGTTCATTGAGCCCCTGCTCTGTCATGCCGGCATCCAAATGACACATCCCGCCGGTGTGAAGCTGAATGCTTTTAACGCCGGTCTCAGCGATCGTTTCCGCATCGACAGAGGAGTCGATATCCGCTTCCATCACGCCGATCCGCAGATCTTCTTTCAGCGCATCGATCGTCCGCAGAAGCGTGCAGGTCTTTCCGCTGCCCGGAGAAGACATCACATTCAAAAGAAAGGTCCTTTCCTTCTTCAGCCGCTCCCGGATGCGCTCTGCCTCTTTATCATTGTCCGCAAATATACTTTCTTTTATTTCTATGATCCTGATATTATCCATATCTTATTTCTTCTCTTCAACCTTCTTAACCAGGCCCTCCAGTTCCTGATCAAAATCAGAAACCACTTCCAGCGCCTGTTCCAGTTTCTTTTTGTATTTTTTCATCAGCTCTTCTAAAGCCTTTTCATCTTCATCAGATAAATCAACCGCTTTTACTTCATGCAGCTTTTCATGATTTTTCACGATATTCTGAACTGTCCGGTTGAATTTTTCAACAGTCTCCTTATCTGTTTCGTTATAAAATTTCCATGCAAATGCCATTTATACAGCCCTCCTTTAAGATTATTATTCCGGCAAGCGCATAACATACTCACCAGGTAATGCGCTTATTATATCACCTCATCAGTTATTTCGATAACGTTTCTTCAAGAAATCCGACAAACTTTGGGTCCCCCTTTGTTATAATATCTTTAACTCTGAAAAGCTGAAAAAAAGATTTTGGGGGAATGTATGGAAGAAAAAGTACTGATCGGCAGATTATATGATATTCAGGGATTTTCCGTCCAGGACGGTCCGGGAATCCGGACGACCGCCTTTTTAAAAGGATGTCCACTCCGCTGTCCCTGGTGCCACAGTCCCGAATCCCAGCTGTTCACAAAACAGCTGAGCTGGATGTCGATACGCTGCCTTGGAGTTGAGGCATGTAAAGAACGCTGCATTAAGGCATGCGATAAAAATGCGCTTGAATACGGAACGACCCGTAAGGATATCCAGACGGAAAAGGAACTCCAGCTGGTGCATGTAAAACGCGACATCTGTGATAACTGCGGCAAATGTGCCGATGCCTGCTACGCAGAAGCATTATACCTTACCGGAAAAGACTATACCGTCGATGAACTTGTCCAAAGGCTACTAAAAGACCGCAGCTTTTATGAAACATCCGGCGGAGGTGTCACGATCTCGGGAGGCGAATGTTTAAGCCAGCCGGAATTCACTCTGGAAGTGCTTAAGCGCCTGAAAGAAGAAGGCATCCATACCGCAGTCGATACGACCGGTTTTGCAAAATGGGATACGATCGAATCGGTACTTCCCTACACCGATCTCTTTCTTTATGACCTCAAGCACATGGACAGCAAAAAGCACCGGGAGACGGTGGGTGTCCCGAACGAGATCATCTTAAGCAATGCAAAAAGGATCGCTGAGGCCGGAGGAAAACTGCAGATCAGGATCCCGGTCATTCCTTTATTCAATGATGATGAGGACAACATCCGAAAGACTGCGGAGTTCTGCAAGGAGCTGGGCGATGCTGTCACTATGATCCAGCTGCTCCCCTATCACAATCTCGGAACAATGAAGTATCTCAGGATCAGTGATGAGCCTGCCATGGAGGCAACGCCTCCTTCTGAGGAATTCATGCAGAAACTCAAAGGCATTATGGAAGAATACGGCCTTCACGTCACGATCCATTAAGATACTATGATAATAATTAATCGTTAGGAGTTTCATTATGAGTGTTTTAAAATTCCCGCATCTTTTTGAACCTTTGATCATCGGAAATACGGTTTTCCGTAACAGGATCTTCGCTTCTCCGCAAGGCTCTTCCTATCTGGATTCAGACCAGCTGCCAACACCGGAGGTCACGGTCTTTTATGAAAGAAAAGCCATCGGCGGCGCTGCAACCACCTGCATGGGAGTTCGAAGCGTTGATCCGGTATCCGGCATGAACTACGGTGATAACCGTGTTCTGTTGAACAACCACCGGGCCATCTCCTGGTTCAACTATTACACAAATGCCATCAGCCGCCACGGCGCAGTCCCGTCTGTAGAATTGCAGCACAGCGGTGCGTTTTCCGTTCAGTCCGCAGTTGCAGGAAACCAGATCTACGGACCGGTAGAAGGTGAATATGGCGGGATCCATGTTCTGCCTATGACGGAAGAACAGATCACTGCTACGATCGACGCCTTCATCGAACATGCGAAGTGGGCCAAGGCCTGCGGTTTCGGTATGGTCACGATCCATGGCGGACATGGCTGGCTTTTAAGTGAATTCTTATCCCCGCTGTTCAATACCCGTACAGACCGTTGGGGCGGAAGTCAGGAGAACCGTGCCCGCATCGTCCGTGAGATCTGCAAAGGGATCCGTGAGCAGGTGCCGGGACTAGTCATTGAGCTCAGGATCTCCGGCGGCGAAGGCGT
The DNA here is from genome assembly GCA_017511045.1 of Lachnospiraceae bacterium. Classification (GTDB taxonomy): domain Bacteria; phylum Bacillota; class Clostridia; order Lachnospirales; family Lachnospiraceae; genus RGIG5612. The sequence continues at coordinate 69,545 of JAFWLM010000120.1, read as the reverse complement.
GAAAGACGGGTATGGTGTTGAGACCGGAATCGAGATCGCAAAATCGATCGACGGTTATCCGGACATCATCCATGTTTCCGTGGGACATGCAACCTTCGACGAAGCCTTTACCGTTACTTCCCCGAGTATGTTCTTAGAAGATGGCGTGAACGTGAAATATGCCGCTGCCATCAAGCCGCATATCAAATACAGTAAAGTCGGAACGGTCGGCGCACTGTCCGATCCGGCACTGATGGAAGAGATCATCGCAAGCGGAAAAGCAGATATCGTAAACGTGGCACGCGGACTGATCGCCGATCCGGATCTTCCGCTGAAAGCACGGACCGGAAACGAGCATGACATTAACAAATGTCTCCGCTGCAGTTTCTGCTTCTCCAATGTTATGGCAACCGGCCAGTATAAATGTGCGATCAATCCTGAGATCGGCCGCGAGCACGAATATGCAACGGAGCCTTTAAAGGTCCTCTATCCGAAAAACGTTTTGGTCCTCGGCGGAGGCATCGCCGGAATGCAGGCAGCACTGACAGCTGCAAAGCGCGGCCATACAGTAACCCTTGCAGAAAAGAGCGACCGTTTAGGCGGCGTCCTGCTCTGCGAAGCAAATGTTCCTTTCAAGGTTCATCTGCATGAATATATTGAAAACCAGATTCGCCGTATAGGAGAAGCCGGTGTCAAAGTTCTTTTGAATACGGAGCTGACTCCGGAACAGGCGGAGGCAATGAAACCTGATGTCATCATCGCAGCGATCGGTTCGTCTGCAGTCGTCCCGCCGATCCCGGGCGTCGACGGAGCCAATGTTCTCCCCGCGGAGAAAGCCTATGTCCAGGCGGACGAGCTGACAGGAAAATCCGTTATTCTCGGCGGCGGCCTTGTTGGTATTGAACTTGGCATCTATCTCAAGAATCTCGGAAAAGATGTGGAAGTTGTTGAGATGGCAGACAAGCTGAACTGCAGCGGAAACACGGTTCATGAAATGGGTGTCATGGTAGAGATCAACCGGATCAATCTTCCGACCCACACCTCCACAAAGGCACTCCGCATCGAAGAGAACGGTGTTGTCTGCGAAGGACCTGAAGGCGAAGTCTTCTTCCCGGCGGACCACGTGATCATCGCGGCAGGAATGAAAGGACGTCAAAAAGAAGCAGCTGCATTTGCACAGGCTGCTCCTCAGTTCTACCAGATCGGCGACTGCCTCGCCGCAACAAATATTTATGAAGCAAACCGCCTTGGATTCCAGGCGGCAATGGAGATCGGAACCCGTTGGTAATTAATTAAGAGAAGCTCCTCCTTCTCTCAATTTCATCGTCTCGGAGACTTTCCGGTAAAGCGGAAGTTCCACTCCGTAGCGTTCTCCAAGTACAGGAATATCATAGATCTGTTCCTGTATCTCAGATAATTTTCCGGCAGCTATATCCCTTTGCAGGGATGTAGTTGCCTCGGGAGGCTGATGATCCAGGATGTTCAGGTTTTTCCCAATGACATCATCTTCAAACGGACATCCCATTTTCTCAGCCAGCAATTCAATTTCTCTCATTAAACCGATATAAAGATCGCGTTCCTCGCCTTCCTTTTGAAAGGCACCTGCGGATGCGTTGTAATATAATCCTGCTGCCCCGATCGGAGAAACATAGCAGAATTTTTTCATGGCATCCCTGCGAATATGGGAAGAGTTCATAGCCTTGATCCCGGCTGCCAGCAATTCGTCCTGAACCCGGTCAAGGATTTCTCTTTGCTCCTGCCCTTCTCCGGCTCCGAAGATAATGCGAAGGACCTTGCTGTGCTGAAGCAGACAGCCCGGCTCATCAATATTTGCGGACACATAAATACAGCCGTCCGCAATATATTTATCCGGAAGGAAAGAACGAAGGGTCTCCCCTGTCGTAAAAACATTCAGGATCGGAATGATGAGGGTATCCTCTCTTGAGATCCGGTTTAAAAACGGAACGATATCCTTGATCGAATATCCCTTTACGCAGACGAAAACGACATCCGCCGTTTCGCAGAAGTCGCTTTCAGAAAAGGCGGGAATCGGATAGTTTTCCACTTCTTCATCCCACATATGTTTTATCGTCAGACCCTGTTCCTTGATCTTTTGAAGATGCGTTCCTCTTGCAATCAAAGAAACATCATAACCGGATTTATAAAGCGCTGCGGCAATGATCCCACCGGTTCCGCCGGCGCCAATCACAACATATCTCATTTGTACTCCTTAATGTGTTTATTCGCGGCCGCCGGAACAGGATCTGAAAATTACATTTGTATCAGATATGCAGACAAGCCTGGAATGCCTGGTTGACTGCTTCCGAGATCGTTCCGGCTTTATTATTGCAGTCACCGACGATCGCCACACTGGTTTCTGCGCAGGAATGACGAAGTTCATCCACCAGCTCAAAGTTCGGCCGTATTCCCATTGCATGAAGGACCGTATCAGCCTTGAACTCCTTCAGCTCGCCGGTCTTTGTGTCCTTGGCAACAACACAGTCATCTTTGACTTCCTGCAGCGCCATTCCGTAAACAATATCAAACTCGATCTGATCCTCTGCTTTTTTCTTCAGAAGATCACGCGTCGACAAAGCAATGAAGCGTGGATCCGGCTGCTCCATCATATCAATGACGGTAACCTTTTTGCCGAGCTTTCCATAGTCCATCGCAGCCTCTAAACCGACCTGGCCCGCGCCGACAATGACGATCTCTTCTCCGACCGGAGCCTTTCCAAGCTCAGCATCCGGTGCCCAGGAAACATGAGGTTTATGAATGCCCGGAACACTTTCCGGAACGATCGGCTCACCGCCGACTGCGATCACGACCGCATCATAGTTTTCCTGATCAAGAATATCTTTCGTGCACGCAGTATTCATTTTGATCACCGCACCCCTCTCTTCGCACTGCTTTGCAGTATGAAGAAGCCACTTCAGATAATCCTTCGCATCCACCTTGAACGGAGGTACAGCTGCGCCGGCAACATTGCCTCCGAGCTGACCGCTCTTTTCATACAGAGTAACATCATGACCGCGGTCAAGCAAGGTCTGCATTGCCTGAATTCCGCCCGGGCCTCCGCCGACGACAGCAACCCGTTTTTTCACCGGTGCTTTCGGAACAAGGCCGTCCTGCAGTTCATTTGTCATTGCGGAGATCGGGTTGATCGCACAGTAGATCGGCTTCGGAATAAACAGATGCTTCATGCAGGTGTTGCATCTGAGGCAAGGCCTTCTGTCTTCCGGCCGGTTTTCCGCATATTTTCTCGGCATATCCGGGTCCGCCATCAGCGGTCTGCACATGGACACGAAGTCTGCCCAGCCGTTTGCAATGATCTCTTCCGCATAATCGATGCTCATGATCGATCCGACGGTATTGACGAGCAGATCCGGATAACGTTTTTTTACATCGCGTGCAAAGTGCACATTGAAGCAGTGATCCGTCAGATAGTTCTGGCACCAGTTATTGAAGTATTTCATGTTGAAATCCGAATGCAGTCCGGCAGAAACATGGAGGATATCGATATGATCCTTCAGATAGCCGATCAACTCCAGAGTCTCATCAAAATGCATGCCTTCCGGCGCGATCTCATCCGCTGAAATACGGAACTCAATCACAAAATCCTCTCCGCAGTGACGGCGGATCGAATCGCAGACTTCAATCGCAAAGCGTGCACGCGCTTTGGTATCTCCGCCGTATTCATCAGTACGCTTGTTATATAAAGGACTGGTAAACTGACTGATCAGATTTCCGTGACCGCCGTGAACGAGAACAATATCCATTCCCGCGCGTTTCATACGCTCTGCAGCCATTCCGAATTTTTCCACTGTCTCATCGATCTTTTCCTTCGTCATCTCAATGCTCGGGATCGGATCACGATGATGGATCATAGCGGCAACCTTCTCATTTTCCGAAATATAAGGAGATGCGGAAAACGGTGCGTGGCCGACGGTCTCAAATCGGGTGTTCTCCCCGTTATGACAGATCTCAAGAGACGCATGGCAGCCGTACTGCTTGCACATATCAGCAAACCAGGTCATAGGAAGGACCGCGCGGTCCTGATTCATGTTCAGCTGGAACGCCTCATCCTTACTCTCGGTGATATCGATGGAACAGTTTCCCACATACAGAGTACAGACGCCGCCTCTGGCAAACATACGGAACCAGTTCACAAAGTCATGGGTCACAAGTCCGTCTTCACTTGCAAGGTTCGGAGAAGGCGGGGCCAGAGTGATACGGTTTTTAAAATCGATTCCGCGGATACGGATCGGCTCAAATACATGGGAATATTTTGATCTCATAAGATTAAATCCTTTCCTTCCTCTTATACGCTCATTTCTGTACGCCGGATCAGATCATCCTGTGCCTCTTTGTATACTTCCACAAAGTAAGCAGAGAAACCGGCGATACGGACAACCAGATCCTGATACTCTTCCGGTGTCTCCTGTGCTTTTCGCAGGGTGTCTGCCGAGACGATGTTCAGCTGAAGCTCCATGCCGCCCCGTTTAAAATAGGACTCCATAACAGCGCGCAGTTTGCGGTTTCCGTCTGCACCCTGAAGTGCCGTCGGATGGAATTTCATATTGCAGAGAGTTCCGTTCGCATAATCACGCTGATCAAATTTCAGGATCGAATTGATCGTGGAGAACGGTCCGTTCTTATCCATGGACTGTACCGGTGAGATTCCGTCGGAAAGAGGATCTCCCGATTTTCTTCCGTCCGGTGTCGCACAAACCATCTTGCCCAGTGCTACGTTTAATGTTACCGGCCAGCAGCCTGCAGACCAGGAACAGTTTCTGACACTGCGTCCTCTGGTGATTCCCTGTGAATAGGTATCAGCGACAAACTTCAGATACTTGTCCGCTTCCGGATCATCATTTCCGAAGTGTGTGCATCTTCCTAAGATATACTGGTGCAGGTCTTCATAGCCTTCCCAGTTTGCCATAAGAGCATCATAGAGTTCTCTCGTCGTTGCCTTCTTTTCACGGAAGCAGATCTGGTCGATAATGTTCAGACTGTCTGCCACATTTCCATGTCCGATACTGGAGTTTCCTGCTCCGTTGTATTTGGAGCCGCCCCACATAACATCAAGGCCGCTTTCCATACATCCGGTCATGGTTGCCGACAGCAAAGGCAGCGGCATTCTTTCCGCATAAAGATATTCATAGCAGCTGACCATGCTGACCTGCCATTTTGTGTAATAGTCCATCTGGGTCTTGTAGGCATTCAGCACGTCTTCCATGCTTTCCATTTCATAAAGGTATCCGGTCTTCGGGCCTGTAGCTTTCGGCTCCGGTCCACCCGGGAACTGGAACGGGTTCGTTCCGTTGTTAATTGCGCACCACAAAGCCGCCGGAAGGATCGTATAAGAGTTATTTCCGTCTCCGCCTGAGTTCGCAAAGTCACTTCCGCAGACACAAGGTTCCACACAGCCGATGATGCAGTAGTTTCTTGCATCCTCAATCGGAATGCCTCTGCGCATTAAGCTTTCCTGTGCCACCTCATCTGCTTCAAAGATTGGAACACCGCCGACCTGTTTCGTGGTCTCGATCGCAGCATCCCACAGTTCTTCCGGAGTGCCGTCGTGGGTGCGGACTGTCACCGGAGGATTATGCAGTTTCAGTCTTGCAGAAGACTGCAGGACCATATAAGTGACAATGTTGGTCGCATCGTTTCCTTCGGAATCCACTCCGGCGAGAGTGATCATCTGGCCGGAAGTATAGCCTGGTGCAGTTCTTGTAGCACGCTCTGACCAGACACGGTTCACCTCAGCAACCTTAAGCATGAACAGATCCGTCAGTTCCTGAGCTTCTTCCTGTGTAAGGAATCCTTCAGCAATGTCACGCTCTGCATATTTTCCGACATACTGATCCAGTCTTCCGTAGCTGATTCCGTGGAGCTGTGCATCCAGGATCATTCCGAGCTGGTACATATAACATGCCTGAAGAGCTTCATAATAATTCCGGCATGGCTTTTCCATGATCCAGTTCAGACTGTCTGCCATGGAAAGCAGCTCTGCTTTTCTTTTCTCATCGGTGCAAAGCTCAGCCTGCCGCAAAGCTTCTGCCGCGTATCTCTTTGTATAAGTGATGATGCCTTCCGTAACCATTTCCACAGCACGGTAAAACTCAAATCTGCGGGCATCATCCGCACGGATTCCTTTTTCCAGAAGGTCGGCCTTCTTCTGCCTTGCCTCTTCGAGCACGCTGCCTAAACCTTTGTCTACGACCGTCCAGAAGTTTCCGCAGAAATGACCGATCGGATTCTGGCAGTTTTCATGATCACGGTAATTCAATACACCGTTGCCCAGAACATCTCGGTAATACTCTTCCGGATAGATCGCGTCAATGGCAGCGCTCATACAGTTTTTCACCCAGAACTCTCCGGTCTGAAGGATGTACTCACGGTCCTCATCCTCAAGAATATACTGATCGACATCACGGTCTCTCAGGTGATCCATCTCATTCAAGAACCAGGCAAAAGAGTTTTCCGGGAACAGCGGGCTTGAGCGGAATTCCTCTCCCGCATATCCTACGATCCGCTCGTTTTCTCTGATCGGAGTCGGCATCTTTTCAAACAGGTTTTTGAGATTCCCTGCTCTCTTCAGGATACCGATCTCCTGCGGATGAGTCTGATAATATTCCGTCACCAGCTTATAACGGTTAAGATCGATCTTTGGCAAAGTGTTACGGTATAACTTACGCATGTTCTGAACGCGTTCAGAAATAGGAGCATTTTGATACATAACTTACCTCTCTTACATTCTGTGTTCCTCACGGGAAATAATATCATTCTGCATCTCTGTGGTCATATCCACGAAGTACGCGGAGAAGCCGGCGATACGGACGACCAGATTGTGATAGTCCTCCGGATGCTCCTGCGCCTTCCGCAGTGTTTTCGCATCAACTACATTGTACTGAACCTCAAGGCCTCCCTGATTGAAGTAGCCCTTCGTCAGGTTCTCAAGTTTTGTCATGCCATCGTCTCCCTGAAGGGAAGTCGGATGGATCTTTAGATTCACCGCGATGCCGTCCATGAAGTGACCGTGGTCAAATGTGGTGGACGAATTCAGCACGGAGGTCGGTCCATTTTTATCCCGGCCCTGTGCAGGACTGCAGGCATCCGCGATCGGCTCTCCGGTCTTCCGTCCGTCCGGTGTCGCCCAGGTGATCTCGCCCTGAACCACATGGTCGGAAGCTCCGAAGGTTCCGCACTTGTAGGTTTTGCACCGGCAGGTCGAGAACGCGCGGGTGATGTTGTAATACAGATCCATGACATAAGTCATTTCTTCATCTGCATACGGATCATCGTTTCCGTAATGCGGAACGGTGTTCAGAACGATCTGGCGGAGATCTTCGTGGCCTTCCCAGTTATCCAGGATCGCCTGAAGGAACTCCTCGCCGGTTGCGATCTTTTTATCAAAAACAATATATTTCAGGGCGGTCAGGGAGTCTGCGGTCGTTGCGAGACCCGTAGCTGTTCCGCCGTAGCTGTTGTATTTTGCGCCGCCCTCGGAAACGTCCTTGCCGGATTCCATGCATCCCTCAGTAGAGATGGACAGGTTCGGGAACGGATACAGGCGCGGATATTCATGCTCCGTCAGGTTGTTCAGAGAAGCGGACCAGGTCATCATCCAGGTGCAGATCTTTTCATATGCTGCGCGGACTTCGTCCATCGTCTTCATCTCATAAAGATAACCGGAGCGGATTTTTTCCGGACACTGAGCGCCGTTGATCGGGTTGATTCCGTTGTTGATCGCCATGAGCAGCGCGATCGCCCAGTAAATACCGTTGTGGCCCATAGCAGAACCGTTCGGTGCCGGATAATCGTTGCCGGATCCGGTGATCTCCTGGCAGCCGATAAATGCATAGTTGCGGGCGTCTTCCAGTGTGAAGCCGAGTTCCTTCATGATCGCAGGAATGACCACTTCATCATTCTGAAGCAGCGGCAGTCCTCCGACGCGGGTGGACGCTGCCATCGCGCAGTCCCACATCTCCTTCGGCGTATCCTTGGTAACGCGCAGGGAGATCGTCGGCTCGTGAAGATCCAGACGTGCCATCGCCTCGAGTACCATGTAGGAGACCGGGTTCACCGCATCCTCACCGGTGACCGGATCGGTACCGCCGATGGTGGTATGCTGGCCGATATGGCCGATGCCTGCTGTCTGGGCAACCTTTCCGATGCCGCCCCAATAGAAGGTGTTGATCTTTAAAAAGAAGCCGTCCACATATTCCTGCGCTTCATCCAGGGTGATGCGCCCTGCTTCCAGATCCGCTTTCAGATACGGCCAGGTGTACTGGTCGAAGCGGCCGATGCTGGTGATGCGCGGGTCATTATCTGCTTTCAGGAAAACGTTGTACAGCATGACCATCTGGCATGCTTCCCAGAAAGTGCGCGGGGTCTCTGTTGCAATCCAGTCAAGGCTCTCTGCCCGGCTTGCAAATTCAGCTTTCAATGCCGGATCCTCTTCCTTCTCAGCGAGATCCCGTGAAAGATCAGCATAGCGGCGGGTCAGCGTGATCGCTCCGTCGCAGGCTACAGTTGCCGCCTTGTAGAACATATATTTACCGATATCATCGCCCATGATGTTGCCTTCATGTTCATCCAGCCAGTCCTGGGCTTTTTTCCGGATCTTAGCATAGCCATCCCGGAGAATGTTCTGGAATCCCGGGGTCAGATGTCCCGGCGGAAGATAAATAGGCCAGCCGCCGATCTTTCCGGTCGGACCTGCCTGAAGTGCGAAGAAATCCTGAACGCCGTCCGGGAGCCAGTCCGGTGAATCCCAGCCGCCCTGGATCTGCGCACGTTCCATCGCGATCTCGCGCAGTTCCTTCAAATCTTCCGGAGCGATCGCCATGAGCTGACGGGAATAAGCCGGATCCTCCACCGGAGCGTGGTGCAGACCGTCTTCTTCGATCGGCCAGGTGTTTTCGATGTCGGCGCGAAGCCACATCGTGCCGTCTCCGCCTCCCCAGCACTTATTTCCCATATCGCCGAAGAAGAATTCATCCTTCTGAATGCTGATCGGCATCCGCTCGAGAACGTACAGTGAGATGTACGGCTTCTGGAGCATCGGCGGATATTTAATATACTTTTTCAGTGCTTCGAGCTGAAGACGCGGCTTAGAAGCATCAGCAACGATGACTCTGTCGCGGACTGCGGCACGAAGCCTTTCCACACGATCGGTATGAGGTCTGAACGTATACATAGTGTTTTTCCTTTCTTATTGAAAAATTGTCTGACGGAATGCCCGGATCCTATCCTCGTCAATTCCCAGACATCCCCTGATATAGTTATCACCCATTGCTTCCCAGGAAGCTTCCAAATAGCTTGGGTCCGCAATGGTTGCTTTATAAATATTTTCCGCCGCTTCATCTCCCCGCTCCGCACGGACCTTTTCCCTGATCCTGCAGGCTTTTTCAAGACTCACCAGATTGGTTTTCATGTAATCTTCCATGATGACATCTCTCGAAACACCAAGGATCTCGAGAACCAGTGCGGTGATCATTCCGCAGCGATCCTTTCCTTCCGTGCAATGCCAGAGAACGGCACCGGTGGAAAAATCATGATCCATGATCGTCAGCAGAGTCCTGCGGAAAGAATCCGAATGATGCTCGGTGATCTTTGCATAGATCTGATCCATGTTCGGAGCACCGACCCAGCGGTTTCTCTCTTCTTTGCTGATTCCGTTTACCCTTTCCTCGAAGACCGGCTGATGGACATAGGCGATGCCATAGGTCTTATCCGGCTTCTCTCTTGTCTCTTCCGGAGTCCTGAGATCAATGATCTGGGAGATCCCGGCCAGGTCTTCCGCTTCGGCATTTCCTAGGAACGCAGATCTCACAAGCTTTCCGCTCGGGATCACTGCTCCGTCCGCTGTCTGTATTCCGCCGAGGTCACGCATATTCCGTACCATATCTATTCTCCGTAAATAATGTATCTTACGTCAAAATGATTCTGTAAAATTTATCTCAGTAAAAAATATTCTCCGCAAAAAACTATTCTCCGGCTACCGTCACAATATCCACAGCGCCACAGTGTCCCTGGGAGCCGATGATCTGCGGTTTGCCCGGAGCAAATTCCGTCTTGAGGTAACCGTGCACGTGACCACAGATGATCGCTCTGATCATATCGTTAGAGACGCACAGCCTGATAAACTCGCGGGCATTCTCATCATCAGACTCTTCCGTAAAGTAGAAATACGGATCCAGCTTGCTCATCTCTTCCATGCAGTAAGGAGTTGCAAACGGAGCGTGGCAGAGGATGATGATCGGGATGCCCTCATCACAGAGTGCTTTAAGTGCCGCAAGATCCTCTGAAGACACTGTCAGGCGGCTGTCGTCAACTGCAGCGATCCGGAAACCTTCATAGTCAAGCGTTCTCACGCCGGTATCCCAGACACCTGGCAAAGCAGGGTCTTCATGGTTGCCCGGAACAGCGAGGAAAGGACCCGGATATTCTGCCATGCGTTTTACCAGATAGCGCTCTCCGGCAGGATGCATATTGTCAAGATTGTCTCCGGACAGCAAAAGAGCTTCCGGCTGCATCTCTTCCGCAAGGGCCAGCATCTTCTCAAATGCCTCAAGCATCGTGATCATCTGCGGCTCACCGTAAGGTTCGTTAAACTTATCAGCGAAGACCTTCTTATACTTTGCCCAGAGTTCATGCTGGTAGTTGTATTTCTCGATCTCCTCTTCTGTGCTCAACTTGTCCACAACGTCGATATGTGAATCCGTAAGATGCATAAAAACATGTTCTCGCTTCACACCCGGGATCACGATACGATTCTCTTTAAACCAGAAAAATTTATCGTCCTTTAACACGGTAGTTCCTCGCTTTTCTATTTTGTTGAACTGTGTTCATGGAGGTATCTTAAACCGTCCAGGTTCCTTACATGCAGAAGGAAGGCGTCCTTGTCATCCGTCTGTTTCATCGAGATGCTGAGGATCGCAATGGGACCTTCTTTTCCGTTGTCTTCCTGCAGCACGCGATAATTGGAATAAGAGACATCCTCTGTGTGCAGCAGACGGAGAAAGCCGGCAGGGCTTACTCCCTGATCAAATTCAACATACAGGTCAAACTTTTTTTCACGGCGGTGCACATTCTGCTCAAACACAGGGAGCAGCAGCATCGTGATGACGATCAGGATCACGGTGAATAGTGTACCCTCAAAAAAGCCGAATCCGGTTGTAATGCCGCAGCAGGTGCCTGCCCACAGGCCTGCTGCCGTCGTCAATCCTTCGATCCGTTTCTTGTCAGAGATAAAGATCACGCCGGCTCCGATAAAACCAATGCCGGTAATGATCTGTCCTGCGAGACGGGTGACATCAATGCTTGTATTCGGAAACATGTTCAGGGCATATACGGATGTCAAAGTGGCCAAAGCGGTGCCCAGACACACAAGAATGTGCGTACGGATACCGGCCGGTTTATTTTTGCGTTCCCGGTCAAAACCAATTAGAAATCCTATGAGGCTTGCGATCAGAAGGCGGACGATGATCGATACCACGTTCCAGTCGGCAAACCATTCCTTTACTGCCTGATACATAGATAGCCTTCTCTTCTGTCAGCTGTTCCTGTCAGTTCCTGCCGGCAGCTGTTTTTATCAGTTCCTGCCGGCAGCTGTTTTTATCAGCTCTTGCCGGCAACTGCTTCTTTCAGCTCTTGCCGGTTGCTGCTTCTGTCAGCTCTTGCCGGCGACTGCTTCTGTCAGCTCTTGCCGGCTGCTGCTTCAAAATACTTCCTTCGAATAAGCGTCGATCTCTCTTGTGACACAGTCATACGCGCCCGGATAGATGGAGCCCGGTCCTCCAGCGGTCAGGCACGGGATGAAGTAATGCTTTCCGAATTCATCACATGCTCTCCGCACTTCTCTGCGGGCTTCTTCTTCCGTCCAGCTGTCATGATCGACCAGCGCACTGTCGATACCTCCCATGAAGGAGATCTTTCCGCCATAGGTGTCGATCAGCTCACGGATATTGTTTGAACGCATGACACCCTGCCATACGTCGATCTGCATATCAATCATATCCGGCACCAGGGTTGCCGCATAGGAATCCGAGTGATGGACGATGATCTCAACACCGTGATCTTTATAGTAGCCATACACTTTTTCATAGCATGGTTTAATGAACTCGCGGAACATTTCCGGCGAGATGAAGGTGGACTGCTGGCTGCCCCAGTCGTCGTGATGGAAAATGGCATCCGGTTTCATGTGCTTGCAGATCTGTTCCGCCATAATGAATTCATACTCCGTGACAACATCAAGGATCCCTTTGAGTTCATCCGGATTCGTATAGAAATAGATCAGAGTGTTCTGAATCTCGCACAGATAATGACACATTTCAAAGATGCCCGGCGCAAGCATAACGGTCAGGAACTTATCTTTGCGGTCGACCTGTTTCGCCATTTCCAGATATGGTTCCCAGTCTGCATCCGTGAAGTTCACATTCGGCATCTTGACATACTCTTCCCAGCTGTCGATGTCCTGGACAACGATCTTATCCTCGGAATGATCCGGGAAAGCACCCGGCGCATTCTCCGGGAATAAACGGATCACGCCCCATGCATCCTGAACCGGAGGTCCGCCCTGGACCGGTCTCGGCTGGTTGGTCGAAAACGGGGTAGGAACCATCGAAAGGAACTCATACTGATTGACAAACCGGTCTGGATTTCCGCCTTTTACAGTTTCCCAAAAGTTATCTCTGATAGTAAGCATTTTTTCTCCTCCTTTTTATGTGTCTACCCCACCCTTTATAATTTTGTATAACATAGGAAGAAAGGCTGGTCAATTCGACATTTTTGATGAGGTAATTCATATCTTTGAAGGGGGTCTGAACACACAAAAACGGCGGCCTTTCGACTGCCTTTTCTTAAGGATTTTGCATCATTTTCGCCCCTGCATTACGGTTTTTGGGGGGGGCAGTTCACATGGTTGATGCTCCTTTGGTGCACATTTAGTGCACGATTTCCGCCAATTCACAAAAATGCCACCCCTTTATCACCATGATTTAGGGGTGGCAAAATTGTGTTTTCACTAAAATGTTACCTGGAAGACTCTTTTTTAGTGTTTTTTCATGAAAAATCAGCTTGCTAAGGGGTGGCAAAATTGTGTTTTCTCAAAAAAGTTACCTCAGTTCCACCGTTTCAAGATAACCGGACATCCTTCTTCTCTGTCCGTTTTAACGGACTTCTCGTGCTTTATCCTTATGTCAGGCAATAAGTCAACCTACGTACAAAGGAGGATATATCGTGAAAAAGAAGCTATTAATTATTCCATTTGCAATTATTTTGTCGTTCCTGACACTAGCTGCTTGCGGGCTTGGCAAGAAAGAAGCAAAATTCATTGGCGATCGCTCTGTGCAATATGATGAAACAAATGGTACTCAAACTGTTTTTTTCGCCTTTTATGCTTCAGAAAATTCTGACGCTATGAAACAGGAGGCTGATATTTCCATTACCATCACCAATGATGACGGTACCGTGGTATATGACAAAGTTACTCACGTTACCGAAGACGATTACGCAGAATGGACAAATGCCTTTTCCGGTACCAGACTGTTAGGAAGCGTAACAATTAATGAGAACGAAATTGAAAAAGGAACCACTGAGACCGGATCCATTGCTATAGGAGCGACTCTTCCAAGCGGTAATGGTTTCGAGGCTGAAAGTCAGTACATCTATGGGCTTCCATTAATGGATATTGACATTGCCACACCTGCGCTCCCGGTTACAGTCAATAATTATGGATGGGAGGATGCTCTTGAGCAAACGATTTCCATCGATAACATTGAGTTTAATTATGATTTTTCATGCAGTGCAACGATTACAGCCACAATGACATATAATGCGAACGGTGATACTGCAGATGACTATGTCGATGTCCCATATAAAATCAAGGACTCTGATGGTGTGGTTGTTGATTCTGGTACTTTCTTTATTGGACCACTGTCCGTAGGAGATACAGTTAAAACAGACACCTATGTAATGGGAGTTGAGCTCGGAAAGAGTTATACGATCGAGTTCAGTGATTACCGGTGGTAATTATCTTAAAACAATGATTCACTATTCTTTCGCAGAAACAGCGCCGCAAGGGCGCTGTTTTTGTTATTCAGGTCTTTATGTATTAAAGTTATGCCTCAAAATGCACTTCCGAAGTACATCTTGCATTCCGGCCGGTGCTGTTTTTTGCATATCCTACAACGCATGCATGGAAGCCATACATCCCGACAGGAAGATGGAACATATCACAGAACTCCTGGTTGTCCACCATATTCTCAGTGACGGAAATGATCTGAAAATCCAAATTCAACGCCGTAGCCTTAAGCCACATGTTTTCCATCAGATGGGCCAGGCTCTGCCGTTCCGCGCGGCGCGCTCCTCTCCACTCCGCCACAACGATCATGCAAGGCGGATTTGGGAATGTGCTTTCACCGTTCTTCGCTACATTCTCCCAGAGTTTTTCCACACGTTCTCCATTCTCCTGGAGAAACGGGTCTGTTTTCTTTTCTTCCAGTCTCCTATTCAGATCAATGGCGCTCTGCTCCTTGATCAGGCGGTCGATCACATCCATCCTTGGATCATCATGAAAGATAACATAGAAATGCCGGAATACATCAACAGCCTTCGCGTCAATGGACGCATATGGAGCCAGTTTTCCTGCCTCAATAATTTTCTCAATATCCTCTTTGCTCGGAATCTGTTCAGTAAAGCTTCTGCAGGTCGATCTTTTTTCTATGATCCGGTCAAAGATCAGATTATCTTCTTTCGTGAACATACCAATCTCCTTCCTTCGACATTTTCAAAGAAATATCCAACTGCTCTCTTTAACATCTCATGGCGATTATATAATAATGCCTTCCAAATGGTCCATCTCATGTTGGATAATCTGAGCCGGCCAGCCGGAAAACATCTGCTTATGCAGGTTCCAGTTCTCGTCCAGATACTCTACTTCAATATTCTGATAGCGTTTTGTTTTACGAACGCCTTCTAAAGATAAGCACCCCTCTTCCGTCTCATAAGGATCATCTTTGGATAGAAGAACCGGGTTGATCATGACCAGATCTGCAAATCCGATACTTACGATGATGATTCGTTTCCGGACCCCGATCATGTTTGCTGCCATCCCAACACATCGGTCTGCATTGGCTTTCAGCGTATCACGAAGATCCTGCGCAACCGGAAGATCCATCTTCGTTGCAGGCTCCGACTTCTGTCCCAGAAAAAGAATATCTTTGCAGATTGGTTTTACCATTTTTCTGTCCTCACAATAAGTATTGTCAGTAAAAAATATATCCTCACGAGGTCATGTCGTCAAGCATGTGAAATATTTTCTCCACACTATCGCCCACCCTATTGTCTAAGAACGAAAAATTCGCTACTATAAACTGAATATATGGAGGAAGTGGTATGTGCACCAGATTTTTCATCGAACAGAATGATCCGGCCTTTCAGCCGATATTTCAGAAAGTGAAGGAATCTTCCCTTTATGACAGGTTCTGCAATAAGCTCGGCTATCCAATTGAGACTTCCGGTGAGATCTTTCCGACTAATATCGTGGCGGTCGTGGCGCCGGACAAGCACGGGAATGCTTCTGCTTATCCGATGTACTGGGGCATGCCGATGGCAGATGGCAAACCAATCTTTAATGCCCGAACAGAGACAGCCGGGGTAAAACCATTTTTCAAAGAAGATTGGAACCGGCACCGCTGCATCGTTCCTGCCTCCTGGTATTTCGAATGGAAACATGGTGCTGAAGGAAGCTCAAAAAACAGTATCGCAGGTCAAAACAGTCTGTTTCAGTCAGCTGCATCTTCTGAAGCGCTCGAGCCCGGAAAATATGCGATTCAGCCGGAAGGGTCTTCCGTCACCTGGCTCTGCGGACTGTACAGGATTGAAGACGGTTTTCCCTACTTTGTCATCTTAACCAGAGAACCATCTGATGAAATGAGGCGCATCCACGACCGGATGCCACTGATTCTGCCGCAGAACAAGATAAAAGAATGGATCGATCCGAAGGCCGACCCATCTACAATCATTCCTTATTCATTAACAAATATGGTGTTTGAGAAAGCGGAATAATATTATTCCCATCCTTTCCAAACATCCGGCTGATAGCCAATCGTTGCCTTTTTTCCGTTTCGGACGATTGGCAGCTTTATCACTTTTTGATTCTCAAAGATCTTCTCTGCTTTTTGTTCATCTGCAATATACTGGACCAGTGCCAGAAGGTCTTTATCCTTGCATTTCTCATCGATCAGTTTTTCCACTCCGCCAACAGCCTGGCAGACGGATTGGAACTCACCTTGGCTGAGTCCTTTTTCTTTCATGTCTATGAACTGGAACTTGATATTCCGCTCTTTGAAATACCGTTCCGCTTTCTTACTGTCAAAATCTTTTTTCGTTCCGAAAATCTGTATGTTCATTTGTTGATCCTTTCAAATACGCTGCATAGAATATATCCTCCCGCGGTTGAGACGTCAAGAAGGTGAAAAGTTTTTTAAAAAATGTTTTAAAGGGAGATTTATTGGACAGCATCTAATATATAATGCAGACAAATAGAAAACGTTGTTTGTTGTTTTACCTCCTTTCTTTTTTATAAATTAATTGTTTTAATCCTTTCTATTCAATGTGCTTCGTCTTTTGACGCAGAAACAGTGCCGCAAGGGCGCTGTTTTTGCATGTCATTCATAAATAATAATCCTCATGCATTACAATTATTATTTTCGTCTTACCACTCTTCTTTTCCTTAGTCTTGTTCGAATCATTGTTTCCGGGAATCCACATTGCGAACATGGGAAGCTGTCAATCTGTGCACCACATCTTGGACATGTCATAATCTATTCCTTTCCTTACAATCTACTCCCGCAATACTCACAGATCTCACCCTTTGTTGATCCACCACAATGCGGGCACACCCTGATCTGTTCCTTGCCGGCACGCATCTTCTGAAGCTCAGCGTTGAGTCTTTCCCTTTCAAGCTCTTTCCTTGCGTCCTGAATTTCCTGTTCTCTCTGGAGACGGTAATTCTCTTCCTGCATCTCTGCATTATAACGTTTTCGGGACTTAACATATGTCAGAATCAAAACGAGACCACCGGCAATAAACAATAAGCAAACGATAATATACGCTCCGATCATACCCTCATCTGTGGTACCCATGCCGCCGAGTCCGATCACGCCAATTGCCGCAAGTATAATGCCTCCTACAAGTCGTCCCTTCTTTTGCTGATTCATAATTCAAGTCTCCTTAATAAACAGATTCGTACACTAGACTATTATATCAAATACACGAAACGAATGAGCATTTATTTCTCATTTCCACCCGATTCCCTCTTTCTCCCAATAATCCTCAGGGAGCTTGCGGTAGATCATATTAGCGATGATTCCGAAAAACAATTCTTCTTTCACTTTTGAATCCGGCTTCTCACGCTTTTCCTTCTTACGTTCCATTTCTAAACCAGCAAATTCTTTTTCATTCTTCAAGGTCATTTCCTCCTGTACCGTAAATATATGAGAACCTCACGATCACATAATAAAGAAAAGCCTGTCCCTTAAGACGGACAGACTTTTACAGATCTTCATATAAATTTTCAATAATACAAATCAATTGATCACCGCGATCACATTCACTTCAAGCAATTGTCCGAACTTCATTCCGGCCAGGCTTGCAACGCCGATCAACGTATCAGCCGGATTATCCAGCGCCTCGAACAATGCACTCGCTGCACCAGTCATCAGGAAATTATCCATCTGATCCGCAAGGACATAGGTCGTAGTCATCGTAATGTTTCCCGGTCCGGCCCCAGCCGCTTTCAGCTCTAACTTGATGTTCTCAGCGGCCTGCTTCGCCTGAGCCAGGATATCATTTTCACCAACAATTCTTCCCTCCGCATCTGTCGGGCAGACGCCTGCCAGAAAGATCATCTCCTCCGGAGAAGAAACCTTGATAACATTCGTATATGCTGCCGGCGGTTTAATATATCCATCCGGATTGATTTTCTGCTTCATTTGCATTCCCCTTTCACTTGTTCCAAGTGGTTTCCAATCGCCTAAAGATATTTCTCTTTATACTCTTCCGTATGCTCGATCAGGCAGATTCTGACCCCATTCGGATCTTTGATAAAGATCTGTCTTCCAACTGTAGTCGGCGTGATCTCCCCTTCGATCTCGCACCCTGCCTTGCGCAGTTCCTCCAGGGTCTCATCCAGATCATCAACATCCGTTCCAACCGAATACAGACCCGTTTCAAACTGCGGCGCCTCGATCAATTCCACGCTCGCACCATCCGGGCTGTTCATGATCGTAATCCCGCCGAACGGCAGATCAACATGATACCCCTCGCTAAAGCCAAGCACATCACGATAAAAGGCGACCGATTCTTCTAACTTATTTACGATCATGGTTGAATACTTTACCGATATTCTCATACTTCACCTCACAAATCCTTCCGCCCCGCTATTTCTCAATAAGGAGCTCTACCTTGATCTCCGGCTTTACCAGTGATGTAAAAGTTTGCGCGTCTGCCGGCTTACCGACAATTGTTCCGTAATGGATCGGGATCGCGATCTCCGGCCCGATCGTGTTGACCAGCTCGGCCGCTTTCTTCGCATCCATTGTAAATGTTCCACCGATCGGAACCATGGCGATGTCGCATCGGACCGCCTGGTTTTCCTTCACCACATCCGTGTCGCCCGCGGCATAGATCCGCCTGCCGTCCACATTCAGAATGTAGCCGACCCAGCCGGACTTTTTCGGATGGAACGGCTTGATATTGTTATACGCTGCAACCGTTTCAAACTCCAGCTCCCCAAACCTATACTGCTCACCTGGCTTCACCGTCTCAATGCTTCCGACAAACGAAGCCAATGCATTCGCCTGGTCTTTCATCTTTTCCGGAACGATCAGGACCGTATCCGGCGCAGCGGCTTTCTTGATATCCTCCTCGGAAAAATGGTCCCCGTGATTATGGGTGATCAGGATAAAGGCCGCATCATGAAACTCCTCCGGAATATGTAGCGGATCCAGATAGATCACACCGCAGGAACCCTCGATCCGTATACTGCTCTGGGTAAACACTCTGATATTGCCTGTCATGTTTGAACCTCCGTTTCTTCAATCAGTTCCGGTCTCGTCTCGGGATGTCACCACCTGATTACCTTCCGTTCACCGTTGATGTTTCGATCACGCAGCTTGCATCCACGCTGCCCTTTAAATACTCAACGGTATCTCCCCATCTGCTGCCGCCGGATGTGGCAAAGAGGATGATCTTCTTTCCGGCGAAATCATATTTTTCAAGGAAGGTGTTCACGATCGTCGGCGCAATGTACCACCAGATCAGAAAGCCCAGATAGATGGTGTCATAGTCTTCGATGTGTGCGTCGTCATCTACGATCTCAGGTCTCGAAGATTTATCAGCCATCTCAATGGACGAACGTGACTGCTTATCCATCCAGTTCAGATCCGGCTTTGTATAAGGAACGACCGGCTTGATCTCATAAAGATCCGCGCCTTTCTCCTTTGCAAGCTTTTCTGCTGCCTTTCTTGTTCTTCCTGATGCGCTGAAAAATGCGACTAATGTTTTGCTCATATACTCCTCCTTATAGTCCAAACTCAAACAGTTCAAATTCCATCACCCCGACATCCTCATAAAACATGGGGCGCGTTTCAATATATTCAAATCCCAATCCAGGATAGAGTTTCTCAGCAGGCAGATTCCCTTTCAGCACATCCAGTCGCACCGCCTTCATGCCGGCATTCCGTGCAAGATCAAGCGCAAAGTGCACCAGCTCCTTCGCAAGACCCTGCCTTCCAAACCTGGGATGCACAGCCAGTATATGGATCACCATGAACTCGTCCGGCGCAGCATCGATCCTCCACTTTGCGTTTTGGTACTCTTCGTGGCATTGCTGATTGACGACCATCGCAGCCGCCATCTCGCCATCCACTAAGCCATAATAAAGACAGCCCTCTGCGATTTCCTGCTTTAAATCATCCGGGTCCGGATAAATATCCTTCCTCCAACCGGGGAGGTATTTCTGCCCCTGGATCGCATCGATCACTGAATGATAAAAGAGTCTGATTCTCTGATAGTCTTCCGGTTTTGCTTTAATGATTTTCATAAAAATAGTCTTCTGCTTCCTCATAATCCCAGAAGTCATCGACATGGTCGTAGTAGAAATCATCCGGGTGCGCGAACTCGTTTGCGCCGTATGGATCCTTATTTGTCGAAGGTTTCTTTGTCGTCGGCTCCTGGTAAGTTTTTGTGGTGGCCGGCTCGGGTTTTGTCGTTTCCGGCGCGGGCTTGGTAGTTGCAGTCTCTTCAGACTTCTTCTTTTTCTGCCCCGCCTTATAATCCTTGGTCAGTGCTGCCTTGAAATCTTCGATCACTGCATTCTGCTCATCCGTGAGATTCTCGAAGTTCATCTCATCCAGCCGCGAATGTCCGTATTCATAATTGCCCTTGCCATAATACATATCGGCTGAACGGCAAAAGACGATGAACGCATCCGTGTCCTTGTAATGATGTTCCTCAATGGACTGAAACAATTCTTCCGCTTCGCTGTATTCTCCATCGATCGCCAGTTGGACTGCCTTATTGTATGTTCCGCGGAAGCCGCTCTTCTGATAGATCATGGTTGCGCCAACGCCAATCACAGCCACCGCGAATAAAACCGAAATGACCAGTACTGCAAGCTTTCCGCTGTTATTCAGTTTCCCGTTGGAATCTCTCACAATGATCTTCCTCTTACAGCAAATCTTTAATATCCGTCAGCTTACAACAAATCCTCAATATCCGTCAGCGTTCTGCAGCAGGCGAAAAGCATCTTCTCCAACTCTTCATCCGGTTCAGAAAGATCCGGAACCATGATCACTTTGCATCCTGCACCATATGCGCTCTTCACGCCATTCGGTGAATCTTCCACCGCAAAGGTCTGCTCCGGTTTCAGTCCTAATTCTTCGCATGCGTAACGGTAGATATCCGGCGCGGGCTTTCCCTGCTTGACCATTTCTGCGCAGATGATGTGGTCGAAATATTCCAGTATCCCTGCCATCTCCAGTTTTGCCGTTGCCCTCTGCAGGTCGTTGGCTGTTGCAAGCGCGATCGTGATCTTTTCTTTTTTCAAATATTCAAGCAGCTCGATCGCACCGGGCTTCAACGGGATCCCGTTCTCTTTTAGCATTTTTGCGATCAGATCCTTGCGGTATCCGCGCACATCCCAATATGGAAACTCCTCGCCGAACCATTCCTTAAAGCTTTGTTCAGCGAATGGCCTGCCCAGCGAGCGTACCGCCAGCGCCTGCCACGGCTCCATCTTGTATCCGAAGTGCGCCACCGCCTCCGGCCACGCAATCTGATAAAACTTCTCCGTGTCCGCCAGCGTTCCATCCAGATCAAAGATGACCGCCTTGATTCTGTTGTCCGATTTTGTGATGTTCATATAGGTTGATTATATATTATTTTTGGGGAAATGTACTGTATACTAAACTTTTTTCACTTATTTTATGTATACGTTTGTTAAATAAATAATCAGATGCTACAATGCTCTCGGTGCTACCTTAGAACGGTAGGCGGTTAGCCCTCTACGGAGGGACTGTGACCCTCCGATTGTATAGAAAAATCTATGAAAGGAGGGCTGAGCCAATGAGTGTAATTGACATAATAGCAGTTATCAGTTTCGCACTGACCTGCTTCGTTGCCGGTTACAGCATCGGCAAAAGATAGTTTTCTATACACAGAAATGACCGCCCCTTGCACGGATAACGGTCATTTCTAATTGACTTTTTATATTCGGGCTGACCGTCTATCGGTAGCACCATTTCCAATAAAATAATACGTTGTTAAAAGCGGAAAGTCAACTGCGTTTCACTTGCGGTGCTTCCTCATATATTCCACCGTCTTGTGGAGTGTCTCATAGTGATAAAGCTTCTCGATGTTTCCCTCGAAATCAAGCTGATATTTCTGACCTAGTTCCACAAGCAACTGATGCAGCTCTGCATCTCTTTTTTCTTTCGCACCGCTTGCAATATCATCGAGTGTCAGCTGTCTGCCCTCCTCGCCGGCCAGGTTATAAATACCGGCACCGATCAGCCTGACCGACCTCCTATCGACAGTATCCAGCAGGCTGGCAGCTTCCTTATAGATCATGACTGCATTATCGCAGGGACTTGTAAGCCGCGAACGCGTGATCCCCTTCATATTGGCATAAGTCAGTTTTAAGGAAACGCCGTTTCCATGGAGTCCGTAGCGCTTCGCCCGATACTCCACACACAACGCAAGCAGCAAGAGCACATCTTTCAGAAGCTCGTAATCATTGACATCTTTTTGGAACGTCACTTCACGGCTGATCGACTTCGCATCTTCCGGCCGGTATGGCGTCACCTTTCTGTCATCGATTCCATTGGCAATGTCCACGATCCAACGCCCCTGCTTGCCTAAGAGCCGCACAACTTCTTCCGGATTCTCCTGAATGTCGCGCACAGTGTGGATGCCGGAAGAATACAGCTTGTCCGCAGTGCTCTCACCGACCGTGTAAAGCACGCGCACATCTCTATCGATGATCAGTTTCACAAAGTCTTCCGCTGTCGGAATTTCAAAATAGCCGTTTGGCTTTTTCTCTTCGCTTGCAGTCTTGGCTGCCGTTTTCGAATACGCTACTCCGACGGAACAGGTGAGCCCGATCTCATCGAGTGTCCGCTGCTTGATCAGATGACCGATCCTTCGCGCGCCTTCAAAGTCCTTCGCCTGCTCTGTCACATCCAGGTAGGCCTCGTCAAACGCGATCCGCTCGGAGACCGTCGCGTAGGTGTTCCAGATTTCATGAAGCTGGTTGGAGACGGCGCGGTATTTGTCCATGTTCGGATGCATGTAGATCCCCTGCGGACAGAGTCGGTACGCCTCTTTGATGTTCATCCCGGAGCGCACGCCGAACGGCCGTGCCTCATAGCTGCAGGTCGCGACCACACCCCGCTCGTTCGGAAGTGAGCCGATGATCAGCGGCTTCCCACGGAGCGAAGGATCATCCCGCATCTCCACGGAGGCATAAAAAGCGTCCATATCCACATGAATGATGATCTGATCCAACGTGTCTCCTTTTTATTTTTCAAACTTCTCCGGATCCAGCATCTTAATAACTTTTGCCGGGGACCCTGCAACGACTGCGTAGTCCGGAACGTCTTTGGTTACGACTGCTGACGCTGCTACGATTGCGTACTTCCCGACCGAAACACCCGGCAGGACTGTTGCGCCAGCGCCGATCCAAGCACCCTTCTGAATCAGGACCGGCTTGCAAGTCAGGACCTGGCGGTCATAAGGGTCATGGTTATTGGAGATCAGCGAAGCATTCGCCGCGATCATGACGTCATCTTCGATCGTGACCCCACCTCTCGACATCGCCAAACAATTGGTATTGATATAAATATTCTTTCCGATCTTCAGCCTGTCCAACGCTGCCCCGTTGATCGGAGCCGCAACATAGCTGCCCTCTCCCAGGTTCTCCCCAAAAAGATCCTTCAAGGCTTCTGCATATTCAGGAGTCATTGGGAGCGCATGATTCAAGCGATGGATCTGCTGCGCCTGTTTTCTTCCAAGTTCCGTTTCTTCCGGTGTCATAAGCCGCATATCGACTCTTTCTTCTTCACAATTCATGTTTTCCTCCTGTCTCCTTTTTTCTTGCTCATTATAATATAAAACTATTGATTATGTCGCCACAGGATTGAACCATTTTGAAGATGCACGTTTTTGACGGTTGTGCCTCCTTTCCCGCCCATAGAATGAACAAAAATCACGGTTGGTACTGTTTTTGAACACATAAAAGGAGGCACATCCGTGATTTTCGTGCATTTCACATTTCCGATGCACGATTTTTGCGGTTGTGCCTCCTTCGATTTTACAAAACAGTTCGCACTGCCGTTATTTCTCGATCTCTCCCTGATACCGGTTGATGCCGCCGATGCTCTTCACATTCTGATAACCCATTTTCTTCAGGATGCCGACAGCACGCATGCTCCGCGAACCGCGCAAGCAGTAAATAAACATCACTGTGTCTTTTGAAAAAGATACATTCTGAATCCCGGACATCGGCAGATTCACCGCACCCGGAATATGGCCGGAAGCAAATTCATCCGGCTCTCTTACATCAACCAGCACCGCGCCCGGCGTGCTCTTATACTCTTCTAATCCTTTATTAATATTATCAAACATTGTTTTTATTTCAGCTTCAAGCCATCCTTAAAAGCTTCTCCGACGCGTTCGGATACTCTGTAATAGCCGTGGGTATACGGGTCAAAGGCAATTGCGTCAACAAGAGTCATATCGATTTTTCCATCGACCATCACCTTTTCATCCGCAGTAATATTTACAACTTTTCCGATGACGCCGCAGCCATATTCGTTATTCTGATATTCAATAAACTCGCACTCGAGGCAGATCGGAAATTCATTGATGACCGGTGCGTCTACGCATTCCGCCTTGCTCGCAGTAAGGCCGCTCTTGGCAAACTTGTCTGGAACCTTGTTCCCGGATTCAACGCCGAAGTAATCCGCTTCAGTAAGATGCGCAGCATCTGCAATACTTACTGTGAATGCCTTCCGCGCTTTGATATTCTTTACAGTCTTGTGAGTTTCCGTCAGGTTCAAAGCGACAGTTCCGCGCTCCTGCATGGTTCCCCATGCCGCATTCATAACATTGACGCTGCCGTCTTCGTTATACGTTGCAACCATCAGTACCGGCATCGGGAAAATGCCTTCAGTCAAATTCAGTTTTGTTCTCATGTTCAGTCCTCCTTAAAAATGTAATTAGAGACAGGGGACGGCAAGCTGAGCCCTTCCCTGCCTCATTTCATTTAATCCAAAACCTCTACGAGCTCGATCGTGAAGTTGAGTTCTTTTCCGGCCATCTCATGGTTCGCGTCAAAGGTGATCGTTTTATCATCCTTTGCGATCACTTTCACAGGAACAGGCTGGCCATACATATTCTGAAGGTAGACCTGCTGGTCAACTTCGACATCCTCAGCGCCCGGCATCGATGCAATCTCAACAGTAAAGATCGCATCCGGATTAGTTTCCCCATACGCTTCGGAAGGCATCAGGTGAACCTCGACCGTTTCGCCGACTTCCATATTTGCAACAGCCGCATCAAATCCCTGGATCATCATCCCGGCACCGCAGACAAACTCCAGCGGCTCCCCGCGATCATAAGACGAATCAAACTGAGTGCCGTCATTAAACGTACCTCTGTAATGGGTGCGGCAGGTCTTCCCGACATTTTTACCGGTGAAAGCCGGAGCGCCGTGACAGCCTCCGCAGCTTCCGCAGTCATGATCAGAACAGTCATGGTCCTCACCATGATGATCGCAATTGGCACCTGTATTGATCAGCTCTCCGCGCAGATATGCTTCAACAGCTTCATCCGCGCTTCCGGATGCGCCTGCGCAGAGCTCGATTCCTCTTTCTTCCAAAGCAGTCTGCGCGCCGCCGCCAATGCCGCCACAGATCAGAACGTCGATCGCCTTATCGTCCAGCATTGCTGCCAATGCTCCATGTCCGCTTCCTTCCGGACCAATCACTTCCGAAGATTTGACGACTCCATCTTCCACTTCATAAACCTTAAACTCCTCCGAGTGTCCAAAATGCTGGAACACCTCTCCGTTATCATGTGTTACTGCAATTCTCATACGAGTCTCCTTTACTGCGTGTTATCTAAAACGTGTAAATGTCATTATAGCATATTCTTATTAATAAAGATGCAGGAGCCGCCCCTGCATCCTCTTACATCAGTGAAGCGCCAAACGCCTCGAGATCTTTACAGCGAAGCGCCAAACGCCTCAAGATCCTTCAATACGGTCTCCGACTTATTGTCCGCACCGACCACTTCTTTGATGCCCATATCCTCCGCACCGAAGAAGCCCACGTTGCCTTTGTACAGAGTCTCAATAGCGGCAAACACGTTCGGCGAATTGGAACTTAAGATCAGCGCGTTCTTTGCAGCCTTTGGTTTAAACGGTGCATGGAATCTGGCGAGCGTCGTCTGCAGCGGACCAGTGAATCCGAGATAGTGGACCGGCGACGCAAACACGATCATGTCCGCTACATCAAGCACCTCATAGATCTTCTCCATATCATCCTTCTGGATGCACTTTCCTTCACCTTTGGTGTGGCACCAGTCACAACCAAGGCAAGGCTTGATGTTCATGCTCCCGACCATAAACTCGACCACTTCATGGCCAGCGCTCTCCGCGCCTTTAGTAAAAGCCTCCGTCAGCGCCTTCGTATTTCCATTCGGATGCGGGCTGCCGTTTAAAATCAAAATCTTCATGATTCCCTCCTGATCAATACTTTTCAAACAAGCTTTTCGGATTGTTCATATATATTATTTCAACCCCATCCAAGCTGTCCATTTTTTCGGCCAGTTTCACGCAAAGCGGAACCGGGGTAAAAGTTCCATCACTTCCGTACAACAGATGCTCTTTCGGAACGCCCAAAAGATTCAGGTTTTCCACCTGGGTCGGAAAGATCATCCCGGCAAGATCAAAATACATATCCTGCAGGCTTCCTCTGACATCTACACCATCAAAACCCGGAAGAACTGCGGAGATTCCGGCAAGGCGGTCGCCGAGGATCGGAAGCACAGCACCGGCATGCGGAATGATGAAGCGAACGTTCGGGAATCTCTGCGGCACGCGGTTCAGGATCAGATTGATCACCGTTCTGCTCGTGTCGAAGAAAAACTCCATCAGCGGGAACGGAAGCTTTTCGCACACTCCCGAAGGAACGGCTCCCGGCTGTGTCGGATGGAGACTGACCACCGCATGAACCCGGTTCAGTTCTTCCATCACGGGATCAAACATCGGATCGCCGAGATAGATCCCATTGGAATTTGTCATCAGACAGAATCCCCGGATGTCCAGCTTCTTTGCGCAATAACGGACCTCATCAACAGACGCCTCTATTTCCGGAAGCGGAAGACTTGCCATAATGCCAAATTTCTCCGGATACTTTTTCATCAGCTCTGCACCAAACTCATTACAGCCTCGCGCGGTTTCTACTGCCTCAGCTTTATCTCCCATATGCAGATGCGGAGAAGACAGAGAAAGATATGCCTTCGTAATCGAAAGTGTCTCCATGTTCTTCAGATGGATCTCCGCGCTCCACTCTGGACGGGGAAAACCTCCATCCAAAAAGTGCAGATCTCTCCGGTCCAGCATTGCATTATATGCCGGCGGCAGATAATGGGTATGAGTATCAATACGTTCTTTCAGTTTCATTTTTCTCTCCAGTCTTCCTGATTCTCATTGTATTCCATTGTACAATAGACGAATTCAAAATCAAAATGTTATAATTTAATCACATCACAAAACAAATATACGATTGAATAACGATACGTTTTAAGGAGGTTATCAATATGAAAATCTTAGTATTAAACGGAAGTCCGCATGCAAACGGAAATACAAAAGCTCTAATTGATGCCTTTACAAAAGGTGCACAGAACGCAGGACATGAAGTTGTAGAATGTCCAATCGGAACCATGAAGATCAATGGCTGCCTCGGCTGCAACTGGTGCCACACCAAAGGTGAAGGGAAGTGCATCCAGAAAGATGACATGCAGAATCTCTATCCGGAACTTGCAAGTGCTGAAATGATCGTATTAGCTTCACCGGTTCACTACTTCGGATTCAGCGGACAGCTGCAGTCTGCAGTCACAAGATTCTATGCGCCGTTTAAACCGGCTGCAACAAAGTATGCGATGATCCTGAGTTCCCATTCACCAAACGTTTATGAAGGACTCGAAGCACAGTATAAAACTATGGTTGGATTCTTTGAGGCAGAAGACCTCGGAATCAAAGAAGTGAATGGCGATGACCAGAAGACAGAAGCAATTCTCGCAGATCTGGAAGCATTCGGCGCATCCATCAAATAATTATTAGATCATCCAAAGGAGACAGGGGACAGTTCTTTGTCTCCTTCTCCTTCCTTTCAAAACAAACCTCCACAACAATGCGGAGGTTTTGTTTTTCTCTATTATTTCTTTCTCGAATGATTCACTGTAGTAACGATAATAACAACTACAACGATAATGGCCATTACAGCGATAGGTGCCCATGGGGCTTTCATAAACTGATTAAATGCGTCCATACTTCAAAACTCCTTCTTTACCGTCGTCGGATCGATATGATTTGCTTCACAAACTTCTTTTAGTTCGTCGAAAGATTTGATCAGCATCAGCTCCTGTTGCTCGCCAGTCTCCCTGTCTTTCGTGCACAGGATCTGTTCTCCGTTGCAAATGCTGCAGCGAAGGACCAGCTCATACTTGTCACTCTGGACGACGGGTATTCTGTTGTCCTTTTTCTTTCCGAACAGTTTCATTTCGCAACCCCTGAGTTCTGCCCTTTCCACACATACTTCTCTTCTATTGCGACGGTTATGACGTCGCCTGTCACATTGATCAGATTCTGCGTGACCCCGAAGAACGCTTCCAGAATGAGCGCCGTCGGTATCAGCGCGTCCGCTTTCAAAAACAGCGCGATGATCAAAGCCCCGATCAGGATCGAGCCCGGCTGGTTCGGCGCGCCGAAAGAAAGGAACAAGACCATGATCGCGATCACCAGAATATGGAACCAGGAAGCCCTGCTCACCATCATGAAAATGAACAGCATCGAGATCAGCATGATGAGATAGCAGTTTCCATCCAGATTGATCTGGGCGAGAATGGCAAACTTATTGGTGATCCGTTTGCGGTCCATCCCATAGTTCCTCGTACAATAGCGTACATTAAACGGTACAGCATCAATCGCTGACCCAATCTTATAATTCTCCCTCAGCAATGCCGGAAGATGTTTTAAGAATGGCTTCAGTTTCACGCCGCCGCAAATAAGGCGAAGCAAATAGAAAACGATAAGAAGCACCAGACTTAATAATGATAACAAGATAATATACAAATACGATAAAAGGATGCTGAACCCGCTTTCAAGCATCGGATACAGCAGCGCCAGAAAACAATAGAACGGGAATGCATACATAACGATATGCAGCATTCTGGAAAATAAAGTATAGCAGGCATCGACTGCTTTTTTCATTTTGTTGAAATACTTTCCAACGGTACAGAACGCGTAGGCAACGATCAGCGCCACAATGATCAGCGGGAACGGCATGATCGTTTCAAACGGCGTAAAGATGCTTGGCGGCACCAGCGATTCGATCAGTTCCCCGACCGATGGGACAGGATCAAGCCCGCTCGCCAGGGAGATGTTGCCCAGCTGCGCATTCAGTATAGCCGCAATAATAAAACCGGCAACGATCGCTAAAAGGATAGCGACCACAGAAGTGATGATCGTTTTGGCCTGCAGCTTGCTTCCCTCAGAGTTTCTGGAAGACAGAATATGAATATCTGTGAAGTTATTCAGGAACGAGAAGAATGTGACCGGCGCACCGATCATCAGCATCGCATTGGAAAACATCTTCACCAGAGGGAACACAATGTTGTCTGCCAGTTTTAACTGCATTTCCGGACTCATGCAAATACTGATCGGAATATAAACCAGAATTGCAAAGATGATTGCGGAAAAACCAAGAAGCAGCGTATTCAGAAAGCTTTTGTGCACTTTGATATTGATCAGGTTATAGCCGCTTTGATAGCTATGCTCGAGCTTATCGCTGTATGCCTGCAAAATACTTTCTTCCGGTGTTAAGCTGCCGCCTGCATTGCTGTCCAGCACAAACTGCTGACCTTCAAAACCAAGTTTAATATTGATCTCTCCAAAGCTCTTTTGGATCTTGATCTTTAAGATCGTGTCCTGATCAAAGCCCTGCGCAAGCATGTTATGAAACAGAGACTCAAAGATCAGATGAGTCTCCTGCCGGATCTCTTTGCTGATGTTATTCCGTTTCAGCCTTCCCCCGATAAACGAATTCGCTTCCGCAAAGTTCTCTACCGCGACCGGTATTTCAAGCGACTTGGATTTTTTATTACTCATTTCAAATTTCTTAACGCTTCCTGGTTATTGCCAATAACCATACTGACCGTCCGGCACGTATCCATTTCCGGACAGCTGCCGCAAGTGTCCATTCCTTTTTTCACAGCACATTTTCGGATCTCGCATAAGCTGTCGCAATAAACTGTTTTGAGACCATCTGTGCGGCAACCTTCACAGTTGATCTGTTCCGCTGTTATGTCAACCTGATTCAATTCACTCCAAAGCCGGGCAGTTTTCTCCCGCAGAGCATTATCGTCATTCACTGTTGCCAGATAGGCATCACACTTTTCGCAATCCAGTCCACAGTACGCAATCATCTTTCTCATTTTCCTGCCTCCATTTGGACACTGAGATACGTTGTTTTTTGCTGTTTTGATTCTGTTTGCCGTCTTTATTTTTTTGCCGTTTCTCAACGGCAGCTCCAGTAATGGTTAATCCGTTGAGAATCTTTTTCATTTGACTCTTTTTCGAGCAAAAAAACAGCAATTTTTCAATCTTTTTCAGCGTTTTCTCAACGGCATTGTCTATACTTCTTAATCCGTTGAGAAAAATCTATGGTTTTCTCAACGGAACTGGAACCATCGGGGTTGCCGTTGAGAAGCAGTGCATAATAGTCCTTTTTTTACACAAATCGCACCGTTTTCCTTTATCAAAAAAGCAGTTTTCTCAACGGAGGTGCGTTTGTAAGGTGTCACGTTGAGAAATGTAATTCAAAAAATGTCAGAGCACCTAACCGATAAGCTTCTTCTACTTATATTGTCGAACTACATCCTATTATATAACAAGAGCTCATGGATTTGTCCATGAGCTCTGGATCAGATTAACTTTTTTGGAAGAGACAGAGAACCGTCCCCTGTCTCTTTACTCCACACCCACCAGATGCACAACATCATAAGTGATGCCCAGCGCCGGCAGGATCTTTTCTATCAGATCCTTGGTACGGAAGCGGATGGAGCTGGTATTCATGCACGGATGGCATCCGAACATTTCCTCTTTCAAAACATCCTCGTCGATCACCAGGCGGACCTTGTGCTCTTTGTCATTCATCAGTCCCAGCACAGAAACGCTCCCCGGAAGCAGATCCAGATACTCCTTCATATGCTCCTCGTCCGCAAAGGAAAGGCGGCTGATCCCAAGCTGGCCCGAAAGTTCCTTTGTTTTAAAAGGTTTGTCGCCCGGCATGATCAGCAGATAAAACGCCGTTTTCTGCCGGTTGCAGAGGAACAGGTTTTTGCAGATACGCACGTCCAGGATCGCGTCGATCTCAGCGCAGACTTCCATGCTGGTCGCAGGCTCGTCCGGATGATCCGTCCGGTCAAACTCCACGCCCAGTTCATCCAGCAGCGCATAAGCCCGGACCTCGCGCTCCTCTCTTCCTGTCATATCTTTTGGTGATCCATGCAGTAATTCCAATGTTGGTCTCCTCTCCTAACAGCAGTTCTTTTCAAGCACCCAGAAAAGCGGCACCGATGATCCCTGCATCGTTGCCCAGCTCGGCCTTTACAATCGTTGTCTTTGGAAGGCTGTATTTCGCCATATCCCTTCCGTATGTTCTCTCACGAAGCGGCTCTAAAAGCAGCGCGTCCGAAGCTCCGGAGATGCCTCCGCCTAAAACGACCACTTCAGGCTGCAGCAGATTGATGATATCCAGACATCCCTCTGAAAGAACATCGATATATTCATCCAACACCTTTTCCGCTGTCGGATCTTTTTCTTCCGCCGCGCGGAAAACGATACGCCCGGTCACATTTTCCTCTGCCCCGTCAGCAAGCGACCACAACAGACTGTCTTTGTCGTTTCTCATCTGTTCGACCGCCATACGGATCAGACCGCTTGCAGAAGCATAGACTTCGAAACATCCTTTCCTTCCGCAGCCACACTCAAGGCCTCCCGGTCTTACGACCATATGGCCGCCTTCCGCTCCGACACCGTTGCAGCCGGTCCACATTTTGCCGTCCAGAATGATCCCTGTTCCGACTCCGGTCCCTAAGGTGATCAGGACCATACTGCTGTATTGTTTGCCCGCGCCGACGCGGTATTCACCAAGCGCCGCACAGTTTGCATCATTTCCCAAACGGACCGGGATATCCAACTGCTCCTGAAACAATCTGCGAAGTTCCATATTCCGGACCGGAAGATTCGGAGCAAAAAGAAAGAGCCCGTTCTTATCATCGCAGGGGCCAGGGACCCCTATCCCTACATAAGGAATGTCATTGACTGAAAGATCGTTTTCAAAAAGCAGCTGTTTTGTAAGCGACGCAAGTTCTTCCGCCAGATAATGGTCAAAATCAGGATGCTTTGCATCCACAGGAACGCTCTTTCTTGCAATGATCGTTCCCGCTTCGTCTACCAGTCCCGCTTTTAAACCAGTGCCTCCGATATCAATCCCCAAATAGTACATTTCCGTCTCCTCTGCTTTCAGCCTCTCTACTTCACTACCACCTGGCAGGACCTCATAGTCTCCAAAGCAGCGGCATGCTTCTCCGGGGTGACGCCTGCACAGCAGGAAGAGTCGACCGAGATCTTAACTTCCGGCATCAATGCCTTCAGGAGCAGTGCGTTGGAGACGACACAGATATCGGTGCAAAGACCGACGAGTTCCAACTCGATCTGTTCTCCGACCGTCTCCTCCGGGTTCTCTGCAATCTCATTCAATCGATCGGCGCGCGCCTTCATATCCATCGCATAGCCCCGCAGATCCTGCGCCAGGTCCTCGCATGCGAATGTCGGTTTCTCATAAATCTCCGCCTCATCAAGGAGTTCCATAATATCCTCGCGGATCTCCCAGCCATGGGTGTCTCGGATGCAATGCTCCACCGGAAGAAACTTTCCTTCCTGCGTGCTCAGATAATCCGTCTCATGCGTATCCATCGTCGCGATCACATCTTCCGGCGGATACGAGCGGATCTTCTCTTTCACCGCCTCAACGATAGCAAGCGCCTCGGGAGTTCCGAGCGAGCCATCGATAAAATCATTCTGCATGTCAACAACAATCAGTAGTTTTTTCATAGTCATTCGCCTCTTATCAAATCCAGTTTAAATTATCCCCAATGGAATCAAAACGATCAACAGCACAGCCACCAGAACCCATTCCGTAATAAGAAAAGCTTTTCTCTTTTTCGGTTTCATGTCGGGCACGTAGTTAGCCGCAAGGAAGAACGGGATGTAAGTCGTGATAAATACCGGCAGCACTCCCCACCATTTATATACCCAGATAAAGGAATGGTTGCTGGTCCCGGCAAGGAATGACTCCACAAGCGCAAACAGAAGCGCCATGCCGATTGCCCCGGCCAGTTTGCAGCTGATACCTCCTTTTCCGTTCTTCGAAAAATATTTCTTCGTTCTGTCCTGCGGAAGCATCTTGAAGGAAATGATACCTGCAAGAGAGAACATCATGGACAGTTCCCAGCACACACCGATCAGCAGAATAAACGTGGTGGATTCATTGGAGACTGACCAAAGCGGATATCCAAAAATGTGTCCGATCACAGCATTCGCGATCTCATAGAGCCAGTGCACGCCGTAAAGTGCCAGCCCGGCGAAAACCGCCTCATAGTTTTTCTTATGGATCTCCGACCAGTAAACATAAAACACGACTGCAAGAATGAAGATAAACGTCCAGTTGAAGTTCTGCGTGCTTCTGACAACAATGCTGTCCACGAGGTCCATAGCTTCCTGTGAACCGTCGCCCCAAAAAATGAACATAGCAACACCTCCTGTATTCTTACATATTCCCTGCTTTGTTATTTATTGTATGATATTTCCGTTTCCTCTACAACTTCTGCATTATAGAAAAAGAGCCTGTGAAGATCACTTCACAGGCTCCCTTGTTTATTCTCACATCTTATCTATCAACCTTATCGTATGCACGATGGCTTTATAGCAGTTCTCGATGCCCTCGGCATTCAGGTTATCATAGCTGTCTCTCCGGGTATGGTAATAATCCTCAAGTTTATGATTCAGTCCGGTGATGCCTATGGAGCGGAATCCGCCTTTTGTGAATGCGGCACTGTCTGTCGCTCCGCCCATCGGCGGCACATATCCACTCTTACACGGAACGCCCGCATTCTCAGCACCTTTCAGGAACAGATCCGCCAGCTCCGCATCCGCCTTCAGCGTACTGTTCAGATCCCTTTTATTGACCATCAGAAACTTCGGATCGTGAATCGTATCAAAGGAATAGATATATGTCGGAACATCAGAAAACTCTTCCTTATGAGCTTTGCACCAAGCCTTCGCCCCTCTGAGTCCGCTCTCTTCCGAGCCGGTCAGGATCACACCAATCTCCGTATTCTCAAACGTGATGCCCTGCTCTTCCATTTCTTTTAAGACCGCGATGCCCAGATAGCATCCGGTAAGATTATCATTTGCACCATCTACCACCAGTCTTTTATTCCGCAAGAAGCAAAGGCCGATCCACGCAGGCACAAAGACAATACCAATGAGGCCGGCAGTCAGTACCCATTTCCCCGCGCCTGCAAGTCTGCAGATCGAAAGCGCAATGTAATAAAGCACACCGACCACAGCCACAACGCCATGTGCCTCGAAAACGATGCCATTAAAGTAGTAGTTCAGCGGCCACTCCCAGGCAGCATCAACATGTCCGTTGATAAAGATGCGCCGTTTCGTCTCCCCGTTGCACGGACGGATGGCCGTGACGTTCACGCTGTCCGCTTTCGGGAAGAAAGGGTCGATAATCTCGTAGTACAGGACAAATTGGAGGAGAAAAAGAAGAAGCGAGATAACGCCTGCCGCAATGCTGCACCATCCGTTCACAAAGAACAATGCGCAGGTAAGCACATCAAAAACGCAGGAGAAATACAAGTATCCGTAAAAAGCACCCGGATGTAAGCTGAACGATTCTGTGACCACGTTCTCACATCCGCATTCGTTCTCAAGCGTCTTTGCCATATACTCCGCCGCTTCACGCTCACCCTCACTGCCCGGCGCACGTTTCTTCATGCTCCGGCAGATATGGGTGATCTCCCTCATAATATATTCAGTTACGCTTTTACTTCTTATTTTCATCTCTGTTTCTATGCTATACCTTCTGCTTCCGTTGTAAACCGTTTTCACAGAATCTCCATAAAAACACTTAGTTTCAATTAAGGTTCGCGTTGCATAATACGCACATAAAAGATATATGATTTTTTCATTTCTCTCCCCTTTTCAAAACAAAGCACCGCAGGACGCGGCGCTTTGTTTTTGTTGGGCGATATACAACTATCCTTCCTTTTCATTTACATAACAATTCCTTGATCTCCTTTTCAAATAATGACGCATAATCCATTTCTTTTTCATTAACAGAGTCCCTAGACAGTACGGTGTCCAGGCGTATTGTCCCTGGACACTAAAGACAATACCGTAGAATTATAAAGATTGTCCAAAAAAGAATTATTCGCTACTATATACTTGGTGACAAGGGGACGGTGACACCTTAGTATTTTCCGTATTTTTCCAATGCATTTCTCCATGCATGCATGTTTTCAGGGGAAACCTCGTCTAAAGCAATGCTGTTACTCATAAAGAAACCACCGCCCGGCGCTAAAATGTCCAGAGAACGTTTCACTTCATCTTCCACCTGTTGCGGAGTTCCGTTCATCAACGTATGTGTACTCATACCACCTCCAATTGCAGCGTACGGCCCCACAATACGTTTTGCCTCTTTCCAGTCTACATCCTCAAAGCAATACAAAATTTTTCCTCTTGGAATGTCAGTGATACATTCAAGTCGGGTATCATATTTTCCTTCGCAGAAAACGACAGGTGTAATATCTGCATCAATTGCTGCGAGCATCATTTTCTTCATTCCCGGCCAATAATATTTTTCATAGTTTTCCAGGGACATGAAATTATCTACGCCACAATGCAAAGGCATAAATAAAGTATCGCAATGTGACATCTTACATGTTGCAATTGCCGCCGGAATCGTAACTTCTCCCAGCTTCTCCAACGCCTCTTCAACTTCTTCCGGGTCTGTAATGATATCCATACAGAGTTCCATCAATCCTCTGATATTATCAGCAAAATCATCAAACGGAACGCAAGCCGGAGCACTTCCGTATACCGGATATCCATTTTCGATCACACTCATAGTCAAAGCAATTCCGCCCTGCATATAGGCATCTACTTCTTCTCCGACCTGAATCAGTGTTTGAAGCGCTGCCTTTACAGCAGGATTTGCAAACTGCGCAAAACTTAAAATCGCATGTCCGCACATGGCATATGGATTGATAAACTCAAGACCTCCAAGTGAGCCATATTTATTCGGCAAAACTTTATGCAGGATAAAGCGGGTCGGATCCGCGAAGTACTCTTCCCAATCATCCTCGCTCAGATAGGATTTATCTACATATTGATATGGTGTGTTTTCAGGGAGGTTCCAATAGTCTCCCGGCCACCTTGCCTGGTTATGCTTGATTGTCTCCATTGGTTTAATAGGAAACGGTACCGGATTCCATACCCAATCCGGATCATAATCTGCGCAGTATCTTCTTAATGGCTCAATCAGGCTTTTTGCATCAGTCATAGACTCCTGAATGGAAACGCCGTAATGCATCGCATAAAAATTATTCATGGACGGCATAAACGGGACGCGATCCGGTTCATGCAAAGACAGTGCTGTCATATTTCGCTTCATCCTGACAGCAATTGGCGAGAGCTCTTTTGGTTCTTCCATTATTTGTTCAACATTCTTTTCGTTCAGTTCACTCATCATTTTCTCCTGTTTTACTGTTTTCAGAGTGTAAACGGGACAGACAGTCGCCTGCCTGTCCCAGATTGAGGTTTATTATTCAGCATCATTGTTTTATTGTTGCTGTTTTATTGTTGCTGTTTTATTTTCTTCCAACAAGTGCATCATCTAAAGCTTTTCCGGCTTTTTCTCTGTATTTATCATCGACTGCCTTAACATGCTTCGGGCTGAACAGAAGCATAAGGACAAGAGAGACAACTGCGATTCCGGCAAAAATACCATATGTAAGAGTGTATCCGGTTGCAGAGAAAACAGTGGCAGCAACCATCATCGGACCAAACGCCTGAAGAATGTTTGCAATTGGATTTAAGCAGGAAAAGACATTTGGAAAGTCCTCTCTTCTCCAGTACTGCGCAGCTGCTGATACCGTGAAGTTCGAAGCTGCTCCTTCAAATACACACAGAAGGAAAAATGCAATCAGCATTGGAACAACGCCCTTAAACAAACCAATGATTCCGCTGACAAGCATCATTACTACAGATATGATGATGGCTTTTCTCGTTCCTATTTTTGTATCAATCACACCCATAAGCCAACTGCCAACACAAGCAATAGCTGCCGCAATAAACATAACTCCGGTATATCCGCCCAAAGGGGCAATTCCATCTGCATAGCTGTTTAATACTGCGGCGGTTTGGGTCATCATTCCCACAGAGCACATTAACAGTGCGCCACAAGGGATGGTAATAAACCAGAAATCACGTGATTTAAAAGTATTCAAAGCATTCCATACGGAAGTCTTTTTATTTTCAATTTCCTCTTCCATCATTGCTTTTGCAATCTCAGGTGTAAAGCTCTTATCGTTATCACGAAATGCGCCAACCTGTTCCGGATAATCTTTGATAAAGATCATGCCGATAATAAAACCGATAACAGAAACAATGAAGAACGGGAGGAATGCACCGAATACATCCGGAAATCCTTTTTTAAACACACTTTCAGCGAAGAATCCAATTAATGCATTCGTGATCGGGAAAGCAAGTGTTGCGATTCCCATGATCGTTCCTTTTCTTCTCGGGAACCACTGCCCCACCAGGATACTAACCGCAAACGTTGCATTCACATTTGAGAATAATGTTACTAAGGCAAAACAGATCTGATATAGAACTGGATTACTCATCGGAATCGTCATGATGCCAAGTGCAAGTATGAGAGTGATTCCTCCGAAGATCGCACCCAATAGTTTTATACTTTTTATCTTTCCAATAAAACGTGTGAATATTAGCTGCACTACAATACCAACAATTGTCGCTACTGTGTATATAGTCGAAATCGTTTTTGCTCCACCATACATATCAGCTAGGATATTCATGGGAAAATTCGTAAATACAGTAAATGTAAAGAAAGCAATTGCCTGATAAAGAATCAGCATCCATCCTCGAAAACCAAATCCGAGATTTTTTTTCTTTTCCATATTGTCCTCCCTCTTGTTAAATTCAGTCACGCTGTATACAAACTTTCCAGCCTGCTTAACGCAATGACATTTTTAAATACAGTGAAATTATATGGATATATTTTTCTTAAAAAAATGTATGAAGTGTTAAAACTACGAGCGTAATTTTTAAGGGCGCTTGTATAAAGTATACAAATGCATTATGATGAATAGGAGAGGTGAATTAATATGAAATTAAGTATGTGGATCGTAAATGACTGGCTGGAAAAGTACTCGCCAAAAGCCAGCATTAACAAGGGGAATATGACAATCAGCGGCGTCCGTTATATTGCCGATGACAATGAGATGAGAAAAGATTATCTGTATATCGGATATGCAGATAATCCCTCTGATTCCACTGCAAAACATATTATTTGTGTAAATAATACAGATTTGATAACAATTAAAGCAGATGACATATATCTCATTTTCAACGAGATTCAGCAGATGCTGGAGTTTTACAACGATTGGGAGACAAAAGTTCTCCAGGCTATCAGCAGAGAAAGTGATATCCACGAGATATTAGATTTGACAACACCCATACTGAAGACCGGAGTCGCCCTTACCGATCTTTCCCATAAAGTGCTCGGAGATGCACATTATCGAAACTTAGAAGAGCATGAGCTTATCAAGGGATATTTAAGTACGGAAGAACTGAAGATCATCAATGAGCAGCTTAGGCAAAATGTTAATAAACGAGAACCCTATGTAATCCATTCAATTAATACAATGGATATTATACGGAATTTCTACTCGAAAGATGACCGTTTAATCGGCTGGTTTGTTTCTCTCGATGGAGGAAAAGCCGAACAGTTGAATTCTCGGCTACAGTTATCGGAAGCCTTTTGTTCTTTATTGGATCTTTGGTTCAAGATTCATACAAATCTGCCGATCTATTCCAATCTCTTTTCCGACATTCTGGAAGGAAAAGATAACGATCCGCTCTCTCTTCGAATGCGACTGGAAGGAATCGGCTGGGGGCAGTCTTCCAAATTACAGTTAGCCATATTACATTCCTGCTCCGAAGATGATATTGGAGTTACACTGATAAACCGGATTTTGGAAAACAATTACAGCGGCATATCCGGTTTTCTTTTCAATGATCAATTTGTTATGGTTATAAATTGGTCCCTATGTTCAAAAGAATCCCTTCTGGCAGATTTACACAGACTACTCGAAATGCAAAATGCATATTGTGGATTCAGTTATGAATTCACAGACATCCTGGCGCTTCAGCAATACTACCTTCAGGCAAAATGCGCCTTGGAATTCGGCAATAAAGAAAAAGGCTCTGTTAACTTCTGTGAAAACTATGCCTTAGATTATATGCGCACATGTTTCCATGAAGCTTTAAAGATTAATATGACCTCCCCGGTTCTGGAACAACTGAAATTACAGGACAAAGAAAACGGAACCGATTATTACAACACTTTGAAAGTCTATCTGATGTGTGAAAGAGATCAGACTCTTGCAGCAAAAGTTCTCAGCATCCACAGGAATTCACTGGTATATCGAGTTAACCGGTTAAAAGAGATGGTCAGCGTTGATCTCGATAACGCAGAAGAACGGCTTTATCTGATTCTCTCGTATTTCGTGCAGGAATAGATGGCAAAAACGTGACAAGGGGACGGTTCTTTTGTCACCTAAGCAGCCACGAAAATGCCTTCGCTGTTCTGAGATCGGGATCTTTAAAATGATTTCCCTGGTTCCATTCGAGAACGCAGCAATTCCCTTGCTGCTCAAAAACGACATGCGCCTCCCGGATCTTCTCCCCGACTGTTGCCATAACAGGATTTCGGGTCTTTTCCTCTTTATCCCCAAGGCTTAGATAAACGTCATGGCAGCGGATCTGTCTTTCCTTCATGTAGTCAATAAATCCGGGAAACCAGATAGACGGCGAGGCGGCTGCAACGCCCTTGAAAAGATCCGTCTGATACGCCGCCCATAACGCAAACAGGCCTGCCAACGAATAGCCGCCAATATAATAGTTTTTGTTCTTGTTCTGACAGAGATCCGTTACTTCCAGCAGCGTGTTCTGCGCTCCATCACCGAAATCATTGTTTCCAAACACTGCCGGCGCTCTCCATGGCGACAGATCCTGATTCCAATCCTTCACCGGAACAGCAAGCAGCAGAAAGTCCTTATCGGCCTTCTGCCTGATGGTTTCCACTTCATTCTCTATTACGGCAAGATCATGTTCATCGACCATTTGGACAAGAACATGTTCCGCCTCCGGGTTTCCAAATTCGTAGATATTCATTTAATGATTCTCATGCTTTGTATTTTAGATAGCGGAAGATTGACAGCACCAGGAATATGACCGGATTCGAACTCGTCCGTTTCTCTCACATCAACCAATACAGCGCCCTCTGTATTTTTATATTCTTCAATCCCTTTATTGATATTATCGAATAACATGGTTTTCTCATCCCAACTTCTCAAACAGCATGATCAAAATGGCAATAACAATGAGAATCAGTACTGCACCAATGATCAACATTCCGCAGCCGCTCCCGCCGCCTCCGGGCGGTCTTCCACCAGAACCATTCTTTTGGTCCTTTGTTTCTTCTTCCAATGAATTTATAAAATCATCTACCTCTAACGGATTATCCATCCAATCGTCGTTCATACAAATCCTTTCTGATAATTTAATTCTATTAATATAGTATTATGCAGTATATTTCTTTACAGCTGATC
Organism: Lachnospiraceae bacterium; assembly: GCA_017511045.1. Classification (GTDB taxonomy): domain Bacteria; phylum Bacillota; class Clostridia; order Lachnospirales; family Lachnospiraceae; genus RGIG5612. The sequence continues at coordinate 28,718 of JAFWLM010000120.1, read as the reverse complement.
ATACTTATCTGCTCTACCCTTTGCTTTTTCAACCGGATATTTTTCTTCGTTCCGCGTCATCTTGGCATTAACAATTTCGTCTTCATCCAATCCAAGCTTATCAAGCATATTGCGGCAGTAAACAAGCACATCCGCAAGTTCTTCTTTTACATGCTCTATATCAAAATTTTCATCATCCCACTGGAAGCATTCTAAAAGTTCGTTAGCTTCAATGGAAATCGACTTTGCAAGATTCGCAGGTGAATGAAACTGGTCCCAATCCCTGTCCTCTGAAAATTTTCTGATTCTATCAATTGTTCGCTGATTCATTTTTATTTCTTTTCGGCTCCTTTTCGAACATGCAACATTCAGGAAATACATTATGTACTTAATGTAACTATATTAAAACCTCTACATCATATCAAGAGACATTTAGTTCCCAGAGCCCTTCCACGTTATCGAAAGTTTATACTCATTAAGATTACAACGATTAATAATTGTACTTGGATCCTCTTCATTTTCTCGCATCACCCAATACTGATAACCATCAAGAAAGATATGTTTATTTGGATGATTCCAGAAATACATAGTGATTCCATTTTCCTGAATATAATCAACCATGGCCATAAAGTCCTCATCGCTACCATTGATTTTATTTCGGACAATGTATTCGTGTGGGGCTTTCTGAGCATATGTTTTTGCAAAGATCCAAGATTCATTTTGAACAAAGAATCTTAATTCCTCTGTGGTCATAGCCAGTTTTTTACAAATCAATTCTCTCATTCTTTCTTCTCCTAACCATCTGGTTTCTCTTCAACCCTGCTGATAAACCAATGATATAAAAAGACCTGTCCAATATCATGGACAGGTCTTTACAGAGGGGTTTATATTTTTTATGCGCCAAACAACGCTTCTGCATTTCTCCAGCAAATTTTTTCTCTGTCTTCTTCAGAAATATCTACATTTTCAATGAAGTCGCTATATTCTTTCATACCCTCAAATGGATAATCAGTAGCAAATAAGATTTTATCCGAACCGATAGCTTCAATTGCGCATTTCATAGCTGCAGCAGATGGGTTTCCACTAGTCGTAATCCAAATATTTCTCTTGATATATTCAGATGGTGATAATTTGTTCTTAGAATCCAACGGACTGATTTTCCAACGAATATCTAATCGTTCCAGCACATACGGAAGCATTTCTCCCATATGCCCGACTATCAGTCTGGCGTCAGGATATCGATCAAACACCCCTGAGAAAATCATTCTGAGAACATAAGTTGCTGTATCAGTTCCCCATGACCATGTTGAACCGTTCAAGCATTCATAGTTTTTATATAATCCTTTTATCTCCTCTGGTGTTTCTGTTGGATGCAGGTAGAGAAACGCTTTTGTCTTATGAGCGGCCTCCCATACAGGCATATATTCTTCCTCATCAAGAAAACGCCCCGGTCTTAACAATCCACTGACAATAGCACCAATACATCCGTCCATTTCCATGCAACGGCAAAGCTCTTCTGCAGCCTGATTCGGATCCATCATTGGTAAAGTGGCAAATCCCATGAAACGGTCTGGATGTTTCTTTATAACTTCTCCAAAGAGAAAATCATTAAATCCCATGACATTCTGCTTATCCTCGACCGGATCATCAACATAATCAAACCCGTTTGTCGCAGACATAAGAGCGCTCTTTTCGATATCATATTTATCCATATCTTTCAGCCGAAGCTCACCTTCATCATTAATCAAAGGTCCCATTCGCTCAAATTCTGTCGGATTAAGAGGAAATGGATTAGCTCTTCCACGAGGAGTTGTAAAACGCAATGCCATATATTGCGGTCTGCAGATGTGTTCTTCAAAAGCTATCTTCTTCATATCACTGCTCCTTCTTTACCGGTTTGATAAGCAGGATCAGAATCAAGGCAACTACTGTTAAGCCAAGAAGAATCCATGCCGTACTTGCATAGTTACCAAACAGTTTCAAACCAAGAGCCATAACGGCGAATGATAATGCTCTGACGATACTTACAATTGTCTGCACCACGCGGCTTGCAGCAGCAAATTCAGTTACACCAAAGGCCGTCATGATCATGGATGGCATCAGATTTCCGATACCTCCTAAAGATGCGCCGAGCATTATTACACCAACGATCAATATCACCGGGCCCTGAGCAAGAGCAAGGATGGCAAACGTTATTACGTACCAAATACAATAAACAATTGAGGCCAGTTTGGTTCCGAATTTATCATCAAGCACACCCCAGATGAAACTACCTACAATACCAACCGCTGCCGCGATAGATAACATACTGACAGATCTCTGTAATTCAAAACCATGCTGTACCAGATAAACAACAGTTTGCGAAACCATTCCCATTGTTACAAGGAACAAAAGACCATATGCCAAGGAAATGAACCATGTGTTTTTATGGCCAAGAAGTTTTTTAATCGTCCATTCTGAAGTTTGTCCTTGCGGCATCGCATTTGTTTCTGGGTACTTTCCATTATCTGGAAGAAGTCCAACCTCCTGCGGAGTGTTACGTACCCAGAACCAGGAAACGATACCAAGAACGATTACAACTGCACCAATGATCAGAAAGCTCTTCTGAAGACCAGCTGTTCCCAGCAAAGCGGAAAGAATCGGTACAAACGCACACGATGCAAGTGGAAGACCCATTGTGGTGATTCCCAGAATGAAGCCCTTTCTTTTCGGGAACCAGTTACCAATAACAGCGTTTGATGCAACTGAGCAATAACCATTTGCGGTAACATTAAAAATCACCATGCAGATCGCATAGCATGCAATATTAGGAACATAGCCAAACAGCATGACAGCAATTCCACAAACGATTACGCAGATAGCGATAACCGGCCTTGCGCCTTTCTTCGCAACAACATTACCAAAAATAATGGTACCTAAAACACCTACCAAGCCGCCGATAGTACACATTGTTAACAGTGTAGAGGTGTCCCAACCATGAGCCCCGCTAAACGCTGCATTCCATACATTCATTCCGGATGTGGTAAACGCTCCGGTGATAAAATACATCAGGATCGAATGAAAAACTAAACTATATCCCAATGCAAACGACTTTTTCTTTTCCATTACAATTACCTCCTCCTTTTTTATGATTCCATTTTAGTAATCATAATTTGTCAACAAAACTACCTTTAAAAACATTGGTAGTGTCACTGGACGGTTTGTCCGATTTTGTCCAATTTTTAAAAGTCGAATTTCAAAAGTCGGACGCACAGTAGTATAATCGTACGAGAGGTATGCCGATGGAACTATCTAGGCGAGATGTAAATAAGCAGAATACTATAGAACATATAAAGAAAACGTTTCTTTCTTTATATGCAAAAAACGGAATTGATTCGATTACTGTCTCTGACCTTTGTAAAGCAAGTGGTATTGCAAAGTCTACCTTTTATCTGTATTACGAGGACAAATATGCAGTACTCGAATCAATTGAAAACCATGTACTAAATGACTTAAAGGAAATCAGCGGGGAACTTGTAGATGTTTATGAAGAAGGCATAAAAAGCGGAACCCCTGATGTTGCCCTTGTAGAATCAGTTTCCTATATCGCAAAAAATACAGAGCTCTTTAAGATTCTGCTTGGTCCACATAGCAATCCTCAGTTTTCATACAAGTGGAAAAGAAATATAGAGCACAGTTTTCAGAATAAATTCCGAGAAGTGAAAAATGATCCTCGAGAGGCATTTATCGCCTGTACGATCTTTTCCGCATCTTTGATCAGTCTGTATTCACAATATGTTTTCGGAAATTTGGATGCAACAGAAGAAGAATTATGCCTTGTAATAAATAGTCTTTTTAAATATTCGCTATTTGATTTTTCTGAAATAATTTAAATGATTCCTTTTTATCAAAACATGTAACTCTCTTTATCGGTCTTAATATTTAAAAAGACCTGTCTATGTGTTTGGACAGATCAAGGAATTATAAATTTCTAATATCATTTTTAAAAACTCTTTACTTTTCACATCACCTCCGAGCAAAGAATCATGTCTTGCTTTCTTCGATTCTTTCAATAATCTCAACATCCGCCGGCAGCCACTTCACTTGACGCAGATCATTAACCGGCAGCCATTTAGCCGCTTCATGTTCCAATAGCGTTAGCTCTCCACTTACAACACTGCACCAGAAGCAGTCCATGGAAAGATGAAACTCCGGATAATCGTATTCTACAGTCATTAAATACTGATCCACATGAATCTCCGTTGCCAACTCTTCACGAATTTCTCTTACAAGAGCTTCTTCCGGTGTTTCCCCAGTTTCCATTTTTCCACCCGGAAACTCCCACCAATCTTTGTAATTTCCATACCCTCTTTGGGTGGCAAATATTTTATTGTCCTGTTTTATGATCGCTGCAACGACGTGAATACTTTTTTTCGATTCCATCTTTATATCTCTTCCAGGCCCAAACTCTTTAAATATTGATATGTGCCGTCATAATATTCTGGCAACCGAGTACTATCTTCCCAAAAGCCATTCGTGTTTTTATGATTATTTCCTTCCGGCACGCAAATCACCATCCCGGCCCTCGCGCGAGTAAGCAATACTCTATAAGCATTCAACATATATTTCATCTGCTCGTGCTTACTTTCACTAGTATCAAACAATTCGTTCCAAGCGGTTTTTCCATTAAACCTATAGTAATGCCACTCTCCATTTTCATAACGCATGTCGGCATCCCATAACAAGCAAGTATAGTCTAATTCTAAACCCTGAACCTGAATCTCTGTTGCAGCATCTTCTAAATAATTTGATGCTCTTGTATCAAGTTTATCTTCGAGGAACCAATGAACAGCATTCTCATCACCACTTGGCAAAACATGAATTCCAAGAGGTTTATATCTCGCAGACTCTTTCGTGATCAATACGCCCGTTCTTTCGCTTCCTCTCACTTTTTCATGGAGCCACTCTTTTGCTTTTTCCATGTCTCTAGTCAATTTAATCGGATATCGATCCTTTATTTCAGCATAAATAGAAGAAGCATTTGGATCTAAGGCAAGCAATGCATGAACAAAGGCAGAAAGTTTTTCCGCTCTGTATGAACGCAAAGAAACGCCCAGATGTAAGTTCTCAGAATATGTGACATTCGCATTATCTTTAAGGAGTTCATTGACTTTTCCTTCAGCATATTCTGGCTCTGTTAATTGTGGAGAAATATAAACCTTCCAATGTGTAAACATTTCATTTAATGATTTGATCCATTCAGATATGCCGGCCTCTCCAGTATTAATTTCCTGGCCGCCACCAACAAGACAAATAATGGTTGCCCAGTCTTCGCGTTGATCAAGTGACCATATCAAAAACGAAGCTTCTGACATAGGGAAGTTTGGAACCTTCAGTTTATTTCCATACGTTCCGCCTCTTTTCAAATATGCAGCCAATCTTGCATGAGTCCAAGACCGTTGCGCCTCATCAAAGATAGCCACATGTTCCACCTCACCATATCCTGCTTCCTGCTGTTTAACAGCTTTCTCCGGATCAATTTCAAGAACTCCGTTTTCGACCGGATTCTTGATTTTAGCCAGCATATTATCTCGATAGCGGTGGATGATTTGAATAAACTTACCAACCTCACGTCGTGAGTCTGTCAGCTTCTTCGCTTCACCTCTTTCCTTACATTTAGTGTAATTATCTTTTGCCAGTGCCTCCCTAAGAACTGCAACTAAAGGTCCATTTCCAGAAAGATACACCGCCCCTTCATCTTCAATCGGCTTATCTGATCCTTGATATGTTTGTTTCACAGCAACGTCCAAGCCAACCAAGGTTTTTCCTGCACCAGGAACACCGGTTACAAAACAAATACTTTTTTCACCGTTTTCCTTGCTCCGATGAATTACATCTAATATATATGAAATCGTATTATCTGTAGTTACTTGATCCGCCTCGTGCCTGGTAATATCTTCTACAGAGTGACTTTCGTACAATGTCCTTGCCGCCTCTATAATTGTTGGAGTTGGTGCATAGGGACTTATGATCCAGTTTTCATTTATTGCAGTTTCATCAGGAAAACGTGTTAATATTTCTTGGATTAACGTAGATAAATGATTTTTCCCCGTTACAAGCGGATTAACAATTCGGTCATCATAAACAGAAGACTGGATTATTGATGAAGACTTACTATAATTAGTTGCTACAAGTATAGGTACAATCAATTTGTCTTGACTATACTTGTGGAAGTTCTTCAAATCTAACGCATAATCCAATACCTGATCAACATCGCACTCCAGAATTTGAGATTCTCCAACTTTAAATTCCAAGCAAAAAACAATCCCCTTTAACAGTAGCACTACATCGATTCGCTTTCCCAAACGAGGGATGTCATATTCAAATATTATGCGGCCATCTGTATTCTCCCAAGGTTCTAGTATTGACTGTAGTATTACAATTTCTTCTTTCCAGGCTTCTCTTGTAGTTGTTAGTACAATACCATGAAAACGATCACACAAAAAACCAAGAATAGTTTCTTTTTCTTGAGTCAAAAACCCTTTAATACTATTGTCGTACAAACACCTTGGGTTGTTTCCCATAATATGTTCTCCCATTATTATCTGCGAAATTATTTATACTTGAGAATGAAAGATTCAAAAGAATCTCTGCCATTGCATGTATACCGAATCTATAGGTTGTCTTTTTCTAGTTCCTTAATTGCTTTTAACGCTTCAGGGATCTTTCTATACCAATATGGCACCTCATCATCTTGTTTATTGGAGAAGCATGTTTTACACGCGCTATATCCTTGCAACTTCGCATCATAGATATTGATTGGCTGCATAAAATAGGAACTTCCGCAATTACTTTTTTTATGATATTTTTTCCCCGAAGGTGCAACGAAGGCTGTTAGATCTCCATATTTTCTGTTATACCCGACCTCTCCCTTAATAACGGTTCCATCCTCATGGATTTCTATATCTTTAGGGGCATCTACAATGTCTTGAAGACTTCTCACCGAATAATACTTTTTATAATACTTTATCTTATTTTCATATTCTTCTAGTTTCAGATCGTTTTCCCGAAGTTGAGCCCTATAGTCTTGAAGAGCATTTTCATACATCTGCTGTTTGTGATAATAATTATCTTTCTGGATTTTATAATCCTGCTGTAAATGCTCATACTCACTTTTCTGCTGATTAACCTTCTGAATCAACTCCTCTCGTTTTCTTTTAGATGATCTGACGCCTCCAATAGTACCTCCTGTTATCACTCCGGCTCCTGCTACACAGCCAAGGATGAGACCTACCGGGCTTTTTGATTCCGGAATCGATGTAGTCACAATGTAATTATTTCCCGAATTATTGCTTGTTACATGCGATTGATTATTATAGCTATTTCCGGAGTTTTGTACCTGAACATCACCTGCATCGCCGGTGTATTCTGGCGGATTGCATCTAGAGCACGGGCGGTAACCAGCAAGATAAGCATCCTCTAGCGTCATTTCAATATCTGAACGCAGATAACCACACCCTGCATTATGATAACAATCACCTGTTTTTGTGACGTGAACTATAAGTCCTCCGTTACCTGAATATGCAAGCACAACTGTAGCGCCAAACACAGTCCAGGCTAATATCATAAAACTGCATAGTCCATATAAAAGCAACTTTTGTAAAGATTCATTTTTCATAACCGGCTCCTACCCTACTTCTTTTGCCGTTATGCAGTTTGCTTAATAAGCCCCTTAAAGCTAGCCTCTACAATTTCATCTAAAGTCTTTCAGATATTCAGCAAATGTTTCTACACCGCTCAGATTATTATTTTCCATTTTCTCTTCCCTCATAGTCAATTTGCTTCTCATGATTATTCTACAGCGAGAAGATTAATTATTTCTTTAAGCGAAAACAACTCCGCTGTGTCTGTCATTTTTTTAATTGCTTTGAAGCATGCCTCGACTGATTCCAGTTGTTCCTCAAACGATCTTTGCATATCCAAAACCGGAACGTTCAATCTCAAGGCTGCAGATTTTCCTGTTTTATGAATAGATAATCCTTCTTTCTGATAGTTCCTCAAATGTTCGGCAAGTATTTCAGAAATAGTAACTATTTTGTTTGCACATCTATCAAATGTTAAATCAACATATCCCGCATTTGTTTTATGATACATATAGAGGCCATCATAGATTGTATTAAATCGGGGCCAGGCTGCATTTGATCCTTTATCTCCTTTTTTGTAATACGGTTTTAATTCCGGATAGTTGGCTTTCTGATATTCATCATATTTATCCCAGAACTCTGTAACCGCATCATCTTTTTTCACCTGGTATCCACGTTTTTGTTTCTCAATTCCGGCCCTTATCATGCTAGCCTTAAACCGTGAACGGGCATCAACAAACTGCTCAAAAAATTCAAGTATCCGTTCATATGATATTTGATACTGATACTTCTTGGCTTCGCTGTTCAAGTCCAAATATTTCTGAGGTGCAACAATAAAAATAAAAAATTGATCATATTCATTATCTTTAACACCCTTTTCGCCACGTTTGAAATAACGGCAAGCTTGATCAGGCATTGCAACAGCATCTATCTTATCTTCTATTAGAAGGCCACTCTTTACTCCATCTGAATTAATAACAATTGTTAAGTCGGATTCTCCTAGTTGAATATCCGTTTTTGATATATAAAGCGTCTCTACATGAGCATCATCTATTTTAATTACATCTGTAAAAATCTGAAGGAATTCCCCTGAACTGGCAAGCTCCTCAGCTAAGAGCAAATCCATGTCTCTTTCAGCTATATCATTAAAATTGCAATTAATACGATTCATCTTCACCCATATTCCGCAGCGCGGCATCTATTACTTCGTCATAATCGGCTCCCAGTATTTCTTAACAAAGGAAGCCCATCTTTTTTCCGCTTCTTCATCGCTTTCATCTTCTGTTACGCACCATTCCTCATCTGGAATGATCTCAATCGGTCCGTCATAGTTCCATAAATTAAGTTTGCCTTTCACTGGTACCGGTTTGATCATTCGTGGATTTTCTAATACCCAACCATAATCATGTTCACCGTATTCTTCCATATCGACAACTTCTACAATACACAGCGCATGTCCAGGAACATATCCTTTTTGTTTTCTTGCAGATGAACAAATAACAAGATCTCCACGATAATTCGTTTTCCATGTTCGATATTCAATGGTTTTTATTCCCATAGCTATTTCCGTAGCAAATTCAGGCCAGATAGATAAGGCTTTCATTGTCTTTTTCTGAGCCTCTTTCTTTTTTGCTTTTGGCGCCATTCCTTTTTCTGTTCCATATTGAGCAGTTTCTTCCGCCACCATTGCTAGCGGTTTTTCATCAACTTTATATGAGAAATTATCCGCTTTCTTCTCCGTGCTATCCTTAAACTCTTTAACATACGAATCCATGCGTTGGTCCATATCGTTATTGTCAGTCCAAAGCTCGCATTGCAGCATGACGGTTTCCATTGCATCATCCATTCCTTCTGGTGGATACTTATACTTCTTAAGAAGTTTTTTGATCATCATGCGCATTTTGGCTCTTGCAGTTTCTTGCTTCTGCCAATCAATCGTCCTGTTTTTGCGGAGTGTTTCCGTAAGTTCTTTTGTCATCGCTACAAGCTCAGCGTTCTCATAAAAATCTTTTATAGCTTGCGGTTTTGTCAAGGCGTCATAAAAAGCAAGTTCTTCTTCGGTTAATCCCAAATCATTGCCCGCCTTATGGCTTTCTTGAATTTCTTTAGCAAGCTTCATCAACTCTTCGATAACTTGCTGGTTTGTCAAAAGTCCGTTGAGATACTGATTCATAACGCGTTGAATCATATCACTAAATTTTTCGGATTTTACAACATTAGACTTGCGGTATATCGCAACTTGTTCTGCAATAAGTTTCTTTAACAACTCAACAGCAAGATTCTTTTGTTTCATTTTAGATATCTCTTCAAGGAATTTCGGATCAAATAAAGAGAATTCTTCCTTAACGCCGTCAAAAAGATTAATAACGCCATCGCTTTTTATACTCTGCTTCAGCAAGTTGTTAATCCGATCATTTATTTCTTTCAGTGAAAGTTTACTTTCCCCGCCTTCGACCAAAATACGATTTGCCATAACACGAACAGCTTCAAAGAATGCTGCTTCCATTCTCTCCGGTTCTGTTGTTAGAGAAGAACATAATGAAAGTGCCTGACGAAGTAAAAATGCTTCTTTAATGAATGTCTTTAACAGCTCTTCTTTATCCGGTGCTGCTACGAAGTTGACTGCACCAGTAATTGCCTTGGCACGCTCTAAATCTGAAGCACCCATGAAGCCGCTATAATCATATGAGTAGAACAGATCCCGACACACCTCAAGTTTTTCCTGGAACTTCGGATATGCCACCTTCGCAACATCAGTATCACCATAATTCTTACGGTCACGCGTAGTGTAATCGTTCATCGCCTGCTTCAACGCCGTTGCGATGCCAACATAATCTACGACCAATCCACCCTCTTTGTCTTTGAACACACGATTAACTCTTGCAATTGCCTGCATCAAGTTATGACCTGACATTGGTTTATAAACGTACATAGTAGCAAGTGAAGGAACATCAAATCCAGTCAGCCACATATCGACAACGATAGCGATCTTCAAAGGGCTGTCATTATCTTTGAACTTCTTCGCCAGAGCGTTCCTATGCGTTTTGTTTCCAATGATTTTTCGCCACTCCTCTGGATCTTTATTGCTCTCTGTCATTACAACCGCAACTTTTTCTTTCCAACCAGGGCGGAGTTCAAGGATTCGTTTATAGATATCAAGAGCAATACTTCTTGAGTAAGCAACGATCATTGCTTTTCCTGTGAGAAGATTTGCCCTGTTGTTTTCATAATGCTCCAGAATATCGTTAACCAGAGAGTTGATGGTCTGTGGATTTCCGAGGATAGCCTCCATCTTTCCAAGCATCTGTTTGCTCTTTTGGATAACAGCTTCATCTGCCTGATCAGTAGCTTCCAGCACGTCGTATTCCTGATCAATAAGTTCCAACGTCTCTTTATCTAAATTCAACCTTACAACACGACTCTCATAATATACTGGTCTTGTAGCACCATCTTCTACCGACTGCGTCATATCGTACACATCGATATAATCACCGAATACAGCTCTGGTATTATGGTCTTTAGAAGAAACCGGCGTTCCGGTAAATCCTATAAATGTGGCATTCGGCAAACAATCTCGGATAATTCTTGCGTTTCCAATGACACGCTTTGCAATCTGTTCACCATCTTCAGTAGTAACCATCTTAATTCGTTCAGACAGACCATATTGGCTACGATGCGCTTCATCCGCCATAACCACAATATTCCTTCGTTCTGAAAGAGCTGTTGCGGATTCTTCGAATTTCTGCATGGTAGTAAAGATGATTCCATTTGCATTTTTTGAATTCAGCCAGGACATCAAGTGTTCTCTACTGGTTGCATGCTCTGGCTTTTGGCGCAAGAAATCGCTACATCTCGCAAATTGTGAGAAAAGCTGATCATCCAAATCGTTACGATCTGTGATAACTACTATAGTTGGGCTGTCTAATGCTTTTTGAAGCAAGTGTGCATAAAACACCATCGACAAGGACTTGCCGGAACCCTGCGTATGCCAGAAAACACCACCCTTGCCATCTCCGCCTTCTGCGGCTGCTTTCTTAGTGCTTTCAATTGCTTTTCGTACAGCAAAGTATTGATGGTATCCAGCTAAGATCTTAAAGGAATTAATTCCTTCAACATTAAAACAGATAAAGTTCTTTAGAATATCAAGGAATCTTTCTTGCTCGAATATTCCCTCAAAGAAAGTATCGAACTGAGCATATTGCGTATTCTCATAGTTGCCATCCTTTGTCTTCCACTCCATGAAACGATCTTCGCCGGAGGTAATTGTTCCAGCCTTAGACATAGACATATCACTCATGACACAAATGGCATTATAATTAAACATAGACGGAATCTCTTGCATGTAATTCCGAATTTGAAGATATGCTTCTGATGCGTCAGTCTCATCTCGCGAAGGTGATTTTAGCTCAATCAAAACAACTGGAATTCCATTGAGGAAAAGGAGAATGTCTGGACGTTTATTACTGTTCTCTATATACGTCCATTGATTTGCAACGATAAAAGAGTTGTTGCTTACATTTTCATAATCAACTATATATACAATGTCAGATTTTGATTCTCCATTTTGATGATAGCTGACTTCAATGCCATTTTGGAGGTAGTTCATAAACACTGTGTTTTTCTGAACCAGTGTGCCATTCTCAAAATTCTTTAGTTTATACAGTGCATCCTGAATGGCTGCATCCGGAAGCGAAGGATTCAGCTGATACAACGAACTTAAAAGGACCTCCTCATATAGCGGATCCTTATAATCCCTTTCAATATCCGGTCCATAGACATGCTGATATCCCATGTTCTGGAATAGTTCAATTAAAGAATTCTCATAATCAGCTTCGATGAATCCAGGCATTTGTTTGCCTCCTTTATGAATGTAAATGTTTCTTTATTCTATCTGACTTTTATAAGTTTGTTTCTTTTATTCGTATAAACGAGAATTTTGAGGCTTAGAGGTCCAGGCAGGAGACATCCAGTTCGCCGTACATTAATCGAGGAAGTAAATTGTCCCTTACTTTTGCTAATGACTGATTCTCAACAATGTTAGAGGCAATCAGATCGTACATAGGCGTAACAATCTGACAGAAATCCTCAATAACGGAATCAGGCGGCAGGCACAGAGTAAAGTCTAAAGTGCTTTTCGGTGTTGCGCGTTGACGGCTATTGGTTGATCCTGTTGTATGAGAGCAAAGATGGTTAAGGAAAGGAACGCTATCAAGGATCGAATAGATGTAATCCCTCTGGTCCTGTTTCTTTGCCTCATAAACAATGAATTCCGTAGAGCAGACGGGATGCGCCGAAAGACACATTGGCCTCCATATACGCTTTGTGCCAGGATTCAATTTGGAAATCATCACCGAATTTGAATTGAGGAGGTACTTGTTGCTCTTGATTCCAGATGCAATCTCAAACACTGGGAAGTGTTGCTCGTCAAAAGCAGGAATACTGTAATGCTCAACCACAACATTGGGATTATTTGCCGGCGACCAGCTATCGGTTTTCATTTCGGCTATTTGTCCCAATGTGGATGGATGCCAGTCTGAAGGAGCCACACCACCAAATGGTTCGTAATCAATGAACCATGCTTGAAATACTGCACGGGCTTGTTCAGTTAAATTCTCGTTTACCTCCGTATTCTTTCGTATTTTTTCATCTATACTTGAGAGGATGTCTACGATTCCATCCTGCTGCGGACGCGGTGGAATTGGCACTGGCATTCCGCCAAGGGTTTGAGCGTTGATATTTCCACGTGTACTTCCTGTATTAAAAGAGTGAATCCATCCCCTGTATGCATCAGACAGACAGTAATACTTTACATACTTAGGATTCACTTTGTTAGGATCAATACTGAACTTGATAAGGAATCCGGCGTACACAAATTCCCCGTCGGTTCCATCATAAAAGTAGTTCCGACCGGTACTTGCTCCAGTTCGCGCAAATACTATATCGTTCGGCTTCAATAGATATTGAGCGGCTTTATCATCATCAACCGATTTCAAATCAGTCATATTGAGCGTTCCGTCATCCCGAATGTCCGTGATGCGAAGATAAGTATATAAATCTTCAGATCGTTCAACAGCTGATGCTCCAATTCCATATGAACCACGTCCGTCCACAGATAGTGAAGCTAAAGTCGCATTCTGGATTTCCATCATGTCACCGTCCTAACCTATATATTTCCTATGAGCCGTTTTCACGTTGCTCTGCTTGACCATTGCGTACTGCAAAGTCGTATCTATTCTCTGATGCCCAAGGAGCCGCTGAAGCTGCTCAATCGGCATTCCTTTATCAATGGCCATTGTCGCCAGCGTACGCCGAAACTTATGTGGATGCACTTTCGGAATATTCAGCCGCCTGCCCATTTCACGGAGCCGATGCTCGATTCCACCGATCTGTATCCGCTCGTGCGGAGCCCTGAGTGTTACGAACAGGGCGGGATTCTCATCCTTCCGGCTGGCAAGATACTCCTGAAGATGCAGCTTGGCTCTGGCATCAAAGTACACGATCCGTTCCTTATCGCCCTTTCCAAACACCACGCATTCCCGCTCCGAAAAGTTAATATCATCGCGGTTCAGAAGAACCATCTCGCCGACACGCATTCCCGTTGAGGCCAACATATCGATTATCGCCAAGTCCCGCAGCTCCTCGCAATTATCACGCATCTTCTCCAAGTCCTCATCCGAGTAGGTCTCTTTGATACTGCTTGCCGTTTTCACCTTATGAATCCGGCGTACAGGACTTTTTATGATATAATCCTCATCCTCCAGCCACGAAAAGAAGCTAGACAATATACGTCGGATGTTGTCAATTGTTACCCGGCTCGACTGGTTCCTGCTCTGATACTCAGTGAGGTATGTCCGTAAATCCTCCGTGAGAATATGTTGGACATTCTTGCCGAGAGTTGTGACCATCGCATCAATCGTAGTCTGGTAATACTTCAACGTCTTTTCCGAGCATCCCTCGATCCGCTTGGCGGCTATGAACATTGCTACAAGGTCATTGCCGTTGTCCTCCTCCGGCTTAACTTCTACGCTAGTTACATCATAGTGAAAGACTGTTTGCGCCATCACCTGTCTCAACTGTTTCAGCTGAGCATTGTCGAGGTATGGCAACATTTGCTGCATTACTTCCGTTATTAATTTCTGTTTCATGTCGTTTCTCCTTCTATAAATATTTCCAGAGAACGACATCAACGGCAGTTCCGTTGGTGTTACTCCCGCCGTTGGTAGGAGTTTATTTACAATTAAAGCGCAAGTGTTAGACACTCAAGTTACATAAAATCTTTTACATTTAAGCCATTTCTAGCTGCTTCACCAATTAATCCCCATGTTGTCATAAATCTTTGAACATCACTATTCTTCATAAAGAAATAATATGGTTTTCCATTACTGACAATCGTTATCGCGTCATTGTGAAGCTGAATGTCTTGAAAAGTATCGAGATTCAACTGATAAATCTGATTTGCTATTTTATATAGAAATCTGTTAGAGGTAAGCATAACAACACATTGAGTTTTTTCCCAAACAACTTCACGAGTCGTTTTGGTTTTGACTTTTCTTCTTCCAATTCCAATTCCGAAATGTTTTGTAACCGGAACTCCTATGCCAATCCCAATTCCTGGCTTTGTTGTTGTTTTTATTTGTTCCACCTGCTGTCCATATTGACTGTTTGCTTGAAAAAAACATAGTTCATCTGCTTCCACGGCTACAACTGGATTTCTAACTATAATGGCTTTGATTTGTTCTATTATATCCATTGCATTTCTCCTTTTTTCCAAACTCTAAACGAGAATTTACTTCAGCAAGCGAAGACTTTGTTCACGTCTTGGTTTGTAGATTTTGATCCTTTTGATGAACCTATGATCGAGGGCCCATCAGGTTACCAGATTCCTCAATCTCTAAAAATGGTTCAGATTCAGGACCTTCCCCATATCTTGGAGACCGGAAAGCGGCCCAAAGGTGGTGCTGTTTCGGAAGGGATCCCCAGCGTTGGCGCAGAGAATGTAAAACAATTAGGTGTATTTGATTCATCCTCCGCGAAATTCATTCCTCGTGAATTTGCCATGTCAATGAAAAAAGGCAAAATCGAAGGATATGAACTTCTCTTATACAAAGATGGTGGAAAGCCCGGAACATTTACACCTCATTTCTCGATGTTTGGTGAAGGATTCCCTTATGAGGAATTCTATATCAATGAGCATGTATTTAAGCTAGACTTCAATGACAGGGGGTATAACGAGTTTGCTTATTTGTATATGCAAACTGATTATCCATATCATTGGCTAGCCAATAATGGTGGAAAAGCTGCCATTCCGGGAATCAACCAGCAAAATGTAAACGAAATATGGATCTATCATCCCTCTCATCCGCTTGTACAAGAATTCTGCAAATGGGTCCAGCCTCTTTTTACAACCATTTTTACTAACTGCGCCGAGAAGATGAAGCTATCAAAGCTTCGAGATACCCTTTTGCCGAAGCTTATGTCAGGCGAATTGGATGTCTCCGAGCTTGACCTTTAAGCCACTAAATTCTCGTTTATCTTATTGTTGAGGTTTATTCTTTCATCAATTGCCAACAGATATCTGGCTATTTTTTTCTGCTCAACAATATCCTCATGTATTCTAAGAACAACCGCATTCATATTTGCTTGAGATATTTTGGGTTGTACTGCTCCTGTAACCGCACTGTTAAACCGTGAATTTTTTAATGCATAATATAGATAATCAAAGTCAATTCTCTCAGTATTTTGCAGAACATGTGCATGATTATTAACCCATGTTTTCCCGGTAATCCGTTGAAGGACCGGTGATCCATCTTCATTTATAACAGTACCATCTTCTCCAAGCAAAATATAATCCCCATCAAATATATAATCATCAATATAATCGAAAATACAAGTAGCTCCATAGTAAGGATATGGCCCTTTTCTTTTTTCGCGTTCTCTCGAAGATAAAGGTTTTCTAAATCTATCATAATTGACAACTAGATCTCCAACTTTGCAATTGATTATTCTTCCCATATACCTTTCCGTCCTGTCCATTGTATTTCTTGCATCCTATTATCACGTTTTCCTTTTTATTGTATTTTGCAAGATAAATTCTATGATCCGACACCTGCAGAGTTTCTATTCGTATATCATTCCTCTACATTTTAAATCCAATAGCATTCAATTTTTCCCGAATTTCATCCTCCAACTCATGGGATTTCGTGAACATATCAGAGAGTTCCGACGTTAGCCGTGCCATTTTTTCTTCGAACGGCTCACCGTCATCCTCTTGCTCTTCAATACCTACATAGCGTCCCGGCGTAAGAATAAAATCCTGTTTTTCAATGTCCTGCAATGTTGCAACAGCGCAGAAGCCTTTTATATCCTCAAGTGTACCGTTTTGGAAGGACTCAAAGGTATCGGCCAGTTTTTTAATATCTTCATCCGTGAAATCACGATGTTTTCTGTCCACCATATGGCCCATCTTGCGAGCATCAATAAACAGTGTCTTTCCTTTTTGCTTCTTTCCTTTTGTGATGAACCAGAGCGTGACTGGAATTGTTACACTGTAGAAAAGCTGTGTCGGAAGAGCAACAATTCCTTCAATTAAATCATCTTCAATGATCCTTTTTCTAATCTCGCCTTCACCGCTTGATTGTGTTGAAAGTGCACCATTCGCTAACACCAATCCAATTTTTCCCTTTGGTGCAAGGTGATGGATCATATGCTGAATCCAAGCATAGTTCGCATTACCTGCTGGTGGTAATCCATACTTCCACCTTACATCGTCTGTTAGTTTTTCCTGTCCCCATGGGTGATAGTTAAACGGCGGATTTGCAAGGATGAAATCTGCTTTTAACGTTGGATGCAAATCATTTGTAAATGTATCTGCCTGATGTGGGCCAAAATCCGGCTCAATTCCTCGAATTGCCATATTTAATTTCGCCATCTTCCAGGTATCCGGGTTTGCCTCCTGTCCATAAACAGAAATACTGCCTCTATTTCTGGAATGTGCTTTTATAAACTTAGCACTTTGAACAAACATACCTCCGGATCCACAGCATGGGTCATACACACGGCAATTCGAAAATGGTTTCAATATTTCAACAAGAGTTTTTACTACACTAGCTGGTGTATAGAATTCTCCACCACCGGTACCTTCTTTTTCGGCAAATTGTGCAATACAATACTCATAGGTTCTGCCTAGAAGATCTTGGCTTTCTTCCGCATCTCCCATATTCATATTTGTAAAGATATCAACCACATCTCCAAGCACTTGCTTATCCAAGTCAGGATTAGCGTAATTTGCAGGCAATACGCCTTTCAAACTTTTATTCTCGGCCTCAATGGCTCTCATTGCATTGTCAATAACTTTACCGATCTCAGGCGTATGTGCTGCAGAAGCAATCGTTTTCCACCTTGCCTCTTCTGGCACAAAAAAGATATTTTCCATCGTGTATGCGTCACGATCATCTTCAAAGCCATCGCCGTCTTCTACCAGTTCTTCATATCTTCTTTCAAAAGCGGTAGAAACATAACGAAGGAATATTAATCCGATAATAACCTTTCTATATTCAGCAGCTGGAATATGTCCCCACAAAACACATGCCGCATCCCATATCTGTTTTTCAAATCCAATATTTGCCTGAGTTTTTTTAGCCATTGCATTCTCCTTCTTCTTGGTACAATGATTCATTGTAAAACAGGGTTCTCTTTTGAGGTGCTCTGTCAAGAAAATGCTTGAAGGTTTACCTCTTAATATATGACCGCCCTAATCTTTGTTATTATACTATAAAATACATCTTTTTAATATGTATACGATTTGCAAAATGTGTAATAAACGATCTCTGCAAAGATGATTTTTCCCTCATTTTATCCTCATTTTCCTTATACCATCCATACTGTCCCATAAAAACCACAAACAATAGTTCGCCCATAATTGTGGCCTAAATAAAAACACCAGCCCCGACTTTAGTCAGGACTGGATATCGTTAAATAGTTTTCAAATCTCTCTGCTGCTTATTATTGATATACAAGTGGATTTTCCCATGAAAGATAGAGTTCTACTTTTGGCGTAGATTGGAATCCCCCTTCTATTGTATACTCATCAACATCCGTATACACCATATGAATATAGTAGCCATCTTCAATAAGTTCTCTACCTAACATTTCGTTGTAAACCGGCTCACCTTTTGCTGCGTAAATAATATGGTGAATCGCAGTCTCTCCATTTTTGTCCACTAGTTGCGCAGTGGTATTCATCGGTTTATCTTCTTCCCTAAGCCAGGATGTAAAACCTGCATCTTTCAGTTTTTGAACATACTGTGCTGCTTTAGCGGGATCTATGTCCCTAAAAGTAAGGTCAAGACTATCTTTTCCGGGGTTGAGAGCATCGAGTGTCCCTCCGAAATCCGGCGCAGGTACATCAGCCGGCCAACCCTCAATCTCATGGACACTGTTCACGGTCGTCTCTTCCTCTGTGGTCTCTTCCTGAACCGCTGCAGTTCCTGCATCCGCGTCCTGCTTCGGCGCGCCTGCTGCTTCCCCTCCAGTATTTGCCTTACCACATCCTGAAAGGACAAGGCCGCTTATGACTAATTGTATCTTAACTGCTATCCTGTCCCATTATTTTCCCAGCAAGAAAATACTTTCCCGCACCCCTCTTTCCCCTTTAACTCCACCTCATTCTCCGCTATTATATTACTTAGATGAAGTTGTATTTTCATGGAGGTGTATCAATGGAAATGAAAACTTTTTATGTGCCAACTAAAGACTGCGA
This sequence comes from Lachnospiraceae bacterium, assembly GCA_017511045.1. Lineage (GTDB taxonomy): Bacteria > Bacillota > Clostridia > Lachnospirales > Lachnospiraceae > RGIG5612. The sequence continues at coordinate 9,359 of JAFWLM010000120.1, read as the reverse complement.
GCTCTACTGCGAGCAGCGTGGTTCCGGCCCTTTGATGATCGTCATGCCGGATGGTTCGAATGACGCCGGTGTTTATTCTGCTTTCGCCGAACTGATGGCGGATGAATTCACTGTAGTCGCATTTGACCCGCGTGGTGGCTCGAGATCGCTGCCAACAGTAGATGTGCATGTCACACCAGAGATCCTGGCGGACGACATCGCCGCCATCATCCGCTACATGGATATGGGGAAGGCTTCTGTGTACGGCTGCAGTTCCGGCGGTCAGGCGGTGCTCATGACCGGTGTGATGTATCCGGAACTGATCAAAAACATCATGATCCATGAGGCTGCGCTTCAGATGGATACGCCGCTTCCGGGTGCGGGCTTTGAGTTTATCAAGACCTTCACGGAGGTGTATGCCCCGCATATCGAGGGCGTGCCGCCGTTCAACGTCGCCTGCTCGATCAGCTTTTACCCGCCGGAGGCATATGATGCAGAGACCAATGCCCGTCTGGATAAAAACGCCGCATACTGGGGACAGTGGTATCTGGGAACGATCGACTCGCACAGCTATTCGGCCGAAGAGCTGGCGAAGATTTCTGCCTGCGATTTCACAGTCGGCGCATGGACGCCTGCATGGATGCCGTACGCCAACATCGCAACTGCAGAGCGCGGCGGCTTCGAATGGAGCTGGCTCCCCTGCTCTCACGCACCCCACATGACCTGCCCGGACCTCCTAGCCGCACACTGCCACAAGGCGATCCATAAATATGATTAATCTTTTTCCGATTTAAAAAATAAGGGTATGAGGTTTCACTGCCTCATACCCTTGTTTCTTTTTTATATTTGATTCTGCCGGATGGCTACTGTGTCAGATTCCATGATCCGATCTTCCATTTTCCTTCATCCTGTACACATGTCATTTCGAGCACGCCGTCTGCGTTTGTGACCTCGACTGACACGGTCGCGCGGAAGCTGGTGTCGGAGTCGACCGTAATGTCCGTGATCTCATTGACGATATATGGATAGAGGCCTTTGCCTGCTTGAAGTTCGTAGAGCCCTTCCGGGACGGACCCGTCATTGATGTAAAGATAGACCGGAACGCTGCTGCTGCCCGGATCGACGAGATACGGGAAGCATTCTCTTGCCGCATCCACCGTGAGTGTGTCGTCTAAGTAAATGTTGATGTGGCCGAAGCTTTTGAATTCTTCGTCCGTGACCAAGCGGTATTGGTACATTCCGTCTGTATAGGTCGTGTTGTCATCTGCCTGCAGCGCTGCGCCGTCGACATATAACAGTTTGTTGTAGCGGTCGATCAGGTTGAGAACGATCTGTTCATATTCGCCTGCGGCTTCGCTGTCCGCTGCCGTCGTTGTTTCCGGAGCGGCTGTCGTTGTCTCCGCCGTCGTCGGCTGCTTGGTCTCTTTTTTCTCTTCTTTCTTTTTGCCGCACGCAACCAGCACAAGTGTAAACACCAGTATGCAGGCAAGCAGGATCAATAAAACTTTTTTCGATACACTCTTCATTTCAATTGGCCTCCTGTGATTATTTTTGGTTATTATACGTGTATTTCTCCCTCGTCGCCAGTCCGGCCTGAAGGATGTAGAAGGCGATCAGCAGTACAGCCGTTACAATGGCTGCATAAAGTCCGATTGGAGCTCCTCCGCCAAGATAATTGCGTGCCTGTGAAAGGACCGTTCCAAGCGTTACGAAACGCGGGGAAGATTCACCGAAGCCCAGGATGCTTATGGCAGAAATGCCGATTACACATGTGCAGAAGGTACGGACCACCTGCTCAAGGATTGGCAGGATCCGTGCTTTTTTCGCTGGTGCCATCGGGTCACGTCCGGCGCGGATCGCATTTGCCACCCGGTCGGAGATCCCGCCCCAGCTGTACATGCCAACCAGGATAAACAGCACTAAGGCGCCGCTCCTACGGAAAATGCCCATACTCAGGAAGATCAGCAGGGTGAGCGGTGCGCCATATCCAAAGATATAACGGATGCCTTTGAATATTTCTGCTGCCGCATTTCGGATAAAACCGATGATCAGACCAAAGACAATGCCGAGTATGCAGGCTATGATCGTGTTGACCAGCGCTGCGAGCATCGTGTTGCGCAGACCATAGGTCAGCATTGCATAGAAATCTCTTCCAAACTGATCCGTGCCAAGGATGTGGCCTTGCATTCCGGCGTCTAGGAAGCTGCCAGTCGGATCCATTTCATACGGCGCATGTCTTCCGGTGAACGGTAGCACGATCGCCGCGATCACTAGAAGGGCTGCAAGGATCAGCCCGATAAGGATAAGCGCTTTTCCGTCTTTTTCGCCTTGTTCCCGTCCCGCATAGACCTGCTCAGACGGGTCGCCGCCGGAAGCTAAGGATGCGATCACGTCCATGATGAATTTGATCAGATACGTGATGATGCATATGAGGATCATCGCTGTTGCAAAATCGCTTCCGAAGTTCATCGACATTAGGGAGTTTACGGAAAAGTGAAACACACCCGGAAGCGAGAAAAATGTTTCGGTGATTGCGACCATGGCCATGCATATAATGATGTGGTCAGCCATCCATGCTGCAACGGCTCCTACGGAACCTCCGAAGCCGGCTTTGTGGCCATTGCTGACCGCCGCGTTCATCATGTATCCCAGCAGCGGTATAGTCAGGCAAAGAAGTGGCATGACCATCGATGCTCCGGACATGCCTCCGTACACCGGGAGCAGTCCGCCATTTATCGCCAGCGGATATACCAGCAGGAAGAACAGGACGAATGGCACCAATGCACGCAGGAATGCAGCGATGATGCGGATCACTTTTTTTCCGGTGCTGCCGCGGATCAGGCCGATCAGCATGCTGATCACAAACGCGATTATGAGCGGGATGACGATCAGCAGGAACGTCGTCGGCAGGCGATTGAACACGATGCCGGCCATCGCCGGGGCACCGCCAAACATCTGCAATCCTTTACACAGGAAAGTAAAGAGGATCCACACGACAACCGCACAGATGAAAAAGATCAGCCGCTTAACAATATACTTGCCCCGCCCGTCACGGAACGGACGCTGCTTCGGCTGCGGCTGTGTTTGTTGTTGCGGTTGTGGCTGTGGTTGCTGTGGTTGTGGCTGTTGCCTTATCTGCGGCTGCGGCTGTGATTGCTGTGGTTGTGGCTGTTGCCTTATCTGCGGCTGCGGCTGTGGCGCAGGAGCTGCTGCCGCTACAGGTATATTGGTTGTTGCTGTTTTCGGCTGAGGCTGCGGTTGTGGCGCAGGAGCTGCTGCCGCCGGTGGTGTTAGTGCTGCCCCACAATGCACACAGAACTTCGAATCAGCGGTATTTTCATTTCCACAATTGTTACATTTCATAATTTCACCCCCTCTATTCGTTCACAAGTACTTTCACGATCTCGCCATGATACAGAGTGTGAACGCCCTCTCTCTGGTACCAGTCCTTGACGTTTTCGTCTGCAGAGTTCGGGTCAAAGTCGCTTCTTCCCATCACGCGGCACAGCACCACGACACGGCTGTCCTTGAAATACGGAGCAACATCGCCGGTCTCAACTTCAATGCCGCAGTTTTTCATCTTGTCCTCATCACGGCCGGAGACTTTACCGAAATATTCCATCACAGCTTTTTGTTCCGGCTTCATAAAACAGATAGAGTAATACTCTGCGCCGTCAAAAACCTGCTTGGAAAACCGGGTCTTATGGATATAGACCGTCGCTGCGAGCTTTCCCCATAAAGTTCCAAACTGTGCCCAGCCGATGGTCAGGCCATTTGTCCTCGTCCCATCAGACGCAACAGCAATAGCCCAGTCCTTCCCCGTTGCCATCGGATCTACATATTTGCAAAGGTCGTATTTGTTTATTTCTTTCATTTTTCCGCACCTCACAATAATTCTTGTTTTTACTATACCCTATTCTCGTTTTTACTATACTCTATTCTCGCGACTTTGGGAATGTAAAAAGGAGACAGGGGACGGCAAGGTGAGCCCTTCAGGGCGAGAAGGCAGCCTGGGCTGTTCCCTGTCTCCAAAGCCCGGTTTGGGCATATAGCATCTTTCGTCATTTTTTTGCCCATTATTTCGCACCTAAAAAGACCTTTTAACAGCCCGTTTGGGTATATAGAACTTTTCGCGAAAATAATGCCCATCCTTTAGGGCTAAAAGCATGGGCAAAAAAATCATGGAATCTTCTATATGCCCAAAAGGGGTTATTTGAGCTTCTTTTTGATCAAAAAAAGTGGGCAAAATTTATTCAAACACCGCTATATGCCCAAACGCCCAGTTTTTTGCTGTCTCCAAAGCCCGGTTTGGGCCTATAGCGGAATCCATGATATTCCGACCCCATTTTTTCCATGCTAACTCGCATTTTTTAGCCTGTTTGGGCCTATAGCGGAACTTGTGAATTTTCGACCCATGGTTTTTGCTGTAAACAATGGGGCGGTTTTTCATAAAACTCTCTATAGGCCCAATTAGTCCATTTTCAGGCATTATTCCCCCAAATTTGGAGATCTCTTCTTTCAGCTTGTGTCATAACTTTTGGTTATGCCCGGATAATTTCTATGTATTTGTTTCTTCTATTTATTATTCATACAATCGAATCATCAGGAAATCTTATTGTCCGATAATTAAGGAGGAGAAAAATGAAAAACAAATTTTTACGCTATGCAGCTATCACAGCTACCGTAGCAGCACTCGCAGGAGTTGCAGTCGGATGCGGCAGTGCTAATCCGGCAGGCAGCGCAGCAAGCGCATCATCCGCAAGCGGCGCAGCAGAGCCAGTCGCAGTCATCACTTGTGATATTTCCGACATCGACTACGCAAACATCTATTTTGATTATGCAGACCAGATCGCAGCTGAAAAAGCAGCAGCGACACTTATCCCTGCTGCTGCGGCAATCGATCTTACTGTTGCCGATGCAAACGGAGCAAGCGGCGTTCAGCTGATCCCGTCTCTGGATGCAGCAAACACCACTGACTTTTATCTGAATGCAATGGTTGCAGGCAACACACTGAATTTCACAGGTAACATTGTTTCTGCAGAAAGCAGCATTAACGGCGCCCTTCCGGTTGCAGGCGGAGCACTCTCTTATGTTCCGGCAGCAATTGATGCTGACGCGCTTACTGATGAAGTCATCACCTTCACGATGGCAAGCGGAGCTACTTACAAAGTTCATACCATTCCGGAAGAATTCCCGGATCTTACGATCACAGGCTCAGGTGTTTCTGCAGACGATGCAGGTGTCTACACATTTTCATTAGATAAATTCTTTACAAGAGTAAGCACAGACAAGCAGCTCTTATATTACAGAAATATCAACTGCATTGGACATGAGTACCAGGCAGAAGGTTTTGCACCGCAGCCGTTTGGTGACAAACAGTACTATTCCGCATTTATTGAGCTCCATCCGGATTTCAAAAATGCTAACGGCGGTTTCTCATCCGGTTTCTATCTGTTAATGGACGAGAACTATAAAGACATTGACCAGATCACTCTGTTCCCGAATGAGGAAGAAAACCACAAACACGGAGAGGGCTATCTTGATCAGCACGAATTCATCGTCATGGGTGAGAACCATTACATGCTCTTAAGCTATACCCCGCTCCTCGTTGAGAACCTTCCGGCAAGCCTTACAGGAATCGGCGGCGAAAGCAAAGCTTATGTATGGGCCGGAATCATACAGGAAGTAAAAGACGGAAAGGTCGTAGCAGAGATCAATACAGCTGACTATCCGATCCTTTATGAATCTGCAGTTGAGAAAATCGACTATGCAGGCAGCACCGATCAGGGCGTGACGGTTGTTGTCGGACAGAATGAAGTCTTCTCGCTTGCTGATGGTATTCAGGACTACACTCACGTTAACAGCATCGACTACACTCTGAGCCCGGACGGCACTGCTGAGAAGATCCTTGTTTCCATGCGTGACCAGTCTGCTGTCTTCCAGTTCGACATGAAGAGCGGCGCAATGGAATGGATCCTCGGCGGAAAAGCAAGCACACTTGGCGGATATGACGAGTACACAACGAAGCGTACTGATGATAACGGCGCAGCTTTCCAGGCACTGACCTTTGGACAGCATTTTGCAAGATATACCAACAAAGCAGAGGACGGAACCATTTCCGGCAATCCGGAAATCAGCCTCTTTGATAACCAGACAGGCGTTGCTCCATTCCTGACTGTAATGGATCCGGCAACTCTTACCAGAGTCTTCAAAGCAACGATTGATGCAGAGGCAGGCACAGCAACGATTTCCGATGTCATTGATGGAACCCACCTGAATGAGTTGACCGGAAAATACCATATTGCAAGCCACTGCGGCAGTGTTCAGTATAACAGTGATACCTCTGTTATGATTGGCTGGGGACTCCATGGAGTAATCGATAACTTTGGTGCAATGGTTCCGGAAGGAACAATGAAGGATGCAGGCTTTGATGACCTTCGTCAGGGAAGCAGACCAATCTTTACAGATTATGATCTCAGTACAGACACTGTAACATTCGAACTTAGTGGCACAAGAAATCCGAACGAAAAGAGTACAGAAGCATTCTTCTCCTATCGGACTTATAAAACAGCAAAATAATTTTGCCGGAATGCTAAGATTCTTTTCATAACTTGAAGGAGAGGGCCCACAACGGGCCTTCTTCTTTTTGGAGACAGGGGACGGTTCTCTGTCTCCCGCCTCTTCTTTCTTGCGCGCGGGTTTTTGTGATATACTGATATCGACTAATCTGACTGCAGATCAGGGTGATCGCGCGCCGCTTATAAAACAGGCCGATCTGCTCCGGCTGAAAGACACTAGTCACCTACAAACAATTATCAAAAGGATTTAAAAATGAAACTGATTCAGATTCAATATTTTCTGAAAGTTGTTGAATGCAAAAGCATCACGAAGGCGGCGGAACAGCTCTTTGTTTCGCAGCCCGCGCTCAGCAAACAGATGTCGCTGATGGAGGAAGAGCTGGGTGTGAAATTGATGGAGCGCAAGCCGTCTGGCATTGAGCTCACCAAAACTGGCGAGGCTTTTGCCAAAGACCTGAAAGCGGTCGTCAAAGATCTGGACAAGGCAATTGCGAAGGCTGTCAATTCCGGGAAAAAGGACACCGGTGTTTTGCGGATCGGGTGCTTTGACGGTGCCGTGACGGATGACTTTCTTCCGGATCTTCTGGCGTACTTCAAGAAGGCGGCTCCGGAGCTTCAGATCCGACTGCGGAGGCAGAGTGTTTCCGAAAATCGGGCGGCACTGGAACAGGATGCCATCGACATGCTGATCGAAGTTAAGGCTTGGGTTGTTTCGGAAGAGCAAAAGAAAAACTACAACGCCAGGACTCTGATCAAACGAGGCGGTGCTTTTATCTATTCCAAAAACTCTCCACTGGCAAAAAAGAAAAAACTGAAACCTTCGGATTTTGAAAAGGAGCCCTGCATTCTGCTCAGCAGTGCCAGAGAGCCTGCGCTTTCCAAGCCTGCATTCGTAACTCTTCACCAATTAGGTATGAAAGATCCGAAGGTGGAAGAGGTGGATAATTTTATAACGTTGTGGTCTAACATTAATCTTGGTCTGGGTTACAGCCTGCTTTCCAAGGCTGCTGCCGATTCAAGCCCGGACCTTCTGGCATATGAACTGCCGGATAATCTGGGCCTTGAAATAATTGCGGTTTGGAAGAAATCAAACAAGATGCTGACCGCACTCATGAAAAAAATGCCGTAAAAAGAGACAGGGAATCGTCCCCTGTCTCCTTTTTCAATTCTTAATAACCCCAGGTAACGAGCTCGAGTCCGCCGTCTGCTTCGCGGGCGAGCCACCACTGGTAATCCTTATATTCCTCATCCGGCTTCAATGTGTCACTGCCTTCCGGCGGTGTGTGGAAGTCCATCAGGAACTCAGCGCACTCTGCATATTTGTCTTCGCCGACGATCGCATTCATCCGGGCGATGTTTGTCTCCAGGTTGGTTTCGTCGCCTGCATAGCGGATGCTGTGAAGCTCGCATCCCGAGAAAGATGCAAACTTGCATTTGATCTGCACGACTGCTTCCATCAACTCCTCTTCTGTGTAGTAATCCGAATCACCGAGCTCGATGGTGACATCTGCAGATTTTACTGTGCCGAGATACTCTTCCAAGGTGATGTCCTTTTCCATGATCTCTTTTGCTGTTGCCACGTCATCGATGTAGCGGATGTGCCATGGTTCGTAGCCGTAGCCGGTGAGGTGTTCCCTGCCCTCGAGATAACGCAGGATGAATCCGTGGTCGGCAAGCTTTGCGTGGATCTTTGCCCAGATCTCCGGGTACTGGACCATGTCCTCATTTTCCACGATGTCCTGGCCGTCGATGATCAGATACAGATTCAGGGCAAGCCCGGTGTGGTGCTCGGAATAGCCCGGCTTTGCCACGGTCTTAAACGCGTAGTCCTGTCCGTACTTCTCGATGAAATCGTTCATGATCCGCTCCTGGTCGGCAACGCTTCTTCTCGCGGAATCCAGGTCCACATAGATGCCTTCTTTTTCCAGCTCTGCTTTCAGTTCAAGATACGCATCATAGGCTTTCTTTTCCACTTCCACGTCATCGCCGACGGTGTTGGTGAAGTGCACGGTCTCCAGCGCTTCTTCCCAGCCGTCCGGAAGCGGGTTCAGTTTATTGACGAGCGCCATGTAGTCGATTCCGCTTGTCTGCGGGGCCGGGGCTACGGAACTGCCCTGAGCCGGCTCTCCTGAGTCGGAATCCTTCTTTCCGCCGCACGCTGTAAGCACCAGCGCCATCGCCATGATCAAGGTAATCATTAAAGCAGTGATTTTTTTCATAGTTTTCTCCATTCAATTCTCATTTTATGACTGAATAATAACCTTCCTCGTTATTATTCAAAAAAACAAGGCAGATGACAAGTAGTCGATAGAAGAAAAGGTGGTTTTCTATAGACCCAATTATCCTGCCTTTTCTACCCCACAGCCCGTTTTGGGTATATAGAAGCTTTTGTCATTTTTTTGCCCATTATTTCGTGTCTGAAAAGACCTTTAAACTACCCGTTTGGGCATATAGAACTTTTCGCAAAAAAAAAGCCCATCATTTTGGGCTAAAAGTATGGGCAAAAAAATCACGGAACCTTCTATATGCCCAAATCGGTTTATTTGAGCTTCTTTTTGAGCAAAAAATGTGGGCAAAATCTTTTCAAACATCTCTATGTGCCCAAACATCCCTGTCTTATTCCTCCACCAAAGCCCTAATTGGGCCTATAGCGAAACTCACGGGTTGCGTCCGTATAATGGTGTAAATTGAATATTGAAAGAGCCAACGGCTCATCCTTTAGGTATAATGTATTTCACCACAAAACAAAAAATACCGAGGAGGAAGAACGCAATGGCTCAACTCAATATTACATTGAATCAG
>JAFWLM010000119.1 GCA_017511045.1 Lachnospiraceae bacterium | reverse complement strand
GCATGTACCGCTGGAAACTCAGTGTCGGGATCCCGGAAAAACGCAAGGCGAACTGGAACCGCTGGGCGGTGCAGGTCAATGATCACGGGAAATACAGCCACTACAACCAGAGTCTGGGTGTCGGCTATTACCAAACCATCTCCGTAAAGCCCCTGTCTTCAGACATGGGGATATAAGGTGTCTCTCCTTCTTCGGAATCGGTCTTGAATCAGCGTCTTGAATCATTCTTCAGAACCGGCTTTGAATTAGATGGCTGATCGTTGTATAATTATTGTATGGAATACAAATCAAATAATAATGTAGTCTACTCCTGCAAGTATCATGTGGTCTGGTGTCCGAAATACCGCCGTCCTGTCCTGGTTGAAGGTGTCGATGAGCGCCTTAAGGAGCTTATCAGAGAGACATGCAGCAGACTCAATACGGATCTTCTGGAAATGGAAGTCATGCCGGATCATGTCCACCTGTTGATCGAAGTCGATCCGCAGTTCGGGATCCACAAGGCCGTCAAGCGGCTGAAAGGGTATTCCTCAAGAATACTCAGGGAGGAGTTTCCCTGGCTCAGATCCCGGATACCGAGTCTCTGGACAAACTCGTATTTCGTTTCCACTGTCGGAGGAGCACCGCTGTCAGTGATCAAACAGTATATCGAGAATCAGAAATACGTATAGGAGGATCGATGCAGTTATCAGAAACAGTAAAGCTTTATTTGAATGAAGAACAGAGATCTCTTCTTGTCCGGACGATGGATGAGTATATAGAGACTGTCAACGATCTTGTTTCCTCTGCTTTAAACGGGGCAGAGATCCAAAACTATTCCTCTAAAGATGTGGAGGCGGATCTCCCTTCCGCACTTAAAAACCAGTGTATCCGCGATGCACGGTCTCTCTTGCGGAGATATAACAGGCAGCGGAAAACAACTGACAGCCCTCCCGTTCTGAAAAGACCGTGCTGCTATATCAACAACCAGAATTATCGAATCAAGGGAGATCGTATCGAATTTCCGGTATCAGCAGCAGGAAAGCCAAGAAGGCTCTCTGTCCGTACACGGATGTCGGAAAAACAAAAGGAAGTATTCGTTTCCCATAAACTCGGCACTCTGCGCATCGTATTCAAAAACAAGAGGATCGTCGCGCAGATCGTATATGAAGTGAAGGAAACAGAACCTGTTAAAGAAGGAAAAGAGATGGGTGTTGATCTCGGCATCAAATGTCCCGCGGTCGCCTGTACTTCCGACGGCCTGATCCGCTTTTATGGAAACGGCCGTAAAAACAAATATATGCGCAGACGCTATGCCTCTCTCAGAAAGAAGCTGCAGAAAGAAAAGCACATGGATACTGTAAGAAGGATCAACAGCAAGGAACAGCGGATCATGAAAGATATTGATCATAAGATCAGCAGAAAGATCGTTGATACAGCAGTAAGCAAAGACGTAAAAGTCATCAAACTGGAGCAGCTGGCAAACATCCGCTCATCGACAAGAACAAGTCGTAAAAACAATCACAGCCTGCACAGCTGGTCATTTTATAGACTGTCCAAGTTTATAGAATACAAAGCGAGAAAAGCAGGTATAACAGTTGCGTATGTAGATCCCGCATATACAAGCCAGAGATGTCCTGTCTGCGGCAGCATTCATCATGCCAAAGACAGAACATATACCTGTAAATGCGGTTTTGCAGCCCACAGGGATATTCTCGGGGCAATGAACATCTGTAACGCAACTGAGTATGTCGGCGGTAGCGATATCAGACATACTGCATAGGGAACTATATGTTCTGCCCTATGATGGGTGATGACACACCCATACCTTGCGCTGCGGTCTGACGGAAACGGACAGACCAGCCGTTCTTATACGGCAGGCAGCAAGAATCCCCTGCCTTCAGGCATGGGGAGTGTCAAG
>JAFWLM010000118.1 GCA_017511045.1 Lachnospiraceae bacterium | reverse complement strand
CGGCTCTTCCTCCATGATTTCTTCAATGCTTTCCGGACTTATGCTGTTCTCTTCATAGCTTTCCTCTGCATCTGCTGATCTGTATGGTGCAGGCGGGTTTTCTTCATCCCAATCTTCAAAATCAAAGATTTCGAGATCATCCTCGTCTGTTCTTTCTTCCTTCTTTGAAAGCCGTGCCTTGAGTTCTTCCAGTCTGGCTTTTGCTTCCTGGATTTCAGCTTCCAGCGCTGCTGTATCATCCTCTTCCACTATTGCATCCTCTTCCTCTGTGAGCGGAGCCGCAGCTGCAGGCTCGATCACTCCCTGAAGGAAATCATCCAGTTCGTTCAGGTCATCTAATTCGAACGGTTCATTGGCCGAGCCGACTTTTTCACTGCCTCTCATTGCAAGAAGCAGGACTTTTTCTGTCTCTGTTTCTCCGGTTTCCGGATCAAATTCGTCTTCTTCAGCCTCAGCAAGAGCTTCGTCTAAAAAGTCTTCATTAAACAGATCATCCAGCTCATCGCTGATTGAAATCTCCTCTTTTTCTTCACTGAAAGAAGGCTCTTCAAAAGCAGGTAATTCTTCAGCTGCTTCTTCGGTGACTGTCTGTTCTTCAATACTCGCAGATGCTTCTTCCGCTTTCGCAGAGTTTTTATAGACCTCGATCTCAAATTCCGCTTTCAGAGCAAACGGATCATCGTCATTCCATCCTTTGCCGAGAAAAACATCAATGGAATTCACTTCAGAATCCGGTCCGCAATGTAAGAGTTCTGTCACATCAAAGCTAAAGTACTGGACTTCTTCTGCTCCGGCACTCTTATATGGGGTCAGATATTCTCCTCCAACTCTCTGTCCATTGACATAGGCTTCAAAAATACCAAGCCCTGTAATGAAAAGTGTTGCTTTTTTGATCTCATCATCAATATAAAAATCCTTGAAGATGACAGGATGCGACTCATCCCCTGCTTCCGGTCCGATCCATTTTGCAGTCCACTCTCTACTCATCGAATTACTCCTTTATACTACGTTTTTACTCGTCAAAAATAAGGCATGCAAAGCATACGTTAAGAAAAAAGGAGGATAATGAGTATCATTAACCTCCTTATAGTTTGTTTATTATACAACTTTTTTTATTTATAGTATATATTTTTTTACTGCGCCTTGATCGCTTCGATCATTTCCGGAACGATTTTGAACAGATCCCCAACCAGTCCGTAATCGGCAACTTCAAAGATCGGCTCATTCTCATTCTTATTTACAGCAATGATCAGCTCGGAATGATCCATTCCTGCTTTATGCTGGATGGCTCCGCTGATTCCAAGCGCTACATAGACTTTCGGATGAACGGTTTTTCCGGTCTGCCCGACCTGCCGGTCTGCATCCATGAGTCCTGCATCCACCAGCGCACGGCTCGCTCCGACAACTCCGCCTCCTAAAGCATCCGCCAGATCCTGTGCCAGTTTCTTAGCTGTTTCGACATCTTTCGAAGCACCGTTACCAATGGAAACGACAACATCTGCTCCGATCAGGTCTACGGCCTCTTTCGCTTCCTTTACGACTTCCAGAACCTTTTCATGAATGTCTGCTGCATTGATCTCCGGCTTCACAACTTCGATCTCACACGCATCTGCCTTCGCCTGATCAAAATCAGCCTTCTTCAATACGCCCGGACGAACCGTTGCCATGCATGGACGGAAGCGCGGGCAGATGATCGTCGCCATCAAATGGCCGCCGAAAGCCGGTCTCGTCATCTTCATGTTCACGTCTTCCATCTTGAAAGTAGTAGAAGCCACATCCACGTTGGAGTTCTTATCCAGGAAGTCCACGTAGGTGTTCATATCGATATCGAGGTGTGTGCAGTCTGCCGTAAGTCCTGTGTGGAGTCTTGCCGCACAGCGTGGGCCTAAGTCACGGCCGATATTGCTGGCTCCGATCAATAGCACTTCCGGCTTCCTCTCCATCACCATATCACAGACCACGTTGGTATAAGCTTCATTCGTATAGACAGCCAGCGCAGGATCTTCGCAGACGATGACTTTGTCCGCGCCGTATCCTCCAAGCTCTTTTGCCAATTCCGTCACATTGTCTCCCAGAAGAAGACCGATCAGCTTTGATCCTCTTTGGTCTGCCAGTTTCCGTCCTTCGGAGATCAATTCGAAATCCGTCGGCATCAGTTTTCCATCCCGCTGTTCACAGAACACCCAGATATCGGAAAAGTCTTCAATCATACTGCTGTTAAACTCTGCCATTTCTGATCTCCTTTCTTAAATCACATGCTTTGCGGAAAGCTTTTCTGCTAATGCCGCAGCCATCTCTTTTTCGGTTCCCTGAAGCATCTCACCCTGTCCTTTGACCGGCGGGTTAAAGGACCTGAAAATGTTAGTCGGAGAGCCGTTGAGCCCGATCGTATCTGTTTCAATTAAGCGCTCGTCCTTCAGCGCTTCATAATCCAGGATCGTTAACGGCTTCTCATCTGCTTCAAATACGCCTTCTACAGACATATATCTCGGCTCATTGAGTTCCTTGATACAGGTGATCAGGCACGGGCTTTTCACCTGAATCGTCATATAGCCGTCTTCCAATGCTCTTTTGACGGTATAGGTATCGCCGTCCTTTTTTATTTCTGTTGCGTAGGTCACCTGCGGAAGGTGAAGTTTTTCCGCGATCTGCGGGCCGACCTGTGCGGTATCCCCGTCGATTGCCTGACGTCCGCAAAGGACAAGATCTTCTTTTCCGATTCCCATGTGATGGATGCCGCCTGCTATGATCTGGCTGGTCGCAAACGTATCTGACCCACCGAATTCCCGGCCGCTGATCAGCACGGCTTCATCCGCACCCATAGCCAGGAGTTCCCGCATCATCTCACCGGCCTGCGGAGGTCCCATTGAGACTGCAACGACCGTTGCTCCTTCGCTTTCTTTCAGCTGCAGCGCCGCTTCCATTGCATTTAAATCATCCGGGTTGATGATCGTCGGCATCTTTGCACGGTTCATCGTGCCATCCGGATTGACTGCTACAACACCGGAGGTATCCGGAACCTGTTTTACACATACATAGATCTTCATCGTTCGAATCCTCCTTTCTATTTCAGCAGCATGCCGGAAATGACCATCTGCTGCACCTGACTGGTTCCTTCATAGATCGGAACGATCCTTGCGTCGCGGTAGAAACGTTCCACTTTATAATCACTGATATAGCCGTATCCGCCATGGATCTGCACGGCTTTGTACGCCACATGGTTGGCTGCTTCCGCTGCATAGTACTTCGCAATCGAGCATGCCATCCCCGCGTCCTTTCCTGCATCTTTCAGCTCCGCTGCATGATAGACCAGCTGTCTGGCAGCTTCCGTCTCCGTTGCCATGTCAGCGAGCATGAAACTGATGGCCTGGAAATTCGCGATCGGACGACCGAACTGTTTTCTTTCTTTTGCGTATTTGATCGATTCCTCCAAACAGCCCTGCGCGATGCCAACGCCCTGTGCCGCCATTCCGAGACGGCCTCCGTCCAGAGTCTTCATCGCATAGCCGAAACCCTTGTCTTTCTGTCCTACCAGGGCATCCTTCGGAACATGGACGTCTTCCATGATCACATCACAGGTCGGATAGCCCTTGATTCCCATCTTGTGCTCCGGTTTTCCTAAAGAGACTCCCGGAAGATGCATATCCAGAACGAACATGCCGATGCCACGGCTGCCTTTCTGGGATGGATCGGTCTTCGCAAAGACGATGCAGTTGTCCGCCATCGGAGCGCCGCTGATAAAGGTCTTGCGGCCGTTCAGAATAAAGCTTCCGTCTTCCTGCTCTTCCGCTCTCGTCGTCGTTCCGCCCGCATCCGATCCGGCACCCGGCTCGGTCAGTGCAAAGACCATGATTTCTTCGCCTCTGGCTACCGGCGGAAGGTATTTCTGTTTCTGCTCTTCTGTTCCCGCCAGCATGAGCGGACCGCCGCCTAAAGAGTTAGACGTATTCGCATAGATGGACAGTACCGGTGAGACTCTCGCAAACTCTTCCACGAGGATCGCGTAGGAGAGATAGTCTCCGCCAGCTCCGCCATATTCTTTCGGGATCTTGACGCCGCAGAAGCCGTACTTCGACATCTTCTTAAAGATATCCCAGTCAAAGTCTCCCGTCTCCTCTAATCTGTCCAGAAGTTCTTTTGTAAACTCAGTCTCAGCGAACTGTCTACACAGCTTCTGAAACCTTAAATGTTTCTGATCAAGAATCATATTTCCCTCCTGTTTCTATCTTTTCCATCTTTATGACATGAATTGTATACGGATTTCTTTGCTTCCCATACTACCCGTTGGGGTAAAATCACAGAGACAGTCCGCCCCAGTTTTCACAGAACATTCCCTCATCCATAACTTTCAGATCATCCGCAATTGCCGGTGTGAAATCCATATTTGCGAGGATGTCTTTTTCCAGGTCTATGCCTGGCGCGATCTCCGTCAGCGTCAGTACACCGTCGATCAGTTTAAAGACACAGCGTTCCGTAACGTAAAGAACATTTTGGTCTTTTGGCGCTTTTTCCGCAGAAAAGGTGATCTGTTCCACATTCTTAACAAATTTGCGGATCTTGC
Organism: Lachnospiraceae bacterium; assembly: GCA_017511045.1. Lineage (GTDB taxonomy): Bacteria > Bacillota > Clostridia > Lachnospirales > Lachnospiraceae > RGIG5612. Next base: position 53,249 of record JAFWLM010000118.1, on the reverse strand, counting down.
CTTCTTCCAGGATCTCGAGTTTTCCATCCCCGATCCTGTATTTTCCCTTCGCCATAAAAGTTCCGCAGAAGATAACGGTTTTTGTCGCGCTGGTGATATTGATAAAGCCACCCGGCCCCGTCAGTGAAGGACCAAATTTTGACACATTGTTATTTCCTTTCTCATCGATCTGTCCGATACCGAGAACCGTAACGTCTAAACTTCCACCGTCGATCAGGTCAAACATATCATTATGGGTCATGATCGCATCCGGGTTCCATGCACTTCCGAAATTTGGAAGAGCTGCAGGAACACCCCCGACCATACCGGACTCCGTGCTCAAAACAATATCGTCAATATAGCCTTCTTCCGCAACGACTGCAGCTGTATCAGCCGCCATACCGATCCCGAGATTAACTACATTTCCTTTTCTCAGAGCTGCAGCACACCGGCGGCAGATCACCTTACGTTCGGATAGTTCCATCGGTTTGATCCGGTCGACCGGTTTTTTGACATTGCCGCAAAATGCCGGCTCATAATACACGCCTTCCGTCTGCCAGCAGGCGTCGGTCGTGGTTGCCTGAACCACGTAATCTACCAGGATTCCCGGAATCTTAACTTCCTTCGGATGCAGCGTTCCTGCTTTCGCAATGTATTCCACCTGCACAATGACGATTCCGCCGCAATGCTTAACAGCTTCTGCAATGGACAGGCCTTCATTCAGGACCGATTCATGTTCAAAGCTGATATTTCCGTTTTCATCCGCTGTCGTTCCGCGCAGGATCGCAACATCGACCGGAAATGATTTATAGAACAGATACTCTTCTCCTTCAAATTCGATCAGCTTGCAGATATCCTCTTTTGTGACCGTGTTCATTTTTCCGCCGTCGAGACGCGGATCAACGAATGTTCCCAAACCAACTTTCGTGATCAGGCCCGGGCGTCCGGCTGCGATCTCCCTCCAGAGGTTTACGATCACACCCTGAGGAAGACACCAGCATTCCAGTTTATTATCAACCGCAAGTTTATTCAGGGTGAACGCACTTCCGACATGTGCCGCGCTCCATTTCGTTACCAGACCTTCCCCGCCTTCACCAAGACGGGTGATGCCTCGCTCTTTCCAGTCGCCCATTGCACTTCCCTGTTTGATACTCAGATTACAGGGATGGCCGGTTTCGATAAAGTTGTCGCGGATCGCGCATCCAATCTCCTCAGCCCATCCGGAAAGTCCCATGCCTCCGCATGCTACAGTCGCCCCGTCAGGGATGAGCTGTGCTGCTTCTTTTGCTGTAATGATCTTTGCCATTTTTTCCTTCCTTTCATCTGCTGCAGCTTAACGCCTTTTACAGTTTTCTATTGAAAGTATAATTTTTTGTTGGATGATTGGAAATTGGCTGATATATCTATTTTTCTACTTATTTTCCGCAATATTAGAAGTTTTATTCCAATCTTCTGCTTGATATTGCTCTTATAGGGGATTAGGATATAGCTGTACAGAAAGGAGGCCGCCATGGCAGTCAGTTTATCAATGAAAGAAAGTTCTTATATTTCCCAGGTCATCTACCGCATCAATTTATGCGATTCTTTCTCAGACCTTTCCAGGATCTTACTTTCACAGATCAAGACGATGATCCCATATCATAAGGCCATGGCTCTGAAAGTGACCTCCCGCAACAACGAATTTGTCTACGAGGAACCCTACTTCACCGGTCCTGAAAATGATCCGTTTGATGAGTCCCGTTTTGTTGAAGGAAGCTACCGGTCGATCTGGTGGGAATACATGGAAGCTCCATGGAGCAGCGTGTTCCGCGCTACAGATTCCAGAGAGGAAGAAGAATGGAATAATTCCGCGCTTTACAAAGAGGTATATAAACCTCAGAAGCTTTACTATGCTCTTCAGGCTACTTTTGTTCATAATGATATCAAGCTGGGCATGATCGGACTGTACCGCAGAAAAGAAGACGGCGATTTCACAGATAAAGAGATCTTCTTTTTAGAATTACTGAAGGCTCATATTGAACTGAAGCTCTACCGCCTTGTCACCCGCTACCGAGGATTCAAGGCCGACCCGACGGCTCCCGGCTTTTCTGTTCCGAAAGCATTGATCAACGATTATTCCCTTACCAGAAGAGAGGAAGAGATCATCAATATGATGCTGAACGGTGCTGCAGACAATGCGATCACAGAAGAACTCTGCATTACGAAATCCACCTTTGAAAAACACATTCACAATATATATAAAAAGACCGGCACGAAAAACCGCGTCGGTCTGTTTGGACTGTTCAGGGGATAATGTATTATTCTCTTCTCTTCAATCAGGAATGATTCTTATACCACGGGATTCCGTACTTCCTGTACTCGTCCATCATCCACATATTTCTTCTGGCGATCGTCTCATCCCCGGTCGGTCCGAAAACATATGCGCCAAAGATATATCCGCCGCCCGGAGCAAAAGTGTCAATATATTTGCGGATACACGCCCGGACATCTTCTTCCTTTGCATCGCTGAAATTCTGCGGATCATCCAGGCTGTTGCAGCGGTTTAAGATCAGGCGGCTTCCGTATTTCTTCTTGATCCCTTCCAGATCATTCATCCACTGACAGCAGTTCCACATGATGACATTAAAATCAAACCATTCTTCAATAAAGTCTTCACAGTGACCGCAGCAATGCATATCAATCGGAATCCCGAGCTTGTTTGCATATTCGCACATCCTTACATGGAACGGTTTGATCAGTTCCCTGTAAACCTGTTTTGACATAAAAGTGTTTTTTGAAGAAGCAATATCATCTGTGATCGCATAAACATCCGGTTTATATGCATCAATGCTCCGTTTAAAGAATTCATCCAGCCAATCTGCCAGGTACTCCATCAGATTATAGACCTCTTCCGGCTCCTCATACATGGCGATCAGCCCTTCTGTCATTCCCATGAACTCCATGAGAAGCTGGAAATAGCCGACATGGGTCCCAAGTTCCACAGCAGTCTGTGTCCGGTCGATCTTTTCCAGATCCTTTCTCGCCATCTCCTCGAAATCAAAGTCATTTATATCCGGAAGTTTGATCACATTCGGCCAGTCATGAATATCCTTCAGCAGGATTTGGCTGTGGTCCGGCATTCCCTGTCCTCCGGTACTTTCTGTCGGAATAAACTCCACACCAAAAAAGTCCTTACCTCCCATTCGTCCGATATTAAAAATATAAGGGCGGATACAGATCACCCCCGGTGTGAACCAGGGAGGATAAAAAGTATAGGTGTCGATAGGGAGCCACTCCGGGACCCCGCCTTTTAATACTGTTAAGTAGTTTTCTTTTGGCGTCATATTCTTTAAAACGGAACGACTCCTTTCGGAGTAATGATATCCGCCGAATCAGTGAAGTTAACAATCAGTGTTCCTTCTCGGTGTGTCCTCTCTTCCCAGTATCCGTCGACCGGTTTATCCAGCTCGACGCCCTCTTCCTCGATCATCTTTTTACGGATGAGCTTCGGATCGATGTCGCGGATCCGTGTTCCTTCTCTAACGGCAATCTCCGCCGCAATTGCTGCCGCCTGTCCGGTTCCCATGGAAGGTGCGATGACACGGACTCCGCCGCAGGAATCAAACTCTGCAGATACACATCGGCCTGCCAGAAGCAGATTGTCTACGCCGAGCGGAACGAGCGAACGGAACGGGATCTCGCAGTAATCTCTCGGATTCGGTCTGCACTGAACGCCGGCGGGTGTTCCGAAACGGTGCATTTCCAATCCCTCAAAACGTTCATCCGGTATCGTGACCGTAGGTTCTTCCGGTTCTGTCATATGGATATGGCGCTTAAATCCCTGTGTCGGGCTTGTCGGATGATGGGTATCAAAGAATTCCGGAAATCTTACGATCCCGTCTTCGAACTTTCTGGCACACGCCACATCAGATGCTTTGAACACATATTCCCCGATGATCCTTCTGGAATCCCTGACTCCGTGAAGGCTTCCGATACCTGAAACCTTTGCTTTTTCAAAGCCCGGGATCCATTTATTAAAGAATTTTTCCAGGAACAGGATCTGCTGATGCTGCTCTACGATCTGTCTTGTAAGATCCTCTACATCGGTATTATGGTTGTAAAAACTATGGCAGGTCATAACAGAAACATCCAGCGAGTCTTCCGGAAATCCCGGTATCGGATACATCAATGCTGACGGGAAGACAAAATACGGAAGGTCTCCGGCTTCCAGTGCTTGTCTGTGCATGTCATTATATAAGCCATAGCAGTCCACTTTTCCTTTTTCTTCGATCTGCTTCTTTGCCCATTCTCCATTGGCCTTCTGATATGCTGCCCAGTTCACGTTGGTAAAACGGAATGCCAGAGTCGTTCCCATATTCAGGCCCATAAATTCCGGACTGCCTTCTTCGTACGGCGCCCCTGCAGCTGCTGCCACATCGCCGTCACCGGTTGCATCGATATAGACTTTCGCAGAGATCTCCATCCGGCCGGACTTACTGTAGGCAATGACGTTTTTGATATTTCTGCCATCCTCTTCCATGTTCACATCAACTACATGGGTACCATACAGAATCCGTCCGCCATGCTCATGGATCATTGTCTCTAATAAGATTTTTGCCTTATCAGGGTCGAAAAGCGGCAGATGCGGTCTCCACTGTCCGTATCCCTCTTCGATGCAGCGGTTGATCCATTCGAGGCTCAGTCCTTCCACCTGTCCGGCGATACCGGTCACATAGTTATTGGTTGCAAGTCCTCCTAAAGAGATTCCATACTCTAACAGCAGTACTTTCAGGCCTCTTCTTGCAGCCACGATTGCAGCTGCCGCGCCTGCCACACCACCGCCGCATACCAGCACGTCGGTGTTGAATTTTCTTGCGTCATAATGATTAACCATAGATGCTCCTTCCTTTCCTGAACTGGATACCCCATCTGATAATTCTCTTATTGTAAATAATGTTACACTGTTTTGTTACACGAAGGTCAAGAGGACAAAATGACGAAAATCAAAAGTCACCCTTGTGTAATCTTCCAAGTCGTCAGAATTGAAGCCTTGCGATAAATGCGTCCGCCCCTACCCTGTCTAAATAACGGCCGAAACGTTCCTTCGGTTCTGCCTCTTCCATCCAGATCTTAAGGCTCTGGTCCAGAATACTCAAGACCTGCTCTTTTGAAAACACACCTTCCACCGGGGTTCCGACTCTCTGGCTCTTTCCCCAGAGCCCGCCCAAAGTAATCTTATACCCCGGAACACGCTCCCCGGCTTCATTCACCCGCATCCAGCCGGAGATCCCGAAATCATTCAGGCTCGGTTTGATACAGTTATTGGGACATCCGCCGACAGCGATCTTGAATTTGGCAGGCAGCGTAACATCATGCCATCCTTTGTAAAACTTCTCATGAAGCTCTGCTGCAAAACCCTGCGTATCTATCAGCCCGTGAACGCAGACGGTTCCTTTGCAACAGGCGACAGGACGGATCTTCGGTCCTGTTCCACCGATCTCCATTCCATTGTTATTCAGAAATGTCTCCAGAGGATCAATATTCTCATAGGCAACACCCGGCATCTCAACGGAAAGACGGCTGGTAAAACCAACGCTGCCTTCTGCATAGCGGTCTGCCGCATCCGCAAGCGCTCTTAACTGGTCACTCGTCACCGTTCCGTTTTCCGTCAGGATCCTGGCGACAAAATGTTCTCCGTCTTTCGAGATGATCATTCCTCTGCCCTTTAAGCCTGCCTTCTCCTCGTTTGTCAGCATTTTAACAGCCCTCCGTCCTGTTCGTATTCTGTTTTATTATAAAACAGAAGCCACCCGTATGTCTTCAGAAAAATAATGATATGAAATAAAGATATTCACAATTCCTATGAGGGTGAATATCTTTTGTACCATATTACAAATACCATATACATTAATTTAGAAGGAATTATAAAGCGGAAAACAGAATCCGGCTTTATTATTAATACATAGTTTTATTAATGTGGGTATCTTTGTTCTAAAAAAGATCTAACCACTGGAAAAACGCGGCAGAATACATATTGAATTGAGAGTATACTTTTTATGAAAACAGAAAAAACTAAAAAAAGACGCTTCATCGTTTTTGCAGTCATTTTATCCATTCTCTCCATACTGTGTATGTTCATGTTCGCCGGACTACATTCGGAACACATGAATGTCATCCAGACCTTCATCACTGAAAAAGGAGGCGGCTGGAGCGCGAACATGACAATGCTCCCGATGACGATAGGAAACCTGATCTGCATTGTTCTGACCTTTGTCTTCGGGACACTCTTTATCCGTGTCGGAGTCCGCAAAATAATGATTCCGTTTATGATTCTGTCCGGTCTCGGCTGTGCCGGGATCTCTCTGGCGAATGGCTTGGATTGCTTCGGAGGGGCGGCCTCCGGAAACTATCCTCTCTTCTTTGCTTCCATGATGGTGGTCCGCTGTGCCAGCCCGATCTTTCAGATGGGTGCTATGATGCTGATCACCAACTGGTTCATACGTCTTCGAGGACGTATGGCATCAATCTGTTCCATGGGTGCAACACTCTTCACTGTTGTTGGAACATCAGCGATGCCAAACGTAATTGCGAAAAGCTGGAGCGGTGATTACCGTCCCTTCTACTATGGTGTGGGAGCACTCTGTGTTATAATGGCAGTCGTTTTGGGAGTGTGTTTAAAGGATTTCCCTGAAGACTCCGGTCTCTATCCTGACGGCACAGAACAAGCGCCAAAATCGGAAAAGGGAGATGACATGCCAATGAAAGTATCTGAGGTCCTTCGCGATCCGATTGCATGGAAATTAGCGGTCGTTCAGTCAGCTCCGACGGTTCTTATTTCCGGCATGATGTCATCCATGGCGCTCAGTTTTATTACGAGAGGGGGATCAGAACTGTGGCTACAAGCAACCGTCTTTGTATCAGCCGGTGCAATTGCCGGTGTCGCATGCTCTCTTCTTTTCGGAGTTTTAAATGATAAACTCGGCGCATTGATCACACAAGCCCTGTTCCTCGGCTCCATGTTAATACCAACAGTGACACTGTTGTTTATGCCTTCTCATAAAAGCACCGTTCTCCTCGTCATTTTGGCGGTGGGGTTAGCGCTCACACTCGGAGCCGCTCCGGTCACGCATCCCTGTCTGGTTGCTCATTTATACGGAAGACGGAAATTTCAGTCTGTCAACCGGGTCACCATGGCAATTGAGATGATCCCAGGTGCATTCAGCGGAATCATGATGACCTCCCTGATCGGATCCGGTCATGCATGGCTCGCATACCTGATCCTTATCATCCTTGATGTTATCAGTTTCGTGACTCTTATGACCATGATGAAGATCCCGGATGCCAATGCAGCCGACCGTGACTCGCTCCGTCATAAAGCAGGATGATCAAATAGAATTTATTCGAAAGAAAGTATTGAATTATGAAAAGTAAAAAAAAGAACTTTACCATTGTCGCCGCAATTCTTGTAGTTTTTGATCTGCTCTGCATGTTCATGTATGCCGGCATGCAGGTAGAACAAATGAACATCATACAAACTTTTATTACAGAAGAAGGCGGAGGATGGAGCGCAAATCTAACGATGCTCCCCCTGACGATCGGAAACCTCGCTGCAATTGTTTTAACAATGGTATACGGAACGCTCATGATCAAGTTTGGAGTCAAGAAGATAATGATCCCGTTCATGGTACTTACCGGATTAGGATGCATAGGGATCGCTCTTGCTAACGGGCTTGACTGTTTCGGTGGAACAAAAGCAGGAAACTTTCCACTGTTCTTTATCTCGCTTTTCGTCATTCGCTGCTGCTGCCCGATCTTTCAAATGGGTGGGGCGATGCTGATTACAAACTGGTTCATCAAACTTAGAGGACGAATGGCATCGATTGGTTCCATCGGAGCCACGATTTTTACTATTGTCGGAACATCTCTGATGCCGAATGTGATCTCCAAAAGCTGGAACGGAGATTACCGTCCGTTCTATTACGGGATTGCAGTCCTGACTCTGATCATGATACTGGTCCTGGTTTTTCTGTTAAAAGATGTTCCGGAAGATGCCGGTATGTATCCGGATGGCATGGATCACGCACCGCTCTCTGAAACCAGTGACAGCACACCGATAAAAGCATCAGTAATGCTGAGAGATAAAAAATTCTGGCAGCTTACGATCGTTATGATCGCTCCGCAGTTTGTTGTCCCCGCGATCATGTCCTCTATGGCTATCAGCTTTATGACTCGCGGCGGGCAGGAACTTTGGTTAGCTGCAACTGTCTTTGTATCCGCCGGAGCCATCGCTGGGATTCCGTGTTCACTTGCATACGGATGGTTGAACGATAAAATCGGTTCCTTAAAAACAGAAATGCTCCTCATTCTCAGCATGTTGATCCCGACCTTGTCACTCATATTTATGCCTGCAAGAAAATCTGTCATCCTGCTGATCATCATGGCTTTTGGTCTGGCAAACATTCTCGGTGCTGCTCCCGTCATGGGACCATGTTTCATTGCTTATGTTTACGGCCGCAAGCAATACCAGTCTGCGAATCGGATCGCCTTTGCGCTTTCACTGATCCCCGGTGCCTTTTCCGGAATCATGATGACATCTCTGATTCAGAGCGGCCACACGAAAATTGCTTATCTGATACTGATCATTATTATCGCGATCAGCTTTACTTCTTTGATGACAATGAGGAAGCTGCCGGATGCCAATGCGGCTGACCGGACGTGATCGTTTGTCGCCAAGATAAATCAAAAAAGCCAAGCGATTGCGCTGCGCTCATATTCGTTTGTCGCCAAATAAATCAACGCGAGCCAGACGGACATTCGCTACGTGCGCAAAGCGCACTGCGCTCATATCCGTTTGTCGCCAAACTAATCGTCAAAAAAGCGGGCTTACACATAAATGTGCGCCCGCTTTTTGTTCCTTTTAGTCTGGCTCGCTATTCGCTTACATCATTCCCATGCCGCCGCCCATGCCTGCGCCGCCTGCTGGCATTGGAGGTACCGGCTCTTTGATGTCGGCTACGACTGCTTCGGTTGTCAGATAGGTGGATGCTACGCTGGTTGCGTTCTGCAGTGCGGATCTTGTAACCTTAACCGGATCAAGGATTCCTGCGTCTACCATCTTGACATAGTTTCCGTTCAGTGCGTCGAAACCTTCGCCCTGCTTCATTTCTTTTACTTTATTAACGATAACGCTGCCTTCAAGACCTGCGTTCTGAGCGATGCAGTACAGAGGAGCTTCAAGTGCTTTGATAACGATGTTAGCACCGGTCTTCTCATCGCCGTCTAATTCAGCTGCCATCTTAGCAACTGCTTTCTGTGCGTGGATATATGCGCTTCCGCCGCCTGCGATGATTCCTTCTTCTACTGCTGCCTTTGTTGCTGCAAGAGCATCTTCCATACGAAGCTTCTTCTCTTTCATTTCTGTCTCAGTTGCAGCACCGACTTTGATAACAGCAACGCCGCCGGAAAGTTTTGCAAGTCTTTCCTGAAGTTTCTCTCTGTCATAGTCAGAGGTTGTTGTCTCGATCTGAGATTTAATCAGCGCGATTCTTCCTGCGATATCTTTCTTGCTGCCTGCACCGTCAACGATGATGGTGTTCTCTTTGTCAACTCTAACGCTCTTAGCACGTCCGAGCATCTGCATGTTTGCATCTTTCAGCTCTAAGCCGATCTCTTCAGAGATGACCTGACCGCCTGTTAAGGTAGCGATATCTTTGAGCATTTCTTTTCTTCTGTCACCATAGCCCGGAGCCTTAACTGCTACAACGTTGAAGGTTCCGCGAAGTTTATTGACGATCAATGTTGTCAGAGCTTCGCCCTCGATATCCTCTGCGATGATTAACAGCTTGGAACCGGTCTTAACGATTTCTTCCAGTAACGGAAGGATCTCCTGGATTACAGAGATCTTCTTATCTGTGATCAGGATATATGCATCATCCAGATTTGCTTCCATCTTCTCAAGGTCTGTGCACATATAAGCGGAAATGTATCCACGATCAAACTGCATACCTTCAACAAGATCGAGCTCTGTCTGCATGGTCTTGGACTCTTCAATTGTGATAACGCCGTCGTTGGTTACTTTTTCCATTGCATCAGCAACCATCTCGCCAACACTGTCATCACCTGCGGAGATTGCAGCAACACGAGCGATCTGCTCTTTACCTTTCACTTTGCTGCTCATCTTTACAAGAGCTTCAACAGCTGTATCGCATGCTGCGCTCATGCCTTTACGAAGGATGATCGGGTTTGCGCCTGCTGCCAGGTTCTTCTCACCTTCATCGATCATTGCCTGAGCAAGAACGGTAGCGGTTGTTGTTCCGTCACCTGCAACATCATTGGTCTTTGTTGCAACTTCACGAACAAGCTGTGCGCCCATGTTCTCAAACTGATCTTCGAATTCAACTTCTTTTGCGATCGTAACACCATCGTTGGTGATCAACGGACCGCCGTATGGTTTGGAAAGAACAACGTTTCTTCCTTTTGGTCCTAATGTAACTTTAACTGTGTCTGCTAACTGGTCAACGCCTCTTCCAAGAGCTTCTCTTGCTTCAGCGCCGTATTTGATTTCTTTTGCCATTTTTACTTTGCCTCCTGATTATTTAACAATTGCAAGAATGTCATCATGACGAACGATCACATATTCTTCGTCATCAAGTTTTACGTCAGTTCCTGCATATTTGGAATAAATAACGACATCATCAACTTTGACGGTCATTTTAACATCATCTGTGCCAGGTCCTACTGCAACAACAAAAGCCTGCTGTGGTTTTTCCTGAGCCTGTCCCGGTAATACGATGCCGGATGCAGTGGTCTCTTCTGCCTGCATCTGCTTAAGAACTACTCTGTCACCTAACGGAACTAATTTCATTTTTTATGTCCTCCTTTGAATTTGTTAGCACTCACTTCATTTGAGTGCTAAACCTTGTTATCATAATACCCCAACACTTTTTAATTTGCAAGGATAAATTTTACGTTTTTTGTGAACATTTGATGGAATCCAGTGCGAATAAAAAGGACCGGCCTTCTGAGTCGGTCCTTCCTCTCGTAAGTCAAATCAATTATTTTTTCTTTAAGAAATCCGGAATGCGGATATCCTGCTCCTGAACTGTCTGTTTCGGCTGTCTCGGAACATTAAAGTTTAAGCCCGGTTTAGCTGCCGGACGCTGCTGAGCACTTCCAGCCTCCTGTGCCGGAGCTGCCGGAGCCGGAGATGCCTCCTGTGCTGCCGGAGCTGCTTCCTGTGCCGGAGCGGCTGCTTCAAGCTGAGGTTTTACAACCTGCTGTGCCTGACGCTGAGCGTTTCTGTTCGGTACCATACGAATGGAACTGTCGTTGATGCCTGTTGCAATAACAGTGATCGTACAGGTATCAGCCGGCTCTGCTTCGTAGCGTGCACCAAAGATGATATTTGCTCCGTCACCAGCCAGATCCTGAACATAAGATGCAGCATCATTTGCTTCGATAAGGGAGATATCACCGGAGATGTTGATAATAACATGAGAAGCACCACGGATGGTCGTCTCAAGGAGCGGTGAAGAAACTGCATATTTAACAGCGTCTTCTGCTTTGTCATCACCGGTTCCGGTTCCGATACCGATATGAGCAACGCCCTTATTGAGCATGACTGTACGAACATCTGCAAAATCCAGGTTGATCAGTGCCGGAATATTGATCAAATCAGTGATTCCGCTGACTGCCTGCTGAAGCACACCATCAGCTGTCTTAAATGCGTCAGTGATGGAAGTTCTTCTGTCAACGATCTCAAGAAGCTTATCATTCGGGATAACGATCAGTGTATCCACAACTTCTTTTAATCTTTCAATACCTAAGATCGCATTATTCATGCGGGCTTTGTTTTCAAATTTAAAAGGCTTGGTGACGATACCGACAGTAAGGATGTCCATATCCTTTGCAACTTTTGCAATGACCGGAGTCGCACCTGTTCCGGTTCCGCCGCCCATACCACAGGTAAGGAACACCATATCCGCACCGGCTAATGCCTTCTGGATCATTTCGATGCTCTCTTCTGCTGCCTTCTGGCCAACCTCCGGCTGTGCACCGGCTCCGAGACCTTTTGTGATCTTCTCACCAATCTGGATCGTAACCGGAGCTTTGCATAACTGAAGTGCCTGTTTATCCGTATTGACACCAATAAACTCAACGAGCTGAACTCCGCCGTCGAGCATTCTGTTTACAGCATTATTACCAGCGCCGCCAACGCCGACAACGACGATACGTGCGCCTCTTACTGTCTCACCATAATCAAAATCTGCCATAAGATACTTTCCTCTCAATCTAATGAACTCAGTATATAATATCCTTAATTGAGAGAAATTTCAACTTTAACTTTTTATATTGGAATGAATTCACAGAATCTACTAATTCTGCTTAAAAGAAAAGCCCAGATTGTTATAACCGATCTCCTGCATGTCTAAAGTACCGGAAAGATCTTTGAAGTCATCATAGAAATCCCGCATCTCGCGGAGTTTTTCCTCGGTTTTGTTATCTGAGCCGAGAAGGATCTTTACGCTGTTCACATAAAGGGTCGCCTGAAGATCGGAGGAGATATAGACCTCGCTGATCGGAATTGCATTTCTCTGAAGAGAATCCACGATCCGCCTTGCATACCCATAAGCTTCTTCTTCCTGCGGCTTCAGTTTTTCTCCGGTAATAATGCTGGAGAATGTAATGCCGCTGACTTTAGGGATATCCGTCGGCGGTTCGGAAACGCTGCCGATCACATATCCCTCGTGATCAATGAGCATGCACTCATTCATATATTCCACATACAGCTCAGCCTTTTTAGGAGATTCCTCTTTCTTCTGTCCCCACGGGAATTTCAATACGCCAGTAAGAAATAAGGTACAGAGAGCGATCACACAGACTGCTGCTGCAGAAATAATTATTATTGTAGATTTTTTCATTATTATTGAAAGTAAATCACGCCTCGTTCTTTATCTCTGCGGTAATACTCTTTTCTCTTGTCTACCGGGTCTTTCTGTTTGACCCGGCCAACCGCAAGAACGATGCCGATCTCTGCCAAAAGGAAGAGGATCGCGGTACCGCCGTAGCTCATGAACGGAAGCGGAACTCCGGTATTCGGAAGCAAATTACTTACAACACCGATGTTGACAAAAGTCTGCATTGCAATATGAGTCGCAACGCCGGCAACCATAACTTTTCCAAAAATATCATCCGTTTTGTCATAGATCTTTTTCATTCTCCAGATCAGAAGTACGATCAAAAGGATCAGGATAATTCCGCCAATGATCCCAAGCTCCTCACAGATAATGGAAAAGATCATATCGTTTTCCGACTCCGGAACGAAGCCCATCTTCTGGGTACTCTTTCCTAAGCCTTTTCCGAAGATGCCGCCGGAACCGATCGCATAGAGGGCCTGGGTGATCTGATAGCCGATATCATCCGAATACTGGTCTAAATGCATCCATGCCTTAACACGCACCAGTTTATTGGGCTTGATCAGTATGACGCCTACAACAGCCGCTAAAGCCACGACGATCGTAATGATCAGATATAAGACTCTCGGAGCAGCAACCAGCATCATCACAAAGCCCATGGCAAAGATGATGATCGCGGTTCCAAGGTCATCCGTAACGAATAATGTCAATGCGCAGGCGATCAGACAGATACTGAAACCAATGACATAGATGCGCCAGTCATCAAGATATTTAATGAATTTCGCAATAAAGAAGGCCATTGCCGCAACAAGCGCGATTTTCAGGATCTCTGCCGGCTGCACAGAGATCACTTTAAGATCCAGCCAGCGCTTTGCTCCATTTATCTCCTCTCCTCCAAGAGGAGTCAGGATCAGTAAGACCGAGATCACTCCAAGGATATATAAGGAAATGGCTGCTTTTCTCCAAAAATTGACCGGAACAAAAGCGATCACAAACATTCCCACCAGACCGATGAGCGTTGAGAATATCTGCTTTTTCACATACCATGCGGAGGTTCCGAATTTGATCTGAGAATTATATGAGCTAGCGCTGTAGAGCATGATCAGGCCAAAGATGAGCAGCACGACAACGATCAGAACGAGCATCCAGTCGATACCGCTGACCGCATTCAGATTTTTCTTCTTTTTTGCCGGCTGTGAATTATTCTTGTTTTTCAAATTTCCTGGTCCTGTATTCCTTCTAAATCAAAACAGCGTCTCTTGTGCTTAGTCTTCTAAAGCACGGACATAGTCTTTAAACATTTCTCCGCGCTGTTCATAATTTTTAAACTGTCCCCAGCTTGCACAGGCCGGAGAAAGAAGAACAGCGTCTCCTTCATTAGCCATTTCAGCTGCCTTTGCTACAGCCTCTTTCAGATCTTCACACATATGAAGATTTGTAAAACCGCATTTTAAAGCGGTTTCTTTAATTTTTTCCGCGGTCTGGCCGATCAGGATCATATCACGGATCTTCCCGTGAAATCCTTCGATCCATTCCGTGAAATCTGCGCCTTTATCGTAGCCGCCGGCAATCAGGATCGTCGGTGCTACCATGGCGGAAACAGCCTTGGAAGCTGCATCAGTATTGGTTCCTTTGGAATCGTTATAATATGCGACGCCTTTTCTCCTGCAGACAAACTCGATCCTGTGCTCCACCGCCTGGAAATTTCTGACAACATCAGCGATCACCGGGATCGAAACTCCCATGGCAATTCCGATTCCGCAGGCTGCCATTACGTTTTCCACATTATGGTCACCCATCAGGTTCATATCATCTTTTCGGATGATCTCCGTAAGTCTGTTTTCGTCTTTATAACAGATCATATCCCCTTTCAGGAAAATGCCGTATTCCAGTTCTTCTTTCCTGGAGAAATACAGTTTTTTCGGGGTGATATCTTCCGCTAATCCTCTTAAATACTCATCGTCATAATTGATCACGCAGATCTCATCCGGCTTCTGGTTTTTCGCGATCTGCATTTTGACAGCAGCATAGTTTTCAAAACTGCCATGTCTGTCTAAATGATCTGGAGTCAGGTTCAAAACCGCACTAACTTCCGGATGGAACTCATCGATCGATTCCAGCTGGAAGCTGGAGATCTCTGCAACGATTACACTGTTATCTGTGGTCTCATCTGCCACAGAGGCAAAACTTTTTCCGATATTACCAACCACAAACACTTCCGGATAAGCTGCTTTCATGATCTCGCCGGTCAGCGCTGTCGTTGTTGTCTTTCCGTTGGTTCCTGTGATAGCAGCCATGCGGCCTTTCGAGATCTCATAGGCGATCTCTACCTCTCCTAAAATGGAAACACCTGCTTTTCTTGCCATCTCAATATCCGGAGCGAATGCTGAAATACCGGGGCTTAAAGCCAGGATATCAACGCCGTTCAGGGCTTCTTCTGACAGCTTTCCGGTAATGACCTTTGCCTTATCCGCAAGGCCCAGTTCTTTTAACAGCGCCTCTTTATCAAGCGCTTCGTTTCCATCGTAAAGGATCAGGGAATTCTCATGATTCTTAAGGAGCGTTGCAACTCCCTTTCCGCTGATTCCCATACCGTAGATCAAAATAGTTTTTCCATCTAATTTCATTTGTCTGCTCTCTGTTTCTTGATTTATGTTTTGTTTCTGCTTTTAACGTTTTTTATGGATGGATCAGGAATCCCGCAACTGCGACAAGACATCCCACCACGGTAATGACTGTAAACAGGATCACTACTTTAACCTCGCTAAGCCCGCCGAGTTCAAAGTGATGGTGGATCGGAGCCATGCGGAAGATCCTCTTTCCGTGGGTCAGTTTAAAATAACCGACCTGCAGGATCACCGAAATGATCTCCAGCAGATAAATAAACGCGACAAATACTAAGAAGACCGGTATCTTGTTCACCATGGCGAAAGCAGCAACGAATCCGCCGAGTGCCAGAGAACCGGTATCTCCCATGAAGATCTTTGCCGGATAATGATTGAAGATCAGGAACGCTGCAAGTGCGCCGAGCATTGCAAGACTCGCCGGATCAAGAGCTGTTTTACCGAAGAAAACAACTGACGCTACGGTAAAAAACAGGGCGATCACGATCGTCACAGAACTTGCGAGTCCATCCAGACCGTCTGTAAAGTTTGCACCGTTCACACAGCCCATAATGCCGCAGAAGATCACGAAGTACCACCAGCCATGAAGATTGCAGTCTCCAAGGAATGGAACGATCGTATTTGTTCCATGTCCGAGAGCGATCGAACAATATGCCATCAATGCTGCTGTAAAGATGATCTGAAGAAGGAATTTCTGCCATGCCTTAAGCCCTTCGCTCTGATGCTTTTTGATCTTCAGAAAGTCATCCAGAAATCCGATCAGGCTGAACAGGAAAGTACAGATCATGATAGGAAGCGCCTCTTTCGACACCGGAATAAATGGTGCTGTTCCTACAAGGAAGGCAATCACGATACAGACTCCGCCCATTGTAGGAGTTCCGCTCTTTTTGAGATGTGCTTCCGGTCCTTCTTCGCGGATCTGCTGTCCGAACTTGAATTTTTTGAGGATCGGAATGAAAACAGGAATCAGTATGATTCCTAAAACAAAACCGATTGCCAGTGCGATCAATGTTAGCCAGTTCATATCATTCCCCATCTCTTTTTTATTATTAGCCTAAGTCATCAGGCGCAATATTCATATAAGATAACACATTTGTCATGATTCTGCTGAATAATTCTGAAGCATAGCGGCTCGCATCGCCGGTTTCCGGCTCGTCGATCGCTACATAGCAGACGACTTCCGGATTGTCATACGGTGCAAAGCCGATGAAAGAGATGACATAGAGATCTCCTTCCTTATCATATTTCTGTGCTGTTCCGGTCTTTCCTGCAATCTTGTAGCCTTCAACAGCAGCAGGTTTTCCGGTTCCGTCAGTAACAACGGATCTTAAACATTCCTTAACGAAATCACTCGTTGAAGGTGAGATCGTCTGCGCCACAAGAACTCTGTCAAATGACTTTAACAGTTCTCCGCTTGCGTTATAGATGCCCCTAACCGTGTATGGGCGGTACAGATATCCGCCGTTGATCAGAGAACTGAACGCTGTCGTCATCTGCACCATGGTAAGGTTGAAGTTCTGTCCGAAACCGTTTGTTGCAAGGTCGAGCTCTGTCATATTGCTTGGATTATAAAGCAGGGTTTCACAACTCATCTCATTCGGAAGATCGATGTCGGTATATTCGCCGAATCCAAATTTGTGCTGGTATTTGCAGAACGAATCGACACCGACTTTTCCTGCCATTGCTGCAAGAGAAATATTGCAGGAGTTTGTGATCGTTCCCTTAACGTCCATGTGTCCGTGGCCGCCTCTTTCATAGCACCAGATCGTCCGCTCCCACGGAGAGCCTTCAAAGAAGACCTGGCTTCCGCCGCAGTCATACTCATCCGTCTTGCTGATCTTGTTTTCTTCCAAAGCCATAGCAAGGGTAAACGGTTTGAAGGTTGACCCCGGCTCGTAGCTGCTTGTTACGCAGAAGTTTTTCCAGATCTCGCTCAGCGCATTCGTTGTATCCTGATCACTCATCGCGGCAATCTGCTCAGGCGTATAACTGTAGCTAAGATTACGCGGATCATTCGGATCGAAGTTTTTGCTGTCTGCCATTGCAAGGATCTCTCCGGTATTCGGATCCTGGATCACACAGGCAACCGTCAATGCTTTGGTCTCAGCCTGTGTTGCCGCGATCTCCTGCTCCACGATCGCCTGGATATTATAGTCAAGAGTCGTTTTGATCGTATTTCCGTCTTCTGCATCTTTGCGCACAGTTTCCAGAACATTCGAGCTGTTGACGAACGAATACTCCATACCGTCGCTTCCGGTCAGCTGGTCATTATACATGTATTCAAGACCGTAAGCGCCCCTTCCCCCTTCGGTAAATCCAATGACGGAAGAAGCCAGTGTACCGTAGGTATAATTACGCTTAAAGTTTTCCTCGAGCCAGATACCGTTGATCTTTGTATTCTTGGACTTCATATCAAGAAAGCCCTCGACCTCTGCATAGGTGAGACCTTTTGTAAGCGTGATATAGCTGCTGTTCGGGTTTTCTGCGATCTTCGTCCTGAGTTCATCTGTAGGAATGCCGAAACACTGCTCCACTGCTGTAACAGTCGGCTCTAAATAACGTTCCTCATTTGTCAGGATGACTCTGGGATCTAAGATCAGATTATAGACTTTTGTGCTGGTTGCAAGCTGTACATTATTCCGGTCAATAATATCGCCGCGTTTAGAAGTCAGCGTGACGCTGGATGTTTCAGACTGTGCCAGTGCGGCTTTCGCATATTTATTTCCGTCGAAGGCGACGATCCAAATGAGACGGACCGCCAGAATTCCCATTAATACAAAAAAAATGACGGTAACGATTCCAAATCTGTTACCTAATCTTTTTTTCTCTCTGGAATTAGACTTCTTGTTATTTCTCATTTATCCAGATCCGCCTGCCTGATGTTTCACCCATACAACCAAGAAACACCAACGTTATTTCGTTGGTATTTCTGCTAATTGTTTCAGATATTCAGAATCGGAGGAGTCGTATGTCCGGATCTGGCCGGCTGTACTTCGTACCATGCCAAGTTCCTGAGTCGCCACCTGAACCACGTAGTTCAGATCGACGCTGACGTTCATATCGTACTCTTTAGAATCGTTCTGTGATCTGAGTTCTTCCCATTCTGTTTCCAGTTTGGAGATGTCGGTATTCAGATCACTGTTCTTAACTACCATCGTGAGCATGACAACGCACAAAGCGACCAAAACAGCTACAGAAAATCCGATGCAAGAAAATCTGATTGCTCTTTTCTGTCTGTCGACTTTCCTGATAACCTGTTTTTGTCTCTCCGTTTTTTGCAGTGGCCGTCTTGGCCGTGTCATCCGGACTGTCTCATAAACTTTTTCTTTACGGACAGTATTTCCGTCGGCGAAAATTCTTTCCACACTATTCAGTTGATCAATCTGCTTCGTATTTCTCATTTTCAGCCTTTTCAAACACTCTCAGCTTTGCACTCGTTGCTCTTTTATTACTTGAACATTCCTCACTTGTAGGAATGACGGGCCTCTTCGTTAGCACGTGTCCCTTCGAGACTTTTCCGCATACACATACGGGGAAGTCCCGAGGGCACGTGCATGGTTCTTGATTTCTCCTGAAGGCTTCTTTTACGATCCGGTCTTCTAAGGAATGGAAGGTGATGATACAGAGCCTTCCTCCGGGATTTAAGAGGTCGATCATCGTATCGATGGAATCCTTCAGAACATCCAGTTCCGAGTTGACCTCAATGCGGATCGCCTGAAAGGTTTTCTTTGCGAATCCCTTTTTCCCTTTTCGGACCTTTGCCGGTATCGCCTGCTCTACGATCTTTGCAAGCTGTCCGGTCGTTTCGATCGGTGCCTTATCTCTTTCGTTAACAATGTGCTTTGCTATATTGGATGCGAAGTTTTCTTCGCCGTATATCCGGATGATCCTTGCGAGATCTTCTTTGCTGTAGGTATTTACAACTTCCTTTGCGGAAAGGGGTCTGTCTCTGTCCATTCTCATGTCCAGCGGAGCATCTTCCCTGTAAGTGAATCCGCGTTCCGGATTATCGATCTGGTAGGAGGAAACCCCAATGTCTAAGAGGATGCCGTCCACCTTTTCGATGTTTAGTTTTTTCAGTACTTCTTCAATATTTACGAAGTTATCTTTAACCAGGAGCGCCTGATCTTTATACTGACTTAATCTTTGTGCCGCAGCCTCTAACGCTTCTGCGTCCTGATCGATCCCGATCAGTTTGCCGCTTGTAAGATGTTCAAGGATCCTCAGGGAATGTCCTGCGCCGCCTAACGTTCCGTCTACATAAATCCCATCGGGTTTGATGTTCAGGTATTCGATCGTTTCTTCCGGCAGTACGGATTCGTGTTTAAATATCAAATCCCCAGTCTCCCATGCGCTCTGCAATTGCATCGGCGTCTTCTTCTTCGTAAGTAGCTTCCCAGGCTTCTCTGTTCCAGATCTCGATTCTCGGACCGGTTCCGATCAGAACGACATCTTTCTCAAGATTTGCTGCCTGTCTCAGGTTCTGCGGAATCAGGACTCTGCCCTGTTTGTCGATTTCCGGATTGTCCGCATTTGCCATAAAGTTTCTTACAAATTGACGGGTGTCTTTTTTGGTAACAGGCAGGCTGCGGAGTTTTTCATAGAATAAGTCCCACTCATCTGCAGGAAAAACCCACAAGCAGCCATCTAAACCTTTGGTGACAACGAAATTATCTCCGAGCATATTTCGGAATTTCGAAGGGACAATGACTCTGCCCTTTGCGTCTATGGTGTGGTTGTATTCCCCCATAAACATTCTGCTCACCTGTTACCTCCCAGCGACATTTGTGTCTTTTATACTGAAGCGCCACTCAGCGCTAAGTACCAACTTAAGGAGCTCCGTGCCCTTTACTCTTCAGCAAATCCCAAAAAATCAAATCGTTTGACGGCTCTGAGCATTTACCACTTCGCTCCATTAAGTACCACTTTCTACCACTTGTAAGGTGATTTTACTCCCTAAAGCGCCAAAAAGCAACTACTTTTCGTCTTTTTTAGCAAAAAATTTTACTTTACTTCAGCGAAGCAAACGCAATAAAAAAGACCCCTGAAGTGCCTGCTTTTTTTGAAAGTGTTTACTTTGGAAGAGGTGGATTGTTTTCGCTTTCAGATTGTGCTAAATTGGTTCTTGAAACTTAAGGAGATTCACCCTATGGATTATAAAAATACCGGCAGCATACGCATTTTCATGCGCTTCTATAAAAATCATATCGGACTGTTTCTGCTCGATATGATCTGCGCACTGCTCGTTGCAGCAGTCGACTTAACATTCCCGTATATATCGAAGATGAGCATGGAGAGATATCTCCCGGAGAATGAATACAAGACTTTCTTTATCGTAATGGTGATCATGGTCTGTGCGTATATCGTACGGGCGTTCCTCTACTACATCATTACGTACTGGGGACATCGCATGGGTGTCTATATGGAAGCAGATATGCGGACGGAGCTGTTTACCCATATTGAAGGATTAAGTTTCCGTTTCTTTGATAAACACAGAACAGGCCAGCTGATGAGCCGTGTCACGAATGATCTTTTCGAGATCGCTGAACTTGCACACCACGGTCCGGAAGATCTTCTGATCTCCAGCATCACCATCATCGGAGCTTTTATTATTCTTTGTGGTGTGGAGTGGAGGCTCGCGTTGATCGTATTCGCTGTGATCCCTGTCTTCGTGATCTTCACGATCATCCTGAGAAAACGAATGGCTGATGCCAGCGTTAAGGTCAAAGCGAAACAGGCAGAAATCAATGCTTCGATCGAAAGCGGCTTTTCCGGTATCCGGACCGCAAAAGCATTCGCCAATGAAGAGATGGAATTAAAGAAATTCGAAGATACGAACAAGGCTTATGTGGAATCCAAACGCGGTTACTACAATGCCATGGCGATCTTTCATGCAGGTATGGAGTTCGCCCTTCCGATCCTGTCCGTACTCGTGATCATGGTCGGCGGATATTATATCATGCATGATACCCTCTCCTATATCGGCCTTGTAACCTTCAGTCTCTATGTTTCTTCCTTCCTCACTCCGGTCCGGAAACTGGTCGCGTTTGTGGAACAGTACATGGCAGGCATGGCAGGATTCAGACGTTTCCTTGAGATCATGCGCACGGACCCGGAGATCACGGACGCAGAGAATGCGCATGTTCTGAAAAATGTTAAGGGAGATATCAGGATCAACGACGTCAGTTTCACATATAAAGAAAGTAATGGACACAAACTGCCTCAGGCAGAAGTATTAAGACATGTTTCGCTTGAAGTCCCAGCCGGAACAACTCTGGCAATCGTCGGCCCTTCAGGCGGCGGCAAGACAACCCTCAGCAATCTGATCCCCCGCTTCTATGAAGTCAGCGAAGGCTCGATCAGCGTAGACGGATATGATATCAGAACAGTGACCCAGAAATCCCTCCGTCAGGCGATCGGAATTGTGCAGCAGGACGTTTTCATGTTCGCCGGAACGATCTACGAGAATATCGCGTACGGGAAGCCGGACGCTTCAATGGAAGAGATCATCGAAGCAGCAAAGAAGGCAGAGCTCCACGAAGAGATCATGCAGATGCCGGAGCAGTATCAATCCTATATCGGAGAACGCGGAGTCATGCTCTCCGGCGGTCAGAAACAGCGGATCGGTATCGCCCGGATCTTCCTCAAAAACCCGCCGATCATCATTCTGGATGAAGCAACTTCTGCCTTAGACAGCATTACCGAAATCCGTATCCAGGATGCCTTTGATGAGCTCTCAAAAGGCAGAACATCGATCATCATTGCACACAGACTCAGTACTGTCCGCGGCGCAGATAAGATAGCTGTCATCGATCAGAATCAGGTGATGGAATACGGAACGCATAATGAACTGATGGCACTCCACGGAGAATATGAAAAGCTGGTCAATGCCCAGACGATCTCCTGAAAAACTATCATCTCAATAAAAGAGCCCCTGCTCAGCAGGGGCTTTCAAATATCATTTTTTATGAAACAACAGATTCTACAAAGGCGAGCAGTTCTTCCTGTTCCATGATCTGTGCCAGAAGATCTTCCTGCAGTTCTTCCTGTTCATGGATCTCTTTTTCCAGTTTTCCGAGTCTTTCATAATCTGCTGCCGCATCCGGGTCGTTGTACTGTTCCTTGAGGGAGCTCAGCAGCTCTTCGCTGGAAGTCATTTCGGTTTCGAGTTTTTCGATCTTTCGTTCGATTTTAGAACGCTCTTTTCCCGGATTTCTCCGGATATTATCAAGAGTCTCCGGCGATACCCCAAGGGTTTCTGCTTTTGCTAAAGTCTCATCATCCGCAAACGCCTTTTCCATCTGCTGTTCTGTTGTTTTTGCGGCATTGACAGTTGCTGTGCGGGATGCGGATTCTTTTCGCTCCGCCCTTTTCTTTCTCTCCTCCAGATACTCTTCGTACGGATACGGATAGAACTCTACCGCGTCATTTTCGAAATCCAGGATCTGTGTAGCGATCCGTTTTATGAAGTAGCGGTCATGGGAAACAAAAAGCACGGTCCCGGTATATTCATTCAGCATCTGCTCCAACGCATCTTTCCCGAAAATGTCCAGATGGTTTGTAGGCTCGTCCAGGATCAGGAAGTTCGGCCGCGTAAAAAGCATCTTGCACAAAGCAAGGCGTACACGCTCGCCACCGGAAAGCTGTCCGAGTTTCCGTTCTACTTCTTCCTGTGTAAACGCGAATGCTCCGAGCGCGCTTCGGACCTGTTCGTTCGTAAGACGGGGATACTCGTCGTGGAAATTATCGAAAACCGTCTGTTCCGGATTCATGTCATTAATAACAGCTGTCTGCTGATCAAAATATCCGGCTTCCACATTCCCGCCAAAAGTGAAATCGCCGGAAAGGGGACTTACCTGACCGGTCAGAGTTCTCAGCAGCGTGGATTTTCCTTTTCCGTTTTCTCCGATCACTGCAAGCCGTTCTCCCCGCATCAGATCAAAGGAGACAGTACTTAAAGCCCGGTCATATCCGATCGTAAGGTCTTTTGCCACTAACACATGCTGGAAGCTTTCTGTTTTCGGAAGAAAGTGGGCACGGAAGGTCGTACGGTCAAAACGGCGCGGTTTCTCGATCTTTACCATGTGTTCGATAGCCTTCAGCTTTGATCTGGCCGCCGTTACCTTAGTCGGTGTGTTCTTCCACTTCTCTACCCACTCTGTAAGCCGTTTGATCTCCTTCTGCTGAGCCTCATAGTCTTTTTCCTGTTTTAGGAGTGCGGCTTCTTTCTGGGCGATATAAGCACTGTAGTTTCCGGCATAACGAGTCATGCGGTGATATTCGATTTCATAGGTGACATCTGCGATCCGGTCCAGGAAGATACGGTCATGGGAAACTACAACGACCGCCTTCTCGTATTTTTTCAGATACTCTTCCAGCCACTCAATGGAAGGAAGGTCCAGATGGTTTGTCGGCTCATCTAAAAGAAGGATATCCGGTTTGCTTAAGAGAAGCTTTACAAAGGCGATCTTTGTCTGCTGCCCTCCGGAGAAATTCCCCATTGGCTTTTTGATCTCCTCCGGTTCAAAGCCGAACTGACGGAACATGATATGCATTTCTCTTTCACAGGAATCTCCGCCAAGGGCATCCCATTGCTTCTGGAGATAATCATAGCGTTTGATCAGGCGTTCTTCCGGATTCGTCTCCAGCTGCTTTTCGACTTCTCTCATCTCGTCACGGCACTCATAGACTTTCCGGAACACTTTTTTGATCTCATCTTCCGCAGAGATCTCTTTATCCTCAAAATTGATCTGCTCTAAATAGCCGATCGACTGTCCGCCGGCCAGCATAAAGGCATATTGTTCATCACTGTTCGGATTCTCCGCTGTTATAATTCCGGAAATCAGTTTTAAGAGTGTGGTCTTTCCACACCCGTTTCTCCCGACAACAGCGATCTTTTCATTTCCGCGGATCTCAAAGTCGATATGATCTAATATCGTTTCCGCTCCGTATTGAACGAGAGCGTTTCGGATTTGCAGTCTCATAATTGGTTCATTATAGCATAGGTATCATCTGCAAAGGATAGCTTTATTTCAGTTTAAGGCTCTTTGCGATCTTCTGCATATCGTCATCCAGGGAGTCACAGATCGCCTTCTGCGCATCATTCATTTCTTCATAAGCGGAATCAGCCTCCGGATACCGGTATATTACGATATACCAGTCCGACCCCTCTTTGTGGTACTTTTTGATCGTCTGGTAGTCTTCCCCACCATTACCGTATTCATAAGGCTCATTATAAATGCAAAGAATCGTGCGGTTCTGCACCTCAGTCTGCACTTCAAATGCAACATAGCCTTCCCGGAACAACGCTGTGACATTGTTCAGCCAGCTTTCCGGTAATTCTATCGAATAATCCCCTGCATCAAATATCGTCTCAGTAATTTCTTCCCTTGAAAGAAGTGCATCCATTTCACCAATAAAACCATGATAGCCATCCGGAAACTTATTGGAACCACTGGCAAAGATCGTTGTTCCGTCTGCAAGAACAGCTTCCAGGGTAAACCCATAGCCATCTAAAACATTCGGGTCAGAGCCGCTGAATCCATCCCAGGAAGCAAGATCATATTTTTCGACTAACGCTGCCACCTGTTCGTAAAGGGCCTCATCTCCATCCAGCTGATGGATCATCTGTTTATCTTCTTTTTGGTCATTCCCATCCCAGTAATAATTGCCCATGTAATATTCCAGATGCAAACCGGTATCCGTTTTTTCTGCATAATAGACAGTACTGTATGCCATCGAACCGCTTTCCGCGATCCTGATCGACTGAAAATCCATACCTTCTCCATTTCCGCTAACGACTGTTGTAGGCTTCGTTTCAGGTTCATTGCCGCCTCCCGGCTTTTTAGCCAAACCACATCCGAAGCAAAGGGCCGTCAAACACACGATACCTAATAAAACTATTACTGTCCGTTTCATATCAGAGCTCCTTTATCAGCAAAAAACCGTACAGTTCAAATAAAGGAAGTAAATCAATCTTTCCGTTCATTCATTATGACATAATTCCCTTAGAGATGCCATACTTCCCATTGTTCCGTCTGAAATCTTTAAGGGTTTCCGCGTATTTCCGGACAGGAAAAAACCGGCCAGGCGGCCGGTCTTTCCTGATATACATGTCGAATGTCTGTTAGGAGATAACACATTTCGAAATAAACTTTTTTATTTGTGAAGTTTACATGCCTAAGTCTTTCCAGGAGGTTCCTGCTTCATCATCGATTAAGTCCTCGATTTCCATTTCATAGGCATCCAAATCAGATACGCCGTCCGGTACTTCGACTTCATCGAGGGGCGCAGTTTCATTGAACTCATTTGTGAGCTCGTCAGACACGTCCAGTCGCTCTGTATCCAAATCGTCCGCTTTTGGCCCATTGCTGTTTCCCGGTCCACTGCCGCCGTTCTTTTTCTTTTTTGCTGCAACAATAATCAGCGCCACGATCAGTCCGACCACGATAACTGCTGCCACAAGAAGAAGGATCTTAAGCATTTTTTCTGTTTTCGCTGCTTTCAGAGCTTCCTTCTCTGCCTCTTCCTGCATCTGCTTGATCAGCTCATTGGCATTTAATGCTTCGTCTAAACTCATGCAGCGCTGGATCGAACCCTGCTTTGTATCATAGGCATAATAGCCTGCTGTTCCATCGCTTAAGGCACGGATATAATAAAAGTCCTCATAGGTTTTTGAATTTGCGACATAGCCTTTAACTGTATAGTCACCGATCTTCAGGTCTTTTTCGGTATATCCTTCCGGAGCTTTTTCCCCTTCCGGAATATCTAACAGATAGTATGTGATCTTGTTCTGGACGAGCGTCTTCGGAGCTTCAAACTTTTTATCCTTTTCATTATAGGTTCGGAAGATAATACTTCCGTCATCTGTCTTTTTAAGAACATAAAGTGTCAGGTCTTTTCCAAATGAGAGAACTCTGACTTTTTCTCCGTTATATGTGCCGTCAGCTTCTGTAAATCCTTTTGGAAGTTCGATACCCGCAAGATCTTTCAGAACGCTGTACTCTGCTCCGTCAAGCGCGACCTTTAACTTGTCTACATTCGGGTCGGCAGTTGTCGTCTCCTGCTCTGCCGGCTGTCCTCCATCTTCTCCACCCTTGTCCGGAGTGTAGCCGCCATCTGGAGAATAGACGTGCACGTTAACATATAACGTAGTACCATCTAATTCTTCCTCGTCAAAAGTGGCAAGCGTCGAAAAATAAATCGTAACCGTTCCATCTCCTGCACTTGCTCCAAAAATATCGATTGCTTCACTATCGTTGTCGAGCGCGCCTTCATCCAACATAGTGGCATGTACATTGCCAGATGAACTAACGCTATATACGCCAAAAGCATTATCAGCACTTACATAAATAGTTTTATGCTCACCTTCTGCTACTTCAACATAACTATCTACATAAGCCCCTCCTGCCGCATATGCAGGAACAGCAAAAATTACGCTTGCAAGACAAGCTGCAAGCATAATTCCAATGATTCTCTTTTTCAGGTTACGGGGTTTTACCATATTACTTCTTTATCTTCCTAAAATCGTATTTTTGATCCGGACATAATCAAGTGCTGAGATCTTGCCGTCGCCGTTTGCGTCAGCTGCTTTCAGCTTATCCGCATCGCTGATCACTTTCTTTCCAAGGATGTGATTCTTAACTGCGACATAATCCAGAGCCGAGATCTTGCCATCTCCGTTTGCATCGCCGGAGCTGTATTTCGGCGATGTGCCGCCTCCTCCCGGATCTTCATTCGATCCTCCGTCTGTAACATCAGTGCCTGCACCGGTAGATACAGTGGTAGTTCCGGTAGATCCGCTTCCATTGTCATCGCCAGTATCATCTGTAGGAACAACTGCTGCGCCCGTTCCGCCGCTTACCGGCGTTACATCCGTATTGATCGTATCAGCAGAGGTGATCGTTGCCGTCTTTCTAGGAATGACAGCTCCGCCTCTTTGATAACGTGCATTTAAACTGGAGGTTTCCGGCGGATATCCCTGGGATTCAGCCGGCATGGTCGTATAGACCGGGATTCGAAGGACCATCGTTGCATTATGATCATCGCTGATCGCATTGCGCAGGAATGCTGCGCTGCCAATCTGGTCATATGCACCCTGTGCATACTGATGGTTAAAGTCACCGTTGATGACGTTATAATCTTTATAGAAGTAAGTATCCTGGCCGTATTTCAGATAGCCGTTGTAATAACCCTGTGCTCCGCCTAAGATCGATTTATAGACGGTATCCCAACCCTGCTTCTTTGCATACGCAATGCCGTTTCCTACAACATCAGAGCCGCTGGCTGCGAAGTTAAAGAAGTTGTAATAACCGTAGGAGCCGTCGATCAGCGGAGAGTCTCCGCCATAAGGCTGCTCGATACGCAGAGTTGCTGCAATGACATACGGGCTGACATGTGACTCTGCTGCCACCTGCATAATGATATCAATATAATTATGAGTACCTGTTGAGTCGGTATAGTTGCCTGCAAGGAAAGAACTGCCGACAATGCTCTCTACTCCGCTTCTTGTCTCAGCGCCGGTATAGGTCTGCTGCGCGAAGATATACATGTTACGGGTCGAAAGGAAATTCCTCGGATCCATATAGTATTCAATGACATCGATTCCCGCATCCGTCCAGTTGCCTGAGAATGTGCTCCAGCTACCTGTGTTCCAGTCATAGCAGGAAGAGCTTAAAGATCTCCAGGAAACTCCGTCAGCTGTCATACTGACCAGTTTTCTGTGATCTAAGGTTTCCTGATAAACCGCTTCGTCATAACTCATGCTGACGTAGTCTGCCTGGAAGATATAATTCGGATAGGAAGCATGGATCTCCTGAATTTTGCTTCGATAGCTTTCCGGGAATCTTGCAAGCTGCTCTTCAAAAGAGCCATAGTCAGCCGATGAAACCTGCTGACCGGAGGATACCTCTGATCCGGAATCTGCATTCAGTGTTACGTAAGATCCGAAGATATAATACTCGCCGCCATTATAACTGATCTTGTACCAGAGGTTTCCGGAAGCGTCTGTTTCGCTTCCTAAGATCGTAACCGTCTGATACGAGACTGTTCCGACGACGGATGAATTCGTTGTTGATGGTTTGGTCCGAACATTCAGATCGCTGGCATTTACATATCCGCTCTGCGCTCCATAGGTTGTATCCGGTAAAAAGAAGCATACAAAAAGCACGGCTATGAATAATAGCGCACTTAACAAGATTGGCCATATAAGATTGGATCTCTTTGTTTTTGTATTCTTCATCTCGAAAATCACATGTCGCTGGGAGGCTTTCAAGTGATTGAGGATGAATACTCTGTAATTATATTGGAGGATTTTCAGAAATTCAATTACGATGGTTTTAAATAAATATTACATAAATATTAAAACAGTGACCCTTTTATAGGTCACTGTTTCACATTTTTTATCGTTTGTAATTGTTTTAGAAGAGTTTTGCAAGATGCGGGATCATCGATTCGATATTCATAAATGAAGTGTTGAGACAGATATCATAATTACTCTTATCTCCCCATTTCTGGAGAGTGTAATCCTCATAATAGGATGCACGATCCTTATTGATCCGCTTGATCTGCTTCTCCATTTCTTTATCTGTCAGATTCTCGCCTTCCTTTGCCCTCTCTTTGCATCGTTTCAACCGGCTTTCCGGTTCAGCATAGATAAAGAGACGGAACAGTTCGATCTGGCCTTCATCACGCAGGTCCTTGAGGATATAGTCTGCACATCTTCCGACGATGACGCAATTGGATTTCAGTGCCATTTCTTTGATCGTTTCTGTCTGCGCTTTCACGATCGACTGCATCTGATGGATCTGATAATCCACGTTGATATTCATACTCTGGCCGATGTTCAGCGGGAAGTATCTGGCAGACTTGCCTTCTACAACTTCCTTTACAAAGCCTTCCGCAAGGTCTGTATGGTTGACGATCGCTGTGATGATTTCCTTATCATAATATGCAAAGTCAAGTGCGTTAGCCAGACGAACGCCAAGTTCTCTACCACCGGAACCAAACTCTCTACCAATCGTAATTACTCTGTTCATGAATTCTACCTCTCACTATAAGGATTACTCAAACTTCTTTAAGATTATATCATAAAAACTCTAAAGCGCTTTCTTTTTTTTAAACAAAGATATTAATAATGCCGATGATAAAACCTAAAAGAGCGCCAAGATAAACAAGATAGTTCATTTCCCGTTTGATCGCTTTATTGACCAGACGCTCGATCTCGCCCGGATCCAGTTCCATGATCTTTTCATGGATAAATTCTTTGATATGGAACGTCTCCGCAATCTTCTGCTTCGTGTCGCCCATAAAGCTCCGGTACCCTTTTTTTATCGTTTCCATGATGATCTCACGGTCAATACCAACAGACCCGGTAAGATCAGCTAAGTTCATCTTTTTCAGTTCCGAACTTTGCTTTTCAAGGATCGGATACAGGATTTCCACATCATTCTCCCGGATGTAATCCTGAACCTGTCTGCCTGCATAAGATGCGATCCGGCCCGTAATCTCTTCACTTAAGATAATATTGGAGACCAGTCCGCCTTTTACTTTTGTGCGGATGATCTTTGCCGTTTCATTTGAAACGATGCCGGAGATATCCGTGTTCAGGATCATTTCGTGGATCTTCCGATAGATTGCTTCCTTTACTTTCAGTTTGGATTCCTCGCTGAGTCCGTCTCCAACAGAGGAAAGATCGACCCCCTCGAGCAGCTGGTAGATTCCCTCCGAGAACCTGTCTGTCATTTCATCAGTCATAAAAATCCCTTCGATATCTGTGTTGGTGAAGAAATTTTCATAAACAGTATTGGAAAGCGCGTCGGCCAGAGCCTCCTGATGACGCGGTATCACACCCGGCGTTAACGGCAGCGTAAAGCGGCCGATCTTTACCGGTTTTAAAGGCCTGAACAACATCTTGATCGCAAGATAATTTGTAAAAGCTCCGATGACCGCACCGATGACCGGTCCGGAAATGTAATGAAGGATTGTATGTAACATATTTTTATAATCTCAGTGACATTCCTGCCAGCAGCGTATCCGGCTTCAAATGCATGACACTGTACATCTCACCTGCCATACAGAAACCGCAATCATCGCAGATTCCCAAAGTCTCACCCGGGCAGGTCTTAAAACGGGTTCCGTCAGTAATGATAAAGTTGCTGACCCAGCAGTTTTTCTTGAAGCCGCGTTTTTTCATGATCTTAAGACCGCTTACACTGTTTTGGATCGGATACCCGGCTTTCTTATAGGCGATGATCCTGTCGATCACAAATGCCTTGGTCTTATCATCCAGCATCAGTTCTTCTGTTCCGGGATACGGTGTATGGAAATTCAATGCAATGCTTTCAATAAAGCGGCTCTGCTTCACATAATTCAGCACATCACCAACTGAGTCTTTGTTGATCCGGTTGATCGCCATATTGCATCCGAGCACACAGGGCTTCTTGCCGGCAGCCTTTTTCTGTTTCTGTTTTTCCGCAAAGATACGGGCGTTTTTATCCAGCTTCTCAAAGGCGCCTTCTCCGCGGACCCGGTCATGATACTCTTTATATCCATCCAGGCTCATCCAGATCAGATCAGCATTCACCCAGGAAAAATCAGTCTGTGCATTTGTCGTTACCGTGCAGGAATAAAAACCGATCTTCTTTGCCAGGATGATCAGATCATTGATGTCAAGGATCGGCGTTCCGTTTTTATCTACTCTTCCGCTGATCCCCCGTTTCGGAGTCCAGGAGTCTTTCGTCCGGCTGACCGGCTGTCTCCAAAGCGTTGGCTCTCCGCCTTCAAAATCTACAAAGCGGCTGCCCATACGGTAGGAATACTCCAGTTCTTCCTTGATCTGCTGATAGGATTTCTGCATAGTGCAGGCATGTCCCATCTCGAAACAATGTTTACATTTCAAGTTGCAGTAATCCGTAATGAACAGGACTGTCTGCAGTGGTCCATGCTCTTTAAAGATCACATTCCTTAAAAACCATATTGGAAGATAGCATAATTGTGTGAATTTCATATGATTATTCTTTCTGTTTATACAAGGAGACAGGGGACGGTTCTCTGTCTCCTCCACTAACTACAGTGTTGTCAGTTTAATGATCATCTCCGCGATCGACGCGAGGATGCATAATATACTGAATACGATGCTGATACGCTGCGCCAGGAGCCATCTCAGCATAAACCAGTCGAGATGGTTTTCCTTGATCGCTTCCCACATCTGAAAGCTTCCGTACCACCACTTCTTCTCTACGGGTGCGAACGGGTCTTTTTTGAAAGCCAGCATCGAACGGAAAAGATCGATGGACCATGGAAGCGCAAGAAGAGCCACAATATAATATGGCTGAACCGCTTGGATCACAACTGCAAGGATCACCAGCACATACGGCAGGAAAATGATTGCCGCAAGTGCAATATACTGCCGGTTCTGCCCTGCTTTCACTTTTTCTTCTGATGGTGCCGGCACCTCTTTCCCTGCTTTCGGTATCGTTGCATGGCAGCCGACCAGCCATGCCAGAGTCCTCTTGCCTGCCTTTGTATCAGCCGCATAATCCATAATGGAATGTACATAAAGGATTGCAACGACGATCAGTCCCATGGCGATAGACAGCAGGACTTCTGAAAGATGGAACTCTCCTGCGGCAGCAAGGTTCATCCCGATAAAGATCCCCGGTCCGAAAATGCAGCCGATGATCAGCTCTCCAAGGCCATGATAGCCGAGCTTTAACGGAGGCGCGGAATAGAAAAGGCCTAATACGGCCACACCAAGAACGACCCAAAGGATCGTTGCTCCGCGAAGGATCAGAACAGGCACGCCAAAACAGCAGGCGATGACCCCAAACAGGCAGCTGACTAAAAACCACTTTTTAGGGCTTACTGTTCCATCCTGCAGCGGCGGACATTTTGCTGTCATCGCACGAAAGCCCTCTCTTACAAGAGCCGTACGATCACCCTGTTCAGCGTTTCTGAAATCAAAATAATCGTCAAATAAATTCAGACTCAAATGGGCAAAGGCGATTCCAATCAGAGAGACCAGGGCCAGATACCATTTAAAGTCTGAATATTTCGTCGCAAGAAAAGCCGCGACAAGAGCCGGCATCATGCTCTGAGGCAATGATACCGACCGTGCATTGTCAAACCAGAATTTTATTTTCTTCACGTTGTCTTATTTAATCTTGTTCAGCTGTTTTTCTGCAGCAGCTTTGATCTTGTCTGCAAAGCTTTCTTCTTTTGCTGCGTCATCATCATAATCGAAGGTAACGTCTGCAAGATCATCGAAATCTTTCTGTGGAACATTGTCTTTCTTTACATATTTTTTGTAAAGATAGTATCCGCCGTAAGCAGCACCTGCTACTACTCCTAATTTTACTAATGCTTTTCCTAAGCCCATTTTAAACCTCCTGTTTTTTCGAAAGATCATACGCATCATATAGCGAAACTATCGATTCATCTGAACCCTCGAACTCACTTACTATTATATAAATAGTATATCGTTTTCCGCTTAATCGTCAATCGAAAAAAGTTTCCGAATGATACTCCGATGCAGACTACATTTCGCTTATACAATCAGTAACAACTCTGCCCTTTAAGAAGACCAGTTCAATGGTTTTCGTATTTTTAATGTCCTCGAGCGGATCTTTTTCTAAAACGATCAGATCTGCATCTTTTCCCGGCTCGATCGTTCCTATATGATCATCCATACCCAGTAGTTTCGCATTGCCGCTTGTTGCCATTGTGATTACTTCAAGCGGAGGAATCCCGACATCGTTCAGGCAAGCCATTTCATCATGTACAGCCTCCCCAAACGGGACAAACGGTATGCCTGCATCGCAGCCAACGGCCAGCGGAATTCCAGCATGATAGCATTTCATCACAGCCTTTTTCACAGCATTCCAGACAGAAGGTGCTGAATCGTTTAAAGGATCAAAACGCTTAATAGAGATCATAGTGGGATCAATAATGGCACCGCTTTGTTTCGTCAGGGCAACCAGTTCATCCGAAAAATCATTTTGCGTCTCGCCCGCTCCGATCATATGCTCGATCACATCAGCTCCGAGTTCGACAGCATCCTTCATCTCTTCAGGACAATCAACGTGCACGGTAACAGAAAGCCCATAACGATGGGAAATATCAATTATTTCCTGCAGTTTCTTCTTCGAGATTCGCGGCACCGGATTCGGATAATCCATCTTATTCAAATGTGCATAGAAGACCTTTGTAAAATCCACGCCCTGCTCTTTGGACTTTTTGATGATCGGCTCGATCTCGGTATCTTCCTTCACGATCGCACATGCGAACTGTTCCACATCCGGATCCGACATAAAAACGGTATAACAGGGATGTCCGCCCGGAGACTGGAACATAGGGCCGGACATACAAACACGTGGAGAACGCTCAATCGTACCGTTTTCTACGCCCTCCCTGAAAGCAAGTGTTTCTTCTACAAACTGCCCACAGGAACGGACAGCAACAACACCCCATCTGAGACAACCTTCCCGCATTTCCGCAAAGTTATAGCTTGGGATAAGATGACTTGCCCCTGGACGGTCCAGCCTGCTTGATCCGTTAATGTGAATATGGGCATCGATAAGTCCCGGAATAACGGTCTTACCCTTCAGGTCAATAACTATTGTATCCCCAGGATATGAAAGATCGGTCCCGATCTCCCGAAAACGGCCATGTTCAATCAGAATCGAAGCATTTTCTACAGGTTCTTTTCCTGTTCCATCGATCAGTTTAGCATTTTTGAAAACGAGCATCTTTCATTCTCCTTCAGGTTTTGTTCTTCCCTGCCGGAAAGGTAAGGAAGGAGACAGAGAACAGCTCTGTCTCCTTCTCCCCTATAGAACAATGGTTCTCACTTTTACTTAATCTTGTTCAGCTGTTTTTCTGCTGCAGCTTTGATCTTGTCTGCGAAGCTTTCTTCTTTTGCAGCGTCATCATCATAATCGAAGTTTACGTCTGCAAGCTCGTCAAAATCCTTCTGCGGAACATTGTCTTTCTTTACATATTTTTTGTACAGATAGTATCCGCCGTAAGCTGCGCCTGCTAAAACACCTAATTTAACTAAAGATTTTCCTAAGCCCATTTTATTCCTCCTATTTCTCATCCGGCAGTTCATCCAGTTCGGATAAAGTAAATACCGGACCGTCTAAACATACAAATTTACTTCCTATATTACAACGACCGCATTTTCCGATTCCGCATTTCATACGGAGCTCTAAGGTCGTGATAATATCTTCTTTTGCGAAGCCGAGCTTTAACAGGCTCGCCGAACCTAATTTGATCATAATAGGCGGTCCGCAAAGAACTACTTTTTTACCTTCCGGCTTGAATCCCACCTCTTCGATATAAGGAGGAACAAAGCCTACATGTCCGTCCCAGTCATCGGACGGAACATCTGTTGTAATGTACACATTGGTATCCGGCTGTTTTGGCCAGTCTTCCAGACAGTCCTGTTTGAAACAGATATCCGCGGACGAACGGGCTCCGTAAAGGATGTCGATATGTCCGAAATCTTCTCTGTGTTCAAACGCGTAACGGATCATGGAACGTACCGGCGCGATGCCAACACCGCCGCCGATGAACAGTACGTCTTTTCCCTTTAAATCGTCGATTGGGAAATGGTTTCCGTAAGGTCCTCTTACACCGATCACCTGCCCCGGCTGCATCTGATGGAATTCATCCGTCAGCATACCTGTTCTCTTGATTGCACTCTGAATATAATCCTCTCCCTGCGCCGTAATTGAGAACATTGCCTCGCCGACGCCTAAGAGCGAGATCATTGCCAGCTGTCCCGGAAGCGGGCTGAAAGGCTTCTTGCCATCGAGCGTCTGGATCGTGTAGGTCTGGATATCAGGTGTTTCCTGTTTCACATCAATGACCTTGCACAAAGACGGAACCAATGGATTCTTATTGCATGAGCACTCATGATCTACTGCCATATCTTACGCCTCCTTTCCCGGTGCATCGGTATAAGTTTCCGCATTCGGATCTGCTGCCGTTGCCTTTTCGATAAACTCAGAGATATCGAGATGGGACGGGCAGTTCGCAACGCATCTTCCGCAGCCGACACATAAGGTTTCGCCGTATCTCTCATTGAAATAGCTGAGCTTATGCATATAGCGGTTTCTCAGACGCTCCTTCTTGGTCGGACGCGGGTTTGCACCGCCTGCCATTCTGGTATAGTCGCTGAACATACAGGAATCCCAGCAACGGTATTTGCAGCCCTCTGCTCCGTAGTTTTCGTTATCGATATCGAAGCAGTAACAGGTCGGACATACAAAGGTACAGGTTCCGCATCCGATACATCCTTTCGTGATCTTATCCCAGATCGGATGTTCAAACATGCCGGCCAGTTTCTTGTCCAGCTCCGGATCCTTGTTGATCTGCAGGGAGCATTTCACATCGCGTTTCGCTTCTCCTGCTCCTCCATCTAAATCTTTTAACTGCTCTAACAGTTCTTTTCCCTTATCCGTATAAGCTTCGAGAATAAACGCATCTACAGAATCCTTTGCCACATTCATCATGACATCCGCATTCGGCGCATTGTTCGGATCAAGTCCCATGGAATCACAGAAGCAGGTACGCTCCGGTTCTACGCATCCCATGGAAACAATGACTACGTTCTCACGGCGTTTTGCGTAATAGGAATCCACATAGTCCTTGGTAAAGAACACCTTGTCCATCGCCTCGATGCTGCGTGCATCGCAGGGGCGGATTCCAAAGAGGATCTTCTTTGTATCTTCGGGGAAGATCTCAACAATTTCCGCATTCTCGCCTGTCTTATAGCGGTACATTTTTTCCACGTTCGGGAAAAGGACATCCTTTGGCGGTTTTACGGTATTCGGACCGTCAAGCGCGATGAACATTCCTTCTTTATACGGCATGAATTTCTTCTCGCCCATGGTCTGTCCGCCTTCGGACGGGTCTTCGATCATGTCGAAGGTCGGGGCAAAGACGACTGCGTCTTTGCTGAGGATCTCCAACGCTTTATTTAAATCTTTTTTCGCTAATGTCATGATCCTCACCTCCTACATAAACTCATCCGGATCTTCGAGCTTATAGGTGCCTAAAACCGGCATTGCATCATCCGGAAGTCCGCACTCATAATCACCGAAAAGATCGTTGATGTCTTTCAGCATTTTCTTTGTCTGACGCATGATCGGAAGGTTCATCGGGCAGACACGTTCACACTCTCCGCACTCGATGCAGCGGTCACCGACATGGAACGCTCTGGTAAGACCGTAAACCTGATTCTGCTCTCTGTCTGCTGCCTTTCCCTGCCATCCGGTACGGTACTGGTCTGCATAACATTCCACGCAGTTGCATGCCGGACATGCGTTTCTGCAGGCATAGCAGTGAATGCATTTGTCATACTGTTTTGCCCAGTATTCATATCTCTGGTCCGGAGTCAGCTTTTCAAACGCCTCGATTTCTTTGAACCGTTCCGCGTTCATCTGCTCTTCTACCGGCTCTCCGATCAGTACATCATATGTCAGCGGGTTTTTATGCTGACATCCTTCGCAGACTGCGTTTTCTTTTCCATCGCAGACCACGCCGATAATATAGAGGTTCTCTCTCTTGAGCTGTTTGTCCCGCAGCATTCTGTTTAATGCACGGGAGTCGCAGCCTCTGGCAATGATCGCGATCTTTTTCTCCGGGTATCTGTCATCAAGGGCAAATTTTCCTGTGCCGTTGATGCAGTATTTATTCCATACTAGGAGATCGCACTCTGCTTCTGTTTCCGCAAAATACGGTTTTGTTTTATCTTCAAAACGGGTGGAGGTCCATCCGACAACGGCACTTACTTCACCGCTTGCCAGAGCCTTTTTCGCTTCTTCACGAATCCGGTCCTGAACCTGAGCTTCTGTTAAGCCTGCCATTATTCAGCACCTCCTTCCTTTGCCTGAAGCGCATTGTCATAATGCGGGGCAACAAATTTCGTGTTCGGTCCGAGCGCCTTGATCTGTGCGCTGACCTCTGTTACTGTATCACGGAATTTTGCAGCTTCAGAGCCACTGATCCATTTTGCCTGGAAGCGTTTCGGGTCGATTCCGTTATACTCTAAAAGTCTCTGCATCAACATGAAACGCCTTCTTGTGAAGTAGTTTCCTGTTGCATAGTGACAGTCACCCGGATGGCATCCGCAGACCAGAACGCCGTCAGCGCCTTTCTGGAATGCACGCAGGATAAACTGCGGGTTAACTCTGGAAGAACATGGAACGCGGATGGTACGGACGTTTTCCGGATATTTCATACGGTTCAGTCCGGCAAGATCCGCTCCGGTGTATGTACACCAATTGCAGCAGAATGCAAGGATCTTCGGCTCCCAGTTATCGTCTTTCTTTATAGACATAACGCATCCACCTCCTTCAGAATCTGATCATTCGTAAAGCCTCTCAGGTCGATACATCCTGTACGGCAGGTTGCGGTACAGCATCCGCAGCCCTGGCAAAGGCCTTCGTTTACCTGTGCAACAGTCTTGGTTACCTTGCGGTTTCCGTCACGTCCCGGAACCTCTACTAAGGAGATTGCCTTATACGGACAGCATTCCACGCAGTATCCGCAGCCGGCACACTTCGTCTGATCCACGTGAGAGATCATCGGGGATGTTTCCATCTCATCATGGTTCAGAATACCGATGACTTTCGAAGCAGCAGCGCCTGCCTGCGATACCGTGTCAGGAATATCTTTCGGTCCCTGGCAGGTTCCGCAAAGGAAGATACCTGCACTCTGGGTCTCAACAGGACGAAGCTTCGGATGTGCCTCCTGGACCCAGCGGTCCTTATCCATAGAAATACCCAGTTTGCTTACCACTTCTTCGACTCCCGGTGCAGCTTCCATCGCTGTGGCAAGGATGACCATATCCGCCTCGACAGTGACCGGACGTCCGATCAGGGAATCCTCACCTTTTACGATCAGCTTGCTGCCCTCTTTGTAGATCTTTGATACACGGCCTCTGATATACTGAGCACCGTCTTTTCTGGTATTGTCATAAAACTCTTCATATCCCTTACCCGGAGTACGGACATCCATGTAGAAGATGTATACTCTGGAATTCGGGATCTTGTCCAGGATCTGATGTGCATGCTTTGCACTGTACATACAGCAGGCTCTGGAGCAATATGTTTTTCCTTTTTTGGGATCACGGCTGCCGACACATTTGACAATGACGACGTCTTTCGGCTCCTTGCCGTCAGAAGGTCTTACGATATGTCCTTCCGTCGGTCCGGAAGCGTTTACGAGACGTTCAAACTGAAGTCCTGTAATGACATCTTCATACTTGCCTCCGCCGTATTCCGGATACATCTGCTTCCAGTCAACCAGTTCATAACCGGTTGCAACAACGATCGCGCCGTACTGTTCAGTGGTATATTTCACCTCATCCTGATAGTTGATCGCGCCGATCGGACAGATTTTTTCACAGATACCGCATTTGTCCTTTGTCAGCTTCAGGCATGCCTGCGGATCAATGACCGGTTTGGAAGGAACCGCCTGTGCAAACGGAATGTAGATTGCAGAGCGCTTGCTCATACCCTGGTTGAACTCGCTGGTAACCTTGGTCGGACATTTAGTCTGACAGAGACCGCAGCCTGTGCAAAGATCGTGATTTACATATTTTGCTTTTTCTTTGATCGTTACTTCAAAGTTTCCGATATATCCATCGACCTTCTCCACTTCGCAGGAGGTCTTCAGCGTGATATTCGGATGTGCTCCGGCATCAACCATTTTCGGTGTTGAGATACATGCGGAGCAGTCCATGGTCGGGAAGGTCTTATCCAGCATGACCATATGACCGCCGATGGTCGGCTCTTTTTCTACGATCGTAACATCATAACCTGCATCCGCAATATCCAGAGCCGCCTGGATTCCTGCGATACCGCCGCCGATGACCAGCGCGCGCTTCGTGATCGGGATCGTGGAAGTTGTCAGCGGTTTGTTATTCGCAACTTTCGCTACAGCCATCTGGACAAGGTTGATTGCCTTCTCTGTAGCTTTTGCCTTATCGGTATGGACCCATGCACACTGCTCACGCAGGTTTGCGATCTCAAGCAGATAAGGGTTAATCTTTGTCCCCTTCAGCATCTTGCGGAAGGTCGTCTCATGCATTCTCGGTGAACAGGAGCCGATGACGATGCGGTCTAAGTTATGTTCTTCGATCGCCTCTTTGATCATCGCCTGTCCCGGTTCGGAACACATATATTTGTAGTCGCGTGCATAAGCGACGCCAGGCATGCTCTTCGCTGCCTCAGCGACCTTTTCCACATCAACGGTTGCGGCAATGTTTGTTCCGCAGTGACAGATAAATACACCTATTCTTGCCATACTATCTACCTGCCTTTCCGACTACGATTGGGCCATCTTTCAACGGATCTTTCTTTGCTTCAGCCTTAGCCTCTGCTGCCGCTTTTTTGGCCCCGGTCTTAACTACTTCGTTGATCACATCAAATGCCGGGAAGAAATGCTGATGAATTCCGCAGTCAGCTGCAGATGCACCCATAGCGATCGCGATCAGTTCTGTGAACTGGAATACCGGAATGTTGTATTTTCTTCCGAAATTCTTATTGATTTCTGCTTCACGCATATCCAGATTCATATTGCAGAGAGGACATGCGGTAACGATCACGTCTGCTCCGTTTGCCTGTGCATTCCGGAAGATGCGGTCGATCAGCTCTCTTGCATGCTCCGGAGCATCCACCTGATGGCTGGCACCGCAGCATTCTGTCTTGTAATCCCAGGCAATTGCCTTTGCTCCGGTAAGCTCAATGATCTCATCCATTTTCATCGGATTTTCCGGATCAGTCTCTCCGGTGATCTCTCTCGGACGGCTCATCAGGCAGCCGTAATAGCAGGCCACGTTAAGTCCTTCGAGATTTCTGTGAAGCTTTTCTTTGATTGCTTCCTGAATCTCCGGATCCTCAAACAGATCCAGGAAATTCAAGACTTCTGCCTCTGCTTTAAACGAGCGTCTTAAGACCTCTTCGATCTCCTGCCTTTTTGCTTCATCATTCTTTCCTACGTAGCTTGCATATTTCAGTCTGGAATAGCAGGATGCACAAGGAGTAACGATATCAAGACCCGGAAGTTCTTCTTCCGCGATCGCGATATTCCTTGCAGATAAAGCGTATGCCATTTTTTCATTTTTGGTATGTGCCGCTGTTGATCCGCAGCAGTTCCAGTCCGGAATCTCTTTCATTACAAGACCGATCTTTGAAGCAATATATTCAAAGCTCTTTTTATAGGTCACTGCTGTAGAGTCCATGGAACATCCCGGGTAGTATGCGTATTGTTTCATTTGACCGCACCTCCCTCTTCACATTCTTTCATGATCCGGCGGATATCTTCTTTATCCTGAACCGAATTCAGTTCCGGCCGTACGATGTCTTTTTTCAGCATCTGAGGCACGTTCGCCATATCCTGCAGAAGTCTTCCGCTTGTCACATTGTATGCGCCCTCTAAGATGACTTCCTGAGATTTACCGAATCCTCTGACAGTCTCCATAAAGATGTCATTGAACAGACGCACATTTCTCTGGGCACTGATGCCACGTTTCTGTGCTTCCATTCTGGATTTTTCGATCAGTGTCGGAATGTCGATATCATGAGGACATCTTTCCACACAAGTATGGCAGCTTGCACAGAGCCAGATGGTCTTTGACTTCATGACCGTATCCATGTCACCAAGGTGCATTAAATGCACGATCTGACGCGGCATCAGGTCATAGGAGTTTGCCATCGGACATCCTGCGGAACATTTGCCACACTGGTAACATTCATCCAGTGCAACATTTGCCTCTTTTGCAATGCGGTCGGCTAAGAGTTTTCCCTCTTCTCTGTTTAAAATCTTTTCCATTTTAAATCTCCCGATTCTCCAATTGCTTTGCCATTTCTATGAACGCCTTTTTAGACGCTCCGTTCTTAATTATTTCTAAAGCACTGATTGCCTTTTCTGAGTAAGCTTCGACCTGCTTCTGCGCTTCTTCAAGACCGATGATCTTAGGCAGCGTTGCAAGTCCCTTTCTTTCATCCTGACCAATGGACTTACCGAACTTTTCTGTGCCGGTAAAATCCAGGATGTCATCTTTGATCTGGAACGCAACTCCGATGTTGTATCCGTAGCCTTCCATTGCTTTGATCACTTCCGGCGAACATCCTCCTGCGACGGCGCCGGTAAAGGCAGCTGCTTCAATAAACAAAGCTGTCTTTTTCTCGATCATCCGGAAATATGCTTCTTCAGAGAATTCTGTATTCAGCTTTTCAAGCTGTTCTAATTCTCCGATACACATCTGCTCTGAGACCTTTGCCAGCCGTTCATTGATTCCGGAACCTTTGTATATCTTTAGAAGTTCCATCGCACGACCCAGAATAAAGTCCGCTGCTCTTACAGCATTCAAATCTCCGCTCGTTGCGTTGATCGTCGGCACGTTTCTCCGTACCATTCCTTTATCAACGACATCGTCATGGATAAGAGACGCCGTATGCATCAGTTCGATCATCACCATCAAAGGAAGGATGGGAAGCTTTGGCGCATCCCCCAGCGCATAGGCCGCCTGCGCAAGTGCAGGTCTTAAGCGTTTTCCTCCGGCCAGGATCACCCGTTCAAGGTCTTCCCTCATTCCTGTATTTGATGTTTCACAGATCTTTTTCAGCTGCTTTTCCAAAAGCGCTTTCCCCTTAACGAAATTTGACGGTTTGTCAAATGACATTTGGGGAAGTTCCTCGCTTTCCGCTCCGCTGGCATCTTCTCTTAAGATTTTTGCAAAGCGGTCAGTGATCTCGATCGAATCGACAGGGATCAGATCCAGCGAGAACCTGCTGAAATAGTAATCGCCTTTCAGTGTCGCTTCTGCTACGGAATAGGTGCCATCGTCCAGCTTGTGAAACCTCCGGAACAATTCGAAGTTCTCATTTGCGGACTCCAACTCCATCTGATGAATATTGTCAGGTGCAGAAACTCTCATTCTTACTCTTTAGAAGCTTTCTTTTTTGCCGTTTTTTTATCTGCAAGCCCAAAGGCTTTCTTTGCTGCCTCGACATCCTTCGGAACCATATGGTCTAATGCCTGCTGATTTGCATGCTCATTCGGAAGGATGACAGCCGGTTTTCCTTCGCCGCCGCCGAGTTTCAGAGCATCTAAAACAACACTCTTATCCTTGATCTCAAATTCTTTTTCCAGCGGATCGAAGCCTTCAAACGTCGCTTTGATCTTCATGACGCCGGAGTTTTTCGGGATCCGGTCAATGTAAAACTCGCCGAGGAAGTCGGTTTCAGTTACAGCAACGACGGTGTTTCCGACCATCAGCTCTACCTTAGCGCCAATTGCTGCCTCTTCAATACCGTCCTTATCAAAGCACAGCGCTCCTTTGACAAAGCACTTGTTGTAGAAGTACAGATGCTTGTACATTACACGCGGCTTATTCGTCCCGTCTGTAATAGCTTTCAGACCCTGCTTCTCAATGATCTGCTCCCACTCTGCATCATCGCAGAAAACGGTCTGCAGTGCACGGAGCGGACAGGTCTGTACGCATCTTGGCTCTTTCCAGCCTTCATCAAGAAGGTGTGCGCATCCGGTACATTTCTGAGCAACCTCCAGCTCTTCGTTCCAGTGGATCATTCCATAAGGACATGCGGAAGCGATCTCTGGATCTTTTGCTTTCTTATAATCGATCAGCATGATACCGTCGCTTCTCTTAATGAAGACGTCCGGATATTTCTTTGCGCACGGAGCATTGTCGCAGTGCATACAGGTTCTGGTAA
This sequence comes from Lachnospiraceae bacterium, assembly GCA_017511045.1. Taxonomy (GTDB): domain Bacteria; phylum Bacillota; class Clostridia; order Lachnospirales; family Lachnospiraceae; genus RGIG5612. The sequence continues at coordinate 10,007 of JAFWLM010000118.1, read as the reverse complement.
CGTAAGTTACTTCTGTATACGGAGCCTCGCCTCTTTCAGTAAGTGTCGGGCAGATCCATTTATGGTCATGCTTCGGAGCTTCCTGGGTATAAGGGAGCCAGGAGTTCCCAACATGCTCATCTTTGCAGGCTAACATGCAGTTAAAGCAGCCTACACATTTCTCAAGGTCAATAATCATATGAAACTTTTTCATCCGATTTTACCTCCTTCCCATTTTCTGACTTCCACAAGGCAGGAGTTAACCGCTAAGCCATGTGCGTGCTTTGTAAGGAATCTGCTAGGAGTCAGGTTGTTGACGCAGCCCATGATCTCGGTAGTATCATCTCCACCCGGATCATTTTCCAGTGTGACATAGTCAGCACAGGACTCATAGGAGTGGCATACGCCCTTCGGAACACGTTCGGTCGTCTCTAACGCACAGAGAACTTTTGCTCTGTCGTTATAAACCTCAACGACATCTCCGTCTTTCAGGCCTCTTTCTTCCGCATCTTTTGTATTCATACGGAATACCCAGAAGCGATGGCCGTCGATCAGACGTCTGTGTTCCTGAATATCGTTGATGTTCGTATCTTTCAAGTCACCCATCGTATGGAAGGAATACTTTGAGTGAGGTGAGATCATCTGTAATTTATATTTTGCGTAAAGATCAGATCCGACACCTTCGAAACTGTGAATATAAGTACAGATCGGAAGTCTCTCTTCATCATTCGGATCAAATCTCTTTAAGGTTTGAGCTTCAAACTCGATCAGGCCGGACGGCGTCTGCATACCCTCGCCGTAACGTCCGTAATATTCGGACGGCAGCGGTGTAAGCTCCGGTGTATCTTTCTTTCTCCCCTCCGCAAACCAGCGGTAAGCAACCGGATCACGTCTGTTTGCCGGAAGCGGCGGAACAACGTAATAGCCCTTCTTAATGAACTTGCCCCACGGCATGACTCTTGCCATATCCGTTGCCTCATAATATCTCTTTGCCCAGTCATACTCGGTATTTCCTTCGGAGTATACCTGCCAGAGTCCCAGTCTGTTGGCAACTTCCTGGAAGATATCGAAGTCCGCCTTGCTCTCACCGAGCGGCTCAATACATTTATGCTGTACGAAGATCACACGGGAGTTGTTCTGCAGATAAGAGTTCGGAATATAACCGCCGCAGGAAGCAAACTCTCCGATATCCCAACGCTCAAAGTTCGTACATGCAGGAAGGATAATATCCGCAAATCTTGCCTCACCCTCGAACCACACGGACTGGTTGACGACGAACTCTAAGCTGTCACAGCGATACTGTTTTGCATAACGTTTGGATTCCGGCTGTGTTCCCATATGGGATCCGCCGTACTTGTAGTACATGCGGACTCTTTCATGACCCGGAGCCGGATAATGAAGCTGCATGAACTGGGAGTGTACGGAGTAAACACCAAGCTGATGCCAGGTGATATCTGCTTCTCCCTTGGACATGATTGCTTCCGGAAGCATCAGACGCGGGATTGCCTGATATTCGGAACTTACAGAAGGAGTCTGCGGCATTCTGTTGTAAAGCGCAACGCCGGCACCGGTTCCGATAAAGTCGCCGGAGAAACCGCCGTCTGCATAACCAGGGAAGAAGAACTTCACATCCAGCGGAGTACCAAACTGCAGCGTTCCTAAATTAACGCCAGGTTTGCCCCAGCCCTGCATTGCGATCAGGCAGACGCAGACACGTGCCCACTCAGTACCGAATGCGGTACGGCAGGCAGAACCAAAACTGGTCATGGACCCGCAGGCAAGATAGGTCTTGTGGGTTCCCCAGTATCTTGCAAGTGCACGAACGGTTCTTGCCGGAACACCGGTGATATCTTCCTGCCATTCCGGAGTCTTGTCGATTCCGTCCGTCTTTCCTAATACATACTCTTCCCATTTTTCGAAGCCGTATGTTCTCTTCTTTACATAATCCTTGTCGTACAGATCTTCTTTCATCCAGACATTTGCGATCGCGATACCAAGTGCAGCATCTGTTGCTGGTCTCGGGCAGATCCAGCGGCCTCTGACAAAGGCTGCTGTTGCGTTCTGGTATGGGTCGATATGAACGACAGGGATTCCTAATTTATTGATCCATTCACGACGGATCGTACCTTCCTGTCCGGCATAGTTACCGGCAGTCGATTCCGGATCAGAGGACCAGAATACGATGAATTCAGAATTCTGCAAGCAGTCTTCAACTGTGCTGTATGCTTCTGCTCCGCCGTTATGTGCAGAGCCGCCAAAATGGTGCTGGCCGCCCCATGCCCAGCCTTCCCAGCTGTCCGGGTTATGCATACACATCGTTGCGCCGATAACGTTGAAGAAACGCTTTGCACAGGAAAGATAATATCCGATATTTCCCCAGTTATGGTGGGATCCGGTCGATGCGAAGATCGCACCGGGTCCGTAGTTCTTACGGATACGGATCATTTCTTTTGCTACAATATCGAGAGCTTCATCCCAGCTGATCCTCTCATAGCCGGAAACACCACGGTTTTCATAATGGCGGTCTCCGTCCGGATCAAAGTCTACTCTCTTCATCGGGTACAGACATCTGTCCGGAGAATAGACCATCTGTTTCCACCCCTGCGCATAAGGTGCAACTGTTGTTCTCCTCGGAGGAGTCAGTTTCTGTCCCTTTGCTTCGATCGTCCACATATCCGGATCTTCATTGTCGAAATCGATCGGAGTTACACGGACGATTTTGTCATCCTTTACATAAACAAATAACGGACCGCCGTTTGTTCCTGTTGTATAACGGGTCTCGCCGTTTGCCATCTTCGTTCCGTAATTATTCAGATACAGAACGTCGAATGCAAATACTTTCAGCAGCAATGAGGAAAACCACATTGCTTCCGCATCCGGGCCATTCAAAGCAAGCTGTCCCTGCTTTGCAGCATTGACGAAATCAAACTGACTTCTGATCAGTGCAGTTACACGGCGTGCAGTAGCTGCATCCTCAAAGACCATGTCTACAACTGCATCCGGATTGATCCCGTCATGACCGGAAACATTCCCATTGTCGAACTTGAACCAGCGGCCATAGCTGTTGTCACGAAGTCTCAACTGAACGGTCACATTATGCTCTGCGAGTTCTGCCTTAAATTTCGGCGAAAGAGTCCCCAGAACATTGAGGAGCTTATCCAGTGTGAATAAGGTTCCTCCGACGATCGTTTTGTTGAAGATATTCAATGACTTATCCAATGCTTCCTGAGATAAAGTAGTCATTTACGATTACCTTCCTTTCCTGTTTCTTCCCTTGTGAGTTCTGTAACGCCATTCTTTTTTCGGCGTTGCTCTTTTCTTAATAAAGAATGAAATCAGCAAATCCGTAAAAATGGACACACGTCCCCCTATTATTTACCTTGGTATACCAAAAAGTATACCATTGAAACAACGGGAAGGCAATTACCCAGTAAAAGAGAAATTGTATAAAATTTATCCATTACTTTTTGGAATGAATTTCAGATTATTTTGGAATTATTCACAGGAAGACAGGGGACGGTTCTCTGTCCCCTGTCTCCTTTATTCAGAAATACTGTTTACTTCTTCTCTTTTGCGAATGCTTTCCTTGCGTCTTCGGCATCATAGCTGGTCATATGATCTAATGCCTGCTGCAAAGCATGCTCGTTCGGAAGGATCACGTTTGCCTTTGCTTCGCCCTCTCCGATCAGGATCGGATCAAGGACAATGCTTTTATCCTGAATTTCAAAGTCTCTTGTGAGCGGCTCTGCACCTTCTGCTGTAATGACTACTGCCATTTTCCCTGTATTTTTCGGAATACGGTCGATATAGAACTCTCCTAAGTAATCCGTCCTGCATTCATAGATCGTCTCATTTCCGATCTTAAGTTCCACCTTTGCGTCGATCACACCTTCTTCAAGGCCATCCACATAAGTGGAAACAACACCTTTGACAAAGCATTTATTGTACATATAGAGGTTCTTGTAGAGGATCCTCGGTTTATTTGAACCGTCTGTGATCGGTTTTAATCCCTGTCGTTCCACGAGTCTGTCCCATTCCGCGTCCTCACAAAAAACGGTCTGCATTGCTCTGGTCGCACATGCCTGCACACATCTCGGCTCTTTCCAGCCGCCGTCGATCAGGTGTGCACATCCGGTACATTTCTGTACATTCTGAGCCGTCTCATTCCAACTGACGCATCCATACGGACATGCATCTGCATATTTCGGATCATTCGCTTTATTGATATCGATCAGCATGATCCCGTCGCTTCTCTTCTGAAAGACCTCCGGATACTTTTTCTCGCAGGGGGCATTGTCACAATGCTGGCAGGTCTGCGTTACATAAGTGATCTCAGTATAGGGAGCAACACCTCTTTCATGCACTTTCACATCGATCCATTTCAGGTCATGCTTTTGTTGTTCTTTCGTATACGGAAGCCACTCGTTTCCTACATGCTCGTCTTTACATGCTAAGAAGCAGTTAAAGCAGCCGGCACATTTTTCAAGATCTATGATCATATGAAACTTTTTCATTCTACTTTACCCCCTTCCCACTTTTTCACTTCCACAAGGCAGGAGTTTGCTGCCATGCCGTGGCAGTTCTTTGCGATAAAGCGCTTCGGCGTCAGGTTATTGATGCATCCCATGATCTCAACGGTATTTTCTCCTCCCGGATCATTTTCCAGCGTCTTATAATCCGCACAGCTCTCGCAGGAATGAACGGTTCCTTCCGGTACACGCTCGGTCACATGAAGTCCGCAGAGGACTCTTCCTCTGTCGTTATAGACCTCAACAATATCTCTGTCTTTCAGACCTCTTGCTTCCGCATCCTTCGGATTCATTCGGAATATCCAGAAGCGGTGTCCGTCGATCAGCATCCGGTGCTCATCGATATCGTTGACGAAGGAATCCTTCAGATCTCCCATCGTATGCATCGAGAATTTCGCATGCGGTGAGATCAGCTGCAGTTTGTACTTTGTATATGGTACGGAACCTACGCCTTCCCAGCTGTGGATGTAGGTGCAAATCGGACGCCGTTCTTCATCATCCGGATCGAAACGTTTGAGCGGCTGGCTTTCAAATTCGATCAGCCCGGATGGAGTCTGCATTCCCATTCCGTACTGTCCGTAGTATTCTGCCGGAATCGGAGTAATTTCCGGTGTATCTTTCTTTCTTCCTTCTGCGTACCAGTTCATTGCGACCGGATCTCTTCTGTTTTCCGGAAGCGGAGGGACAACATAGTAGCCCTTCTTTATGAACTTGCTCCACGGCATGATCTTAACCATATCAGATGCCTCATACTGGCGTTTCACCCAGTCATACTGGGAGTTGCCTTCTGAAAAGACCTGCCACAGACCAAGACGGTTTGCGATCTCCTGGAAAATATCGAAATCCGATTTGCTTTCTCCAAGCGGTTCTATGCACTTATGCTGCACGAAGATCACGCGGTAATTGTTCTGCAGGAAGGAGCGGTCGATATAGCCTCCGCAGGATGCTGCTTCACCGATATCCCAACGCTCAAAGTTCGTGCATGCCGGAAGGATGATATCTGCAAATTTCGCCTCACCCTCAAACCAGATCGACTGGTTCACGATCGTCTCAAGCGTGTCGCAGCGGAACATTTTTGCATAACGTTTGGACTCCGGCTGAGTACCGATATTCGAGCCGCCGTAGTTATAATACATTTTGACTCCGGCATGTCCGTTTGCCGGATATTTCTTTTTATTGAACTGGGCCTGTACGGTGTATGAACTTCTTGCATTCCACTCAGCATGTCCCTCCATAAGTGCTTCCGGAAGAAGCAGTCTTGAGATCGACTGGGTCTCGGAATTCAGGGACGGGGACTGCGGGCTTCTGTTATACATATTTACACCTGCACCGGTCGTCATATAATCGCCGGAAAATCCGCCGTCTGCATAACCCGGGAAATAAAACCTGGTATCCAGTGGAGTTCCGTATTGGAGTCCTCCGAAGTTGATGCCCGGCTTTCCATAGCCCTGCATAGCGACCAGACATACCATAACTCTGGCCCATTCTGTTCCGAACGCACCGCGGCAGGCAGATCCGAATCCGCCGATACCGCCTGCTGCAAGATACACTTTATGGGTTCCCCAATAACGGGCAAGATTTCTTACGGTTCTTGCAGGAACACCTGTGATATCTTCCTGCCATTCCGGAGTCTTATCAATGCCGTCTGTTTTACCAGTCACATATTCTTCCCATTTATCAAAAGCATAGGTTCTCTTCTTTACATAGTCTTTGTCATAAAGACCTTCATGCATCCAGACATTTGCTATGGCAACAGCGAGTGCAACATCCGTATTCGGTCTCGGGCATATCCATCTGCCGGCAACAAAGGTTGCAGTCGAGTTCATATAAGGATCGATATGGACGACCTTAATATCCAGATCCTTCAGCCATTCTCTTCTGATCGTGCCTTCCTGGCCTGCGTAAACGCCTGCAGTTGTTTCCGGATCCGATGACCAGTAAACGATCATGTCGGCATTCTGCATACAGTCTTCTACCGTGTTATAAGGCTCGGGACTTCCGTTACGGGCAGTCTGTCCATATGTATGGACGGCGCCCCACGCCCAGCCTTCCCAGCTGTCCGGGTTCAGTTCTGTCATCGTTGCGCCGATGCAGTTAAAGAACCTCTTTGAACTACTCTGTGAGTTTCCGATATTTCCCCACATATGATGTCCGCCTGCTTTTCCGAACACTGCTCCGCATCCATAAGTCTGGCGTACACGTTTGATTTCGTCAGCAACAAAATCAAGCGCTTCATCCCAACTGATCCTTTCGTAGCCGGAGATACCTCTGTTCTGTGTATTCCTATTTCCGTTCTTCGGATCAAAATCAACTCTCTTCATCGGATACAGGATCCGGTTCGGAGAATAGATCATGCTCTTAAAGTTCTGTGCACAGGCATTGGTCGTTACACGTTTCGGAGGCGTAAACTTTTTCCCGTGTGCTTTGATCGTCCATGGATCGGCATCTTCTTCATCAAAGTCCATTGGAGTGATACGGACGATCTTTCCGTCTTTGACATAAACGAACAACGGACCTCCATTGGTCCCCTGCACATACCGCATCTCCCCGTTCGCCATCTTTGTTCCGTAATTCTTCAAATACAGAACATCAAACGCGAAGACTTTAAGAAGCAGGGAAGAAAACCACATTGCTTCCGCATCCGGTCCATTGAGCACCAGCGCTCCCTGTTTTGCCGCATTGGCAAATGCAGCCTGATCACGGATCAGCGCAGTGACCCTCCTAGCTATATCTTCATCTTCAAAGATCATCTCAACGCTTGCATCTTTATTGATACCATCATGGCCTTCTACGGTTCCGTCTTTAAAACGAAACCATCTGCCATATGTATTATCACGAAGTTTCAGCTGCACTGTGATATTCATCTTGGCCAATTCCTGTTTGAATTCCGCATTAATCGCGCCAAGCGCATTTAAAAGCTTGTCCAAGCTGAATAGTGTGCCGCTTACGATTGTTTTATCAAGCAGCTTTTGTACAGTTGTTTTCAATCCCACACTTGTCTGTGACATACATATTCCTCCTATTCTTTTTCCTTGATATGGTTCGACTATACTCTATATTTTCGGTGTGAATCAACGAATTTATCCTGATTTGCAGAAGTTCATTCCCGTGCTAAAAAGACCCCATTTTATATTTGTGCCGGCGCACATATTCCTATGGTCATCCCATTGATAATATGGACTACAGAACAGGAGGGATAAGAATATGCAGACACCGAGAGAAGCATTCCTTGCGATGGTACGGGGAGAACACGCGGATTATATGGTCAGCCATTATGATGTGATGTGCGGACTGATCTTTCCGGGTGACCGCTATATGAAGTTCCCGGATTACGATGCCTATGGAGCTGGTTATGACGAATGGGGCGTCAAATGGCAGAACATGGGACCAAACCCGGGGAAAGACGGGTCTACAGTATTTCCCGGATTTAAGCTTTTTGACGATATGTCAGAATGGAAAGAACATGTTCATTTTCCGGACTACACGAAATTCCCTGCCGCTGAAATGCTGAAAGGAATGAAAAATGCCATGCATTATGATCCGGAAAACAAGTATCTGAACACTACGTTCCTCTCCGGACAATTCGAGCGTCTCCATCATATGATTGGCTTCGAAGATGCCCTGGCAGCTTTTTATGAATATCCGGATGAAATGCACGAATATATGGATGCCTTCTGTGAATACCGGCTGAACCAGATCGATCTGGTTTATGAGGCTGTCCAGCCGGATTCAATCGGAATGCAGGATGACTGGGGACAGAACAACAACATGTTCTTCTCGCCGGAAATCTGGCGGGAGTTCATCAAGCCAAATGAGATCCGCTATGTGGAAAAGATACATGATTATGGAATGCTGTATATGCATCATTCCTGTGGATATATCCGTCAGATCATTCCGGATCTGGTAGAGATCGGTGTTGATATCATTGAGCCGATGATGGTTGAAAACGGTGTTCCTGAGCTGATGAAGGACTACGGAAAAGATATCCTCTTTATGGGCGGCATCAACAACCGGCTGATCGAGGGCTCCAAGTCACGCGAAGAACGCCGTCAGGAGGTGGAGCGCGCTTTCCGTGAATGTCTGCCACTTGGCAAATGGGTACCGCAGTATGTTTCCGTAAATGAAGAATACTTTAATGACTTCATGGATGACATTCATGACCTGATCAGTAAGCAGACGCTGATCACCCCGGATAAGCCGAATCCGTGGGAGTAGACGCTGGATTGGGTCTACTACAACGTTCATGAAATTATGACCCATTCCCAGGATCTGAAAACTGGCCAAAACGAGGCTATTTGGGCCTATAGCAGATTATATGAAATTACGACCCACGATTTTCACTGAAAACCATGGGTCGTTTTTTTATGGAACGTTATATAGGCCCAAATGCCCTTATTTACAAGCAATTTTTGTCCAAATCATTGGGTCAGATTATTACGAAACGTGCTATAGGCCCAAATGCATTAACCACAATAGGCTCTGCGGGACTTCTCGTAAAGATAAACAAGGGCGTCCGGACTCACGCCAAAAGCGTCGACAACAATGCGGTATTTTCCGTAGGTCTCAAAGAACTCATCTACGATCGCATGCATCTGCTCTTCTGTCGCATCCTTCGGGATCGGCGGCATATGGACATTGCAGACAAGCTGCGGATAGGTTTCAAGGACTTTGATCTTATCATTCATGATCTGTCCCTCCCAGGAGTCTGCCCCGCTCTCAACGATCAGCGGAACCAGCTCATCAATCTTTCCATCGCTATGAAAATCCAGAAGCAGTCCGTACTTGTGCGCGCTTTCAACGACCCGTTTCAGGTAAGGAAGCAGCATCTCTCTAATCGTATCGATTGAGAAGAACGGAGCTCTCTGCGTTCCCCAGTCATCCATGAACCAGACGGTATCCGCATGCAGATACTTCGCATACTTTTCAAAATGCTTATCATACAGTTTGCACATGTAATCAAACAGGCGGTGGATCGCCGGTGCACAGTCTTCATCGATCATGGAAACAAGAGCCTCTTCCATATCGACTAACGAAATCAGACGTTCAAAGAGACCGGAAAACTGAGCAATACGAATGACCTGTCCGTTGTCATTTGCCCGTTTCACATCTTTTATGCCGCTGCTTTCCCAATCCCAGCTGTCAACATCCGGAAACGTCACATAATCTTCCCAGTGGTCAAGGTCTTTGACCAACGGATTTCCCTGACGGACCATCGCCCCCGGACCATAGATTTCCCATTCGACACCGAGCATGTCTTTTCCGCCTTCATCCGCTGGATTGATTCCCGGTCCGAAAACAACGCCGTGTGCCCAGGCATCCGGGCTGCAGGTTGGGGCGGTGATCGCATAATCCATGGATGTCGGAAGCCAAAGCGGCTGCTCATGATGCATCATCCGGAGGTAATTCTCCCGTGGTGTGATCGGCGTACTTAAGACCGGCATCGGCGGGACATTCGGAGGCCCTGGCATATAATATTTCACTTCCAGTTCTTTCGGATCG
>JAFWLM010000013.1 GCA_017511045.1 Lachnospiraceae bacterium | reverse complement strand
GCACACGATGAAACCTGCTATGACGAAGAAGGAAATCTCATCTGCGGGCAGGAAGAACATGAAGGTCATGTCCATGGCGAGGAGTGCCTTGGCGAAGCGGAACCGGTGCTGATCTGTGAAAGACCGGAACATGTTCATACCGAAGCGTGCTACCCTGCGGAAGAAGTACAACCGGAAGAAACACAGCAGGATGAAGCAGTGCCTGAAGAGACCCGCAAGGGTGAAGAAACGGTTTCTGAAGATCCAGAAGTGACAGAACAGCCGGAAACATCTCCGGAAGCGGAAGAGAAAGAGAAACCGGAAAAAACTGAAAATGAAATTATAAAAAACGGGAAACAGGAAGAAGACGAAACCCTGGTTTTCGAACAGAAGTCCAATGGTGTTGTGGTGAAGGTGTCCTTTGAAAATGACGAAGCCTTCAAAGAATCCGATATGCCTGTCACCATGAAAGTAGAACCGATCAGAGAAGAAGATGATAAGTTCGAAGAATATCATGATCAGATCATTGATGAAACAAAGATCCCGAGAGCCAGGAAGCTGTTCTTATTTGATATTACGTTCCTGAACAAAGATGGAATAGAGGTGGAACCTCTTACCACCGCTTCTGTGAGCTTTACTACCGAAGAGATTCCTGTCCCCGAAAAGGAAGCTGTTGAGAAGGCTGAGGAACAGATCAACGTCGTTCATATCCCGGATGAAGGCAAAGCAGAGGTCATGGATGTCGAAGTGAAGACGACAGAAGATCTCGAGGATGACGAAAAGCCGGATGTGGCGTTTGAGACAGACAGCTTCTCGATCTATGGAGTCGTCTATACGATTGACTTTGGCTATGAGCTGGATGGCGTAGAGAAAAGCTTTACTGCGCTTGGCGGATCAGAGATCCCTGTGGAAGAGATGCTGGATGAACTGGGCATCTCGAGTGAAGAACACAGCGCAGAGGAAATCACGGGAAGAATCCGTTCGATTGAATGTGATGTGGATGGATTGATTGAAGTCAATGCGGAAGACCGCACCATTCTTCTGGCAAAGGAAGAAGCGATCAAAGCATTGATGGAAGGGAAAGAATCCGCAGTACTTACAATCACGCTGGAAGATGACGAAATATTCTATGTCACCCTGACACTGACGGGAACACCGGAAGTACAGGCTGGAGAAATGGTGACGATCAGTTCTGTGGATGGAACCTATCTTCCGGAAGAAGCGGAAGGCAAGGCAGAACTGCTTTCCGAAAAAGACAGCGATGAAGCAGTGCAGAAAGCAGAAGAGTATAAGGAAAGCACAGAGAGTGCTGCTTTAAGCGAAGGTGAAGAAAAGCCGGCAGTGCAGTATCAGGTGTTTGACATCAGCCTGGAAAATGTCAATGCGGATGATTATAAAGAAGGATTCAAAGTGACTGTAAATCTTCCTGAAGAGATTATGGGAAGAGATTTCCGTCTGTATCATATCCATGATGGAGAGACAACGGATATTACAGATACGCTTACCACAAAGGGAGAAGCAAAGGATCAGAATGGTGTAGCGACAGTGACCGGTTTTGAATTCGTGACCGACGGATTCAGCCAGTTTGTACTG
>JAFWLM010000117.1 GCA_017511045.1 Lachnospiraceae bacterium | reverse complement strand
CGTCTTGCTATCATCAACGGCATTTGCTTTTCCAAGGAATATCTTATCAAAGCTTTCTGATTTCATCGTCAGATTTACGATCTCTTTTCCATCATTCGAATCCAGGGTTGCACTTACCGGTGAGAACATTTTGACATTGTTGACGACTTTCAATACTCCAGGCTTCGTTTTTAATGCTGCAATTGCATCTTCGATAGCTTTCGCCATCGCATCAACTTCCTCCTGCTGGCTTGCGAACTTTCCGGTCTCGACTGCGTCTACTGCATCTGTTACAGCCTTCGCAGTCTCTTCTGTATAAATGCTCAAGTCTGCCGGCACTTTAGCTTTTGCAGCATCAACTACACTATAGTCTGCTGTACTTGGATCAAAAATGAGTGTTCCTGCTTCTTCATCCAGCTTTGCAAGCCGCTCATACCATGTTTGTTTGCTTGCTGATCTGAATGAGATTGCAAACTGCTGACCATCTGTTAAAGTCTTTAAGGTCGTCGGGTCTCCAAATGTCTCAACCCATTTAACAGGGATTGCGAAAGAATTATCTTCTGCTAATTGAATTGTTTTTGTCGCTTCATTTGCTTCTGCATAAGTTCCAACAAAAACCTGATCATAGGAATTGCTTCCCATGGTTAAAACAAGATCAGATTTATAATTGTTAGAGTTCGGACCTCCCACTGTATTCAGTACTGCCGGAGTGTTAACCTTGAACTTGGAAACATTGTTTGTCACCGTTATTTCTTTACTGGAATGGTAATCGTCAGTAACAAGTGTTTTCGCTTCAACATCCAAATCCATTTGTCTTGGATAAAATGCTCTCTCAAGTGTATTTTGGCCATTCAGATACTTATTGTAATAACTGTCAGAGATCGCTACGATCGGGATGTAGTTTTCGTTGTCTGCTACAGGAATGCGGAATTCCCATTTCCCTTCAGCGTTTATTTCACCATGGACCCAGTTATCCGTGTTAGCCCCGTTGGCTACCGCCTGCTCATATGTGCCTTTGAACAGTTCATGATATCCGGTTCCGGACAGCGCAACAACGAGAGTTTTCTGCCCATCTACAGTTTCAAGCGTTGCAGTATCTGCCTTAAACATTCCTGTCTTGTTTTCAATAGTTAATTCAATTTGTGAATCATCTGGTTCCTCTGAATCAGCGACTGTCAATACCACTGAATAATTATCATTTAAAGGTAAAGTCACTTCACCCGTTGCCACCGCCTTATATCGATAAAAACCTGTGACTGTACCATCTTCGTTCTGCCAACCTTTGCCTCCCGTTTTTGTAAAGAGTCCACTCAACTGGTTATTTAACGTTGTTTCAAAGTCTGCACTCGGCATAGAGGAGAAAATAATTTCAAAAACCAATTCAGCTCCAAGATTAATGGAATAATTTGTCGGATCTTCAATATTCTTACTTTCATCTTGTTCATCTGGCACAATTATGAAATGTAGAGCTTTTCCCTCTGCTGATTTCAACTCTAAGCCATTGATTGCCGCTGTTATAGCCGCCGCCATCGCATCAACTTCTTCCTGGCGGCTTGCTGGAAGATTTCTTACTACAGCATTCACTGCCGTAGTAACTGCTGTTGCACTTTCATCTGTATAGATGCTTAAATCAGTTGGTACAGACGCAATTGCAGCATCAACCGCTGTATAATCTGCATCTGTAACAAGGGATTCGTCAATTGTAATCGTATAGTAATATTGGACCCAATGCGGTTCTTCCATTCTTGTAGTCCTGCATGCAATTGCTGTTTTTTCATTCAGTGCAACAGGAAACGATACCTGTTTTCCAGAAATAGGAACGACACCGTTTTGGCAGGTATCAGTTGATGGATCATAATAATTTGGATCGTCTACCTCAGAGGAAGTATGGCCCAAATAATAAACATGTGTCATATACTCACTGCTGGCAGTAAAAACTCCTTGGGCTTGTCCATCTGTAACTATTATTTTGTTTAGCTCCAAATGGGCCTTACCTGTACCACCTTCCCAAGCAAATGTAAAATCATCGGTTGTGTATTCGCCATTTGCCAAGGTTGTTGAATAACCATCTGCTGCGAATGCGGTCATTGCTGGTATTCCTGTTACAAAGAATACGCTTGCCATAAATGCCGCAGCAATTCTTCCTAATTTTTTCATACTTTCCTCCAACTACATTTTTGATTGCAACTTTCGGTTTTAGTGAGAGGCATTAAAAAAGCCTTATTCATACACATAGTACGAATAAGGCTGTCATTGCTGTTTAAGGTACGATAAATTACTCGTTATCAGGACATCAAATCCGGTACCATTACAAGTGGCAGGTTTCCTGGCTCAGGAACATTTACTGTCAGATGCCTTCCCAACTTTCGTCAGTGGCTGTGCTCTATGCCTGTGTCCACAAACATTTGCACCGATCCGACTGTTCCATTACAGTGGCGAGACCGTACAGGATTTTCACCTGTTTCCCTTTTAACTGAAATCATTTGTTTGCAAATAATATCAGCACCATTTGCTCTCACTATTTAATTATCATTTTTTCTTTAGAAAAGTTCTAAAGCACGACGGCTTATTTTAACTGTTTAATTAATAGCTTTTCTATAATTATTTTCTTGTTTTATTTTTTTTGCAGTGAAATATTTTTATATACCAAATATTAAGGTTTTTCGCTTTATTCAACAGCAAAGATACTTGTATCAAGTCCCTGATTAACGACCACCGGAACGCCTAAGCTTGCCGCATCTGATGCAAAGCTTTCGAAGGCTTCACCGCCATCAGATAAAACATCTGAATTCAGTAAGATCAGATCGTACTTTCCTCCCACGATCGTTTTTGGCGAAACATCCATCGGGCCTGCATAGATCTGACTTGCCGGAGTTGTAATTACGATTGATTCTTTTTCAATTCCAGCAGGAAGAACAGTCCCTTCCGGAGCAAGGATATATTTCACAACATTTTGGGTGTAACGGTTTGCCTGAGCATCTTCACAGGTCTGTGCTTTTGTACAGTACGCTGCATAATCAAAAGCATCTAAAACTGCACCATCCGCATCATGCATTTTTACTTCTAACAGCTGAACGCCGTTTGCATAACTAAAGAGTCTGTAGTTATCCCCACTCTTTACTGCGTCATTCTGCGCAATCTCAAATCCCGGAATAAACGGAGCTGTTTCATCAAGTGTTGTCGTTTTCATCAGCGCATATGGATCATCGTCCTTATCTGCTTCACCTTTTATATAAATAAAAATCTCATATTTAATCTCATGAGGCTGGGACATCTTTGTTGTCTCTGCATAGATTGTGTTATTCTCATTGATTGTTACAGGAATTGCAGCCCAGCTCTTTCCTTCTTCATGACTGCAGTTATACTTTGTTTCTCCGACACGCACATAGGTATAAGCATCACTGTCCAATACGATCAGCGCATTATATTCTTCGCCGTTATATGTTATAGATTCACAGGAGATTCCTACCTTTCCCGTGCCGCCGCAGAAAGAGAATTTATCTGCATATAAGAAGTCTCCAGTGTCATCAATGAAAGGCGGCATCGTTTCCGAAGGCTCTTCAGTCGGGGCAGGAGCCGTTTCCGTTTTCCCACAGCCTGCAAATACCATGGCCATCACACAAATAGCACTAATTATTAAAAAAATCTTTTTCATATACTCGTCCTTCTATTTTTCTTCCTTACAACCCCGCAAATCCATATTAAAAACAGAAACCACTTTAAATATGTAATATCGAAGAGCTTTTTTATTTAGAAATCTAATGTTTTCTGACTAATAATAACGTTTATAGAGATATGAGGTCAGAAATATTTTTCCCTTTCTGACTTTTACATGCGTTTGCAAGGCCACTTGTAGGAAAATCTATTCCTCAATATTATCTAAGGCCTCGCGGATCTTTTCCGTCACTTCTTTTGCCTGTGCGTGGTCTTTACCGCTGGCTGTTACGCCGACCACAACATTGTCTTTCTGCACGACTCCCGGAAAATAGAAGTCACACAAATCTTTATCATGACTGGTATTGACCGGAATCTTTTTTTCTTTACACAGCGTTCCGATTTTTTTATTGAGTTCTTTATCGTCCGTGATAGCAAGCACCATATCTGCGCTATCAAGATCTGTCTCTTCAAAGGCTCTTCTTTTCAGCTGCACAGGACCTTTCCCAGCCAGCGCTAAAATTTCTTCGCTGATTTCCGGCGCTATGACCGTGATCTTTCCTGCAAACTCTAGGAGCGTACGAACTCTGCGAGATGCAATCTTGCCGGCACCAACGACTACGATATGTTTTTCCGAAAGATCAATAAAAATCGGAAAATATAATTTATCTGTGTTATTCATTATCTTTTCTTTGCCCTTGTTTTCTTGATCACGAGATTCAGTACAAAGCCTACAACCAAAATGATCACTGCAATGATCAGAACCTTCTTTGCTGCTTCCTGCGGGATCTTTCCCTTTGAGCCAACCGTCATAGAATAAAATGTCATTTCGTAACGGATCTCGACAGGGTCTCCCATCGCAGTCGTATCTGCAATCACCGGGAAAGCTTCATCCATCATAACGATCGGGATCGTGAAAGTAGAATTTCCGCCGTCTGTTGTCTCGTTTAAAAACTTTTTATCTCCGATGATCATGTAGTCATAATGCGCACTGCTCCACAAGAGTTTCGCATATGCCTTACCATCTTTCACATACATCCAAGTCGGTGAACTGATGCTCGCACGGCCGCTGCCGCCAACCATGTTGACCTCAATGGAATACTCTCCATCCGGCATGTTGATATCAACCGGTACCGGGTCACCCTCTAAGAGTACCGCATCTTCTTTTACTTCATCCGGATCTGCATCCGGATCTTCTTCATCGACCGGAGTTGTATTTTCTGCGATCTGCTCTTCAATTGCTGCAGCGGCTGCAGCCTCGTCTACGCCATAAGCAGAAATCGCATCCTCGATCAGCTCATAATCCGGGAGCTCGATCAGGAGAGCGCCATCTGGAAGTGAGGAAGCATCAAAGACAACCTTTCTGTCATACCATTTTTTTCGGGCTTTACTGAATGCAGCAATCTCTATTTCTTTATCTAATGCCTCTACCGGAACGGTAAAGACAGTCTGGTTATTGACTTCTTTAAATCCGATCTGCTCAGATTTCTTTGCGGCAACTGCATCTTTCGCGGTTCCCATATAGACATTGAGATAGCTCATACTAGGAATCGTGATCTTCGCCGTCATCTCCCCATCTTTTACAGTGAGCTCTGTTTTTGCGATTTTAAAATACTGGGAATTTGAAGCAGCCTCGATCTCATAGGTTCCGTCTTTGACATCCTGTCCATATACCGGGAGCATACCGTACTTCCCGACTTTGCTCGTGCGAATACTCTTTTGGATCTCTGCGACATACTTCCAGTATGTTTCGTCTGTTCCATTTTCACCGGTCGTACTTTCAGTTCCTGCGCTTTGTCCACCAGCTCCGTTCTGACTGGCAGTTGTCGTTGCTTCGTCCGCAAAGACAGCAAGATCAAACATGGTAAGGATTAAAACTACCATGCAAAGGAGGGTCGCTATTCTTTTGAGGATCGTTGCTTTCTTTGTCATTTGTTATTTCTCTAAAGCGTCTTTTGCTCTCTCTAAATACATTCCACGTATTTCCGGATATTCGCCAAGTCCCTTGAGGACACACTCTACTTCTGTGCCAAGTGCAGAGATCTGATTCTTCCAGGAATCCGGTTCATCGCCTGCCATATCATTGTTCGCATGATCGCCTGCAACGACAAGCATTGGAGATAGATAAACTTTCTTTGGTTTTCTTTCTTTTACTTTTTCAAGCGCCGGATCAATACCCGGCTCAAATTCAACTGTTCCAACGCAGAAGTTTTCGTGCCCCTGTGCTTTAAAAGTTTCGTTAAACAATTCATAAACCGGGAGTTTCAAACTATTGCTGCCATGGCCCATGAAAGCGGCCATCTCATCGTCTTTAATATCTTTAAAAATCTCCGTCAGCTTTTCAGCCATTTCTTTTATATCGTCTTCAGTTTCTAAAAGCGGTCTGCTGATATGTACAGCGTCAAAGGATTTCAGCTGAGGCTCAAGCGCGGATAATATTTTCCCAAACTCTTCCCCCGCTAACAGATGTGTCGGCTGGATCAAAATGTCTTCACAGCCTTCTTCCTTTGCAAGCCGTAATGCCTCTTCCGGAGAGAGAATCTTTTCTCCATCTCTTTCTAGCATCTTTTTCCGAATAAACCCGCTTGTCCAAGCTCTGTAAAACTTGCGATCCGAAAATGTGTTCTTGAAATCGTTTTCAATCGCACCAATCGTTTTTTCACAGGTATCTTTATATGAAGTTCCAAAGCTGATCACGACCAGCGCTTTGTTTTCGCTCATATTGTTCCTCTTTCTGTTGTCTTTTCCAAGTTACTATGTTCAGTAATTTACCTTAAGCTATCATCCATGCAGAATCTAAATTCCGAACCTGGAAAGTACCTCGGCCTTATAACGCCTACAAGTTTTTCTTTTTGTATATAAACATCACGGAAATGAATCCGAAAATTGCAAGATATGCAGCAAGGATGATAAAGCCGATATATCCCGAGGATTCTCCGTTCGCAATTTTTCGTATCATATCGCAGCTCTGCGACAGCGGTAAAAATGAGATGATCTGACGGAAGCCCATCGGCATCTGGTCCGTAGAAAAGAAGGTGTTACACAGGAACGACATCGGCATGATGATGTAGGAAGTGTAACGCGGCGCATCCGTATAACTTTTTGCAAGGAAGGAAAGAACCAGCGCAATTGTCGAAAATACCAGTCCGTTCAGGAACATGATAAAGAACGATAGCCCGTTGAAAGTCAGATCCGTACTGATCGGCAACGTAAGAAGAAGGATCATGCATCCGGAGTACATGCCGCGAAGGCTTCCTCCGATGACCTGGCCTAAGATAAACTGCCACAGCGGGGTCGGGGAAACCATGACCTGATCCAACGCTTTTTCATAAAGGCGCTGCACGCTCATGTTCTGTGCGATCGCGGAAAAGCTTCCTGTCATCGTGGACATTGCTACAACGCCCGGCACCAGGAAGTGCAAGTATGGTTCGCCGTGGGACGTCGTCTGAATGCCCAATCCGAAAATGATCAGGTACATAACAGGCGTAATCAAAGCAGCGGCTGTGATCTTAAAAAAGTCACGCCGGAACTCTACCCATTTTTCCCAAAGTACTGTTACTATGCCCATACTTGTCTTCCTGTTTCCTAAACTTTTCTTTCTGCTTGTCTCAGTTATCTATTATCTCGTATTTGTCGATTTCTCTTTCGGCTCAAGATAAAAAATATCTATGTCCATGAGACTCTTTATTTCTTCTCCAACGTCTGTCCTGCCACATCCACGAACACATCCTCGAGCGTCGTCATGCGGAAGGTCGCATCCTGTCCTGCCTGCGAAAGATAAGCGATCGCCTCATCTCTGTTTTTAAAGTAGCTGCTCTTAAGTCCGTCTTTCCCGGTCTCATCCACTGCAAAGGCTCCGAGCTCCTGAATCAGGTTGTCCGGAGTATCCAGCTTCTGAAGCTTTCCGCGGTTGACCAGTGCCACACGGTCGCAGAGCGCCTGTGCCTCTTCGATGTAATGCGTCGTAAGGACGATCGTCATGTTCCGCACATTGACCTGACGGAGCAGGTTCCACATCTGGCGGCGGCTTAAGGCATCCATGCCGGCGGTCGGCTCATCTAAAAGCAAGATCTCCGGCTCGATCATCAATGCACGGCAGATCATGAGCTTTCTCTTCATACCGCCGGATAAGTGACGCACTGTTCTTTTGCGGAACTCTTTAAGGCCTGCAAACTCTAACAGCTCATCGCTCTTTTGTTTGATGACTTTTCTAGGCAGGAAATAAAGCCGTCCCTGATATTCCATAACTTCATCCATGGTCATATCCTGGCGCATGGAATACTCCTGCGTGATCACGCTGAGTTTGCGTTTCTCCGCAGAAGCTTTTCTGTCCAGCTTTTTGCCGTCGATTAAGATCTCTCCTTCCGACGGAAGCAGAACTGTGCTCATCATGCTTATGGTGGTGGTCTTGCCTGCACCGTTCGGGCCTAAGAGTCCGAAGAATTCACCGGTGTTAATGGTCATGTTCAGATGATCCACCGCGGTAAAGTCACCAAATTTTTTTGTCAGATCTTTGATCTCAATCATATTAAAAAGTTAAATACTATAATGATATAAAATCACAACAACGAGTACCTACTAAATACGATATGCTGAATAACAACTACGCAGCTTTACTGTTAAATTGTCTTTATTATTAGTTCCAATTTCGGATTTTCTTGTTTGGCCGTCTATAAACCCAGTAGTTAACAAGAAAGTGTCATCGTTTTCTTGTTAGCTATAGCCTTTGCAGCGGTGAAAACAAGAAATGCCCTAAAACTGCCCTTAAAGAGCCCCTATTTTTCATCTTAACAACCAGTAAAACCATGTTTTCTTGTTAGCTATAGGCTTCCACATGCTCTAAACAAGAAAATCGCAATTTTGATTTTTCAAAGCCGGAACTGAATAGGCTCAACTACGTTCCAAACAAGATATTTTCAACTATGTTTCAACCAAGATATTTTCAACTACCTTCCAGGCAAGAAAAACTCAATTTTGTTTTTTCAAAGCTTTCCGCTTCCAACTCTAAACCTGTAACTTTCTTACGGGCGATACGGGTCTTTTGCGATGATCAGTGAGAAGTAGCCTGCATCGTCAGGAATCTCTTCAAGGCTTCTGTACACCTTTTCTGTTTCCATGCTGCAGTTTTCCACACACTGAACTTCTTTTCCGCTTTCACGGAGCAGTCGTTTGCTGTCCTTCATATAGCTTGCGGATTTCATCAGCACATAGGTTCCCGGAAGGTCTAAGGCTTCTTCTGTCTTATGTGCTGCCGGAATTACATGCAAAGGCTCGTTCCACTCCGTCAGGGAAATGCCGAGTCTTGCTGCAGCCGCACAGAAGGACGGGATTCCCGGCACCAGTTCCACCTGATATCCGTCAGCCTCAAGATAATGCTGCAGATAGCTGAAAGTACAATAGATCGTGGAATCCCCAAGGGTAATGAACACAACATTCTTTCCCTGGTCGAGATATTCCTCGATGATCTTCGCACCCTTTTTGTGCTCTTCATCCGTCTTAGCGCGGTCTTTCACATGGAGAAAATGAATCGGGACCAGAGTCTTTTCCGCGATCTCCGGAACAGCACCCGCTGCGATCTTATACGCAACTGCCTCCTTCAGATCCTGTTCTCTTCCCGGAACAGCAATGACGTCTGCCTCTTTGATCAGGCGGACTGCCTTCAGTGTCATTAACTCCGGATCTCCGGGACCTACTCCAACTCCGTATGCAATACCTTTCATTGTTTCTCCTCCGTATTATCTAATTGTTCCAACGGCCTGCTTTTATACTTTCGACTATGGCCGCGCTGTTTTTTATTCCATTTCAGTTGCGGCCTGCTTTACGCGTTTGATCAAGGCCGCGATGATTTATTTCAATTCTGCTGCCGCCTGTTTAACGCACTCGACCAGTGCCGGCAGAGTTGCTTTTTCTGCCATCCAGGTTTTCATTCCATAGCTTTCAGCGGCTGCTCTGGTCTGCTTTCCGATGCAGACTGCTTTTACTTTTGAAAAGTCCAGGCCGTCCAGGCTCGCGGCAAAACCTTTGACCGTTGAAGCGCTGGTGAAGACTGCAAAGTCCACATCGCCATCTTCCATTGCTGCGTGTTCATCGATCACTTTCGATGACTCATAGACCGTGTCATAGGTTGCAATATCTGTGACCGTAACACCTTCCACTTTTGAAAGCTCTGCCGGAAGTTCCGGGTTTCCGATGGCCGCTCTTGGAATCAGGATATTGTCGCCGGCCTTGCACTGCTCTGCCAGTTCTTTTCCGAGGGTCTCCCCGTCATATACTGACGGAATAAAGTCTGCTTTGAGACCATATCCGTTCAGTGCTTTTTCCGAGCCTTTTCCAATGGATGCGATCTTTACGCCTGCCAAAGCACGAACGTCGCTGAGTTTAAACATCTCCTCAAAGAAGATGCGCACTCCGGACGGACTCGTAAAGACGATCCAGGAATACTTTTTATTCTCCAGACCTTTAATCGCCTGATGGAGCGGACTCATATCCTCTACCGGTTTCACTGCGATCGCCGGCATCTCCAAAACTTCCGCACCTTCTTTTCTGAGCATGGAAGAAAGCTGGGAGACTAATTCCTTCGGTCTTGTAACCGCAACCTTGACGCCTGCAAGCGGGCGCTTCTCATACCAGCCGAAATCATCAGCCAGGGAGCAGACCTGCCCGACAACGATGATGGCCGGAGTCATAACTTCGGTCCGGCTGCAGACTTCTTCGAGTGTTCCAAGTGTTGCAGCGATCCTGTGCTGAGCCGCGGTCGTTCCTTTTTCCAGAACAGCTGCCGGAATTTCAGGATCCATCCCTGCATCCAACAGTCCTTTGCAGATATCCGGAAGCGCCGCGATTCCCATCAGGAAGACCAGGGTTCCTTTTGTATTTACAAGGGCTTTAAAATCAATGTCATAGCTGTGATCCGCGCGCTTGTGTCCGGTGATGATATGAACACTGGAACAGAAGTCACGATGCGTTACCGGAATGCCGTTATAAGCCGGTACCGCAAACGCGCTCGTAATTCCGGGGACCACTTCAAACGGAATATTATTTTCAACCAACAGCTCGAGCTCTTCTCCGCCGCGTCCAAAGAGGAACGGGTCGCCGCCTTTTAAGCGCACTACCTTCTTGCCCTTCTTTGCTTCTTCTAAAAGCACGACATTGGTATCACTCTGTTTCATATAGTGGTTGCCGGAACGTTTCCCCGCAAAGATCAATTCTGCTTTATCCGGGATCATGGATAAGATGCCCTGACCAACTAAGGCGTCATAAACTACAACGTCGGCATCTTCTAATACTTCTTTTCCACGCAGGGTGAAAAGTCCTGCATCTCCCGGTCCGGCTCCCACCAGCCATACTTTTCCGCTCATATCAGTTTTCGATCTGTCCTGTTATTGGTACAGATTTCCTTTCTGTAATTCTTTTTCCTTTATCAGCGTTTTTATGCACCCTTAAGCTCTGACTGCAGGCGTCTGGCAAGCTCTATTCCCAGTTCTTCCGGATGCGCTGTATCACCCTCAGAATTACCAATGCAATGCTTTCCGCTTGCCTCGTCATAATATAAAGCGCTCAGGAAAATCTTTCCGTCTTTGATCTGCGCATGTGCGCACACCGGCGAAGTACATCCGCCATTTAATTCACGCACATAAGCTCTTTCGCAGAGCGCTGCAATCTCAGTTTCTTTATCTGCATATCCCTCAAGATAGGAATAATCCTCACCTGCTCTTCCCTGAACGGCAATGATGCCCTGACCTGCTGCCGGTATCATTTCATCTACCGTAAAGAATCTGCTGATGCGATGCTCTAAGCCAAGACGTCTTAAGCCTGCGGCCGCAAGCACCAATGCGCCATACTGTCCTTCGTCCAGTTTCCGAAGTCTTGTCTGAAGGTTTCCGCGCACCGGCTCGATCTTATGATTCGGAAAAATCTTCTGAAGCTGGATCACACGGCGAAGGCTGGAAGAGCCAATCGGAAGATTCGGATCCGGCTCTACAGACTGCATTAAAAACTGCAGGCTTCGCTCGTCATGTCTGACCTTCGCTTCTTCGATCACTTTCTGAAGCGCACTTTCCGGAAGCACCAGAACATCCCTCGGGTCTTCCCTTTTGGAAAATGCGATCAAAGGAAGCGCCGGATCGATCTCCATCGGCACGTCCTTCAGGCTATGTACAGAAAGATCAAATCTTTTCTCCGTAAGCGCCAGATCCAGTTCCTTAACAAACAGACCTTTGCCGCCGACCTTATCCAGCGTACGGTCTAAGATCTTATCGCCGGTCGTCTTCATTGTCAGAAGATCGGCGCTGTATCCTGTTTT
The DNA here is from genome assembly GCA_017511045.1 of Lachnospiraceae bacterium. GTDB lineage: Bacteria > Bacillota > Clostridia > Lachnospirales > Lachnospiraceae > RGIG5612. The sequence continues at coordinate 24,219 of JAFWLM010000117.1, read as the reverse complement.
TTCAGAAAGCCCATTAATATGATCGACCACCGTCATGCTCTGCACAACCGCAAGCTGGCTTTCCCTGCTACCTACAATTATCTTTTTCATTTAGGTTCTATCTACTCCACTTATGTACATGGATACCTGTCAAAAATCTTGTTTGGTGACGTCATTATTGACGTCATCAATCGATTTTTTCTGTTTTTTTTGCAACATTTCGCGTTTCGTGACGTCCTATTTGACGTCACCAAGCCACTTTTTTCGCAACACTGTTTTGCGTTTGACGTCACCAAGCCACTTTTTCCGCAATGCCACCTTGAGTTTTTTTCAGCGGTAACAGCTAGCTACCTCACAAACCCTCTAACCGCATCTAACGTCTTCGCCAGATCCTCTTCCGTGTGTGCGGTGGAGAGGAACATGGCCTCAAACTGTGACGGCGCAATGTAGATGCCCTGTCCCAGCATGTGTCTGAAATACTCTGTGAAACGGGCGGTGTCGCTCGTCTGTGCAGACTCATAATCAACCACTTCTTTGTCTGTAAAGAAGATGCAGCCCAGTGAGCCCACGTGGTTCAGGCAATGCGGAACCTCTGCTTCCGTCAGGATCTTATCAAGTTCTGCAAAGAACCTGTCGCCCTTTTCATTTAAGTTTTTATAAATATCCGGCGTATCTTTCAGCACCTTAAGCTGTGCGATGCCCGCCGCCATTGCGACCGGGTTTCCGCTCAAGGTTCCCGCCTGATAAACAGGGCCTAATGGAGCAACACAGGACATAATATCTTTGCGTCCACCATACGCGCCGACTGGCATACCACCGCCGATGATCTTTCCGAAGGTTGTAAGGTCTGGTGTGATGCCGTAAAATCCCTGAGCTCCGTCCAGTGCCAGACGGAAGCCTGTGATGACCTCATCAAAGATCAAAACAGCCCCATTCTCTGTACACAACTTGCGGAGTCCTTCAAGGAATCCTTCTTTCGGAAGAACGACGCCCATGTTTGCGCCAACCGGCTCAACGATCACGCAGGCGATCTCACCTGGGTTTGCTTCAAACAAAGCCTTTACGCTATCCAGATCATTATAGACTGCGCTTAAGGTATCCTTCGTGCATCCTTCCGGAACTCCGGCGCTGCCAGGAATTCCCTGTGTCATGAGACCGCTGCCGGCCTGAACTAAAAGCGCATCGCTGTGGCCGTGATAGCAGCCAGCAAACTTCACGATCTTATCGCGCCCGGTAAATCCGCGAGCCGCGCGGATCGCACTCATGACTGCTTCCGTTCCGGAATTGACCATACGCACCATTTCGATTGATGGAACGATCTCGCAGATCAGCTCTGCCATATCCACTTCTCTTTCGGTTGCCGCACCAAAACTCAATCCGTCAAAGATGGCCTTGCGCACTTCTTCCATGACATCCGGATTCTGGTGGCCCAAGATCATCGGACCCCAGGAGCCGATAAAGTCGATGTATTTATTTCCCTCGGAATCCCAGATGTAGGACCCGAAACCTTTTTCAATAAAACGAGGCGTCATGCCGACAGAGCCGAATGCTCTTACCGGGCTGTTCACGCCGCCCGGGATCACCTGTTTTGCTCGTTCAAATAATTCTTCTGATCTGCCCATTTGCTTACCTGACCTTTAATCTTATTTACCAGCCGTCATCCAGATTCATTTTTTCTGAATAATGTTTTCAATCAATACCATTTATCGGCCTAATCACCAAAGCTAACCAATGATGCCGTCTTTCATATATTTTGCAATTTCTTTTGCATAGTATGTGATATAGATATCTGCGCCTGCGCGGAATGCTGCAGTTGCCATTTCGCTTACGATGCGGTCTTCATCGATCCAGCCGTTTGCAGCAGCTGCCTTTACCATCGCATATTCACCGCTTACGCTGTAAGTTGCGATCGGAAGATCTGTCATGTCGTGCACTTCACGCACAAGGTCAAGATAGCTCATTGCCGGTTTAACCATGATGATGTCTGCGCCTTCTTCCACATCCAGCATTGCCTCTTTCAAAGCTTCTCTTCTGTTGTGGAAATCCATCTGATAACTCTTTCTGTCACCAAAGGAAGGAGCAGATCCTGCTGCCTCACGGAACGGTCCGTAAAACGCAGAAGCAAATTTAACGGCATAAGACATGATCGGGATATTCGTATAGCCGTTTGCATCAAGACACTCACGAATAGCAGCGATGCGGCCATCCATCATATCAGAAGGAGCAACCATCTGTGCACCCGCCTGTACATGAGAAAGCGCTGTCTTTGCAAGAAGATCCAAGGTCTTATCATTATCGACGTCGTGACCGCATAAAACACCGCAGTGACCATGGGAAGTATATTCACACATGCAAACATCCGTGATCAGATACATCTCCGGATATTTTTCAGCCGTGCGGCGGAGCGCTCTCTGTACAACGCCGTCTTCTGCATATGCCTGACTTCCGACTTCATCCTTAATCTCCGGAATGCCAAAGAGCATGACATTTTGAACGCCTGCTGCAAGGAGTCTTTCGATTTCTTCATCCATGCGGTCAACCGTATAGCGGAACTGTCCCGGAAGGGAATCGATTTCCTCCACTTTATTTTCGCCATCCATAACGAACATCGGATAGATCAGCGACGCTGCATCCATTCTTGTCTCACGCACCATTTTACGGAGCGCTTCCGAACTTCTTAATCTTCTTGGTCTGACTGTTAAATCCATTGTTTATCCATCTCCTTGTTTTATATTCCAACTTTTATCTGCCAATAAAAGATATCTTCATTTTTATTCTTTTGAAAGGAGTTCTTCCATCGCATCTAAAACATCACGGAACGTTTTATCCGGAAGTTTTGCACGAAGGCCGAACAGAAGATGATTCATCATTCTTTCGGATGCCCCTTCCACTTCCGTTATCAGCTGCTCTTTTTCCTCGCTCTCAAGCGGAACGTGCTTCATATATGGCGTCATGCGGACGCTGACATCTCCGCCTGCCTTTTTCTTTAATTCCTGGATCATCGGGACGAAATCGCGTCCCTCATACCATTCATAGAAGCGCTCCTTTTCTTCGTTCAGGATCGCCTCTGCTTTTGCTAAATTCTTTTTAAATTTTTCAGATTGAACATCGATATGGAAAGAATCAATATCGTAAAGAGAAATCCAGGGAAGTGCTTTGATTTCCGGATCGATATCCCTTGGAACTGCAAGATCGATCATCGGGATCGTATGATCGACAGAAAGTTCATTCATTTTTTCAAGTGTGATCGTATAATTCGGACTGCTGGTTGCACTTACCACCATATCGCATTCCGGAAGAAGCCCATAGCGCTCATCATAATCAATGCGTTTGCAGCCAAGTGGAATATCAACAACTCCGCTATGATATTTACGGACAGTAACTGTAACATCTGCGCCGTAGTCCATCAGGGTCTGGGCAGAAAGTTTGCCCATCATGCCGTTGCCGATGACCATGCACTTCTTGCCATCTACTGAAATGCCTTCTTCTCCGAGCATCCTGAGTGCAGTATGGATAACGGAACGGTCTGCAGTGGAAAGATTTGTTTCTGTGCGGACACGTTTTCCCGCAGTGATCGCCTGACGGAAAAGGACCTCCAAGGCATTATCCGTAGCGTAACAGCTTCTGGCAAAAGCCACTGCGTCACCCACCTGGGTGATGATCTGGTCTTCGCCTACGATCTTGGACTCCAGACCTGCGGCTAAGCGGAACAGGTGATCGACCGCTTCGCTGTCTTCACGTTCCACGAAGTATGGGCTGTACTTTTCGGCATCCACTTCAATATGATCGCAAAGCAGCTGCACCGGAGAGAATGTCGCCGTATGCTTTACGCTGAACCAGATTTCCATACGGTTACATGTTGAGATCATGATGCAGCCATTCACCTCATCCATGTCCATAAAAGTTTCATACGCAAGCGCCATACGTTTGGATGTAAAAGAAAAGACGCTTCTTACATCCAGGTCTGCTTTATTATGATCGACTCCTGCCATCCAGATTGCCATAGTGTTTCTACTCCCCTTTACGATAGTTTGAGGGCGTCTAAGGATTTTCCCTGGCGTCCTCAATTATGCGTAAACTTAACTTTTAAATTTTATCATTTCTGCCATGTTTGCACAATGAAATTCATACTGTATTCCAAGTTCTTTTCTGTATCAAAATCATGACATTTATTTACAGTTTTTGATGTTTTATATTTATTCAACCGGAACCGGGTTCGTTACAGTTACAGGATGGGTGTACCAGTTGTCATGTGTACCAATAATGGAAACATCAAACGGCTCACCAATTGCCGGGCATGGAATATCATAGCCATAGACTTCATCTGTCATGCCGTCACTGTAAGTAACTTCATCCGTCGTTGGCTGAAGAAGCTCAGATTCATCTGCCGCCTCTGCCTCTTCCGTTGTTCCGACAAAGAGATTTACGATCTTCTTTGAAGTAAGGGTTACATGAAGTGTCATCTCGCCGTTTTTAACAGTGAGTTCACCCTTGCCTTCCTTTGCTTCGTTGATATGGAACATATTGCTTCCGGTATCAACATCGACCACATAGACACCGTCTGCCAGCGCATTCGGATCTGCAGTCTGCTCATCACCATTTACTGCGCCTGATCCTGCATTTACTTCCTGTCCTGCAGGAGCTGCACCGCCCGTCGTTTCACCGCCGCCGTTATTTCCGCAAGCCGCAAGAGCAAGCATTGCGATCAGCGAAAGACTAAAAATTCCAACTAATATTTTTTTCATAATTATTCTCCGATACCTGTTCATAATTTTATATTTTTCTCATTACTTTTCTGAAGAAAAACAATCAAAAAAACACAAAATCCGCTTTTTCTGCCATTCCTATTAACGCAACATTCGCCCCGCAAGGCCAAAGCCTTACGGGACGATTGTTTGTTCATATAATTCGATTTAGGATTTATAAATCGATCGATTTACTGCATTGCAGCCTGTGTATGTGCTACATACATAGCCTGGATGTCAGCGATTCTTCCAAGACCTTCGATCTGGGTAGTTACATTGTCAGCACCAAATCCATTTCCGATTTCAACAGGTGCGTCAGCGCCTTCAACTTCGAATTCACCGCCATTAACAAATCCATAGTACCAGGAGCCTTCCTCGTCTGCTGCCATGTCGTTGTTAGCGTGGTCACCAGCAACAACCATCATCGGACGAAGAACGATCTTTGTAAAACCTGCAGCCTCAACAGCTTTCTTAACTTCCGGAAGAGCGGTATCAGCCGGATTTCCTTCAACAGTTCCGATGAATACGTTCTTGTATCCAAGCTGTGCCATCTGTGTCTGCATCTGATCATATGTGATAGCTGCTTCGTGAGAAGTACCATGTCCCATGAATACGAATGCAACGCCGTCAGCTGCTGCTGCATCTGCAGAATCATAACCAGCTACCTTAGCAGCCTCAGCTACTAAAGCTTTTGCAGCTGCTTCTTTATCAGCGTTGATTGCTGCAGTATCAGCACCAACTTCACCAAGGAGCGGCTCTGCAACTTTTACGCTTGCAAATTTGTCTTTGTATCCTTCGAGAGTTCCAACAAGCTCTTCATACTCATTACCATGCATTAAGTGAGTCGGCTGAATAACAAGGTTCTTAACTCCGTTTGCAACTGCTCTTTCAAGAGCCTGCTCAACATTGTCAATGCTCTCGCCATCACGTGCAAGGATGTGGTTGATGATGATCTGAGCTGTGAAAGCTCTTCTTACAGACCAATCCGGATATGCTGCTGCAAGTGCATCTTCAACGCCTTTGATATCTTTAACACGGCTGTCGTTGAAGGAAGTACCAAAGCTTACAACAAGGAGCTCGTTCTCACCGATCTCATCCTGATTGCGAGGATCATCGAGGGAAGCATCACCTGTGTCACGTCCGAAGTAATCTGCTTCTTCAACAAGTTCTTTCTGAGCATCTGTTAAAGCATCCCATGCTGCTTTAGCTTCTGCACAACGCTCATCGTTGCCTTCAGTCCATTCCTGAACCTGGATAGCTGCGATAAGTGCGTCAACGTTTGCTGCTGCTTCTGCATCAGCGTCTGCTACTGCTGCGCTGCCAGCCGGAGCTGCACCGCTGCCAGCAGGTGTGTTGCTGGATCCGCATCCAGCGATCATTCCGATAACAAGCGTAAGAGCTGCTAACAGAACGATCAGTTTGCTAACTGTTTGCTTTTTCAATTTCATAACCTCCTATTTCTTTACTGCGCCGGTATAAGCTGGCGCAATTTTGGTTCACGTATAAAACAAAGTGCTCGCCTTATCGAACACGCCGCCTCCAAGGACTTTTTCGCACAAAAAAAGCAGCGAATCTTATAGAAGATTGCTGCGGCCGTATTTGCGCAATACAAAAGTTCCTTCTGCCCATTTGCCGAGGCATACAAAACATCCATTTAAGCAGGTCTCCTGACTTGCGCATCATCAGCTTATCTTCTGCCTTCTCAGGATCATCCCAATGGCTTGCATACTGCCTTAGAAGAAGCCTCCGCGCCTACAGTGGCGGCACCGTTCCGGACTCTGACCGGATTCCCTATTCTCCGCTGAATCGTGCTAAAAAAAACAGCGGCACTTAAACTTGTTCGATTAAAATTTGGTATACCACTTTAGGCCTGTTTTGTCAACTGTTTGGATAGCTACATCCCATGTATCTTTTGCCGAAAGTAAACTGCACTTCCAGTATCAAAAATCACACTTTTTTGTATTATTTTAGTACGTTAAAAAAATCTGTGATTTCCTTGTTTCAGGAAATGCCATGATATAATGACTTTGCAACTGATGCTTATTAATATTTCTAAAATATATGGAGGAACATGAGTTATGAAAAAGAAACTGCTTGCAATCATTGCAATTGTTTGTGTAGCAGCATTCGTCCTTTCCGCATGCGGCGGCGGAGGTGGAAACTCCGGTGGCGGCGGAGGCGGAAACTCCGGCGGTGGTGCTGCAGAAACTTATGACGTTGGTGTATTTACAGTATCCGTTCCATCCGGATGGACAGCATTCCCGCAGGATGATATCTTTGGCGACAAAGATGCAGAAGGAAACTATCCGGTTGATCCGGAAACGATCCTGCTTGCAAAAGGCGCAAAAGATGAGTTCGATGCATATTCAAGACCGAGCGTACGAATCTATTGGTACAGCCCGAATGCATATGTCTTAGATTCCCGAAGCTTCTACGACGATGTAGTAGACATCAGCGGTGTTACGATCAAAGGAAAAGAATGCTCCGCATACAAAGGCGAATCCATGGGTTATGTATATCAGTTCATCCACTACGAAGCAGAAGATGCACAGTACGATTTCAACATCTTAATTTCCGCCGATGGAAAAGATACAGGAATCACCTGGGAAGATCCTGAGGTGAAGTCGATCTTAGAAAGTGTTGTTACCAAATAAAAAACCGGCAGCGTAAATACAAATAATCCGCGCATACACAGCATATTAAAAACTCCTGCAGACCATTCTGCAGGAGTTTTATTATCTTCGTGTTTCTCTTTTTCCGGCGCTTAGTCTGTCAGCCCTTCGGAATTCGATAATCGACCGGACCTCTTATTTGCATACATTTCTCTATCTGCGCGGTCAAAGACTTCTGCCACTGTATGGTCCTTGCCTTGAATAAATTCCGACATGCCGCAGGCAACCGTCACCTTTCGTTCTGCTGCATTATTCCGGTTCGTCTCTTCCATCTCTTTCAGCAGTTCCATCCGATTCTCATAATCCTGTCCACGCATAATGGCAACAAATTCATCGCCGCCGATACGGAATACCGGACTGTGTTTAAAGATGTTACAGATGATCCTGCATGCCTCTACAAGGCACTGATCACCCGCGCTGTGACCTTTCGTATCATTGATCTCTTTGAGGTCATTTAAGTCACATACAGCAAGCGCAAAATCCTTTGCCAGTCCGGATGCGATCTTTATGTTGAGATCTTTCTCCGACTGAAGATAAGCCATTTTGTTTTTAACTCCGGTAAGAGCATCTTTCAAGATGAGTTCCTGTGCTTTTACAAGTTCTTGTTCTCTTCGCATCTGTGCATCGACATTGCTGATACCAACAACGATATGCCGGTCATCATCCTTACTCATCCGGATCGCTTTCGTGTTGATAAAGATCGGCTTGCCGCCCATAACAATTCGATACGTAGCAGAATAACTTGTCGCAGCCTCAAGTCCTTTAAGAATATTGCTCTTAGTCCAAACTTTAAGTGCCTGCTCTTTGTCAGCCTCGTAAATCACTTGTTCAATATTTCGCCTTGTTTCTTCGAAGAAATTTCTTCCGCTCTCTTCCAGATGCAGGCCTTTATATTCTTCAGCGGAACTATATTCAATATAATCATCCGTAACGAGGTCAACATAGTAGATACCGAAATAATCCTGCGCAAGGGCCTGGGCAATACGGGAATATGAAATGTGTCTGTGTCTTTCATCTTCCATCAGGCGCTTTTGCAGTTCACTTTCCGTTCCCGCTGTTTTTTTCTGTTCTTCCAGATATTTCTTTCTTTCTTCCAGAAATACGTCATACTCTTCTGTCTTAACCGGTTTCGAAAAGAAGAAGCCCTGTGCATAGTCGCAGCCTAATTTTCTAAGTGCCTCAACTTGATCTTCGGTTTCCACGCCCTCTGCAATCACAGGGACGTCCAGATAATCTGCAATATCCATGATCAGCTCCAGCATGCGCATATCCTGCCGGTCACCAAATGCAGCACGGATAAAGAGCATGTCGATTTTAAGCACATCGATTGGCAGCTTCGAGATCATATTCAAAGAAGAATATCCCGTTCCAAAGTCGTCCATCTCAATACGGAAGCCTTTGCTGCGCAGGACGTTGACCTGTTCAATGATCTGTTCGGAATCTTCTGTATAAGCAGACTCCGTGATCTCAAGCGCATAGTCCTTCGCCGTCAGTCCATACTTTTCAACCAGACCGTTCAGTTTATCAACCAGCAGCGGATCGTACATATCAATACGGGAAATATTAACAGAGACGATAAGGGAAAATTCATAGCGTTCTTTCCACTCTTTCATCTGAGCTGCCGCTGCTTCCCAGACATAGTAGTCCAATTGCTGGATCAGGCCGTTTTCTTCAAATAGCGGAATAAAAACTCCGGGATTAATGAAGCCAAGCTCCGGATGGATCCAGCGGACAAGCGCTTCCGCACCTGCAAGCACCGGTGTGTCTGTACGAATGTCAAACTTCGGTTGGTAATATACCTGGAATTCTTTATTCTTGATCGCTCTTGGAAAATCATCGATCAGCTGTTCTGAATAAATCTGCGCATCGTGAAGTGTCTTATCATAAAAAGCGATGGATGCGGTAAAATCCGAACGAATGCGGTCAGCAGCCAACTTTGCACGGTCAAAGCGTCGTTCGATATTCAGCTTCTTATCGCAGCTTGGATAAACACCCATACGAAGACGTACGCGGCCTTTCGAGTTTTCCTGCATATCTTCCCCAAGACCTTCCGATGCATGATCCAGGATCTCTTTAAAATCTTTTCCATGCGGACAGTAGACAAGGAAGGTATCTGCAGATCTTCGGCAGACGATGCCGCCGTTATCCTGCACTTTCTCACGCAGCCGCTCACCGATCGTCTTCAATAAAACATCGCCATATTCTTTTCCATAGCGCTCATTGATCATATGGAAATGGTTGATATCCACGACAATGGCGTCCATTTCTTTTTCTTTATGATACTGATCGTACTGCTCAGCATAGCTAAAGAAGAACTCGCGGTTATACAGTCCTGTTAATGGGTCACGTTCTGTAGACTGGATGATCTCACGGTCTTCGGAAAGCTCGATCGTCTTTAAGACACGAGCCATTACAACTTCCGGCTGCGAATACGGCTTTGTGAGGAAATCACTAGCGCCAAGATTAAGGCTTTCTACCTCTGCACCCTTTTCGGACGTCATCACCATAACCGGAATATGACTCATATCCGGATCGTCTTTTAAGAGTTTCAAAAGCTCCATGCCGCTGATTTCCGGCATCAGAAGATCTAAGAGAATCAAAGACAGATAGTCTTTGTTTTCCCTGATCTGATCCAGCGCTTCTTTTCCGTCTTTGGCAAAAAGAAGATCATATTCATTTTGTAAGATGTTTCCAAGTATCTCGCGGTTGATCATCTCGTCGTCGACGATCAGGATCAAACGCTTTCCGTCCTTGGAATGAAATTTCTCATGACTTTTCAGCATTGCGTTGTCCCCTTTATTGTGCCTGTTCTGTACTGCCTACATCAGAAATTATTCCCAGTTCATCTCCGTGCCTTCATCTTCAGAGTTACCACTCTGTTTCAGGGCCGCGTCAATTAATTTCATCATTTCAAAGACCGAACGGAAATAGACGGTCTTGTCTTCATCCACCCATGTGATCCTGCCCTGCCAACTGCTGTTCTGTCGCTGCTGTACTCGTACGATAAAGGTTCCTGCATCTCCATGCTTTGTAAGAATATCTTGGTCGCTCATTACTTTTTCCCTCTCCTTATCCTGAAGCCTATTTACTGTATAGGGTCGTTCTACAACCCGCGGTTTTCTTTTCCGTTTTAAGCTGATCGCATCATCCTCAAAATTTCTCTCGTTTGTCGCAGCATACGGAAAATTCAATATATCAAAAAGATTTTCCAGTTTTCTCAGAAGCTCCGCACCATCTCCAAAATGAACCGGTTCCAGGCTGTAGCCGTGGTAAAAAAGTCCATTCATATCATAGCCAAGATAATGATCTATGCAGAGCACCACTCCGTTTTTAATGCCGATGTAGCTTTGTGTTCCTGCCATACGCCACCTCTCAATCGTACCTGCAGAAGACACTGTTGACGTAGTACTGTACGCCCGTCCTCTGCCGTCCGATCAGGAAATTCTGATTGATACGTTTTTGAACGATCTTGCAGTTTTCCATCGTCGTATTCGCAAGAAGCACAAGATACTGGCCCTTGCCGTATCTGCAGACAACATCGCTGCGGCGGATCGAACGGAAGATGGCATCCTTTAGGCGGTCTGTCAGTTCCGTCATCTGCGCATTATCCCTCATCGGATTTCCTTTGCTGTCCACCAGTGTGCACAGCATTAAGAATACCGACTGTCCGCCACGCTCCATCGTGCGTTCTGTCAGCTGGTAGATTCCCCGGAAGATCGGATAACTGCAGGCATATCCGCCATGCGCATCCGGATCTTCTTCCATCAGTTTTTCCTGGATCTCATCCAGCACCTCATAGCTGTGGTTGATCTGGTCTCCCAAATAGTCCATCAGTTCCTGCATGCGTGCGGACGGCCTTAAGCCGATCACACTCATGTAATAATCGGAAATATCCTCATAGAAGCGGATCGCCTCCTCGTATCTGCTGGTAGCGATCAGCGCTTCCATTGTAAGCGTCTCCCATTCTGCAAACGGATGGACCTTTGCAGCGTAGTAACCAAGGTCTTCCAGGACGAACCATTCTTCTTTTTCCCTTAAGAGTTCCGCCGCTTTTTCCACGCTTTCGCAGAACAGCTCGCGGTATCTGCGGGCCTCTTTCGCGATCCAGACGACACTTGCCTGATGCTCTAAGAATTCACCGTCATATAAATGAATCACATCCAGATAGAGATTCATCTTTTTCGTCTTGTCTTTTTCTTCTTCCGCAAGTTTAAAGAGACGGTCAAACTCTCTTGCATCTTCCACGACAGGGATCTCATCCGTGAAGTAGTAGACACCTTCTTTCTGTTCGATGAAGTTCACATCCGGCAGCCCGTATTTCAGGAGCTGTTTCTTTGCGTTGTAGATTACATTCTGAGTGGAATGGTGGATGTTCTTCAAATCGATGTTCTGAAAGATCGCCTGCTCTAACGCGTCTCTGGCAATGCCTTCTTTTCCGGCATGGAGCAGAGCTTCCATCAGGGTGATAAAGTTGGATTCGTTCGATTTGCTTTTTCCCGTGATCGACTGGTTGCCGTAACTCATCGAAAACGTTCCGAACATTTTGACTTTTAATACTTCTTCCATAACCTTATTCCTTATTTACTACAGCATTCTATCTGTTCCCTATTTGATACTTCTCCCCAAAATCAAATAGTTTATGTCCGTTTAATTGGATAGTTAAATCTCAAGACGTTTGCTCATGGCATCATAATGTACACAGGAGATCAGCGCGGTCTCCTTGGAGATCTTGCCCTCCCTGTACAGTTTCAGCAGGCTGGCATCCATGGTGAACATGCCATCTGCTGCGCCGGTCTGCATCACAGATTCGATCTGGTGCAGCTTTCCGTCGCGGATCATGTTCTGGACCGCCGGGGTGCATTTCAGGACTTCAAATGCCGGTACGAGTCCGCCGTCGATGCCCGGTACCAACTGCTGGCAGACAATACCTTTTAAGATCTGCGCAAGCTGGATCTTCACCTGATGCTGCTGTGATGCCGGGAAGACGTCGATGATACGGTTGATCGTATTTGCCGCCGAGCTTGTATGCAGCGTGCTGAACAGTAAGGTTCCGGTCTCCGCTGCCGTGATCGCTGCAGAGATCGTATCATAATCGCGCATCTCGCCGAGCAGGATGACGTCTGGGCTTTCCCTAAGTGCAGAACGCAGGGACTCTAAGTATCCCGGTGTATCAATAAAGATCTCCCTCTGCGTTACGATCGCTTTTTCATGGCGGTGGATATATTCGATCGGATCCTCCATGGTAATGATATGGCAGGATCTCGATTTGTTGATGCGGTCGATCATGCAGGCAAGCGTTGTACTCTTTCCGCTTCCGGCACTTCCTGCAACTAAGACCATGCCTTTTTTGTTATCCGCTAATGAAAGGACGCTGTCCGGAATTGAAAGACTTGCTGCATCCGGAAGACCGAACTGGATCACACGGATCACGGCTGCTAAGGAGCCGCGCTGTCTGAACACGTTCACGCGGAAACGTCCGAACTGAGCGATGGAAAATGAAAAGTCGTCATCAATGCGGTTATCCAGGTTGATGCGCTCTCTTCCACTCACTTCATAAATTTCATTGACCAGAGCTGCGATATCATCAGGCAGAAGTTTTGCTTCCCCAATGCGGTTCTGTTCGCCTTTGCACTTTAAGGTGACCGGAAGTCCGGCGATCAGAAAAATGTCGGAGGCGCCTGTCTGTACTGCAGTCTGTAATACTTCCTGAATATTCATAACTATTCTCCTTGCCAAAGATTGCCCATGTCTGTGGACTCTTCCCAGTCTTTGTTGATCTGCCAGCGTTTTACGGTATATTCTCCGCCTTCACCTTCCAGTTCGATGGTCAGTGTATAGCCTTCTCTCTGGAAAGTCTTTGATACTTCCGTGCCGTCTGCCGCCGGCTGTTTGATCATTTCATTTAAATACTCCTGCCCGTCCTTTTCTAAAAGGTAACGGGTCTCAACACTGTCTGCATAACGTTCGGAAAGGCGCATGTCCGCTGCGGAGTTCGAGAAGGACAGCATCGCCAGAACGCTTAAGCAGATCGTGATCACCGTAAGAAGGAGCGCCAGCGGGCCAAGTCTGATCGGAATATGCTTCATCGTCCGCCCTCCTTACTGAACCCGGTCTCAAGATCGTAGATCTGTTCACTGCCATAAAAGACCGTCACGGTTCCATTTACAAACTCCCCTGCGTCATCCCAATGGATCGTCATCTTCATTTTGCCGTTCGCATCAGGCTGAAGGTCGTCGTTGTAACTAGCGGTAATATCGCTGCCCTCAAGGCTTGCATTGTTTTCTTCGTTCAGAGTTTTGAGCACATCATTTTCACTGGAAGATGCCAGAAAGACTTCTGCGCCGGAAGCAGCCAGAGTAACAGCATCCGAAAGCTGTTTTGCCTTCCTGCTGCTGAGGTCAGATTTTGAGAACGCGTTTGCCAGGATACTGATCGCCAGTACGGAAATGATCAGCATCAACACGATCTCAATATAAAAACTGATGTTTCTTCCCTGCTTCACTTGTGCTCCTTCTATTTCTCGGGAACGTGGATAAACACGCTGCCCTCATCGGTGCTGAGTTTCATCAGACTGTCACCGATCTCTTCGATCTCAAACGTGTCTGTCTCTCCGATGCGGATCGCATAATCCGGCATCAATGCTCCATCCACTTTTCCGTAGTCTTCTACCAAATAGCCCTCTGCAACATAGATCCGGTTGCCGTATCCCGTTCCGGTATCTTCTACTACAAGCAATTCCCCGTACTGACCATCCGTCTTTTTCGAGATCTCGGTCTCGTTCATTTTTGTCGTGGTCAGAAGGTAGGACAAGATCGCACGCTGATCATTATTCGCCGCCTGGCGCCCCGCGATCCCCCGGTAGATGTTCGTTCCGAACAGCACCAAAAGAAGGAAGCACCCTAAGAAGAACGCCGTGATCAAAATGATATAAATGCCTGAGGCTTGTCCTTTTTCTTTTTTGCCCATGTTGGTTTTCTAACTGTTTTTTGTTTTTGTTTATTTGCTACGACTCAATGCCTTATCTCGCCGTCTGCCAATGTTTTTCTGTGATTCACTATTTTAATATTTCTGCCTGCCAAAGAGGTTTTGTTTCAGTGGACTCTCTTGGTCACGCGGACATCCGGCAGCTGGTTCTCCGCATAAGCGTCATAGATGACATAATAATCTGTCGTGTTCACGCGGAGTCCGTAGTTGTCCTCTAAATATTTCAGGTCCGGCGGATATGCGCCTTCGACAACATAGCACTGAAGCGCACTCTGCTGCACCGCCGTACGGATCGATTCCTCTGCGTTCGCGTTCTTGCGCGTCGCCGGAGATTTCGTTATAAAAAACCATACCAGGAAAACGCAGATGACGATCACCATCGCCCATAGCACGATCTTTAGTTTACTGCTTGTTTTGTCTTTGTACATTTACTTGAAATCTACTTGCAGCTGTCTTCCCTGCTGCCTTTGTTTACTTTTCCACCTTTTTATGATTGCAGAACCTGTCAGCCAATCGAGTTCATGATTCCGATGAGCGGAAGCATAACGCTTAAAAGTGCAATCGCGATTGTGATCATCAGAATACCGGAAAGCAATGGCTCAATCGTGCTGACCAGGCGCTCTGTCTGGTTGGAGCAGTCTTTTGCAAGAAGCTCGATCAGACGGCGGAGTACATCATCCGTGTTACCGCTGCGCTCTCCCGGGATCAGCATACGGCCGTAGATCGGCTCATACAGTTCCACATCGTTTGCCGCATGCGCAAAGCCAACGCCCTCTTCCATGCGGCGTGCCACCTGTTTGATCTTCTCTTCCACCGGCTCGTAATCTGTCATGGAAAGCGCATTCAAAACTGCCTCATCCTGCATCTCACCGCTGGCAAGGAATACCTCATACGCAGAGGTGAAACGATAGAGAGCCATGTCTTCTAACAGGCCTCTGCAGGTCGCATTCTTGGACAGTATCTTTTCGATCGACTTCTTGCCGTTGCCTTTCCACATCGCAAAACCGATCAGGATCAGCACGACGAGGATCACCATGATCGCCAGCACGACCCAGCAGAAAATATAGGCAATATTGATGTAGCTGTAGCTGCCGGAAGAAAGGCTTCCGGTCAGCGTCCGGTATACATCAGAGAAGGACGGCAGCACCGCAAACAGCATGATCAGAAGGACCACGATGATCATCACGACCATTGCCGTCGGGTAAATGATCACTGAGCGGATCTTTTTCGCGATCGTGTTCTGCTCACGGTAATAATCGGAAAGACGGAACAGAATGTCCTCAAGCTTTCCTGTCGATTCACCGGCTTCGATCATCCGCACCGCGTACTCCGGGAAGATGTCCGTCTCCTTCATCGACTGCGCAAGTGAACTTCCGGTGTCGATCCGTTTTTCCATATCAATGAGCGCATCTTTCAGGGCACCTTTGCTTTCGCTGCCCTTTGCCATCAGACCGATCGCTTCTGTGATCGGGATACCGGCCTTGACCATCATGCCAAGGCTTTCACAAAATGCGCTGATTCCGAGAAGATCCATTTTCTTATGACTTGCCATAACCGTTCTCTCTATCTTTCTTAATTATTTGGCAGGGGCTTTTCGCCCTGCTGTTTTCCTTACTTCTAATCTATTCGGCAGAGTCCTCTGCCTTGCAGTTTTCCTTACTACTAAATCTATTCGGCAGAGCTCCTGCCTTGCTGGTTTCCTTACTTCTAAATCTATTTGGCAGAGCTCCTGCCTTGCTGGTTTCCTTACTACTAATATTCATATACATCGGAGTAGTTTGTGCCGTCTCCAATGAACTTGCTGTTCGAACCGTTTGCCGAGAAGGTCAGATCCAGACGGGTCCAGTTGTTCGGGTCCACTTTGAATTCGACCGTCACCCAGCCTTCCTCTGTCGTGTAAAACATGTTCCACGCATGATACAGATCATCCGGAGCCACATAGCCGAAGATGATCTTCGTCGGGATCCCCTGACTCCTGAGCATCGATGCGGCAAGTGTTGCGTAATCAAAGCAGATTCCTTTGCCGGTTGACATCGTCTCATCCGGATCCGGCAGATAGCCGCTCTCAACTGTCTCTGCCTTCGGTGTATCATACTTAACTGTCTTGCAGACAAAATCATATACCGCACCGATCACATCTGCCGCGCTATCGGCGCTGTATGCGAGTTCCTGCGCCTTTTTCACACATTCTGATTCTCTTGTATAGGCCGCGTAATCGCTTGGCCTTAAATACGGCTGGAACTCATCTGCCATCGCAACTTCCGCGCCGGTCTCAAAGGCGACCGCATATTTGTTATCCACGATGTTTTCCATCACGCGGAAAGCATAATATCCGTTGCCGGACTGGAGCGGAAAAACGGACGGAGTTCCGTCGGATGCAAGGTCGTAGTTATAAGTCACGTCATCTTTGATGACCTGGAACTTGAGCCGAACAGAAGAGTTACCGCTGACCGCCACATAGCCTTCATTGACTGCAGAGACATCAACGGACATGATTCCGTTGCTCTGCGCCAGGTCTGCATGAAACGCGGAATCCTTAAACTCCGGCGCCACGTAGGTTCCTTTTTCGTCCTTGTTCTTTTCTTTTTTTTGAGGCGCGTTCGGATTCTGCGCACCAGGCGTCTCGCCGCCACAGCCTGTCGAAAGAACAAGTGCAAACGCCAGCACAAAAACAATAACCCATATGATTTTGGATATGATCGGCCGTGCCTGCTTTGCCATTGTTCCTTAAACTTCCTGCCTTGTTTCTGTAAATGTTATTCCTAATTATTATTCTGTTGGCGTTCTGCGTCTCTGCTGCCATCTCAGCATCTATCACAGTCCCAGTGATTTGCGCTTCTCCGATGCGTTGCTGCTTCTTCTCCGCAATTATCGCTGTTTCAGCATTCTGTGATACGCTGTAATCTCCCACTCACAAAATCATATTTAGGAGGGTATACTCGCCCTACTTTATGATTCTTTGATGATAATTATAGCACTAATATTTATAGGGATAAAGATAATATCATAAAATCCTTTTGCATATTTTGATTGATAATTACTTCCCACGAATACTCGGATTTCGGGGACAAAAAAGCACAAAATCCTTTAGCATGCAAAAGGTTTTTGTGTTTTGTCCTCGCCACCCGGTTTCGGATGATAAAAATGCCTAAAAACAAGGTCAAAACATCGTCAAAATAACGAGAAAATACGTTTAAATTGCGCTTTTTTCAGGCTGAAATTGCCTCTGCACAAAATCCTTTAGCATGCTGGAGGATTTTGTGCTTTTTTCCTGTTCCAAATCAGAAAAACACCTAGCCAGCGCTGTTTTGCAAAGATCATTGTTACACATCTACCTAGACAGCACTGTTTTGTAGAGTCATCGTTATATTTCTTTGGAAGCGCAGCTCCGCCGGGATGAGTGTTCACCTTACGCGCAAGAGGGGCACGGGTCGAATGCACTGCGCTCAAGTTGGAAAAGCATGTTCGTCTCACGCATGAGCGGGTTACGGTTCAGTGGCACTGTGCACAAGTTGGAAAAGCATGTTCGTCCCACGCGCGAGTGGGTCTAGGGTTCGACTGCACTGTGCACAAGTTGGATGAGCGTTTATCTCATCTTCGAGAGTCTCCAGGCTTCGAGCCCCTGCACTCCCACAAAAAAGCGGGTAGATGATGCTACCCGCTTTTTCTATCTCGCTCCTGCGTTGTCAAGCCGGAGCCGTTTTTTATTTTTATTAAATGCTGTCAAATGCTCTCTCGCCGCGGATCTCTCTGTCCTTTTTGTCCTTACGATTCTTTACGAGGATCATAAGAGCCAGGGTAACTGCTGAGAGGATTGCTGTAAGCAGTGTCCAGCGGTCTGTCAGGACCATCGGGTTGCTCATGTTCTCGGTGAGAAGGAACAGGATGAAGCTTCCGATTGCCGGGATCAGGCCTAAGAATTTCAGACCGTTGCGGCTGCGATCTTTGCGATCGTCTGTCTGTGCATATTCATCTTCTTCCTGACGTTTTCCGATTGCGAAGCTGATGACCATGATCAGTGCCATTGCTGCTGATGCGATAGAGAGGATCAGGTTCATGAGTGCCCACTGGGAACTTGCTGCCAGAGGAACTGCTGCCTCTTCTACTTCTGCGATCGTCTGTGCTGCCGGTTTTACCTGCGGTGCCTGGTTGTCAGCGATAACCTGTGTATTCGTGGTTGTCGTAGGTGCGGTGATCTGTCCGTCCGGTGTGTTTGTCGGTGTTGCTGTCGGAGCAGTCGGATTGGTTACTACTGCTGCCGGAACAACTTTCGGGATCTCTGTAAAGGAACCTGTGATCACAATGTCCTCTGCCGGCATTTCGAAATCTTCTTCTAAGCTCCATCCGGAGAATTTGTATCCGTCAAGGGTTGGTTCATCTGCGATCGTTACATCAGCGCCGAATCTGTAGGAAGCGTCTTCCGGTAATTCCGGAGCGTTTTCCGGTGCACCCTCATCGTATGCGTAGGTTACTGAATACATGTTGCGGTCATATTTAATCTCGATTACTGTGCTGCCATCTCTTGCAATCGTTGCCTGGGAAACTTCCTGTGCGGTGAATCCTTCATAATCCTTTGCCAGGGCTTCGGTTGATGTTCCTGCAAGTACGTCTTTGATCACTTCCTGATCTTCGGTCACTTCTGTATAACCATCGTCATTAATGTTCTGCTGCAAATGTTTTACTGTATAAGAGGTGTTGTAGTGTGCATATGCTTCTACGATCTTGCGCTCTACCGGATCTACTGTGATTCCCGGAAGGGTTGCTGTTGCTGTCTCTTCGATCTGCTCAGCTTCTGCGCCGGTTCCTTCATACCATCCGAGGAAGTCTGCGCCTTCCATTTCCGGAGCATCATAGCTGTCATAAATGTCGATGTCTTCGTATCTTTCAATCTCGCCTGAGAAAAGCAGGGAGCCGTCATAATCATAGTATCTTACTGTTACAGATGGCTGCCAATTTGCGTAGGTGTAAACATCCTTCGTTGTTCCCTGAGGAACGTCTGCCTTTGAGTAGGAGTCTGCCTGTCCTGCGTTAATGATCGTGTTTTTGTCAGTGTTTTCCCAGTAAAGGAACTTGTAATGGCTGACCGGTGTTTTTACTGACGGATCAGAGAAGGTGTGCTTATAGCTGCTGAATCCGCTCTGGCTGCTCCAGGATCCTGATCCGGTGGAGATATTGTCGATGTAATAGTAGTTCAGGTTGGAGTTCAGGATCATCTGATAAACCGGAGCTATATAGATGTCATACACACCTGACATGGACTGTGTTGAGCCGTCTGCGTATGTCAGAATAACCTGGCCATAGTCTTTATACTGCACTTTTGTTATTGTCTGGAAACCGTCCGCGGTTGTACCGGATGTTGTTACGATATCGCCGCCTGCGTTGGTCAGTACAAATGCGTTCAGGAATTTGATTGATCCTGCTGCAGTTGAACCGGAATAGTTCTTGCCGCCAACAGAGTTGTTAAAGCCAGTCGCTAATTTCGTCTGAGCCTTTGACAGGGTCATTGTGGTTTCATAAGGAACTGCTTTTCCATTAACACTGCTTTTGGAATTGTTCAGGATGTTGATGATATGGACTGTCAGTTTTTCCTGGCGGACCGGTGCTTCTTCTTCAACTGCCTGGGTGTTCTTTGCTTCGTTTGCAGTCTGCTGAACGATAACTTTTTCCTCTGTGCTGGATGCTTCTTCTTTTGCTTTTTCTTCAAGCGGTGCACTCTCGGTGATCGCTGCCTGCTCAGGAAGAGCTTCTTTAACTTCGACTGCCTGCGGAGCGGATTCTTCGATTTTTACCTGCTCTGCCATTTCCGGCTTCTCTGCTGCTTTTTCTACTGCAACGTTTTCTACTGCGTTAACTGTGTACTCTGCTGCGGTGTCTTCATCTGCGAAGACGGTGGTGAGTGTTGGAAGGCTCAGGCCGGTTGTTGCGACCAGGGTAGCCATCATGATAGCTGCTGATTTTTTGAATAGATGCTTTTTCATTTTTATTCTCCTTTTAAATCAATAGGTTTGTGGTTTCTTTTGTCGTTTTGTTGTCGTGGTTTCTTTTGTTTTCCTGTTGCTGTTTCTTTTGTTTTTGTTGTTTCTTTAACTGTTGTTGGTTAAGTTTCTTTTCTTCTGTTTTTGTTTTGCTGTATCTTATGACCACATTATGCCAAATGATGCTTCATGGAATGAATCATAAAATCATATTTATTGAGGTATTTTTACTATTTTTTGTGATTATGTGATGATTTGTGATTGTTTTTTATGGAATTAAGAGAACTATGAGCAAAAACGCTTCGGTGCTTGCCTATGGGGAGCAAAAGTGCTACCATATTCTTCGCACGGAAGCGTAGCTCAGCTGGGATGAGCGTTCGCCTCACACGCGAGAGGTCACGGGTTCGAGCCCCGTCGCTTCCACTAAAAAAACGAGCGTGGATCTTGTCCACGCCCGTTTTTTTGATTCTTGCAATCGTGTATAAAAGGAGAAAAGAAACTTTTCGATAATTGCTTTGTATATTGTCAACTGTGATTCTTTTTGTCATCCTGTTTAAGGAGTCGGTTCACATTTTGAGTTATTTTACTTTTATGATTAGTCATTCGCGTTTGCTTTCTTGCGAGCTGCGATGATGATGACTACTGCTGCAGCTGCTGCGATGATCAGTACGATCGGGAGCCATGCTGCTGTCTGCTGTGCTTCAACGCTCTGTGCTGCTACGTTTGCCGGTGCTGCCAGCGGAACATCCTGATCATTGATCTGTGCCATGTTCTCAACTGCTGCTGTCTGGATGTTATCCTGTGCCGGAGCAACTGCTGTGTTCTGTGCCGGTGCTGCGATTGCATTGTTCTGTGCCATTGCCATCGGAACTGCGTTGTCGTTCATTACTACTGTATTGTTTGTATTTTCTGTTCTGTCATTTGCGACTGCTGCTTCTGCTTTGACTTCTTCTGCTTCTCCTGCTGCAGGTGTGTTGTCATCTGCGATCACTACAGGAACTTCGATTTCTGTCTCTTCAACAGCCGGTGCTGCTGCAGGTGCATTGTTTTCTTTGATTACTGTTTCGTTTGTATTTGCTGCCGGAGTTTCTACTACCGGAGTTTCATCAATTTTGTTTTCGATCGGAGCGACTACTGGGTTCTCAACAACAGGTGCCTCGATGATTGGCTCTTCGATGACCGGCTCTTCTACGATAACTTCTTCAATCTCTTCAACTTCAACTTTTCCTAATCCTGTGTTTCTGAATACGTTGTCGTTTACTTTGACTCCGAACAGTGCCTTTGCGCCGTTTACAGAGTTTCTGCTTAATCCGGTTGCGAGATCTTTGACTCTCTTCAGGCTCTTTACGTTTTGGAATGTGTTGCTGCCAACATTCGTAATACTGGAAGCATTCTCAAAGCGAATCGTTTCAAGGTTAGTTGCTTTTACGAATGCGGAGTTTGCCATTGCTGTTACCGGGCGTCCGTTTACGATTTCAGGAACCGTGTAGTCAACCAGGGTTACCGGGCAGTAAGCCAGTTTTGCAGTGCCGTCAGTCATCATTTCGTATACAACTCCGTACTCATCTACGAATGCTGCTCTTCTGATGTTGTTGAACGGTGTTGCGCAGCGGTTAAATGCGTTTCCAGGAAGCTGAAGGTCGCCTGTCGGAAGGAAGATGTTTGTTAACGCGCTGTTGCCTGCGAATGCGTTCTGCATGATGTCTGTCAGGTTCTCATTTCCGGAAAGGTCTACATCGTAGCTTGCGCCAGAGCCATATCCGAACTCATAGAATGCGTTTCCGCCGATCACCTTAAGCTGTCCGTGTACCGGGAGTGCCATGTAAACTTCAGATCCTTTGCCTGTTGCGTAGAAGGAAGACCATGCAATCGTCTCAAGCTCGCTGCAAGCGGAAAGGTCTACGACGTTCAGGTTGTTGCATTTGTAGAATGCCTGGTTCATGATTTCCTTAATGTTCGGGCAAGCTGAGAAGTCAAAGTTTTCAAGGTTCGTGCACTCGTTGAATGCGGACCAGCCGATTCTCTCTAAGGTGCTGCAAGGAACGACTGTTGTAAGGTTCGTAAATTTCTTGAAAAGGTCTGTTTTGGTTTTGTCTACTGTGTAGTCAGAGGAGTAAACCGGTTCGTAAGAGCTTCTGTCATAAAGGTACATCCAGCCGATGCCTGTGATTCCTTCTTCAAAAACTGCCTGGTTCACAACTGGTCTTAAGCTGTCTTTTACAGAGGTCTTGCCGTCTTCGCCTAATAACTGAAGGACTGATTTGTCGGCTGCAGAAAGGCTGTCATCTACTACGCTGAATACGAGGGTGGTCACGCCGTCTTTTTCGTACGTTTTCCATTTGATGTTCTGGTTCTCGTTTCCGTATCCCCATTCAACGAAGGTGCCGTATTCTTCGTGGTCTTTGTATTCATTGTCAATCGCTTCTTCTGCGATGTTTTCTTCTAAGTTGGTTTCTGTGTTTTCAACGATTTCTGTATTCTGGATTTCCACAACTACTTCCGGGATGGCAGCATCTGGAGCGATATCTTCCAGAACTGCTACTTCGTTAGTTGTTTCTTCAACTGTCTCGATTGTGGTTTCGATTTCTTCGTCGGGCTCTTCTGCTGCGAAGGCTGGAGTGACCATCGGGATGATCATTGCGCACATTGCCACGATTGCTGCTAAGATTGTGATTACGCTTTTCTTTAATAATCTGGTCATGTCTTTTCTCCTTTTGTTTAATGTGATTAGTTGTTTTTTTCTCTTTTCTATGTCCATATTATGCCAAATGGGTGCTCATCACATTAATCACAAAATCATATTTCTTAAGGTGTTTTTTAATTTTTTTGTGATTGCGTGATTTTATGTGATTGGGAGAAAAGATCCTGCCAGATATACTTTTACACAAAAAACACCGGCCTCTTCCGAGGCCGGCATTTATTATTAGTGATGCAATACTAATAGTATTTTGTTAATTATGCTTCAGGTGTCTCTTCTTCGTTATTTTTCTTTTTGTTCTTAATAACGATTGTGAGTACAATACCGATCACTGTGATGACTGCTGTGAGGATCGTCCACTTATCTGTAAGTGCCATCTTAGCGGTCAGGTCCTCTGTCAGGAAGAACAATACTACGGTTCCGACTGCCGGGATAAGTCCTAAGAACTTAAGTCCGTTGCGGTGTTTCTTGTTCTCGCCATCCTGATTCTCCTCATCATCCTCGTCATCCTTGCTGCCTGTAGCGAAGGTAATGATCATAACGATTGCAAGGATCACTGTGATTGCGGAAAGGATCAGGTTCAGCAGTGCCCATGTCTTGGTGTTAGCCTTCGGTGTCGGATCATTATCGATCTCTGCCGGTGTTGTCGGCTCTACCTGCGGTGTCGGGTTATCCGGTACTACGACCGGAGCTGCCGGTGCAGGGCCATCAGGTACTACGACCGGAACTACCGGGCCAGGGCCTGGACCTGGGCCAGGGCCTGGATCTGGTGTTGCAGGTGCTGTTACTGTCAGGGTTCCAAGGGTTCTGGTAATTGCATAATTAGCTTCTTTTCCTCCGTTACCCCAAGTAATCTCAGGACTACACGTATTCTGGCTTGATCCAACTGCTATCTGGCGACCTGTTACTGTAACTGTTGCAGTCTCCCCATTAACAAGTCCGGTTATTGTTGCGGGGCCCGCTGTCAGCGGTGTTCCATCAGCAACCTTAGTTGCGGAAGGAGTCGTAATCGTAAGCGGTGCCTTGTTGATGGTCAATGACAGAGTTGCCTTTTTCACTTCTGAATCAACGTCATATCCCATTGCACGTTGCATAAGTTGAAGCTGAACACTTACCTCACCGGTATAGTTTCCTGCATCTGTTCCTTTAGCGTGCTCAACTTCAAT
>JAFWLM010000116.1 GCA_017511045.1 Lachnospiraceae bacterium | reverse complement strand
CGCGCGCGCCTCGCATCCTGCCAGGCGGAAGGCATCGTACCATTTCTGGTAATCCGCCAGAAACAGCAGCACCAGCTTGCCTTTTGCGATAAATGGCTGATTGTCGCAAAGGACGCTCAGTTTTTCCAGTATCTCCGGGTCAAAGATCCGCAGAATGGTATACAGCTGCATGTTGCCGGCGGACGGCGCCATCACAGCCGAGGTGAGGATCTCCTGTACGATCTCTTCATCAATCTCCTGCTCCGTAAAAACCCTAACGGACTTTCGCTCGTAGAGCTGTTTGATTACTTCGTTCATTTATTATCTTCCAGTTTTTTTCTGATTTCTTCCAGTTGCTGCCTGCTCTTTTGGGTGGCCGGATGATCTTCCCCTAATACCCTCCGTTGTATCTGGTATTTCTTATGGAACAGTTCAAGCGCATGTTTATCGTCTCCCACCGCTTCGTACAGAACTGCAAGATTATTCAAAGCAGTCAGTGTATTCGGGTGTTCCTCTCCCACTGCAGCACACCACATAGGATATGCTTTTTCCTGTATGCGAACCGCTTCCTGATAGTCTCCGATATGACTATAAGCACTAGCAAGATTGCTCATCGATATCAATGTGTCCGGATGTGTCTCCCCCAGTATTCTGCAAGTATCTTCAAATACTTTTTTCCCTGTTTTCAGGGCTTCTTCATAATCGCCCAAAGCGGCATATGTCACTTCCAGGTTCCCCAGAGTTCCGATTGTATCCGGATGGTTTTCCCCTATTACCCTGCACTGCGCCTCATATACTTTTTTATATAATCCCAAAGCAGTATTGTCATCTCCCAACCTTCTATAAAGATAAGCCAGATCAGACATCGACAATAATGTCAGTTCATGCTCATCACCCAGTATCCTGCAGCGGGCATCATATACTTTCTGCGTCAGCTCAAATGCTTTCCTGTAATCACCTGCATCAATATAGGTCGAAGCCATAATGCTCAATGCAGACAGGGTATCCGGATGATCCTCTCCCTGTAACTGGCATCGCAAGGAATATAGTTTTTCCCCTATCTGAAGTCCCATTTCATGGTTCCCCAGTTGATTATATGCGCTGGCAAGATTGCTCATTGTAAGAAGTGTGGATGGGTCGCGATCCCCCAGATTCTGATACTTCCATACAAATGATCTTTTTAAAGCACGCAGTGCATTCTGATAATCCGCTGCCAAAAGGCAGTTGAGGCCCAGCAGATCTATCGCTGCTATCGTATCCGGATCATCTTCGCCTTTGTCCCGGATCAATTCATCAACCAGCTTTTGATTCCAGAAAAGAGATTTGCGGTAATCCAGGTCTACGCCCAATCCCTCTCTGTACATATAGGAAATCTTTATCATTGCTTCCGGAAGGGATGCCTCTGCAGCTGACGTTATCAACTCCAATCCTCTCTCTCGGTCTACTTCAACATCAATGCCTTCCATGTAAGCAAGACCGATCAGATAATTATGCGCTGGATCATTATCATTCGCGGATTTTGCAATATGTTCGAAAGAGTTGAGCAGCCGTCTTCGAAATTCCGGCTCATCATCTACCGAAACGATTTCCGGAAGATTTTCAAAATGCTTGTTTAACTGATCACGGTCTGTACTGACTGCCTCCACTGGCAGCACGCGCTTGCCCTCAGCCATCGCCATTGGGTATTCGGAACGAACCACATAATTATCTTCGTTCACCAGATTCGGAGTCACCAGCAGGGTAAACAGGTCGCATTTTTCTAACGCTTTCTCAATGCTTTCATTAAAGCTTTCCCCCGGTGTAAGATATTCATCATACCAGATGGCAATGTCACGGCAGATCGGATTACGATGAATCAGACGCATCAGATCATTTGCCCGCGCTCTGTCTTTTTTTCTATAGCTCAGGAAAATATAGGCGTCAAACGCCGCACGGACACGTTCTGCCGTTTCACTGTCGATCAGAACAGAAGACAGGTATTTCCTCAGTTTTTCCTCATATGGGATCGCTGTACTGTCTGTAACCCCCGGCTGGAGGAATTGCAGTTCACCAAACCCATCCGGCCGGCTGTAAAGGGACTCCAGACCACTTTCCATCATAAGAGGCAGCACCGGAATATGATGGCTTTTTGCAAATGGAAAATCTTCTTCCATTGTACGGTTAGATGTGGTGAGCAGCTTCCAGGTTACCGGGATCACAAAGAGGTTGATACGTCCAAGGTCCGTCTCTTTGTTTTCTTCCGGTATTGGAGCAGTCATGTTCGGCGTATAGTAAACTGCACAATCCACTGCCTCAAAAAGATCACTGCAGACAGGGTCCAGATATTTCTCAACATCATCCGGATGGCACGTAAAATACACACGCGACTTACCTTGCGGACTTCCATTTCCTTTTGTTTTGATATTTAAGTATTCCAAGTCCTTTTCCTCTGGATGACAAAAGGGGGTCAATTATTCGCCTTTTAAGATTGCCTCCACCTGCTCTTTTTTCTCGTACAGCACGCACCCGCCGTCGTGGCTTTCTTTCAGCAGTTCGCCATCGCGCAGTGCTTCGAACAGTCTGGAGGAAATAGCCTCCCGCAGCGAGGTGTTCTTTACGTTAATGTCTGAATATGGTGAAAACGGGCATGGCTCGGCATCGCCGTGCGAGTTAATATGG
>JAFWLM010000115.1 GCA_017511045.1 Lachnospiraceae bacterium | reverse complement strand
CCCGATTCATCTGTCCTTTTTCAATTTTTCAAATGATCAGTTATTTAACCGTGTGAACTGTAACAATCACCGCCAGATAATTGAAGCTTTGGATGATTTCCTGTACAAAAAAGCAAATAATATTACGGAAGAAATATAATTCCATTGCGGGTATCTGTTATCAAATATGAAAAGCAGCGATCGCTGACGCCTGTTTATCCATTCAGGGCAGCGGTCGCTTTTCATATGATGATCAGATGAGTCTGTATCCCAAAACACTGCAACGGGTATGGCTTTTCAATATGAATTCGGCGGCTGAACTCTTACATAAACTTCGGAAATATTACGTTAAACTGCGGCCTTGTTGATGCGAAAATATATTTGCGGGAAAAGTGGAAAGTATAATTGCAGGAATACCGGCAAAATTATTTTCTAACGGTCTGATTGTGAAGCTGAAGAGAAAATCAGGATTCCAATGAATCGATCGTCTGAGCGGGCATATGCCGCGACAGCACTTCTGCGTGGGTCTGCCCTGTTAAGCATGAGACAAGCATCTGACGTATTATAACAGCTTAACCACGCGGCTACAGGGGGATAGGATTCCACACGTTAGTGATCGTGGAACAGATAAGATCAATGAATTTTCAACCCGCCGTAAGCGGATATGGTATATCCGACCCGCTGGATCCGGAAATCCGGCATCTGCAATGTACCAAAGTTAACCATACATGCATTTAGAATGACTGAACAGGGAGCCGAAAAATGCAAAGAGAGAGCATACATGAAGAATACTCATACAACGGACGCTACAGATTCATTGTCTGCAGGAAGTCCGATTATTTCGAGGTGTGGGTACAGAAAAAAATAACAGACGAATATTTGAATCCTGAAGAAATATACTTTTCAGATATTCCTGACATAAAACACATTGCGTACAGTCTTGAAAGGGCAATCGAAATAGGGCAGGAATACCTGAACGATCTGTCTCCCAAACCCCAAAAGGAAATGTGCATGGTCATCGAATTGAGTGGAACGAAGAAGGAACGCATCGCTGAAGCATTTCGGCTGGCATATACCGATGTGAGTGATCAGGAACTAGAGCATTTTCGAGAGGTATATGAAAAAGTTGGAATTCGTCTGCTTCCTGCTGCAGAAAGGCTTTATGAGCAATACGGAGGTGTATTCAGAAATTATTCTCTGGAATTGGATGAGCCTGTATACAACAATGATATTTTCCTGCTCTTCTATGCGGATCTTGGAGAAACAAGATGGCTGAATGAAATGGAAAGGCGATTTGAAGAAGCAATGTATGATATTGACATCGTAAGGAAATACGCCAGGCAGGAAGTTTGTCCTGTAGGAGATATTGGATTTTATTATCCACCTGTAGTTTATGTCGGTGAGGATGGCCGTTTGTATTGCATTTATGAGTATAAAGAAGAAATAGATGTTTTTGCCGCTCCTGAAGAAATCATTGCGGACCAGATGAGCAACCATATGCCGGTTGCCTTAAAAGAACGGAAAACAGAGTCTTAACCAGATGCGAGGAGGAATATGGAGTTCAGAATTGTAAATGGAACCGCCGTCTTTCCCGAAGGAATTTCCGAACTGCCGATGGCAGCGTTCAGCTCATGCGAAGAACTCACGGATGTCATTATTCCGGACTCCGTGACGGCAATCGGCGCAGGTGCATTTCGCGAATGCTCCAATCTGGTCAGCGTTTTCATTCCGTGAAGCATTGCACATCTTGGCGAATCTGTTTTTGAAGACTGTTCCAGTCTGACAGATATTACGCTTTCCGAAGGGCTAAGAGAAATAACCGGCAATGCGTTCCGAAGATGCATCAGGCTGAAACAGATCACGATCCCGGACAGTGCAGCAGACATCCGCGGTCAGGCATTTGTGGGCTGCGAAAGCCTTGAACGGATTAATGTCGGAAGCGGAAACACACAATACAATTCCCGGGATGGTGTTTTGTGCAGTAAAGACGGAACCGAACTGGTACGATTTGCGCCTGGAGGAAGAGAAAGCACTTTTACTATTCCGGAGGGTGTCATTCGAATCTGTGAATATGCATTCGCCGGCTGTCATGATCTGAGGAAAGTTCATCTTCCGGACAGCGTGAGAGAGATCGGGACTCTGGCGTTTTTCGAATGTTCCTCTCTTGAAGAGATCGTTCTTCCTTCCGGTTTGATCACAGTTGGTATGGAAGCGTTTGGATACTGTGAACGTCTTACAGAGATTTATTTGCCGGAAAGTGTAACGGCAATCGAATCAGATGCTTTCTTTCGGTGCAAAAACCTGACATCCGTAAACATACCGGAAAACGTGACGTGTATTGAAAGCGGTACGTTTGCATATTGTGAAAAACTGAGATCGATCTTGATCTCCGGAAGAATCACACTGATCGGGAACGACGCATTCTGCCGGTGCAAAGAGCTTGCTGAAATCAGTATCCCCGACAGTGTGACCTGTATCGGGGCTCATGCATTTGTGATGTGTGAAAATCTTATCCGTGCTGAGATTCCGGACAGTGTGACCATTATAGGAACTATGGCATTTGGAGGATGCCGGAAGCTCTCCGGTGTAAATCTCCCTGAAGGGTTGATCCGGCTGGATGATCAGGCATTTATGGATTGTGAGGCTTTGGAAGAAATACATATTCCATCAGGTATAACGGAAATCGGCAGGCAGGTATTTTCGGGCTGCACCCATCTTCGCAGCGTGTCGTTTTCTGACGGGCTGACCCGGATCGGCGCAGATGCGTTCCGGGATTGCCGAAGCATGACATCCATCCGGATTCCGGACAGCGTCACTGAGATTGATGAAGGAGCTTTTTCCGGATGTACCAGCCTTTCGAACGTTACGCTTCCTTCACGGTTTGAAGAGATCAGTCAGAAATTGTTCAGAGACTGTAAGGACCTTACCTGCATCAGCCTTTTTGCAGGGATCTCGATAAAACGGTATTTGCGGAGGACAGATGTATGATTCTAAAACTGGTCAGACCGGAACAAAAATATGCGGATCAAGTCATGAAATACAAAAAGGAAATGAAAGCCAATAATGACAGTTTTGATGGCTGTGCTGGTCTTGAGGACGTGAGCACTTTTTCAGAGTGGATTGATTTTGAGAATCGTTTGAAACAAAAGTATGGTGACGGATATGTGCCGTCAGAAGTGTTTCTGGCTGTTCGGATGAATGACGATAAGGTTGTAGGAATCATCGATTACAGGCATCCATTGACATCGTTCCTGATGCAGTACGGAGGTAATATTGGTTACAGTATTCTGCCATCTGAGCGTCGGAAAGGATATGCCAGTGAGATGCTTAGACTGGCATTGGATATTTGCGCTGCCTATGGAGAAAAGAGCGTTCTGCTGACCTGTGATAAAGATAATGAAGCTTCACGGCAGACGATTATCAAAAACGGCGGGACACTTGAAAATGAAATCATCGATGATGCGGGCTTAGGGAAATGTGGGATCATTCAGCGATATTGGATATCGCTGTAAATTCAGGATGAAAAATTCCAGTTTGCTGAAATAATTATATTCCAGAATTATGCACGAAGGAGAATGAGTAATGCTTACATTGGTCAAACCCAATATAGATGATTTATGGTTTAGGGAAAAACTAATGGCTGACGAAGATACCATGTCGTATAACGCCAAGTGGGGTGGTACGATTCCTTTTCCTAAAGAAGAATGGGAATCTTGGTATGATGCCTGGGTTAAGAATCCTGATAACAGAAGATACTATCGTTATTTG
>JAFWLM010000114.1 GCA_017511045.1 Lachnospiraceae bacterium | reverse complement strand
CTTTTCAAAAGATCGTAATTGTAAGGGATCATATCATGCCCTACAAGGATGAAAACGGAATCCTGTACATCGGTGTCATAGACTTCCTTCTGCAGGACTCTTTTTAAGCGTTCTTCAATCTTCTCTCAATCTTGCTGTGCTTCAATAAGAGAAGTGAAAATATGCTTTATTAATATTTGATAATCATTATATTCTTATTTAAAAGGAGACGATAATAATGCCAAGAAAAAAAGTGATTAAGACTGAAGAAAAACCCAGCCCCAGAAAAAGAATTAAGAAAGCCAAAGAACTTCTTACGGTTGAAGGAATTGACAACCAGATTGCTGAACTTGAAGCAGAGATCAAAGATCTAAACGAGAAACTAAAAGAAAAGAAGGTTGCATTGAAAGCTCTTCAAAAATCTAAAACCGTTGCAGAAAAAGCAGCAGCAAAGAAAAAGGCTGAAGAGGATAAGGCAACAATTCTCGCTGCAGTTGAAGCATCCGGGAAATCAGTTGATGAAGTCCTGGAGTTCTTGAAGAAATAATTACCATTTAAAAAATCCAGATCACTATTGGTCTGGATTTTTATGTATGTTCAGTTCGCAGCAATCCACGTCAGATTCTCTGAATCAGGTGTGGAGGTTCAAATGTGATCGGCTTCCCACAGGTTTTGCATGGTTTGGTAAGAACTGATGATGCGTACGGCGCACTCGGTTTTATTGTCGGTTTACGATTCTCGATTTTTACTGGTTCTGACGGTTCTGTGGTTACCGACTCAGGTTTATCCTTTGAAAAGAGATTCTGTAACAACTTTAACAATCTTCACTCCCCCTATCGTATTTATCGCTCTTCATGCCTGGCACGAGTTATAAATACATATCATATTCCCATCTGATAAAGGTCATAATAATGTCTTGCATACCGAGTGGAATGCCCCTCTGTCTGCACGAAGAAGCCGGTTTATTATCATCGGGATTCAGGCTGATCGTTTCTTTCTTCCCGTCCATCCGCAGGACGTTCTTCATGCGCAGGCACGGGATACTGTCCGGACTGCTCATGATGACCGGTCAATTCGTCCTGTTCTTTGGCAAAAGGCCTGTTTTCTTCCGTCGGCGGCTGACCCGGACCTGCGGATTCATCCGGCGGAACAGGAGGTTCCTGTGTTTCAGGATGTTCCGGCATCATTCCCTCGGATGGTTCCTGTAAAATGTCCGGCGAGGCAGGTGGTTCCTGTGTTTCAGAAAGATCCGGTCTTTTTCCCTCCGGCGGTTCCTGTGAGCCACCCGAATGAGATTTTTCGAATTCCTCAAGCTGTGCCTTCATTCGCTCTTCCATCTTTGGATCCCTGGATGTTACTGTGAACGTCAGTTCCGGATTCTCTGTTTCACTGGTCTCCCGATAAACATCACGTGTAAGTTCCACTGCCTCTGGAAACGATGTACCGATAATATGTGCATCTTCCAGGCGTGTTTTCATTTCTTCTCCGGATTCATCGGTTGAAGATACTGCAATTACCTGATTACGGCGATTAAGCGTGAGCTGTACTCCGGAAGCGCCTTCCACAGTCACAATACCGGCAGCTTCCACGGTTGTATAGTTATAGGTACCTGCTATTCCAATCGCCAGAATGACTGCCGCTGCCGTAAAGGCGATCCGCACCTGCTTCGTATTCCATAGCTTCGGTTCCGTTTTCAGCTCAACTGTCTGTCCAACGGTATAGTTTCCGCGCAGCTTAATCACAGTACCATCTTCGCGAAGCACTGCTGCGGTATGATTTTTTATTTCCAGTACAATTCCTTTCATATATGCCTCGCTAGATTGGTATCTGTTTTCGTATATAGTCCATGTATTGAGCAAGAAGCGGATACTCACCGTGAAGTATTTCAGCCGCCGCAATAATGTATTTTCGATGGCGCTCAAGGATCTTCTTTTTTACTCCGCACGCCTGCATGATACCTTCCGCAGGAAGTGACTGCTTTTCCTGCATTCGGCTGAATAATTCATCGTCTGTCAGCAGAGCAACTACCGCTTTTGCGCATTCCTCTTTTGTTTTCTGAGCTTTCGGCGAGCAGGATATCAGGTCGTAGAAGCTGAATCCATAACCTGCGAGCAGCTTCTGTACCGCTTCGATTTCCTCCCTTGCCTGGGCCCGCGGATCATAACTGGATTGATTCGCTTCCTCTTCCAGCTTCTTCTGTATTTCGATCGTTACGGGATCTGCGGTTTCCGCACCTTTGACACCGCCTTCCAGTGCAAGCGGCTCAAAGAGCACTTCCGATTGATGCCGGTATTCGGAACGCATCACATCGGTAAGCCGATTTCGAATGACGTGTTCCGCAAAGGAAGAGAAACTGCCTTTATCCGGAGAATACTTCTCAATCGCCTCATTGAATGCGACCATGGCAACAGACCATTCATCATCATGTTCTGAGACAAAGTGATGAACGGTGCGCGCTGCCGCAAACCGGATGAAGGTCCGGTTGCCGTCAATGAAGTCATTACGGTAATCCGGATCTTCTTTTGCCATTACTGCGTGTTCGTTTTTCAAATCCCAAAGAAACAAATCGCAATCCCTTTCGTTTAGTTATTTTACAGGATTATTTCCTTATCCTGTATAAAGAACCCCATTTACATATAAATTGTGGCCATTGAGGCTGATGCCTGATGTATCACCGGTCAGAGAAGTAACATAGCTGTCACCGGTAAGAGTCCAGGTCGAACCATTTGTCAGATTGACTGTCACTTCGGACACACTGTCGCATGTGATAATACCTGTAATATCCTGATCATCGAGATTCAGCATGACATGCCCGCCGTTTTTACCGGAAGTTCCCCAGGAGTCTGCAGATGCATCAAGGAACACATCACTGTTGCCTGCATAGTTCAGATCCACATTGCTGAGGCTGATGGTTGTTGTGACATTTGTCACATGGAACATTGCACCGGTAAGACTGGTAAGGGTTCCGCCCGTCATGGTAAAGGAGGAAGCTCCTTCACTGGCATCCCCTGACATGGACTGATAAATCAGCACGTTTGTCATAACCGTGGACTGTCCGTTCAGGGCTGCATTATTGCCGGTAACATTACAGTTGGTAAGGGTAACCGAATTGCCGCCTTCAATTACAACACCCTCGGAATTGGATGCGCTGAGCGTCGCATCACTGACATTGATATCAGCAGTGGAATAGATCGCCGGAGATCCGACCCCGGATGTGGAATAGGTTCCTTCGGTAACGTTTGCGGTTCCTCCGCCTCTGTCGCTGCGGATCGCAGCCGAAGAGTTTCCGCTGGTTTCCACTTCAAGATTTGAGGCATTGATCAATCCTCCGCCCGTCACCATCAGTCCGCCGGAGTTATTGCCGGTTGTTGTGATTGCGGAATCTGAGATAGAAACGGTGGTTCCGCTGCCATAGCTGAAAACCGCATTTGCGTGTGTGCCGTCCGTTGTTACCGTAATATCGCTCAGCGTAAGATCTGCACCATCCGTTGCCAGAACTGCGGCGTTGGTACCATAGAAATCTGCATTCTCTCCGCTGGCACTGCCGGTTTTGGTGACTGTGGAACCGCTCAGTGTTACGGTGTTGCCGGAAATCAGTACGGCATTCTCGTTGTCACCTGAAGAAGCATAGGTCTGGTTACTGGAGCTTTCCGTAATCGTATTCGCCGTCTCGTAGGATTCGGGTGCGGAACCTCCATTCATTTCCGGGCGGTTTGTGTCCGGGCGGTTTGGATCCGGACCATTTCCTTCCTTATCCTGATTCATGGATTCGGAAGGATGCCTTTCGGAATCGGGGCGATTCATTTCCTGAGGTGTATTCTCATTGCTGTGGTTTTCCGTCTGATTTGTGTCTTTCTGACTGAAGAGATTCATCAGTTTTTTGAACAGATTCTGAATCTGATTAATGATCGTCTGCGCTTCTTCATTCTTTTCGATCTCTTCATTCTGGAAATCAGATGGCATATTTGTATGTTCCTGATCTTCCGGATGCGGTCCATTCGGTTCCATCATTTCTGCAGGTTTTCCCTCATCGAAGCGATTGTTTTCAAAGGTCTCACCATCCGGTAACGCCGGCGGAAACTGGCCGTCTTTTTCTTCACCCTGATTTATCATTTCGGGCGGCTGTCCATCCGGTAATGTGCTGTCCCGGTTTTCCATATCTTCACCACTTTGCGGCATCGCAGGCTGTTCTTCATTCGATGCCTGTTCAGGCTGAAATATCATCTGCACTGGTTCATTCTGCCGTCCCTCTATATGGAACTCATCCTTCTGCATCGGAAATCCGGGTTTTTCTTCGCCGGTCCTGTCAGAATTCTGATAACCCATCGAACCCGGCATACTCAGAGATTCATGAGGACGGAAGTCTTCTTTCTGTGCCTCCTCCTGAATTTCAGGACCACGGAATTCCGGTTCTGTGTCAGTGAGTCCAGTGGTTCCGGTTGCGATCATCATGGCCGCGAGTGCTGCTGTAATTGATTTGTAAATCATTGCTTTACCTCCTGGGGTTTTTCACCCTCTGGTAAAACAATTCGATCCCGCTGCGGCAAAAAATGGGGTCATAACAAAAAAAATTCACATTTGCAGAAATTCTTCTCATCCATACGTTGCGGAAATCGGCGAGTTCGTATGCTTCCCTTTCTTTTTTCATGTGCACATATCACTCTGAACGGTTCACAGATCTC
Organism: Lachnospiraceae bacterium; assembly: GCA_017511045.1. GTDB lineage: Bacteria > Bacillota > Clostridia > Lachnospirales > Lachnospiraceae > RGIG5612. The sequence continues at coordinate 830 of JAFWLM010000114.1, read as the reverse complement.
TTAATCTGTTAAAGAGATTGGCTGACGGCATGAATATGACACTTAAAATTGTATTTATACCTAAACAAAGAGCACAATTAACAGGAAGAGAATGAGAGCAGTCAGAATAATAACAGATCATCACATTCGCAACATTCTTCTATTCCAGGAAAGATGGTACAGCCCGTTCCGGGATATTCAAAGAGTCTCCCCATGCGGAAGACTTAAAATCAGATTTACTCATAGGTTGGCGGTCGGGTTTTTCAGGAATGAACCGACGGACCGCCAAGCCAGAATCGATTCATTCCTGAAAGGCTCCTGAGTGTTCCCTTTCTAGAACGAATCAATTATAGGACTTGTGGCACTGTTTTACCAATGCAGTGGTTTGGTAGATCAGTCCCTTGCGTGGACAGACCCTCTTCAGATCCCGGCGTACAGGGAGTGCACAGGTATATCTGACTGCCCATTCTGTCGATGTTCTTGCTATTGCACTTTTAAGTACTGAATTTGCCTTGTCGATTACTGACGATTCCCTTTATTACTCGCCATGTGGCTTTCATGCGTAATTACTATTACACTTCGTAAGAAGGCGGGGACTTCTTCGGAAATACGTTAAACATACCTCGTTATTCTTTTATTTCCCAATGCCCATATCGTTTTCCGCCAACACGTTCTATACGACCGGCTTCTTTAAGAGCATTGATATACTTCTGTACAACCCGTCGTGTCACTCCTATGCTTTCGCCTAACGTCTCCTGTGAAATATCAGGCTGCTCCTTTAATTTTTCAATGATCCTAAGCACCATTGCATCGTCCAAAGCACCGTGCTTATCCGTGTTTTGGTGCTTTGG
>JAFWLM010000012.1 GCA_017511045.1 Lachnospiraceae bacterium | reverse complement strand
GCACTTCCCGTTGATCGTTGTTTTCTCCCCGGAAAGAGGGACAGCACCTGCTGGTTTAGGTCCTCCCATTCCAACATCGCAGTAATACTCTTTCCCATCCAGTGTGACCATCACGCCTCTGTGATCCAGACGTCTGAGCGTCCCAAAAGCAGGAATGCCCATCCGGCACATAACACCAACTGCATCATAACCGAGTCCTTTCAGCAGCAGCAAAAAAGCTCCATTTAGTTCAAAACAAAAGCCTCCTCTATGTTCTGTTACAATTTTATGAAACAGAGCCTCCGGTTCCAGGTTGACCGTTCCCCAGTTTTCATAAACTGCCAGATCCTCAAAAGGCACCGTGATCTGATGCTGAAAAATCAGAGCATTCAGATTATCCAAAGTGATATTTCCGTCAAAAGAAGCTTTGATCCGCTTCAGATAAGCCTCGCACTGTTCTTTGGAAAAACCATCAAAAACGAATTCGTACATTTATTTTCTCTCCTCGAACGATTGAAATCATTCCACATAACTGCTATAATACGCTCACTTGCAGGATTGGTATATCGGTAGCACATTGGCTTCCCAAGCCGAAGAGGCGGGTTCGACTCCCGTATCCTGCTTTTTTATTTTGTCCAAAACCTAATACAGACTGTCTCCAAGCAGACGATTCACATAGTATTGCTTGGTATTAGCATAATGCTGCGAGATAGCCTCTTCTGCCCCTTTCAGATCGCCTTCAGCCAAACAGTTATAAATATTCCGATGTTCCAGATAGGAACGTTCCGCCAAAAAGGTATCTTCCAGGGTGGATGACAGAAACCTTCCGATCTGCACACTAATCTGCTCGTAAAACTGTTTCAGACGCCGGCTTTCGGAAAAGTCTACCAGAAACTCATGAAATTTGATATCCCACTTAATGGCATCCAGGACGTTTTCTTTATCCAGCGATTCCCGGATCTTATAAAGAGTTGCCTCCAGTGCCTGCAGGCTCAGATCATTCATACGTTTAATGGAGCGGCGCACTGCATATTTCTGGAATAATTCCATCAGATCATAGATTTCAAAAATATCTTCGATCGTTACTTCCGGCACGATCATCCCCTGACTGCGGGAATAAGAAAGCAAGCCGTCACGCACCAGCATCTGAAGGGCAGCTCGGATCGGTGAGCGGCTGACTTCATAGCGGTCACATAGTTTGCGTTCCACCATAACGGTTCCCGGTGGAAATGTGCCGTTTAAGATATCTTCCTTAATCTGGTTATATACATGAATCTGTTTGCTTTCATTTTCAACAGATTTCTTTTTTGCAGTAGCCAAATACGAAAACCTCCTTTTATGTGCTTATTTAAACCATATTGTACCATTTGGTATACCAGATGACAATCTGCAAACATTTTCACCGCAAAAAAAAGAGGGATCTTATTCCCTCTTCCTAAACGTTTTGAAAACGATTATTTACATTTTCTTGCTTTTTGAAGCGCTTTCATTAACGCCTCTCTATGAGCCCCGAAAAAATCTGCCATAATTTTTCCAGCTTTCGTCAATTGCACCTGTCTTTTATTACGGTCAAACAACTTAACGCCCCACTCTTCTTC
>JAFWLM010000113.1 GCA_017511045.1 Lachnospiraceae bacterium | reverse complement strand
ACCTGATGCTTTTATCCACATCATAGTATAAAAAAGGAAGGACTTATCATCCTTCCTTTTTTACTATTATTGACAGTTAATTATTGACACTTTGTCGCTAATATTAGAATGCATCCATTCCCGGATAAACTGCGCTGTCTCCGAGTTCTTCCTCGATGCGAAGCAGCTGGTTGTATTTCGCAACACGCTCACTTCTGGACGGAGCACCGGTCTTGATCTGTCCGGTGTTCAGTGCAACTGCAAGATCCGCGATCGTAGTATCTTCTGTTTCGCCGGACCTGTGAGAAGTTACTGCTGTATAGCCTGCTTTGTGAGCCATCTTGATTGCCTCAAGTGTCTCGGTAACAGTACCGATCTGGTTCAGTTTGATCAGGATGGAGTTTCCGCATCCGTTATCAATCCCCTTCTTTAATCTTTCGGTATTGGTTACGAAAAGGTCATCACCTACGAGCTGGACTTTATCACCAAGTTTTGCGGTCATCTCTTTCCAGCCTTCCCAGTCTTCTTCATCCAGACCGTCTTCGATAGAAACGATCGGATATTTCTCAACCAGAGAAGCCCAGTGATCGATCAGTTCTGCAGAAGTAAAGTCTTTTCCCGACTTCGGCTGATGATAGAAGCCTTTTCCTTTTTCGCTCTTCCACTCGGAAGAAGCAGCATCCATTGCAAGTTTGAAGTCCTTGCCCGGCTCATAGCCTGCATCCTTGATTGCCTGAAGGATATGTTCAATTGCATCCTCATCACTTGCAAGATCCGGTGCAAAACCGCCCTCATCACCGACAGCAGTTGTCTGGCCTTCACTCTTTAAGAGTTTCTGCAGTGCATGGAAGACTTCAGCACACCATCTTAACGCTTCCTTAAAAGAAGGAGCGCCAACCGGCATGATCATGAATTCCTGTGTATCAACAGAGTTTGATGCATGTGCGCCGCCGTTTAAGATGTTCATCATCGGCACCGGCAGGCGGTTTGCATTCACACCGCCAATGAAACGGTACAGCGGAATATCTAAAGAGATCGATGCAGCTCTTGCGCATGCGATCGATACAGCAAGGATTGCATTTGCGCCAAGATTAGATTTGTCTTTCGTTCCATCAGCTTTTAACATAGCAGCATCGACTGCGTACAGATCGCTGGCGTCCATTCCTTCAATTGCCTTAGCGATAACGGTGTTGACGTTTTCAACTGCTTTCTCTACGCTTTTGCCGCAATAGTTTGCCTGATCGCCATCACGAAGTTCAAGTGCTTCAAATTCACCGGTAGAAGCGCCGCTCGGGGAAGCTCCTCTTCCAACGGTTCCGTCTTCCAGATGAACCTCAGCTTCTACTGTCGGATTTCCTCTGGAATCAACGATCTGTCTTGCGATGACTTTGTCTATAAGTAAATAGTCTCTCATGTTACCCTCCTCCAATAAAGATTTGTTATATTTTAACATATATGGCTGCTCTTTTGTTACAAAGTTTATTTTTTCTCCTATTTATTAATGTTACTAAGCACAAGTCAGACGGTCCGTTTCTGTTTATTTGAACAATGTATTTATAGGAGCCTCTGATTATAATAATTACATATTAAAGGATATAATAAAAAATCCGCCATCTTATGCCGGATTTATATTAAATTAGCCGAGGTTTCTATGAAGTCCAAAACTATGACCGAGGGGGCCTCCTGGAAACACATTCTTCGTTTTGCCTTACCCGTACTTGCAGGAGCAGTCCTTCAACAGCTATACAACACGGTCGATGCCATCATCGTCGGAAATTTTGCCGGAGAAGCATCACTTTCCGCGATCGGAACAACCGGAAGCTTTGTTTTTTTCTTCCTTGCTTTTGCTATGGGATTATCTTCCGGAAATGGGGTTGTTATCGCCCAGCATTATGGGGCGGATGACAGAAAAATGGTCCGTGAAAATGCATCGACCGGTATGATCCTTTTAGTTGGTGCCGGAATCATTTTCGCTATCTTGGGCATCCTGATTGCAAGACCTGCCTATCAGTTTCTGATTCATGTTCCTGCAGACATTATCGACAAGACGGTTCTTTATTTCAGGATCTATGCAGTCGGTCTGATCTTTCAATTTGCTTATAATAGTTTTGCAGCAATTCTCCGCTCGATCGGAGACAGTGCCGCTACGCTCTATTTTCTTTTGATCGCTTCGCTGATGAATATCGGACTTGATCTTTTATTCGTCGCAGTGTTCCACTGGGATGTTGCCGGTGCAGCTGTCGCCACTGTCATCTCACAGCTGGCCTCCTGTATTGCAGCCTATCTTTATATGACAAAGAAATATCCGATCTTTCGTTTTAAACTTCGTGAATTCACCTGGAATAAAATGCATGCTCTAAAGACCGTTAAGGTGGGCTTTCCGATCGCGCTGCAGCTGATGATCGTGTCGATCGGAATCACAGCGATCCAGCGTGCCGTTAATGAATTCGGGCAATCAATGATGGCGTCCTATACAGCAGGACACCGTATTGAGATGTATCTGGGTCTTCCCCCAAATGCTTTTATGACCACGATGGCTACCTATACCGGGCAGAATATCGGTGCCGGAAAAATGGAACGTGTGCGTACAGGCGTATGGCAGAGTGTACTGTTCTCTTTCAGTATGACCTTGGTCTTCTCTGCCATTGTTTTCTTCTTTTCAAATAGTATTGCCGGGCTGTTCGGTTTGAGCGATCAGGCACTGGAATATTGCAGAGCGCATCTGCAGACGATTGCCTTTATTAACATCATTCTGTCTTTATATATTCCGCTATTTGGTCTGTTCCAGGGTGCAAACCACAGTGGTTTCCCGACCATTGTTGCTTCTGTGGCTCTTGGCGTCCGTGTATTGGTCACCTATCTGTTCCGCTATAGTGACTTTCTGGGATATAGCGTTATCTGGTGGAACGGAGTCTTTGGTTTCAGTATGGGATTCTTGGTTTCCTGGATTTATTATCTCAGCGGACGCTGGAAGAAAAATGTCTCACTCCGTTAAGACGGGTGAGACATCAGATACGTTTCCCAAGTGCCAGAGAAACATTATATTCAAACAGATCAAAATCAGAAAAACCTATTTGCTGTAGCTGTTCAACGCTTTGTTTCCTCTTATTTTCATCATTAAAATCAGGAATCAGCGGAATACGCAGTGTGGTTTTATCTGCTTTTTCGTGATCGGCCAACAGCTTCAGATTGTGAAGCATCCTGTCAGGCTGCTGTCCGGTATAAGCGTGATAGATCTCAGGATCCATATCTTTGATATCGATCAGAAAGAAGTCAATATCATCAATTATCTTCAGGAGTTCTTTTTCCGGAACCGCCAATGAGGATTCCAGATACAGTTTCCATTCTTTCGGACAAGCCGCCCGAAACGCGTGAATAAAATCTGCCTGCAGCAGCGGTTCCCCACCGCCGAATACGATTCCGCCGCCGGTAGCCTGAAAGTAAAGGTCATCCACTGCAACTTCTTCTAATAATTCTGAAATCGTATAGGACTTCACAGGATGCTTTTGTTCAAAGCACTGTGGATTCAGGCAATACTTGCAGCGAAGCGGACAGCCATATCCTGCCACAAGGGTGGTGATCCCTGCACCGTCATTGATCACTCTCAGCCGGTCCACTCCGATTGCATGAAATCTCAGTTCCTGATTGTTTGTATTACCTGCTTCACTCATTAGTCAAATCCTTTTCCACATAAAATCCAACGATAAATCTTTCAATAATCAACAGCTACATCTCCGGAAAGCTCGATTTCCTGAATCTGCATGATTTCACCAGAAGGTTCATCTGGCAGACAGTTCTGATCATCATAGTTATCATCAATCGCAATCTCCCCATCCAGAATTTCCACGGGCTCTGTGGACTCGATCACATCGATCGCACCTGCAAGATCATCTATTGGAGGCGTTTTAGAGAGGCTGCCGCAGCCCACAAGGCCTGTAAGGCATGCTGTCGAGATTCCGATAAGTGCGACTGTTTTCCCGATCCTTCGTCTGATATCCAGTTCACGTTCCAGTTTCCGCACTTCGCTTTCACATCTCGGACAGGTTCCTTTACACGCTCCTTTGTGTCTGCACTCTTCCACGACCCATTCGATCTCATTCTGCTCCGCAATCTGTCTCCGGATCTCTTTTAAGATCTTACATTTATCTTTTCCCGTCATCTCTGTATCCACCTTTCTATTTTGTCCTCTATACTCTATTAGTACAAAAAGGCAGGTGAACACTACAATAAGAAAACCGGCTTTCAGGCCGGTTTTTAAATAATCCAATATATGAAGATGCATAGCTTATTTGATATGCATGCCGCTGGCTGTTACGAGGGCGACTGTTACACCAAGGTCGTCCTTGATCTCAATGTCTGCAAAGCAGGTTCGTCTTCCATTCTTAACGACTTTGCATTCTGCAGTCAGAACAGAACCTTTGCTCTGCGCAAGATAGCGAATCTCACTGGTGAGTGTTGCCGTATAATCATTCGGCCGGTTTGCTGCTACAGCAAAAGCAAAGTCCGCCAAAGTAAAAAGCGCGCCTCCCATGACATCCCCAAACAGGTTTTTATGATCATCATTTAAAACAAGTGTGCATCTGGAGTAATTCTCCTTCGCATCTTCGATCTCGATTCCCGTCAGTTTGGTTGCGTATTTATCCCCCGAAAAGAACTTCCGGACTTCCTCTAGATTTCTTTCCACTTGAAAACTCCTTTGTCTCTTTTAATTGCTAATTATTATAAGAAAATACGGTTTAATAAGCAAAGACAAATATGGCAAATAATTCGAGGAAAAGTCCTTGCTTTTAATAGGGAAATCGTGTAAAGTATTGGATGTTCGTAAATTGAAGCGAGCTTTTGGAGAAGTACCCAAGCTGGCCGAAGGGGCTCCCCTGGAAAGGGAGTAGGTCGTTAATAGCGGCGCCAGGGTTCAAATCCCTGCTTCTCCGTACAAAAGAACAAGGACCCAGTGGGTCCTTGTTTTTTTGTATGTTGTTCAAGGCAGGGATTTGAACAAGGAGATTCCGAACTCGTGAGAGTGAAGGAATCGACGTGGCCTGAAAGGGGCGCAGCCCCGGTGGAAATCCCTGCTTCTCCGTACCGACGAAAAAAGATGCCTGTGGCATCTTTTTTTGTTGTCTAGGTTCAATGCAGGGATTTGAACAAGGAGATTCCGAACTCGTGAGAGTGAAGGAATCGACGTGGCTTTTCCTGCCGATTTCTTTACACAAGACGTATCGTAAGGACATTAAGTCCCAGCATATTCTGATATTCAATATCATTCGCGATTTGATATACCATACGGATTCCAACATTTTTACATATATCGTCCGGATCCAGAATATCTTTCCTTTCCGCGGGATCAAATTGAATACAGTCGTCCTTGATCCTTAGAATCAGTGTGTCTTCTTTATATGACACGCGAATATCCACTGAATGATTTTTATTATCTTTTGTAAAGCCATGTGAAACGACATTTCCTGCCATTTCCTCCATACACAGCGCTGCATAGAATGCTTTCTTTTTTTTCACTCCATGCGATTCGCAAAACTGCTGTACCATTTCCGAAACGCGGACAACACCTTCCATTGTTTGAACGGAAATATCCATACGATCTTTATCATCGACGCCAAAGTCTTTTGGAATCACCATCCATTCCTCCATTGTTTTAGGGAAATGTTTGTTTTTGATGACAGCATATAAAAGAAAAATTAGAAAAGAGAGTGCCCAGCCTATAACATTTGCCAGCATGAAACCCTGCACTCCAATTCTTCGAATCAGAAAGATTGAAATCAATGACACAATAATCACTCCATATAAAGCAGTTGCTATATGTGCCAACACATGTTTTCCGGATGCCTCTGCATAATTCTCAAAACTCAGGCAAAGAACAACGAAAGGCAAACAGATCGGGATAATTCGAAAACCAGCCACAGTCATCTGATAAACAGGAAGCGACGGATCGTGATAAAAGCAATTCGTAAAGGGAACAGCCAGACATACCATGACCGCAGCAAGTATTGCTATGAGAGGTATACTCTTAAATATAACGGTACGCATAATGTCCGTCAGAGAATGTTTGTCCTCTTCTCCAACCGAAACACTGAACAGGACACGGGCTACGATTTCCATTCCATCAGGAACAGCCCAGAAAACCTCTACCAGTGACATAACAGAACTAACAGCAGCCAGTCCGTCTGCACCGACATATGTAAGAAGCAATGTATTGGCGATCAAGGTACTGACTGTCTGATAGATTCTCAGCATGGCGCCCGGAAGACCACATGCAATCATTTCTTTCAAATAATGGCGCTTGATTTCTTTAAATCGGAGCTTATATAAACAGTCCTTTCTGAAAAAGTACGGCAGCAGCGAAATTAGAAAAGCCCAGTTGCCTGCTGCTCCTGAAAGTCCAAGTCCAAATGTTCCAAGAGGAAAGACGCAGAGGAACAGATATGTAAAAAACACAGTCGAAACAATATATACGACACTGGAAAAGATCAGTCTGGAGTTCTGCTGTTCCAAAGTCAGAAATGCAAACAGTTGCTGGCTTAAGAGGAAGGGAATGACGCCTCCTGCCAGTCCAATGATATAAAGATTAAACTCATGACGAACTACTGCATCCGAAGCAAGAAAACCTGTCAGGTCAAAATAACCTCCCACAAACATCAACACAGTAAAGATGACAGAGATCAGCAAGGCAAGGATCATATTAAGAGAAAACACGGACTGCATCTCTTTTATTTGATGCATTCCCAGAAATTTGCCACATAGGATCTGTGAACCGCCCAGCAGTATAGCACTGAGTGCACAGAGAAAAAGATAGACAGGATTATAAACGCCTACCGCACTGAGTGCGATGGACCCGATGACATTACTTGCAAATAATGTTGTGATAATTCCGCTTACTGCTGATAAAGCCAGCAAAAGAATCTGAGTGGGCAATAAGCCAAAATACAGCTTTGATATTATTTTTGAATTTGCCGGATTCATGAGAACAAGTGTACCTCGCAAAAACAGGATCCGCAAGTATTCTCTATTTGAGCAAGATGTCCTGCCAGCTCATCCAGAAAAAGCAGGCGAACAGAACGAAATGCACCTCAGGTTTTTATATCTTTATTACTTTTGATACAGAAGTCCTGCTTTGACTTCTTCCGCCTTCATCTCATCTGCAAGGAATGCGATCAAAGCCAGCGCGAAATCCATCGCAGTTCCCGGACCCTTCGATGTCAGGATATTCCCGTCCCGCACAACTGTTCCTTCGGTCGGGACCGCATCCTTCAAATGTTCTTCCATGCCTTCATAGATTGTCGCCTTTTTGCCGCTGAGGATACCATGTGCAGCTAATACCATCGGAGCAGCGCAGATTGCGCCAAGTGGTCTGTTTTCTGCAGCAAACTGTTTCAGAACAACAGTCAATGGATCATAGTTCAGAAGATTCGTCGTTCCCGGCATTCCGCCCGGAAGAATGATCATTCTCACCTCAGAAAAATCAATATCTTCAAATACCTTATCTGCGATCACAGCTACCCCATGAGCTCCGTCTACCTGTCTCCTTCCGGTAACAGATACGGTATAGACCGGAAGCTGAGCCCGGCGAAGCAGATCGACCGTTGTCAACGCTTCAACTTCTTCAAATCCTTCTGCCAGCATAACGATAATCTTTTCCTGATTCATGATCGATCCTTTCTAGTACAAGATTCTTCTGTCTTGTTATTTTACGACAGTTTCCTCTCTTTTAATATCATTTTAATGATCCTGTTCTGCACGCGGTCGGGAAGTGCATTCAGCAGGATTAACAACGGATTTCTATTGATAGTATAAACAAGCTTCGGCCTCTTCGCAATGGCTGACTTATATGCCAGATCTGCGATCCTTTCAGGCGAAACTTTCCTGGATTCCACGCTGTCAACGATCTTTTTGAAACGCTCTGCGTTGCAGGAATAGAGCTCTGTGTTCTCACAGAAATCATCCAGCCGTTTCGTGGATACATCTAAAAGCCCCGTATCGATTGCACCGGGCCTTAAGACGCTTACATGATATCCCAGGAGCTGAAGTTCCATCCGCAGGGAATATGCGTATTTTTCCACAGCGGTTTTCGTGATTCCATAGATCCCGGTAAACGGGAGCGGATCCAAGGGAGCCAGCTCACTGGAAGTAATAATGATCCTGCCGTCTTTTTTCAGCAACGGAAGAAATGTTTTGTTGATTCTGTATTGGGAAAACAGATTGACGTTGAAGATTCGGATAAACTCCTCTTCTCCCATTTCCACAAGAGAATTCAGGTCATAGATCCCCGCCATGTGAATGATGGCGTCAACTCCATCTGTCTTTGAAGAAACTGTTTGAAACGCCGCCTGAACCTCTGCCATGCTGGTTAGGTCTGTCGGAATAAAGTGGAGATGCTCCATCTCCTCCGGGGCCCGGAGGTCCATTCCGAAGACCTCATAGCCTTCATTAATAAACTTTTCTGCCGTTTTCAGGCCCATTCCTCCGGATACGCCGGAGATCACGGCACATTTTCCCATTTGTATGTTCCTCTGCTTTTATATTAGTAATCTTTAATAGAAGTTCTTTTTATTTTAGCATTAAGCAGAGGAAATTACATCCCTGTCAATGAACCGGTTCTGACACTTCGTTATCTGCAGATGTCATAATTTCTTTATAATTTGCTTACAAATAAGCAGCGGATCGCATTTAACACTGCAAGGATCATAACACCGACGTCAGCAATGATCGCAACCCACATATTGGCAAGGCCAAGAGCTGCAAGCACCAGGCAGATCACCTTAACTGCAAGTGCAAACACAATATTCTGCTTTACAATTCCCAGACATTTTCTTGAGATCCTGATGGCCTTCGGAATCTTGATCGGATCATCATCCATCAGAACGATGTCTGCTGCTTCAATTGCTGCATCAGATCCTAATGCGCCCATTGCAATACCGATATCTGCACGGGAAAGGACCGGTGCATCATTGATACCGTCACCAACAAAAGCAAGTCTCTTTCTTCCGATACATTCTGCAAGCAGTGTCTCTACAACATTCACCTTATCAGCAGGGAGCAGTTCCGCGCGATAATCAGAAACGCCTACTTCAGCAGCAACCTTTTCCGTAACGGATTTTGCATCACCTGTCAGCATGACTACCTTTTCTACTCCAGCTTTCTTCAGTGCAGTTATTGCTTCCCTCGAAGATGGTTTCAATTCGTCAGAGATAACGATATGTCCGGCATAAGCTCCGTCAAGGGACATATGAATAATGGTACCCACATGGCTGCAAGGATGGAATTCGACGCCGACTTTCGTCATCATCTTTTCATTTCCGATGGCTATATCATGACCATCCACTTTGGCGATGATTCCGTGTCCGCTGATCTCCTCAACATCAGTAACGCGGCTCTGATCGAGTTTTCCCGCGTATGCCTGCTGCAGGCTCAGACTGATCGGGTGAGAGGAATGGCATTCCGCAAGTGCGGCATATTCCAGCATCGTCCTTTCTTCGAGCGGGCTGTGATGAATTGCAGTTACCTCAAAGTTACCCTTTGTGATCGTTCCCGTCTTATCAAAAGCAACCACACGGACTTCAGACAGAGTCTCCAGATAATTGGAGCCTTTGACCAGGATACCCTGCTTGCTGGCGCCGCCGATTCCTGCGAAAAAGCTGAGCGGAACACTGATCACAACGGCACACGGACAGCTGATTACCAGGAAAGTACAGGCTCTTAAGACCCAGTCCATCCAGAGTTTTCCGACTGTTTCATAGTTTCCCATTCCGACTTTTGTGATCATTACGAACAAAGGCGGAAGGATCGCAAGTGCAAGTGCGCAATACACAACGATTGGAGTATAGACTCTTGCGAACTTGGAAATAAAGTTTTCTGATTTGGATTTTCGGGAGGATGCATTTTCCACCAGATCCAGGATCTTGGAAGCAGTTGACTCATCAAATTCCGTGGTTGTGCGGATCTTCAGCACGCCTGTCATATTGATACTTCCGCTAAGTACAGTCTGGCCTTCTTCCACATCGACCGGCTTGCTCTCCCCTGTAAGAGCACTCGTATTCATGGCTGTTTTTCCTTCGATGATCACGCCATCAAGCGGGACTTTCTCGCCCGGCTGAACAACGATGATCGAGCCGACCTCCACCTCTTCAGGATCTACCTGTTCCAACTCACCGTCCACTTCGATATTCGCATAGTCCGGCCGGATATCCATCAGTTCGGTAATATTCCGGCGGCTCTTTCCTACAGCATAACTCTGGAAAAGTTCACCAACCTGATACAAAAGCATAACTGCAACGCCTTCGCCGTATTCACCCAGAACGATTGCTCCAATCGTTGCAATCGTCATCAGGAAGTTCTCATCAAATACCTGCTTATTCTTAATACCCAGCGCAGCTTTTCTTAAGATATCGTACCCGACAGTAAGATATGGGATCAGAAAAAGAACAAGGATCAACCACTTGGGGAAACCTGTTTGAATGATCCCCTCAGAAATTAAATATAGCGGCACGAAAAAAACGGCCGCTATAATGATACGAATCAATAAATTCTTTTGTTTTTTATTCATTTTGCCAGTCTCCCTGATTCGTAAAAATACAGGAATATCGCTTCCCGCAACTCAACTTTCAGATAAATACTTCGCAATCCGCTTCTGCTTTCTTGCAGTTCGCACGAACGCGGTCCATGACTGCAGCCATATCCGCTCCGTCTTCAAATTCAACTTTCATTTTCAACGTCATAAAGTTAACGACGCAGTCTTTTACGCCCTCTGTCTTCTTAGCTGCCTGCTCCATTTTATCTGCGCACACAGCACAATCCACATCGATTTTGTAAGTCTTTTTCATCTCTTTCAGCCTTTCTTTACTATATAACGATTAAGCACTCGTTTAATTGTTATATCATAAGTATATGACTTTTCTCTTGAAAGTCAAGCATCATTTTATTAAGATGGAATTACATTCAGTGCCTTTTACTGCAAACTATTTGCAGCGGTCTGAACAGAAAGGAATTCTATGAAGCAGAATCAGTTACCACACCAGCATGGAACACATAAGAATCTGGAATCTCTCTCTGAACAGCTTTCAGATATCGATCGTTTTGCGTCCATTGCAGAGATCTTCAAACGTCTCGGTGATGCAAACAGAGTACGCATCTTCTGGCTGCTATGCAACTGTGAAGAATGCGTAATTAACATATCTGCGATTCTAGGAATGTCATCCCCTGCTGCTTCGCACCATCTCCGCTCTCTTCGTGACAGCAGGCTGATCGTAAGCCGCAGGGCCGGAAAAGAAGTATATTACAAAGCTTCTGATACAGAAGAAAGTCTTCTGCTCCAGAAGCTTTTGAAAACCACTTTTAAAGATCTGCCGGTTTAATACGTTTTTCTATCTCTCATACCGGTCACAAAGTGAATTGATCCTCTCCGTGAATTTTTCCAGATCTTTATTCGCGCCGCCCTTGTTTTTCTCAATAACACGCAGCAGGCGCTGTCCTGCTTCTAAAAGTGCATTATAAACTGCAGATACTTTTTCATGCGCAGCCTGTTTTTTCTTTACTGCTTTAACAATGGCAGCTCTTTCCGTAAAGTCTTCTGAAAGCAGGTCAAATGCATCTCCGCTGTACGGTGCGACAGCATCAAATCCCAGTTTCTCACGAATGCTGTCCGCAAAGATATCACAGACCTCATCATCACCGTGATTCACAAACACTTTTCTTGGTGCCTGTTTTAAATTTCCCAGCCAGTCAAGCAGCATATCTCTGTCTGCATGCCCGCTGATATCCGCAAGCTCAAGCACTTCCGCTTTTACGGCGATCTCCTCATTAAACAGCTTGATCTTATCAGCACCGTTTTTGATCTTCCGTCCAAGCGTTCCCTCTACCTGGTAGCCTACAAATACGACTGTCGACTCCGGTCTCCAGAGATTATGCTTTAAATGATGGCGGATACGTCCCGCTTCACACATACCGGATGCCGAAAGGATGACCTTCGGCTCGCGGTCAAAATTGATCTGTTTGGATTCATCGGTGGTAACAGATAGATGAAGATTCTCAAAACGGATCGGATTGATCCCTTTTGCTAAAAGTTCCAAAGCTTCCTCGTCAAAAAAGGACGTTAGCGGCGAAGAATAGATGGCTGTTGCTTCAACTGCCAGAGGGCTGTCGACATAGACCGGAAAGTTATCATGTCCTTTAACAAGACCCTGCTCCTTTATGATACGGATCAGATATAACAGGATCTGCGTCCGGCCGATGGCAAAGGACGGGATCACAACATTTCCGCCCCGGTCCAGTGTTCTCTGAATGATCTCAGAAAGCTGGGCCACATAATCGATCCGCTCTCCATGAGTACGGTCTCCGTAGGTCGACTCAATAATAACAAAGTCTGCTTCATCAGGTTTTTGCGGATCACGGATCAGCGGGCGGTCAACATTTCCGACATCACCTGAGAAAAGAATGGTCCTTGTCTCATCGTCTTCCGTGATCGTTACTAAAATGCTGGAGGATCCAAGAAGATGCCCTGCATCTAAAAAGCGGATCCTGATCTGATCAAAGACCTGATAGTCTTCATCATAAAAACAGGATTTAAAGAGCTTCATGCTGGCTTCCGCATCCTGAACCGTATAGATCGGTTCAACGATCTCTCCTCCTGCCCTTTTCGCCTTTCTGTTTTTCCACTCTGCTTCACTTTCCTGAATATGCGCAGAGTCCTTCAGCATGATGTCACAGAGCTTTCCGGTGGCGTCCGTTGCATAGATTGGACCATGGAATCCGGCTTTTACGAGTGCAGGGATCTTTCCGGAATGATCGATATGCGCGTGGGTAAGAAAGAGCGCATCGATCTTTTCCGCCTCGACCGGAATCTCACAATTCACGTAGGTATCTTTCCCCTGTTCCAGGCCACAGTCGACCAGAATATTTTTTCCGCAGGCTTCGATCAATGTGCATGAACCTGTAACTTCATGATCTGCGCCAATAAAGGTAAGTTTCATATCTGCCTCCGTTCCTATATGCTGAGAAAAGCTGTTTGATATAAGTATTATAAGCCAATCACGTTCTAACTTCCAGCATCTTAGACCATCCCTCAATTATTTTGGCAAATGGCCATATGCGTGTTATAATACACGGGTTCGCTTTGAACAAAGGATTGCAGAAATGGTAAAACAATACATCGGTTCCAAACAGTTTTATAAATATGTCTTCACGATCATGGCACCTGTTCTTCTTCAGAATGTCATTACGAACTTTGTCAGTCTGTTAGACAACATCATGGTCGGTCAGGTCGGAACGGAAGCGATGTCAGGTGTCGCAATTGCCAACCAGCTGATCTTTGTCTTTAACCTCTGCATTTTCGGAGGTCTGGCGGGTGCCGGGATCTATACTGCGCAATTCTATGGTAAAGGGGATAATAAAGGGATCACGAATTCGATCCGGATGAAGCTTTACATCGCAGTCGCCGCCTCTGTGATCTTTGCCCTGATCTTCTGGACCGGAGGCTCCGGACTGATCAACGCGTTCCTGCATGAAGGAAACGAAGCCCTGGATCTGAAAGAAACATTCACCCACAGTTTCAACTACCTTCATATCATGATGATCCAGCTCCTGCCGTTTTCCCTGTCGCAGGTCTATTCCAGTTCTTTGAGAGAAACCAAAGATACGGTGTTCCCGATGAAGGCCAGCATCATTGCAGTTGCCGTGAACCTGGTTGGAAACTATATCCTGATCTTCGGAAAGCTGGGTCTTCCGGCTCTCGGTGCGGAAGGTGCTGCAATCGCAACCGTCATTGCCCGTTTTGCAGAATGCATTATCCTGATTGCTTATACACATTCCAAAAAAGAAAAATTCCCGTTCTTCGAGGGACTCTTAAAAACGCTGAAAATACCAAAGGGGCTTGTTCGGGAGATCGCAATAAAAGGAGCACCTCTTCTGGTGAATGAAGTGCTCTGGTCTGCCGGCATGGCAATGCAGAATCAGTGTTATTCTGTAAGGGGACTGGAGGTCGTCTCAGCAACCAATATTTCATCTACGATCAGCAATCTGTTTTTCAGCGCCATGATGGCAACCGGCTCCGCCATTGCGATCATCATCGGCCAAAAACTCGGTGCCGGAAAGAAAGACGAGGCAGTCAAAGAGGATAAACAGATCATCGCGCTTACTATCGTCATGTGTATCGTATTAGGAATTATTCTGGCTCTGATCGCTCCTCTGATTTCCGGAATCTATAATACGACCCCTGCAGTAAAGGAACTGGCGAATGATTTTCTGTTGATTACTGCGTGTTTTCTCCCATTATACGGCTATACCAACTGCTGTTATTTCACTTTGCGAACCGGTGGAAAAACGATCATTACATTTATCTTTGACAGTTTTCTGATCTGGGTGGCCTATGTCCCGCTCGCCTTTGTACTGACCCGTTTTACAGACATCAACATCGTGACCGTTTACATTCTTGTAAACTGCCTCGAAGTCATTAAATGCCTGATTGGTTTCTTTATGCTGAAATCAAAGAAATGGGTCGTCAATCTAGTATCCGACGACAAGATTGCTTAAATAAAATCTTTCAGCGTGACCGGAAATTGGAAATAAGTATCAGGATAAGGCTCATCCGCTAAAGTGAAATGCCACCATTCACAATCGATCGGCAGGAAACCCGCTCTCTTCATTGCATCCTGTAAAAACATCCGGTTTTCAAATTGCTCATCCGTGATGCCTTTATAATCCGGATGGGATATCTCAGCAAAAAAGTCAAACGGACTTCCCATATCCACTTCTTTTCCCGTTGTCATGTCCAGAAGTGTCAGATCGACCGTACTGCCTCTGCTGTGACTCGACTGTTTCGCAATATAGCCCTTTGCAAATAATTCCTGCTTTTCAAGATCAGGATAGAAATAGGGTTTCATCCGGATATCTGTATCTTCGATTCCCCAAAGAATAAAATGGCGGACTGCGGTTGTCGGACGGTAAGCATCAAAGATCTTAAGGCGGTATCCCTTTACGAACATTTCACCACTCACATACTTCAGCGCTCTTGCAGCCTCTCTGGTCAAAAGTGCCACCGGGGCTTCATATCCGTCGATCCGGTCACCGATAAAATTGTAGGACGAATAATAGCGGATCTCCTGAATAACTGCAGGAATATAATCAGCCACTAATACAAAATTGGAAGAATCTTTTGTTACATCAATCATTTTTTCACTCTTTTCAAAATACAGATCATTGCTTCTGCTTTGTGATCAGGGCAACGGTCTCACAATGAGGCGTCTGCGGAAACATATCCTTGCAGCAGGCTTTCACCAGCGTATAGCCAGCGATCCGGAAAGACTCAAGATCACGGGCAAGCGAGGTCGGCTTACAGCTGACATACACGATTGAATCCACCCCATAACTTAAGATTTTTCCGAGCGCCTTCGGATTGATGCCTTCTCTTGGCGGATCGAGAATGATCGCATCCGGTTTTGGAAGTTCATCCAGAACCTTTAATACGTCACCGGCAATAAAGGAAACGTTCTCTATCTCATTTCGTTTTGCATTTTCTTTTGCGGCTTCCACCGCTTCTTCCACGATCTCAACTCCGATCACCTTCTCTGCTGCCGGAGCCATCAGCTGCGCGATCGTTCCAGTCCCGCTGTAGAGGTCAAACAGAATCCCCGTCTTCTTGCCCCCAGCTTTAATCCCTGCCTCTGCTGCATACTCTCTTGCTTTTTCATAAAGCTTTTCTGCTCCCAGCGTATTCGTCTGGAAGAAGGAAAACGGAGAAATTTGAAACTTGAGTCCCAGTACTTCTTCGTTGATCGCTTCACCGCCATATAAAATATCCGTACGGTCACTTTTTACAACATCAGAAACGGCGTCGTTTGTGATATGCAGGATACCGGCGATCTTTCCTTTCAGAGCGCCCTTCTCTTCCAGTCCCCAAACCGTTTTTAAAAAGCCATATAATACATGCTCTTCGTATGGATTTTCAGATAGCTTCGGGGTATCTTTCAGAATTTCATTACGATCTTTGATAGAGGCAAATTCAGGAACCTGGCTCTTTCCCGGAGATGTCGTAACCAGTGCCACCAGGATCTCACCGTTTTTTGCAGCGCGTCTTAACAGCAAGTGCCTCAGGTATCCACGCTGCGTTTTATTATTCTTAAAATCGATCTGTCCGGATTCATACAAGCCGGCAAAAAAATCCCGAACCGCATTCCGGATCAGGTTCATATCCGGATGTACCAGAATACATTCCCGGATGTCCACGATATTCATGAAACTCCCCTTTTGATGGAGTCCTAAGGCAAAGGGACCATCCTTGCAGGTATCCCCAAAAGTAAATTCCATTTTATTGCGGTAGCCGGTCTCAGATGGGCTCGGAATGATGCCTTCAAAAAGGAAGTCCGGATAGACGCTTCGAAGAAGGCCTTCCACTTCTTTCGCTTTGATCTCCATCTGTTTTTCATAGGAGATCTTCTGATATGTGCATCCGCCGCATAGACCAAAATGAGGACAGAGCTGTTCTCTGTCCTCATACGGAGTTACATCTAATTTTTGTTTTTTCTTTTTACTCATTATTCAGCAAAGTCAGCTTCATGTGCGTCTAAGTCGATATCGTAGTGATCTGCCTCGTCATAATAATTGTCCAGATCATCATAAAGATCGTAATCATCTGTACGTCTGCCAAGGAGTTTATATACTAAAAATCCTACACCGGCAAGAAGTGCAAAAGCACCTGTGCAGATCAGAACAATTTTCACGATCTTGCCGACTTTCTCATTCTTTTCTGTCTTTTTCATTAATTCATTCAGTTTTGTCAGCTGAATAACTTCTCCCAGTGTTTTTTCCATTTTGTTCACCTTTCTCTTTAAATATATTGTTGCTGCTAATTTGATCAATTTCTTTTTCATAAAGATCATCCTTTTCTGTATCTTATGATAAGATAATCAGCTCATTTTTGCAACATCCCGAGGCAGATTTCATACTTTTTTCAGTTTCGCAAAAGAGGCAAACATCTTCTTTGTTCCGACATCGTCAAAATCAACTGTCACTTCATAGTCTCTGCCGCCATCCACGATCTTTGCTACAATGCCTTCTCCGAATTTCATGTGGGCAACACGGTCGCCTTCTTTGTATTCAAGAGCAGCTTTTTCCCCGGAGGAAAACTTTTTCTCTGCAGCAGAAGAAGCATATGGTTTTCTGAAAAACTCCTCCTTGCTCGCCCGTTTGGAAGGAAGTCCTCCATTGTATTCAGACGGTTTGGATGCCACGTAGATATTTTCTCTATCCGGTTCGATCAGATCCACCGGGATCTCCCTTACGAATCTGGAGATGATGGAGACCATCGTCTCCCCTCTTACCATACGCATACGGGATGCTGTAATGATCAGATTCTTTTTTGCTCTGGTTATCGCCACATACGCCAGTCTTCTCTCTTCTTCCAGGTCTGTCTCATCCTCCGAACAGATCGCAGCATTCATCGGGAACAGCCCGTCTTCCATGCCGCAGAGAAAGACATTGGTAAACTCCAATCCTTTTGCGGAATGGACCGTGATCAAAGAAACGTAGTCCGAATCCGCTGACCAGGAATCAATATCTGCGATCAGTGAGACCTCTTCCAGAAATCCGCTTAAGGAAGGATCATCTGCACTGTCCTCATAGGAGACAGCCTTGTTGATCAATTCGTCGATGTTTTCGATCCTTGTCTGTGCTTCAACCGTGTTTTCTGCTTCCAGCTCTTTCAGGTAGCCGGTTTTTTCCAGAACCTCATCCATGAGTTCATGAAGACTGATCTGGGAAGCACTCTCTTTCAGATCCTCGATCATATTCCGGAATTCGCGCAGTTTCTCTCCGGGTTTTCCAAAGAGTCCCTCATTGACACCATCATCGATCGCTGCAAAGAAATTAATCTCCCTGTCATCCGCCACCCGCTGGACAGCATTCACAGCAGCTGCGCCTAAACCTCTTTTCGGAACATTGATGATGCGCCGCACGGCAACATCGTCTCTTGCATTATCGATCGTCTTTAAATAAGCAAGAACATCTTTGATCTCTTTTCTCTGATAGAAGTTGACGCCACCGACGATCTTATACGGAATATTCGCTCTTAAGAACGCCTCCTCCAGTGCGCGGGACTGTGCGTTCGTCCGGTACAGGCAGGCACAGTCGTTGAGCTTATAGCCTTCATCCACGAACTCTTTGATCTGGCTCACCACTCTGTCCGCTTCCACATAGGAGTTTTCCACATGGAACAGCTTGATCATGGCTCCCGCATCATTTTCCGTCCACAGTTTCTTTGCTTTGCGGTTCTTGTTATTTTTGATCACATTATTCGCCGCATCTAAGATATTCTGTGTGGAACGATAGTTCTGCTCCAAACGGATCACCTTGGCTTTCGGAAAGACTTTTTCAAAGTTCAGGATATTTCCGATGTTCGCTCCGCGGAATTTATAGATCGACTGGTCATCATCACCGACCACGCAGATATTCTGATATTTTTTGGCGATCAGGCTCACAAAGACAAACTGAGCTGTATTGGTATCCTGATACTCATCCACGGAGATATAACGGAATCGTTCCTGAAAACGTTCCAGAATATCCGGATGCTGTTTAAAGAGTTCCACCGTCTTAACGATCAGGTCATCAAAATCAAAGGCATTGTTACGCTTCAATTCCTTCTGATACTCCGTATAGACTCTCGCAACTTTTTCCAGATAAAAATCCCCGGAAGCATCCAGCTCAAACTGGCCCTCACTGATCAGTTCGTCTTTTGCAGATGAGATCTGGCCCATAAACCACTTTTCTTTAAAGCGTTTTGTATCGATCTCAAACTTTTTGCAAATATTTTTGATTACCGTCTTCTGATCATCCGTATCATAGATCGTAAAATTATTGTCATAGCCGATCAGATGGCTGTACATTCTTAAGATCCTGACGCAGGCCGAATGAAAGGTGCTGATCCATGCCCCGCCTGCATCCATTCCAACAAGTCCTTCGACCCTCTCCCTCATTTCAGCTGCCGCTTTATTTGTAAAGGTAATGGCAAGGATCGATTTCGGGCTCACTCCCTTTTCCTTGATCAGATACGCGATCCGGTTTGTGATCACACGGGTCTTTCCGGAACCTGCTCCCGCCAGTATAAGAAGCGGTCCTTCTGTACAAAGAACCGCTTCTTTCTGCATATTATTTAAGATTTCAATATAAGCTTCCATAACTAGTTATTTCTTTAACCTCTTGAATATCATTTCATATCCGCCGCTGCCATCATCGATAGAGCGTTTCACTCTGCTGATCGTAGCTGTGGATGCACCGCTCTTTTCAGCGATCTCCTGATAAGTACGGTTTTCCCCAAGAAGTTTTGCTACCTGATATCTTTGTGCAAATGAAAGGATTTCATTTGTTGTGCAGACATCTTCAAAAAACAGGAAACATTCCTCCTCATTTTTCAAAGCCAGGATTGCTTCAAACAGTTCTTTTACTTCAGGTGTTTTAATTTTTTTGCTCATGATTTACCGTCTCCAAATTGTTTTATATTCTTAGAATTTACCCAGGCTTCCTCCGCCGTGCATCGTTCCGCCGCTGGACATATGCACGCTGGAGCCTCCGCCCATAGACCCGTTTCTCGGGCCGTCATTTCTCGGTATCGGTACAGCTACGATCCTGTGATACAAGTACCTGTCCGTATTTTCTCTTAAGTTCAATCCGTGAGGATCTGCATAAGCAGTTGCAGAAGTCTGTCTTCTTACAGACTTCATCTTCCGCTTCATGCCGCTTGTTGCTGCAAAGGAAAGGCCAAAACCTGCACCTACAGAAACGACACCTCCTGCAGCATAGGATCCTGCAGTTCTCTCAGGTGGTTCCGGTTCTGTTTCCTGTTCGTAGTTATCTACCGGTGTGCCGGCTCTTTCCTGTTCGAAATAGTTATCCATCGTTGCAGCATATGCCTTCATCGCACCGCTGTAATCGCCGGAACTCAGGTACGGATTCACTTCTCCTGCAAGGAGATCTTTTCCGTAATCAGTAACCGCACTGATTCCTTCACCAGCGGTGGTAATATAGGATTCTCTGCTGTCCATATCAATGACCCACAGCACACCCGATTTATCTTCTCCGGTTCCATAGCCATGCTCATCGTAATAATCATCAGCGAAATCACGGATTGGCTTTCCGTTAAGGCCATTGACCGTCAGCACCGCAATATCCACATCATATTTGCTGCTGACATTTTCAAGTGTAGCTAAAACCTCCTCATATTCCGCGGAGGAAAGAAGATTCGCATCATCGATCAGCTTCACTGCAGAGGTATCCGCAAGAACGGCAAGCGGGAAAGCAATGATCAGACAGATCGCACAAAGGATTGCTGAGATTTTCTTCAACATATTGCCTGCCTCCTTTCTAACGGAATAAGAAAAACCAGATTGCAAAAATGATTACTGCAATGATGGCTGTCCACATGATCCTGTATTTCCATAGTTTTCCATTGTCAGTCGGAAGGTCTCCAACCATTTTTCCGGTCTGTCCATTCATGCAGAACAGATAGTTTTGACCTTGATAAGTCGTGCTCAACAGCCATACCGGGAATAACGCATATTTTACTTTTGCATTATTCAGATTGACTGACCCATTCTTAAAAGTGATACTGCTGTATCCGCCGGTCGTAGAGGCTAATGCATCCATGATAGAATTCTTAACACGTTCATTGACACGTTCTGAGTTTTGGTCGGACTCCACATCATATTTATCTGCCAGATATCCGGAAAGATATGCCGTCTGGAACGGAACAGCTTTTGATGCATCAAACGGCTCGATCGATTCCATCAGATCGTCCGGCATGCTTGAGGAAGCATCCGCCGGGATGTTCTCGAAATGAACATCTCCCGCGCGGCGAAGATCGAAATAGCTGGTCTCTGTATACATGTTTCTGGTATCGGTCCAGGTCCGGATCTGGGTTCCCTCAAATTGAGCTGCACCCTGTCCGTCTCCTTCGAAAAGCCAGAACGGTACATAGACACCTTTGATCTCATCTATATGATTCTGATCACGGAACATCTTCGGAAGCAGTTTCTTGCCTTCGAGATGATTCAGATATGCTTTTTTTGCAGCTTCTTTATCCAGCTGGAAAGGAATGATCACATCCGGTTTTAAATCACCAGCAAACTGTCCCATCATTACTACAGGGTTTCCGCAGTACGGACAGCTGGTCGCACCTAAATTTGCATCGCCGATGATCTGGCCGCCGCAGGATTTGCAGACGTAGACACGCATGCCTTCCGTCTCCCCTTCCTGCCAGACCTGACCGGGAGTTTCCCAGTTCATCTGATCTTTCTGGGTGAACTGATCCAGGCCGTTATCATAGTCCTTTAAGGCTTCAACATCGATCTCCGAATCGCAGTACGGGCAGACCATCTTCTGGGCAGAACTGTCAAACGTTAATTTGCCGCCGCAATTGGGGCATTTATACTCTTGTATATCTGCCATATCTTCTCCTTTATTGTTTAGGTAGGCTTGCGCCCAGAAGTTCATTCCCTAGAACTCCTGAGCGCATTCCACTTCTAATGTTTAGTTCTTTTGTTTGATTACTGGAGAGGTGATCCGCACTCAGCACAGAATTTTGCTCCCGGAGTAACCGGTTTGCCGCACTGTGAGCAGAATTTCGGTCCTGCAGATGGAGCGGCTGCGTCTGCCTGTACAGCACCTGCTGCCTGTTCAGCTGTCGGAGCTGCCGGTGCCGGTGCAGGAGCCGGAGCTGCCTGCTGAGGCATACCCTGCTGTCCCTGAGCTGCTGCCTGCTGGAACAGACCGTTGATTGCGCCGCCGCTTGCATTCATTGCCATTCCCATGCCAACGAATCCATTCATTGCGCCGCCTTCGTTCTTAGCTGCATTTTCCATAGCATTTGCAGCTGCGCCTGCCATAACGCCGCCTGCAAGAGCCGGATTGGAAAGAGCTGCGCCACGCTGGGTCTGTTTGATGAGTTCCTGATCCTCTTCCGGAAGTGTAACGCTGCCCATGGCAACATTCACGATCTGAAGACCTCTGAGCTCACCCCATTTAGCAGAGAGCTGCTGGTTCATAGCCTGCTCTAATTCTACGTTATGAGTAACGATTTCGTTCGGTCTCAATCCTAAAGTGGAAAGCTGTCCGAATGCCGGCTGAAGAGCTGCAATAAATTCTGTCTTCAGCTGATCCTCGATCTCGCTTCTCTTATACTCTTCTGTAACATTGCCGCAGACATTCGTATAGAATTTGATCGGGTCTGCGATCTTGTAGGAATAAACACCGGAGCATCTTACAGATACATCAATGTCTAATCCGATGTTTCTGTCAACAACGCGGAACGGGATCGGGTTCGGAGTTCCGAACTTATTATCTAAGAGTTCCTTGGTGTTGAAGTAGTAAACTCTCTGATCATGTCCTGTATCTCCGCCGTAGCCGATACGTTTGCCCATGATCTTGAAAGTCTCAATGATAGATTCTCCGAGATTTCCGGAGAACAGAGACGGCTCTGTGGATGCATCATAGGTAAACTCGCCAGGTTCTGCACAAACTTCAACAACTTTACCCTGATCCACAATGATCATGCACTGTCCATCTGCAACAACGATACCTGATCCGCTGCTGATGATATTGTCATTTCCTCTTGTATTGGAAGAACGGTTTCCGATCTGTTTCTGTCCTTTTACCATTAAAGTTTCTTTGTCAAGAGCCTCACAATAAAAGAACTCTTTCCATGTGTCGGCAAGTGCTCCTCCGACTGCGCCTAAAGCTGCCTTTAAAAGTCCCATAACTACTACTTCTCCTTTCGAATTATGAATAACATATTCTGTCTACACTTTAACGTATTAGTGTGTGAGTATGATACCATTTTCGTCTTGTCTTTTCAACCTCCTTGGTCTATTATTAGTCTGTGATCTGAAACGATTTCACATCTGTTTTTTGTTGAGTTTTTTATCGGAAAGGAGGAAAGAATGGAGCTTATCAACATCCCTGCTGAAGAAGAAATCCTTTCCCTTCTTGAAGAAAAAAAATATGCTGCGATCCGCGACATTTTTATCGAAATGAACCCTGCGGATCTCGCTGCTCTGTTTAATGATCTTCCGAAAGACAGAACACCTGTATTGTTCCGTCTTCTTCCAAAAGAACTTGCAGCTGATACTTTTATTGAAATGGACAGCGATATCCAGGAGCATCTGATCAAGGGCTTCTCTGATACTGAGCTTCGTGACGTGCTTGATGAGATGTTCGTCGATGATGCGGTTGATATCGTCGAGGAAATGCCCGCAAATGTCGTAAAGAGGATCCTTTCCAACACCGATGCGGATACCCGTGCCATGATCAATAAGATCCTTCAGTATCCGGAGGATTCAGCCGGCTCTTTGATGACGGTCGAATATGTCAGTCTGCGCAAAAACATGACCGTGCAGGAAGCCCTTACACGGATCCGCCGTACGGGAGTTGATAAAGAAACGATCTACACCTGCTATGTTACGGATTACAACCGGAAACTGCTTGGTATCGTGACCGCAAAAGATCTCCTGCTTTCAGAAGAAGATGATCTGATCAGTGACATCATGGAAACGAATATGATCTTTGTCCATACCCATACAGACAAAGAAGAAGTGGCACAAAGATTCAGTAAATACGACCTCTTAGCTCTTCCTGTTGTGGATGATGAAGAGCGTCTTGTCGGTATCGTTACCATCGACGATGCTATCGACGTCATGGAAGAAGAGGCAACCGAGGATATCGAAAAGATGGCAGCTATCCGTCCGGGTGATAAGCCTTATTTCCAGACGAGTGTATGGCAGACCTATAAAGCAAGGATCCCCTGGCTGCTGATCTTGATGGTCTCCGCTACGTTTACTTCTCTGATCATTACAAAATTTGAAAGTGTACTGGATGCTTCGATCGTTCTTTCCGCAGCGATCCCCATGCTCATGGATACCGGAGGAAACTGTGGTGGACAGGCATCCGTTACGATCATCCGTGCCCTCTCACTGGATGATGTGGAATTTAAAGACATTTTCCGGGTCATCTGGAAAGAGCTCCGCGTCGGCGTGCTTTGCGGTATTTCCCTGGCTATCGTGAATTTTGCCAAGATGCTGATCCTGCATCAGGGAACGGTTCTGATCGTCGGAGTGATCTCGCTGGCTCTTTTCTGTGCTGTTGTCGTAGCAAAATTTATTGGCTGCGTGCTTCCGATCCTTGCAAACAAGGTCGGTTTTGACCCTGCAGTCATGTCCAGTCCGTTTATTACTACGATCGTCGATGCATTGACGCTCCTGCTGTACGTCAATCTCGCAATTCTTATTTTACATATATAGGGGTTTTTAAATGAATCGCAGACCCAGAAATGCGACAGTCAATCATACCAGCAATTCACAAAGAAAAACCGCGCCCTCAAACGGGCGCTCTTTACAGTCTCAGGGACGTCCTGACGGGCGTTCTTCCCAGTCTCACGAAGCACGCATGAAGGCGCTGCGCAGAAGACGCAGAGAGGCAGAACTCAGGAGAAAACGCAGAATGCTCTTTGCTGCAGTTGCCGCTCTCGTTGTGATCATCGCAGTTGTTCTTCTCATTGTCATTTCCTCCGTAACGGTCCCCGCTCCGAAGCAGCTTACGCTCGAGTCTTCTGCAAATACCCAGATCCTTACATGGAAAGGGAAAGCGAAAAAGATCTCCTACCAGATCTTCCGGAAAAACGGAGATACCGATTTCGAACTGGTTGGACAGGTCGAAGAAGGTGGAGACAGCTCTTTTGTGTCTTCTGACCTTACCCCGGCTACGCTTTATGAATACCAGATCATTGCGCAGAAAGGACACGGAGAAAAAGTTCGCGAGAGTAAGCCAAAAACGATCAGTGCCTATACGCTTCCGGAAACGATCAGCGGCGCTACGGCCATCACAATGTCAAAAGATTCTCTTACCGTCAGCTGGACGAATGCACAGCCTGTAAACGGATACGAA
Organism: Lachnospiraceae bacterium; assembly: GCA_017511045.1. GTDB lineage: Bacteria > Bacillota > Clostridia > Lachnospirales > Lachnospiraceae > RGIG5612. The sequence goes on along the minus strand of JAFWLM010000113.1, from coordinate 19,617 downwards.
TTGAAATACAGCACCGAACAGGACCTTAGCAGCACAGAACCGATTGCCTTTACTCCGGATGATGCAGTAACAAACAGCAATACCGGGGCGCTTAACTACACTGTCCCGAATCTTACTGTCGGAACGACCTATTATTTCTCCATGCGTTCATTCTGCGGAGAGGATGTTTATTCCGAATGGAGTGACGTATTTTCCGGAACAGTCACCCAGGCAGTCGATATGACCGGAATTGATATCAATAAGCCGATGGTTGCTTTAACCTTTGATGACGGACCCGACAGCGGACCGATCACAGACAGGATCCTGACCGCGCTTACCTCTGCCGGCGGTCATGCGACCTTCTTCCAGCTGGGTCAGCTGTGTGAACGCTATCCGGATGTGACAAAACGCATCGTAGATCAAGGCAGCCAGATCGCCTGCCACACCTATGACCACGTGCATATGGGCGATGCGGTCACCACAGATGATATCATCCGTGCAAATGATGCGATTGAGGCAGCATGCGGCATTCGGCCAAATGCATTCCGCGCGCCGGGCGGCACATCAACGGATCTAATCTTCAGCACCTGCACGTCTCAGGGGCAGGCGATCTATCATTGGAGTGTGGATACCAGAGACTGGTCTTCAAGAGATGCAGATTCTGTTGTAACAGAGATACAGAATAACGCATCAGACGGCGCTATTATCCTGATGCATAATATTTATGATTCTACGGCAGATGCGGTAGAGCGCATCGTTCCGTGGCTGGTTGAGCAGGGCTATCAGCTGGTCACCGTAGATCAGTTAATACAGGCAAAAACCGGCCAACCGCCGGTTCCGGGGACAGAGTACCACTCTGCTCCGTGACTTCGGAGCAAAAGCCTGATGCAGCCTGATGATCCGAAGCATTCTTTTTAAAAAAACAAAACAGGTTCCTGCGAACCTGTTTTTTGTTTACAGTCTTGTAACGTTTGTAGCCTGTGGTCCTTTCTCACCTTCGACTATGTCGAATTCAACCTCTTCGCCTTCTTTTACTGTTTTGAAGCCTTCCATGTTGAGTCCGGTGTAATGAACGAATATATCATTTCCTGCTTCGTCGCAGATAAATCCATAACCTTTCTGATTGTTGAACCACTTAACTGTTCCCTTAGCCATTTTTGCTTCCTCCATAAGTTGTAAAGTATTATAAGTCGTGAAGAGCCAATTTCTGCTCAATATACAAAATAGCACACCTCTTTTTATGCGTCAATATCTTCTACTCGATATCGCCAATAATGCCGATCTTCTTTGCAGCTGACTTTATTTTGGCAAATTCCAGGAGTTCTTTTATTTCATCTACCGTATAAGTATAGTCTGTGTTGCAGAAATGACAATTGACTGTGATAGCCTCACCATCATCAATGATCTTCTGAAGTTCTTCCTTGCCCATACTGATCAGAGCCCTTGCGATATGCTCTTTGGAGCAGCCGCAATAGAACTTTGTATCCAGTTTTTCATTGATCTCAAGGTCAAACTCGCCGAGGATATCTTCCAGTATTTCTTCCGGTCCCATTCCGTTTTCCATCATATCCGTTACAGAAGGGATCTGTGCCAGTTTCTTTTCGAGTTTTTCTATGATCTCATCGCTTACATTCGGCATCAACTGAACAATGAAGCCGCCTGACTGCTTGACGGTATTATCCGGACTCATCAGGACACCTAACGCAACCGCGCTCGGGGTCTGTTCTGATTTCGCAAAATAATAGGTCAGATCCTCTGCCACCTCGCTCGTTCCGAGCGGCACCTGACTGACATAAGGCTCTTTGAGTCCCATATCTTTGATCACGGTTAATTCACCATAGCCGATCGCTGCGCCGACATCCAGTTTTCCCGCATAATTCGGCGGAATGATGACCACCGGATTATCTGCGAAGCCTTTCACATTTCCTTTTGAATCCGCGGTCACGGTCAAAGATCCGATCGGTCCGTCACCTTTCATCGTGATCGTAAGAACATCCTTCTCTCCTTTCATCATAACACCCATCATAGCGGCTGCAGAAAGGAGCCTTCCAAGTGCGGCAGTTACGACCGGACTGGAGTTATGTCGCTGCCTGGCATACTCTGCCATCTCTGTTGATCGGATCGCAAACGCACGGATACGCTCTCCGGCAGCTGTCGCCCTTAATATATAATCGCTCATATCGTATTCCTCTTTTCTTCTTCATTTCAGATACTGAAAGCATCCCGTGAGAAAACCAAAGTGAGCGGTATCACTTTGGCTTCGTACTTGCCGCTTATTATATCACTGATTGATAATTAGGGCAATTTGGCTTATACTTGTGCTGTTATGGAAATCACGATCAGAGACTATATCAAAAAAATATCCCGGGCAAACCTGATCTTCCCGGTCATTGTACTGGTACTTGCTGCAGTACTCCTTTTTTTGATCCCGTTTCGTCAGATCTTCAGTCCGCCAAAAGCATCTTCGATCGATGAGATCATAAAACTCTACAATGATGGGGCAAAGTATGTGGATTTCACATTAAATGATCTCCACTATACAACTTATGATTATTATACAGGGCAGGCAGACAATGCCTCCTGCTATTATTATATCCTGGATGAAGATAATGGTCCTACCTGCGTCTTCTTTCTGATCCCTGCAAAATACACAAACGACCGTGCAGATGTATTAGAGACCTACTCTGCCAGAGCACGTTTTGTCTCCGGCGGAGACCGCTTTGAGACCTTCCTTTCCGGTTTTTCCACAGATATCGGCTGGAATACGGAAGCGCTTTCCGACATCAGCGGTCATTTTGCAGTCAGTCAGTACGACTACCGGCCGGGCTTTATCATGACGATCTCGATCCTGCTCTTTGCGATCATGCTGGCATGTCTGGCTTATATCATTGCTAATATCATTTTTATGATCATTCCGCATCTTCATCCTGCCTGCAAACGTCTGAGACGCTTTGGTCTGGATGGAAAAGACTTCACGGAAATTGACAGAGAGCTCGCCGAAGATCTGCTCTTCCGTGCCGGACGCATTTATATCACTGAGAACTATCTGGTCGCACTTGGAAAAAGAAGCATCTGGATGGTGCCGTTATTTAATATCGTCTGGGCATATAAGTTTTCCAACTGGAATCCTTTTGTTAAGAAAAATAAACTGAGCTATTCCCTGATCGTGATCACAAGCCCGAAAGACAAGGTCCGTATCAGCGGCAACAAGAAATCACATACCGACAGAGTTCTTCAGTTCCTTGAAGAAAACTTCTCCCATATCGTTGTCGGATACAGTGACGAGATCCGCGAGAAAATGGAAGAACTGTTATGACCCCGCAGCGCAGATTAAAACAGATATTAGCTATCATCGCCCTGGTCATTATTGCAGGGCTTTATATTGTAACGCTGATCCTTGCTCTTTCCGGAAATGAACATACGAAAAACCTTTTTACTGCAAGCATCATCACGACGATCGCGGTTCCGCTATTCATGTACGTCGTTTACTGGGTCTACAATCTTGTAAAAGGACAGGCGGAAGAGGCAAGAAATCAAGCTGGCGAGTCAGAAGAGCCGGAACAACCGTCAGTGGATTCAGAACAATCACCAGATGATCCGGAAGATAATTAAGAATATATGAACAGCAAAAAAGTCTGAGGTAACCTCAGACTTTTCTTTTGATCTTTCTGTAAGCTTTTCTGACCGGAGAAGTGATCGTTCCGAGCAGAATAACGATCGGGAATATTTCGAGACGCCCGATCAGCATATCGATGATAAAGACGATCCTGCTCCACCATGCGTAATTCGCAAAACCTAAAGCACCTGCATTGTGGAACTCGATACCATTGTTGTTGATCGCGGTTGATACTGATGCAAACGCGGTACCAAAGTCCATGGACTCTTCCGTGGTTACGACCAACATAGAAGCTGCATAAATGATGATAAACATGCCAAAATAGATCAGGATATCCTTAATGACCTCATCACTGATGACCTGCTTATTAAAGAACGTGACATTGACACTTCTCGGATGCATCTTTTTCTTGACATACAGCCTTAAAGATTTCATCAATATGACGACACGCGATACTTTCAGTCCGCCTCCGGTACTTCCTGCACAGCCGCCGATAAACATCACCAGAATCATCAGGCCCTGACTGAAGAGCGGCCACTGGTTATAATCACCGGACGCAAACCCTGTGGACGTCATAGCCGAAACTCCGGCAAACGCAGTCTCCGTCAGTGTTTCTCCAAAAGTTGCAAGCTGTTTTCCCGAAATATAAAGGCTCACAGTGAGCAGGGCAACGGTACAAGCCATAATGATCGCGTACCAGATAAACTCTGTATCCGCAAGAGCCTTCTTCGCTTTTTTGGTAACAACAAGGAAAAACAGACTGAAGTTGACACCTGCCAGAAACATAAAGATGATCACGATCACTTTCTGGGCGATCGTAAAGGTAGCCAGTGAAGTATTCAGGAAAGAGAAACCACCGGTCGCCATTGTACCGAAGGAGATAATGCACGCCTGAAAAACAGACAGCCCTGCAATGACTAATGAAATGATCTCCGCAACGGTCAGTACAAGATATGCGATATATAAAAATTTTGCAGTCTCGCTTATCTTAGGCACCACTTTATCGGTCGTCGGTCCCGGTGCCTCCGCACGCATGATAAACATCGATGCTCCGCCGGCCACCGGAAGGAGTGCCAGTACAAATACAAGAACGCCCATACCTCCGATCCAGTGCGTCAGGCTCCGCCAGAACAGCAAAGAGTGGCTGGCGGCTTCAATATCTGGAAGGATCGAGATTCCGGATGTCGTAAATCCGGAAACGGCCTCAAATACAGCATTGATATAATCAGGGATCAGGCCGGAGATGCAGAAAGGCACTGCGCCTGCCAGTCCCATTACGATCCATGCCAAAGCAACGATCAAAAAGCCGTCTTTTGAGAAAAAGTTCTGACTGTCCGGTTTGATCAGATAAAGAGGAGTTCCGATAACGGCAAGACCTGCTATCGTGATCAGAAAATAGACCCAGTCCTTTTCATGATAGATAAATGCAACGATCATCGGGAGGATCATAAAAGCCCCTGTGACCAGCATGATAAATCCTAAGATTTTTAAAATACGTTTCCAGTTCATTTATGCAAAGATCTCCGCAAACTTACTGATTCCATGAATCGTCGTGACAACAAGGAGCGTATCTCCAGGCTCAAAGGTATCCGAGCCTCCCGGCACAAACGTTCTGGCACCTCTTCTGACATTCGCGATCAGCAGATTCTTTTTAAAGTGAATATCCTTCAGCGGTTCTCCGATATGCGGACAATCCTCGTGAACAATGAACTCCAGAACCTCGACCTTATTATCAATAATATGGCTCAGAGACTGGAATTCTCCTTCAAACGCATTGCCCATTGCGCGGACATAACGGATGATACGGTCGACTGCAATATATTTTGCATTATATACGCTTCCGTATCCCAGATTAAAAAGCATATCTTCAAAATCGGATTTTTTGATCTTGGAGATGATCTTGGCATCCGGGCAGTTTCTTGTCAGATACATTGCGATCAATGTATTGGTCGCATCGCTGCCCGTCAGGCAGGCGACCGCAGAAGACTTCAGGATACTTTCCTCATATAAGAGTTTGGTATCCATACCATCACCGCAGATCACATTGGCGACTTTCAGTTCTGCATCCAGCATCCTGCATTTCTCAGGATCCTGATCAACCAGTTTCAGCATGATACCGTCTTCGATTGCCATTTTCCCAAGATAATATCCAAGTTTCCCGCCGCCGATGATCGTAAGATCACGGATACGGCCGGTATCGTAATTCAGTTTTTTAAAGAAAGCATCTGCGTCCTCTCTCGATGCCACAAAAGAAAGAGTGTCTCCGGCTTTGATCTCAGTAAAACCGTCCGGAATAAAGACCTGCTCATCCCTCTTGATCGCACAGAAGAAGACACGTGTTTTAATGACATCGTAAACATCTTTGATCTGAACATTGCAGATCGGTGTTCCTTCTTTAACATAGCAGGTAAGGATCTCTGTTCTTCCCTTTGCAAAGGTTTCGACCTGGCCTGCTGATTTAAAGCGCAGGGATTTAAAGATCTCTCTTGCAGCCTCATAATCCGGATTGATCGTCATCGACAGTCCCAGAGTATCCCGGATGACACTGATCGTTTTGTCATAGACCGGATTGCGGACTCTGGCAATCGTATTTTTGCATCCCATCTCTCTTGCGATCAGGCAGATGATCAGGTTTTCCTCATCGTCCGCTGTCATTGCCAGCATCAGATCCGCATGTTCAATGTCTGCGCTCTTTAACACTTCCATTGACTTTGCATCACCGACCATACACATAACATCCTGTGTATTGGCAAGATAATTCAGACGGCTCTCAACGGGGTCGATCACAACGATATCGTGTTTTTCTTCACATAAGTGTTCGGCAAGCGCGGTGCCGACTTTGCCACATCCGGCAATCACTATTTTCATAATTCTTCCCTCTTGTTTTTTGCTGTCCCTTATTATAGACCTAAGATCGACAAAATCAAGCAATATCGGGCAGAAGACCTGCACGTCTCTGCCCGATAATTATACCTGTTTTATATAAAAAAATCCTTATTCTTTGCCAAGTGTCAGGTTTTTCTCTGTCGCTTTCACGATTGCTTTTGATACTGCACCGCGGAATCCGAGTTCTTCCAAGGTCGTAACGCCGACGATCGTAGAGCCTCCCGGAGAACAGACGTTGTCCTTTAAGACGCCTGGATGTTCACCGGTCTCAAGGACCATAGCGGCTGACCCAAGTACGGTCTTTGCAGCAAGTCTGATCGCCTGGGCACGCGGAACACCGACTTCCACTGCTCCATCTGCCAATGCTTCAATAAACATATAGGCATAAGCCGGAGCGCAGGAACTGACGCCTGTGGTATAATCGATTGCGCCTTCTTTTACACGTTCAAACTCGCCGGCCTCTTTCAGGATCTCCTGGAACTCGGCAAAGACTTCTTCAGCGACTGCATCAGGAGCCTCCCCGTCACCGCTGATCAGGATCATTCCCTGGCCAACCATAACAGGGGTGTTTGGCATAATGCGGATCACCGGGACATCCGGTCCAAGACAATCCTTCAACGCACTGACTTTTACACCGGCAGCGATCGTGACAACGATCTTCTTTTGGCCCTTATTCAGACACTCCCGGATCTCAGCTGCAATCTCCTTTGCAACATCCCGGATCACATTCGGCTTCACAGCAAGCACAACAAACTCTGCTTCTTTTGCGACTTCTGAATTGGAAGCGGCGCTGCATCCAAGTTCGGCTGCAAGCGATTTTGCCTTCTCCGGAATATAATCTGCGATCACGACTTCTTTCGGATCAATGCCTTTACAGGCTGCTGTGATCAGCGCGCCACCCATATTTCCGGTTCCGATAAATCCTATTTTTGCCATATCAACCTCTCAATCCTGCTTAAACCATGAGGATACTATTTGTTGATAATACCTTACCTTTATTTTCATTTCAAGTATTTGCCGACCCTCGAGGAGAGCAAAAGAGCAAGAGCCATCTTGATCAGATCCGGAATGATAAACGGGACGACACAGGATGCAAGGGCTGCGCCGAGGCCCATCGGTCCTGTCTGTCTGGCATAGACGACCATAAACCAAGCCGTCCCAAAAGCATAGCAGACCAGCAGTCCTGCAACCATCGCGATGATACGGATATACAGCTTTGTTCCAAACAGGACCTCGATCAGCCAGTAAAGCAGGCCCATTAAAATGAATGCAATGATATAGCCGCCGGTCGGTCCGATAATGATTCCGAATCCACCAGAAAAGCCTGAAAATACCGGGACGCCGACTGCGCCTAAAAGAATGTATACAAGAATGGAAATCGTTCCTCTTTTTCCGCCGAGCAGTCCCAGAACGCAGAAAACTGCAAAGGTCTGCATCGTAAATGGAACAGTTGTCGGGATACTGATCCAGGAACAGACCGCTATAATGACTGCGCCGAGCGCCATATATGCCAAATCGATCGTTTTCATTTTTCTTCTTGTCATAACCATGATGTCCTCCCAATGCTGTTTGATAACAAAGCTGTTTTTATTCTCCCGGACGAATGCTGACTTCGCCTGCCGACAGGATTTCTGTCTTTCCGTCCTCATAGCGGACTTTCAGCCCATAATCCTTATCGATATCCACTGCGAATGCAGGGATCTTTTCTTCTCCGCGTAATACAAAAATAGGCTTCCCGACGATGAAACACCGGCGTTTATATTCTTTATGAAGATCCACTGATGACAGTCTGCTGCAAATATCATAAAAGTTGTCAATAAATCCTGCTGCCAATTTTGCCCGGAGATTATTCTGTCGATGTTCAGAAATCGCGCCAGCTGTAGTCGCGATTTCTGTCGGGAAGCCTCCCTCCGGCTGATATACATTGAAACCGATCCCGGTCACGATCCAGTCCGGTGCACCGGTCTCAAAATTAACAGATGCCTCTGTTAATATCCCACATACTTTTTTCCCATTTACAAAAACATCATTCACCCATTTGATCACAGGTTCTGCCTCGGTCCAGGTCTCGATCGCTCTGCAGGCTGCAACTGCCGCGGCCGTAGTCAGTTTACCGGCATCGGTAACAGGGATATCCGGTCTTAGTAAAACGCTTAAATATACGCCGCTTCCTTTCGGAGAAAAGAAGTCCCTTCCGGTCCTGCCCCTTCCGGCATTCTGGCTTCCTGCAGCCAGCACATACCAGTCCGGAAGATCCTGTGCCCTCTCTTTTAGTATCGTGTTGGTGGATGAGACCTCATCTTTCACCTCGAGATGAATGATGCCGTTTACATTCTGCAGATTCTCTGAAATTGTTTTTTCATTTACAACATCACTCAGCGGATCCAGACGGTATCCTTTATTCGTAACAGCCTCGATGAGATAGCCCTCATTTTCGAGCTGCTTGATATTTTTCCAGATCGCAGCGCGTGAGATCCCCAGGCTGTCGGCAATTGCCGTGCCTGACAGATATTCCCCATTCTGTTTTTCCAAAAGTTCGATCAGTTTTTCTTTTGTCGATGCCATATAAAGCCCCTGCCTGTAAATGGTCTTTCAGCAAAAAATACTATAACGCAAGGCCCTTCCAATTGTCAACCTTTGCACTCGACCGTCGGTTTACAATTGTTGTAAAAGAAAATCTGCTGAAAGCAGATCTTCTCGTTCTATTCATCACGCATTTGGATAGTCGATCCCAAAGTATTGTTTCAAAAGTGCAGGGAACTCTTCTTCGCTGTACTCTCTTTCAATCTTTCCTCCCTGAGTCTCGATCGTGATCGTATTGTTTTCGATCGATGTGAATCCCTCGTCAGCATTAATATTAACGATCCTGTTTTTATGAAAGATCGTATCTCCTGCAGCGATCAGGTTCATGCAGTTGCCTTTAAAATCAAAGGGCAGCATTGCGATCGGAGCAAAGATCACACAGGAGCTGTCCTCCCCCTGATTTGCATTTTTCAGCATTTTCCATCCACGCTCTGTGTCCTCGATCCAGTAGGTCTTCCCGTTTGCAGTCTTCTTCTCTCCTGTAAAAGGGATCGCGCATTCCGGTTTCGGACCGCCAAGTCCGACGTCGAGATAGTATTCAGTTCCATTCAGGGTGACGACGATTCCCCTGTGGTGAAGCGGAAGAAGCTTTCCGACAAACGGAACACCGATCCTTGCCATGACTCCGTAGGCATCATAGCCAAGACCTTTCAGTAACAGGAGAAAGGCTCCGTTCAGTTCAAAACAAAAGCCTCCTCTTCTGTCCGTAACGACCTTTTTGAAGAGAGCCTCCGGATCCAGATCGATGCTTCCCCAGTTTTCAGACATCGCAAGATTCTCAAACGGAACCGTCCTTTGATGACAGACGATCAAATGATTCAGGTTCTCAAGGTCCGCCTTTCCATCAAACTCCGCTTCGATCCGTTCCAGGTACAGATCGCATTGTTCTTTTGTATATCCTTCAAATTCAAATTCGTACATTTTAAACCTTTACCTTTCCTGCCAGGATCTCTTTATAATCAGCCAGGTTTTTGCGAAGCAGATTCGGAATATCGAGTTCATACGGACATCTTGTCTTGCACTCGCCGCATTCCACACAGTCTTCGATCTTCATCATCTCCGCCTGCCATTTCTCTGACATCCAGGTTGCAGAAGGAGCACGGCGGATCAGCTGTGACATCCTTGCGCAGGTATTGATCTGGATATCCACCGTACAAGGAGAACAATAGCCGCAGCCTCTGCAGAAATCACCCAGAAGTTCTGCACGGTCTTTATCGATCACTGCCTTCAGTTCTTCTGTCATTACAACTTCCTCCTCAAAGAAGGAAAGCCACTCATCGAGTTCTGCATCTCTTTGAATACCCCAGATCGGAAGTGCCGGATACTGGCTCATAAAAGCCATGCAGGCTTTTGAATTGGTCAGCAGGCCTCCGGAAAGACCCTTCATTGCAATAAAGCCCATTCCTGCTTCCTCGCATTTTTTCACAAGCGCAATATCCCGGTCAGTTGACAGATAGGAAAACGGGAACTGCAATGTTTCATACAGTCCGCTTTCAACAATTTCTTCTGCAACACCGATCTTGTGGGCCGTAATTCCGATATGGAGGATCTTCCCCTGTTCTTTTGCCTCCAGCATTGCCTCATATAATCCGCTTCCATCATCCGGTTTATAGCACTTCGGTACGCAGTGCAGCTGATAGAGATCCAGATGATCCGTCTTCAGATTTGTTAAGCTTGTTTCCAGATGCTCCCAGAATGTTTTCGCATCCTGTGCATGCGTTTTGGTGGCAATAAAGATCTTATCCCTCATTCCTTCGAATGCGGCTCCCATTTTTTCCTCACTGTCTGTATAAGCTCTGGCAGTATCAAAATAAGTCATTCCGCCATCATAAGCTTTTCGGAGGAGCTTTACTGCTTCTGCCTTTTCCACACGCTGGATAGGAAGTGCGCCAAACGCATTCTGCGGAGTTGTGATCCCTGTTCTTCCCAATGTTATTGTTTTCATAGAAACATCCTTTCTTCTATCAAACTTCCGGTTTGCTTAATATATATATTATCTTAAAAACCAGCTTTCTAAAATACCATACATTTCTCTGACCACATAGGTCGGATAAAGCCACCAAGGCGTTGCCGCAGAGATCGGTGAGGCATCATAACCTAAATCCTTTGCAAGATAGAGCGCCCTGTAAACATGAAAATCATTTGTCGCTATTACGACCTCCGGTTTTCTGCCGAGTTTTTCTTTCAGCAGCTGCATGGAAAAAAGCAGGTTCTCTTCTGTATCGGAAGCCCGGTCTTCGGCGATCAGCCTGTCTCCGGCAATTCCGTGCTCATTAAACCAACGGTCCATTACACTGGCTTCCGTAACCACTTCTTCTTTCCCCTGTCCGCCGGTAACAACACATACAGATTCCGGATTATCCTCAAGATACGAAAGAGCGGCGTCCAGCCTTGCAAGCAGTGAAAGACTGGGGTTCTCTCCATTGACTTTACATCCTAAAACAATGACCGGGGCATTCTTCTGAGGTTTCTGCCCGGCAGCATGCAGCATACATCCGTAGGTGATACCGGCCAGGATAATAATTGCTGCAAGGATCAGCCCGATCAGGATCTCGCATACTTTCCCTGCCTTCTTTTTCCACAGTCCGGTAAGAAAACGATTCACCGGCGCAAAGAAGAGCCCATACAGGATAAGAAGTCCGAAAACTGTCATGCCTGTTATATTTCCGATATTCGGCCGTACATTTGTAAAGACCGGCAGCAAAAACCAGAGAAAGAAAATGCAGCCAATGATGATCAGTATGCTTCGTATGATCCTGTGACTCTTTTTTTGCTGCTTATCCATATCTAAACTATTATTCCGCTCTTTTTCCATCCTGCGGACCCGGCAAAGCGTCCCGCAATTACCATATCTGCTCTGAGCCCCGCTGTCCGTATAAAACAGCGGGGCTGAAGCAGCATTTTCTTTCAGTTTAAATGTTTATGAAAACAGTTCTGCAACTTTTTCCAGTTCATCCCGGATATCAATATGCTGCGGACATACTTCCTCGCATTGTCCGCATTTAATGCACTCATCTGCCCTCTTTTTCCCATGGAAGTCGATCATAAATCCGAGCTCATGTTCAGCAAACTCCCTGTTGCCGAACAAAGTCAGCATATTGGCTGCTGTGAAGGAACCGGAGATCCCGATATCCGTCGGACAGACTTTTGCGCAGTAGTTACAGCTCGTGCATGGAATCAGCGGGATCTTATTCAGCTCTACGCGCGCTGCTTCTACCGTTGCCTGCTCCTCTTCCGTAAGTCCGTTAAAATCCTTCATGTAAGATAAATTATCCTTCATCTGATCGAGATCACTCATGCCGGATAATACACATAATACGCCTTCTAAATTTGCTGCAAAACGGATTCCCCAGGACGCTGCTGAAAGCTCCGGTTCTTTTTCGTTGAGGATCTTTTTCACTGCTTCCGGCGGATTAGCCAGCAGTCCGCCTTTCAGAGGCTCCATGATAACGACCGGTTTTCCGTGTTTGCGCGCAACCTCATAAACGCCGCGGGACTGGATTGCCGGATTCTCCCAATCGGCATAGTTGATCTGAAGCTGGACAAACTCCACATCCGGATGCGCTGTTAAGATCTCATCCAGTTCTTCCGGAGTTGAATGGAAAGAAAAGCCATAATGTCTGATCTTTCCTTCCGCCTTCTTTTCCTTCACAAACTCCCACATATCGAAATCGTCGAAAGCACGGGTCCTTTGTTCTCCGAGATTGTGCAGCAGGTAGTTATCAAAATAGCCTGCGCCGGTCCGTTCAAGGGATGTTTCAAACTGCGCGATCGCATCCTCCTTTGTCTTACAGCCGGCCCATGCTGCATTCTTCGTTGCCAACTGGAAACTCTCACGGGGATACCGTTCTACCAGGGCCTCTCGGATCGCTTCCTCTGAGCCGGTATACACCCATGCAGTATCGAAGTAGGTAAAGCCGGCCTCCATAAAAAGATCGACCATTTCCTTGACCTGCTCTACATCGATGTCTTCACCATTCTTGGGAAGACGCATTAATCCGAAACCTAATTTCTTGATCTCTTTTTCAAAAAAACTCATAGTTTCCTCCTAACCTTCCAATTGATCCTTCACTGTTTCTATCAATTAAGAATTTTTTTCTTCGTTAAGAATAAACTCTGCAAGTACTCTTCCAAGCTTCTTCTGGTTCTCTGCATCCAAATGGCAGCCATCGGTCTCACTTGCTTTCACATATTCAGATGCGTCTAAAAACAGACATCCGTACATATCCGCAAGCTGCTTGTACCAAGAGGCAAGTTCCATGGAAAGCTTTCTGGCATTTTCATACCCAAAGCAGTCACCCAGCCATGACTCTTTGATCGTCTCCGCAATATGCGGTGGTGACACTAACAGGATCTTAAACTGGTCTTTCAGTCGAAAGTGATTATAGGTGATCACCTTCTCTAAAAAGATCTGCATTTCCCCGGCAATATCCATTGAGGAAAAAGCAAATTTCCGTTTACAGTCATTCGACCCAAGCATAATAATGACGTACTCGAGCGGACGCTGGCTTTCCAGACAGGGCCCGATATACAGCAGTCCATTTTTTTCTCCTTCGGCGGGATCATCGATCGCGATCGTTCTTCCATTCTGTCCTTCTTCAATGATCTTATACGAATCTCCGAGGACTTCCTGGAGGACCGTCGTCCACCGGTCTTCCTCCGGAAAACGCTGATGCGTCTCCGGGTTATATCCCCAGGTCAGAGAATCGCCAAAACACAGGATACGCTTCTTTTCCATCTTCGTTTATTATGCCGCCTTTCCGTCAGATTATCGTTTTAGTCATTATAACGTATCGCTAATGCAAGTTCAATTTTTCAGCGGTTTGGATCAGGCTTCCGCTCCGGTCTTCCCGTTCTGCATTTTCGATGATCAGAATATCCGGAGCATACCCGTCTATGATCTCCTTATATTCTTCCAGATGATCACCCCAGAGAAAGATCGTTTCATGGAAACTCTCTGCGATATCATCCAGAATATAGTAGTAAAAATAGCTGTCTCCGACCAGGACGATACGGCTGTCATTATCTGCCTCATCATTGGTATAGAACAAAGTTCTTGAATCTTCTTTTCCAACAGTAATATGATCCGGAGTCAGTTTCGCTTTCGGCTCTTTCAGTTCAAATCTTTCGAGCAGATCCACTTTATGGATGGAACCGTAGAGATACATTCCCTGATCGGTCGTTGTGATAGTATAATCATCCTCTTTAAGAACGTAATAGTTGTTTTGATCACGCCGGTTGATCTCCTCCATCAGTTTCAGATATCCGAGATAAGCTCCCCTATGAGTCCAATGTGTCGGATCCCCAAAGACGCTGTAGGTTTCATAGTTTTCTTTTCCCTTGATCAGTTCCTCTTTCGGAGAAATAACAGGGACATCCGTCTTTTCCTGAAATGCCTGCACGATACCGTCCGTCTTGGATTTTTCCCCATACTGAAGAATGGTTTTCGGGAGATATTCCGGATAGATGGAAGGTTTGTCCCAGCACTGGTAATAATAAAGCTGTGTTCCTTTCTCTTTTGCATAGTCCGAAAGATCCTGAAGGCTTTCTGCCGCTTTATTTAAATACTCTTCGGAATAAAGGTTTCTATGCTGATAGTCCCGAATATACTCAAACGAAGCATAATTGAGTTCTCCTTCAGGTCCAAAGAACATCGGTCTGTCAATAGAAAAGCGGCCAACGAGGTAGTATCTCATCTTCCCGTTTTGGTTTACAAAGAGTGTTCTGAATCCGATATGGTCATTGATCCAGTCTTCGAACTCCAGGTTGAAAGAGGGATTGAAATGTCCCGGCCGGTCACAAACACGGAACATCGGAGCAAGGGGCCGGTTCTGCTCGACCGCAATTTCTTCATGCTGAAAGAAGGTTGCAGTAAGCGGAACAGCAATCATTAAGAAGAAAAGCACTATGAAAATGATGGTTGAAACTTTCTTTAACACGCCTCTTTCCTCTGTCAGAATCTGAAATAAATAAACGGATTATAAGTACCGGATACGATCTGGGTGATCGAAAAATAAAACAATAACAGAAGCACCACATACTTCGCTATTTTGAGCCCTGTTTCGGGGATCAGTTTTTTCAGTTTTCCTGAAAGGAATACCGGAAGTGAGGATGCTGCAAGAATCCCGATCACAAAAGCAGCAATGTTCCACCGGTCAAGGAACCATCCCGGAGTAAAGCCGACATGCTCCGCTGCAGTTAATCCAAACATGGAACGCAGATACTCCCAGGCTTCCTTAAGATCCGGTGCCCTGAAAAGGACCCAGCCGATATTAACAACAAATAATGTGTAGAGTTTTAAGACAATCGTTCTGATCGTTCCCCGCTTCTTTTCACCTGAAGAATGCATACGGATCACCCGTTCGATCAATATAAAAGCGCAGTGCCACAGTCCCCAAAGCAGGAAGTTCCAGGCTGCCCCATGCCAGATTCCGGTCAGGAGAAAGACCAGAAACAGATTGAGATAGACATGTTTTCTGTTTCCTCCGAGCGGAATATAAACATAATCTCTGAACCACGAGGACAGCGAAATATGCCACTTTCTCCAAAACTCCGAAATGCTTGAAGAAGTATAAGGGTAATTAAAGTTCTCATTAAAGTGGAAGCCGAACATTCTTCCAAGGCCAATGGCCATATCACTATATCCCGAGAAATCAAAATAGATCTGAAGTGTATATGCCACACTTCCGATCCAGGCTATGATCCAGGTACTCTCCCCTGCTCCGTTCATCCATATGGCATCCACAATGACCGCAAAACTGTTTGCCAGTATCGTTTTCTTTGCCAGACCGATAATAAAGCGCTCAATTCCGCTGCCGAAATCACCCAGCCCCGCGCGCCGCTTTTCAATTTCAGCTGCGATATCTTTGTAACGGACGATCGGCCCCGCGATCAGCTGCGGGAACAATACAATAAACAAAGCAACTTTGAAAGGATTCTTCTGAACAGATACCTGCTTCCGGTAAACATCGATCACATATGACAAACCCTGGAATGTGAAAAAGGAAATACCGATCGGCATCAGGATCTTATCAAGCACAACATTGGATCCAAAGATCTGGTTGATCGTCAGGACCGTAAAATTCAGATATTTATAATAAAACAGAACGGCCAGATTGAAAGCAACGGCCAGGACCAGAAACAGTTTCTTCCGATTCGGGAAACGATGGATCAGAATGGCTCCAAAGTAATTGATACAGACATTAAAAAGGATCACCCACAAAAACTGCGGCTGAAGCCATCCAAAGAAAACAAGGCTCAATGCAAGGAGCCAGTAATTCTTTGCCCTTCCCGGGATCAGATAGTATCCGAGTATCGTTACCGGAAAGAATATAAACAAAAATAAAGTGGAACTGAAAACCATTTGTACAGTTGATTAAGTTATTGTTATATAATGCCTTTCCCTTTCAGCACGATCAGATCTGTACAGAGATATTCATATCTGCGGCCAACCTCCCGGAAACCCAGCTTTTCATATATCTGCCTGACCTCACTGTCTTTATCTGCATGAAGGTAAATCGTTTTATCTCCTGCCATATCCCAAACATGAGCTATGAGTGATGTTGCGATCTTCTGATGCCTGTGATCGATATCAACAAGGAGTCCGTCCAGACAGATAAAACCGTCTCCGGAAAAAGTGTAACAGCTTCCTACCAGTTCATTGTCCAGATATGCTCCATGGAATCTCATTTTTTCATACAGCCTTCGAATATTTCTGCGTGTAAAGCATTCTCCGTAAACAAGGCCATAGTGTGAGACTTCCAGACCTTCCAGTTCATCGATGGACGGAACAAAAAACTTCAGTTCCGGATTACGTTCCACGTTTTGAAGATCTGACTGCAGTTCCATCGTAAGCGTGACCGAAGGAGTCAGGCCAAAGCTCTCCTGCAGGGGTTCATCTCCTGCAAGTTTAATGAACGTATCCCCTCGTTTCTTCTGGTATTCGACTGCCTGGCGGAATTCTTCGTCCGTCGGCTGCCCGATGTACTCAAAAAAGTTGTGATCGTATTTATCAGGAAGTTCGTTGTCCTCAAAGCGGAGCAGATGCTCGGAAACCGCATGTTTAATCGAAAAAACAAAGGCATACGCCTCTTCGATCTTCTTCCATTTCTGATCCGGCTCAGAAAGAACTTCTATCTCACGATCTTCTGCTGAAGGCCGGATATTTTTCTCATCATAATCTTGAAAATGCATACTTTAGGATACCATAGAAAGAGATTGTTTTCGACCTTTATTCCAAATCAAAATATTTATAAATATCCTTTAATATATTTCTTCAGAATCTTTTTTAATGTATAATTATCCAGACAGGAAAAAAGAAGGGAGGCCCAAAATGATGATCAATATGAGATGCCCGAACTGCGGCGCCAATATCAGTTACGATCCTGCCCGTCCTTTTATGTTCTGCCAGTACTGCGGAACAAAGATCACAGGCAACGGTCAGATTCAGCCAAGAACGATAAGCGATGCACCGAATCTTACTATCAACTATTCAACGGCCAGCCCGGCATACGAGCTTGCAGTTGAGTTCAACGGAGAACGCTGGGTCTTTCCAAATAACAGTTCAAAAGCTTTCACACTTCGCCCGGGGATCTATGCTATGACTTTCTATATTGCAAGACGCGGCTGGAAAAGAAATATTGTCATTCCGCAGAGCGGATCGCCGGTCACTGTAAATGTTGTTTATGCGGGACGTACCAAGATCTATATTCAATAATTCAAAAAACAGGAAACGGACATACTGAAATGTCCGTTTCTTTTTTTATTTGGGATGATCCAAATTCTTATAGACATATTTATCGACCAGGACCGGGCTTTCTCTGCCCCAGTCCTCCCAGAGTCCTTCGTACTGTTTTAAGAAGCCTGCTTTTTCCGTGACCTTTGCCGAGCCGATATTGCAGGACATGATGTGACCGGTGATCGTTCTGATCCCGATAGTCTGATCCAGATATTCCTTCAGCAGTGTCACGACCTGAAACGCAATTCCTTTATGCCAGTATGCCCTTGCCAGGCGACAGCCGATCGAAGCCTTATTCTTCTTCTCATCGTAGGCATAGATCTCTCCGATTCCGATCAGCCTGTCCGGGTCTTTTTTCAAGTAAACACCCAGCAGGATCGACTCTTTTGTTTCGAAGCATTCCTTCCGCATGCGGCGGATCACCTCTTCCGGATCCTCATATTTCTGTTCATAAAGAAACGTCGGAAGATACCAGTAGACAGCCGGATCCGATGCAAACTCTTTCAGAGCATTTGCATCATTAAGGCTCATCTCATGAAGAACGAGCGTCTCATTTTCCAGATATGGCATTTCATCAAACAGTTTCATAACATCATGATTTTATCATATGAGGGATGAAAAGGACAGTTTTACAAATGGTATAAAAGAGGCTGCCATAGGGCAGCCTCCTTTGAAAGAAAGTGTTTATTCAGACTTCTTTTTCTTAATTAGTCGATACCGTTCTGAAGTTTGCAAGCCTTGATCAGGTTCTTTGCAAGGATCGCACTTGTGATAGCGCCTACACCAGGAACCGGTGTCTTCCAGCTTGCTTTTTCCTCAACATCTGCTGAGCAGCATCCGAAAGTATTGATCTTCTGTTTTCCGGTCTTCTCGTTCATGATCGGCTCACCATTCTCATCGAAAGCTTTCTCACGTACAACTGCTGCATCGATTACGATAGCGCCTTCTTTGATCATGTCAGCTGTAACAGAATCCTTGAACGGAGTTGCTGCGATAACAACATCAGCGCCCTGTGTGTACATGTTCTTTTTCTCAGCATGTGTGAGGTGATGTACGATAGAAACTGTTGCAAAACGGTTTGTGAGGAACATAGATGCCGGTTTACCAATAACGTTGGAGTTGTTGATGATGCAGACATCCAGACCACAGCAGACATCATCTTCCTGACCCGGTTTTGCCAACGGAAGCGGCTCATAGTTCGGGCGGACTGTTTTCTTGATCTCTTCTGCATAGTAGTCAATGACTTCTACGATCGCACTTGCTGTGCAAGGATAAAGACCTGTCGGGTCGTTGATAACTAATTTACCCATGTTAGCAGCTGTGCAGGCATCGACGTCTTTTAACGGGTTCAGATTTTCTCCGATTGCCACGTTCTCATCGATATTGTCCAGCGGACGGAAAGCTAAGATTCCGTGGATTGCAGGATCAGCATTGATCTCGCGGAATTTAGCGATGTAATCTTCCTGGGAAACATCAGCAGGCATAGCGAAAACTTCTACTTCGATTCCTGCTTCGTTCATTGTTTTGGTAGCACCCTTCTCGTAGGAAAGGTCCGGTCCTTTTTCACCAACACGTACAATACCCAGCTTCGGGGTGATTCCCTGTGCTTTTAAAGCATCTGCTGCAGCTTTGCAGTCATCTTTAATTGCCTGGGCAACAACTTTACAATCTAATACCTGTGCACTCATTCGTAATAACCTCCATAAAATAGTTTAAACCTAACGCAATCGCGCTATCTGCTGATTAAATATTACCACAAAGTTTTTCAATAGATATGGAAAAAATTAATATTTTTATGATTATTGTGCATCTTTTT
>JAFWLM010000112.1 GCA_017511045.1 Lachnospiraceae bacterium | reverse complement strand
ACCGCATATGTTACGATGCACGAAAGAAGCCAGGACGGCACATGGCATCAGATCATCGCAGCCCCCGGATTTATTGGCCGGGATGGTTTGGAAAACGCCAATATTCATGATGCTTATACGCCCGTCGGCACATTCACGATTGACAGGGCCTTTGGACTGGCAGACGATCCGGGTTGTCAAATGGAGTATATCCGGGTGGATGAGAACTATTACTGGTCCGTAGATGCACGTCCCGGAATGCATTTCAACGAACTTGTTGATATCAAAGATGTTCCCGGGCTTGATACAGAAAACAGCGAGCGTATCTCTGATTATGACTATGCATACCAGTATGTTCTGAACATGGGGTATAACCCGGAATGTGAAGAAGAAAAAGGTTTTGCATTCTTTCTGCATTGCCTGACCCCGGATGGTATTTATACCGGCGGATGCGTAGGGGTACCGGAAGAAATCATGAAGTTTATCCTGCGGCACATTAAACCCGGATGCAGAATCACGATTGATTCATTGGAAAACATGAAAGGGGATCTGGATTCCTGATTCCGAGCCGGAGATGAAACCATTCCGATTCCTCTCTTTGATGAAACATGCATGCAGACTTTTGCTTTTTGCCCGCAGCTGAAACTGCGCGGCTGCGCTGAAAAAGGACGGACTGCGATGAACAGGAAAGATGAAATGTGATGCGTCCTTTTCAGAACGCAGACAGAACATCAGAAAATACTTCATTGAAAAAAACCTGCATCTGGCATTGCGGACGCTATAATCATTTCAGGAAAAGCCCGAAGGATTTCGGATGACGGAATGATCATCGGAATCGGAAGGAAGAGATGAACCATGAATCTTGAAAAAGTTGGAAGAGACAATGTCGAGACTGCCATATCGATCCAGGAAGAACTCTTTCCGGGAGAAAGCGGAAGAGAGAACTTTATCGACTCTCTTGATCCGTCTAACGGGTATGAATACTATCTGATCCTCGAGGATGGAGCTCCCGCGGGCATTATAGGACTTTACACCTATAAGGAAGATCCTGACAGTGCCTGGCTCGGCTGGTTTGGCATTCGGGAACTGTTTCGAAGAAGGCATCTTGGTTCCATGGCTTTAAAACGGTTTGAGGAAAGAGCGGCTGAAAAGCAGTTTCGGTTTGCCAGACTCTATACGGATGCCGTAAACAATGACGTCGCAATTGCTTTTTACAAAGCTAACGGATATACCTGCGAGCCTTATGAAAACGCCGATGATCCTGCATGCATGGAATATAAGATGCTTATCTTCTCCAAGCTGCTGAAAGGCGATGAGCTTGTTCCATGGAACAGCAGAAGCATTCATCTGACCGAGCAGATCGAAAAGCAGAACAAATACAGCAGACAATGAGTTCGGCGGTACCTGTTTCTCTCTGGAAGGTGTACTTCTGAAAAAAGATTTCTGCTCCGGGAAGATGTCCCGGAGTTTTCTGTAATGCGGAAGAAGTGACAGCCGGAAACATGCATGCAGGATTCTGCGATGTACTCCCGCACAGGGGATGCCAATAAAAAACCATCCTGACAGCGGATGGAACAATACGGCTGAGCGGGATGGTCAGAAGATCATATCTCTGGTTTTATTGGATCAGCCATTTCTGATTCCGGATTTCCAGAATGTTTTCTGTGTTTTCCTTTTTCAGAATATACCAGAGAGAGAAACCGAGCAGAATCATGCAGAACATAAGGTTGAGGTAACTTCCGAGGTCCGCATCCGCGGTGATGATTCCTCCGCTTGATGTGCTGTCAACAGCTGACAGGGCGGCCACATCGTGAATAAAATGCATGAACATGGACGGCAGAATATTACCGCAGGAAAGGTAGATCGCGGAGAGGGCGATTCCGACCGCAGCGGCATCCAGCACCTGAAGCAGGGTAGCGAGCAGCGGAGCACCGGCAATGACATTGAATATATGGATCACGCCAAATATACCTGCAGAGACCGCGCACGCCCGGAAGATCGATTTTTTGCTTTTTGCCCCGAACATCATGATAGGAATAATCATGCCGCGGAAGGCGGTTTCTTCACGGAAACCGGCGGCAGCGGCAGAAAACATACGTGTGAGATCAGGCATTGCAAAGCGATCTCCGGTGAAGCAAGACTGAATCACAGAGACGATAAGATAGACGAAATAAGCGGCGACAGGAATCATTGCGGCTTTAGGCTTTCCGCCGAGGAAACCCTGGAACTCCGGTTTAAACCACAGCCGGAATAACCAGAGCACAACCGCACAGGAAACCAGAACACCGGCGATTCCTTTGGCGGGCGGGTATCCGGGTATTAACGCTGCGATCGGAAAATTTACAAGGTGTGTCAGAAGCTCTGTGAGGATCAGGGAACCTATGGCAAACAGAACGGAAGCCAGAACAGGATGACTTCTTGAAAACTTATGTTCTCTTTTCTTTTCCATAGTAATCTCCTTTTTCCGAACCAGAAGTATAGCACAGTCCTTTTTCAAAAGCGCGGTCCGGCTTCGTTTGTCCGCTGTCTGTGCTTTGATGCAGGGGACAGCGCATCCGAGAAGAAAATGTGTGTCGGTGATTTTCGCTTTTTGAACAACAGAAAACCGGCTGGGGAAGCCGGATGTCTTTGAAGAAACGAAATCAGAAGCCGATCAGCTGGCCCATGATCCAGCCATAGCTGTATTCACCGATGAGGTTGATCTGATACCAGATAACGCCGTCTTTCTCTTCGGTTTTACCGGTCGTACTGACAATCTGTCCGTTATATGCCTTTGCGATGATTCTGGATTTGATGTCCGGATCTTTGCGGATATAGGCAAAGCCGGAAGCACTGTTGTTAATGGTTCTCTCTGCGCCGCCTGTTACGTCTTCCAGAGATTTGTCTTTCAGTCTGCTGACTTTTGTCATAACAATCATCCTCTCTTTTGCATGCATGCAGAATCAGATTTCTGTTTCCGGGAATCGTTTCACCGGGAGTCTGCTGCTGAAACCATTCTATCATGGTGAAACATCTGAAACCGGAGGGATGCTTCGCTGTCTGCCCGGCAATCCGATTCTGAAATAAAGAGAAGGACCGTGGCCATGCATGCAAGGACCGGCATATCGGGGAAGGCGGCGAATCCTGCCGGATTGTCATTTGAGACTCAGAACCCGGATCAAAGATATAATGGAACCGGAAGGCGCAGACGGTCTTTGTCTGAGGGAGATACGGGATGGAACAGGGAAGAGAAAAAATACTGGTTCGGGACGGTGACTTTCTGCTGAAACAGTCGGAAGGAAAGTTCTTCATCCAGGACGGAGAGCGATCTTACGAACTGCTGGATTACGCTTTTGAACCCTGCCTGTACATCAGGAAAGAAGGCGGGTTTTTCATAACCATTCACAACTCGTTTTCTCTGAACGAGCTCTGTCAGGCGGCAGAGACGAACGGCAAAATAACGATGATTTCCGGGGATGTATACGACATGAAGGGCATCTGTATGCTGCTGCGGAAAGCGCTGACTCTCGCAATGGATTCTGTGGATCTCACCTATCTTGAGGCGTGCTGTTTTCTGGATCATCTGAAGGAATGCGGAGCGTGTTCAAAGGAGTCTGCCGTCCTGCCTGCGGATTGGGGAATCGACAATCCGAATGTCATGAATTCTTTTCTCCACTCTAAAAAGGTCAGCCGGACTAATGACGGAAGATTTTATCTGAAAGCCCCCGGAGAATTCAGCCAGGGGGAAGAGAACACGGACAGGTTCTTCCGGGTGATTTCGGACCAGGTCCGGTTCGGCTGCGGATACAGAAAAGTCAATGACCGGATTCAGTATTTCGCGTGGCATGGCGTTCCTTCCCGGAATGATGACTACATTACGACAAGCGAGATTTCCCGAACGGAATTTGAACGAATCAGGCAGGAGTATCCGAAGGACATTTCTGCCGACAGGGAAACCGCAGAGCTGTTCCGGAATCAATATGTGGAAGGACATCCGGTCATTCTGGAAGGATGGAACAGACTGCTGTAACCGCTTCGGATTGCCGGAGTTTCATGGGCTTTTCTGCAGATGCGATTCTCTGCGCAAAGCCCGCATGCCCGGAGCGTTTTGTTTCGAAAGACTTTACTCTTTTGGCCGCCAGGGGAAAAGAAATCTCTGACCATTATCGAATGGTTCATTGTTCCATAAAGCTCCCGGAAGACCGGGATAAGGACTGAAAAAATGAAATTCTATATCGTAGATTGCTTTGCCGAAGAAAAATATCAGGGAAATGAACTTCTCGTCATCCGGGCAGACCGAATGATCAGTGAAGAAGAACAGCAGAAAATTGCCCGTGAGATCAACTTCTCAGAGACATCGTTTATCCTGTCCGACCGGAGGGAGAACGGCGGATATGATGTGCGCATCTGGACGCCGAACACGGGCGAAGTGCCGTTTGCCGGACATCCCGTACTCGGAACCGCACACATCATCCACCACATCTATGAAAAGGGCAGATCGAACTTCGTAAAGCTGAATCTGAAGGTTGGGCAGATTACTGCCTCTGTAAGTGATGAGCGGATCACCATGGCTCAGAATCCGCCGGTATTCGGAGAATGCACGGCAAGGGAAGAGGTTGCGGAAATCTACGGAATCACGGCAGCGGACATCCGGGAGGACGTTCCGATTCAGTGGGTCTCCACGGGACTGGAATCTGTGATCATACCGCTTTGCTCAAGAGAGGCGCTTTCAAAACTTGCGGTTGACCGGGACAGATTTACCGCCTATGTCAGAAAACATCCGAAGAATAACTGCAACCATCTGTTCTTTGCCGATATGAAAGATCACACCTTCGCCGTCCGCTGCATCATGGAAGATTTTCTGGAAGATCCGGCAACGGGAAGCGCTGCCGGAGATCTGGCCGGCTATCTTCTGTACCATGATTACTTCGGCTGTGAGGAGACAGATTTCACCATCCTGCAGGGAGAGGATATGGGCCGCAGATCCGTCCTCTATGTTCATGCCGCAAAGAAGGAAAATGCCTGGACGATCGAGGTCGGGGGAAAGTGTTTTGTGGTGGCCGAAGGCGAGTGGCTGTGACGGAACCAAAGTTTGATGAAAAGGAACCGGGGAAGGCACTGATTCCGACTGTTGGAAATAAGGAAAACATCCGGAAAGAAAATTCGAATTGAAGAATCATCTGTAACAGGAAGGAAAGAGATATGTCTGAGGTATATGACCACTGCCCGGTGTTTGAAAACGGCAGATATCTGCTGCGGTTTGCTGCCCGGGAAGATGCGAAAGACCTGGCTCTTGTTTACGGCGATAAGAATGCACTGCCGTTTTTTAACAGCGATAATTGTCACGGTGACAATTTCTATTATCCGAATGAGGAGCGCATGGCAGAAACTATCGCATTCTGGCACAGCTCCTATGCGTCAAAATGGTTTGTCCGCTGGACGATCGTTGATAAGCAGATCCGGAAAGCGATCGGGTCGATCGAACTGTTTCACCGCACGGCAGCGGATGAGTTCAATGATGCCGGGGTGCTGAGACTTGATGTCGGCAGCGAATATGAAACCGAAGAATGCCTCGCAGCTGTGACGGGTATGATACTACCGGATGCGTTTGATTTCTTTGACTGTGAAGAGATCATCACCAAGGTTCCGATCTACGCAGTCGAACGGATCAAAGCGGTTCAGAAAATCGGATTTGAAAAAACGGACCGGCTGCTGATCGGCACGGCAGACGGTTATGCCTATAAGGACTATTGGTTCATCCGCCGTCCTTAGAGCCTGTGCGGAAGGTGAGTGATCTCCCTGTTCATCCGGATGAGGAGATCATGACGCAGCGATCGGTATAATAGATTTACATGGATTTTAAGTGATTGCGGGGAAAGGAAGAGAGAGATGAGAGAGATCGGTTCAAAGGAAACTTACCGTCTTTATGACTGTATGGAAGACCTGGCAAAACATCACAATGAGGTTTCTGTGTATTTCAAGGGAGGCTATCCGACGATTTCTTCGGAGGAGATCCTTCGGAAGTTTGCTGAAGACCTGGAAAATGGAATTTCCCGCATTGCGGTGATGGAAGACGGGGATAAGGTCATCGGTTTCTGCAAGATCAACATCGTCAAAGACAACGGGTTTCTCGACTATCTCTCCGTGCTCGAAGAGGAAAGAGGTAAAGGACTCGGCTCTGTCCTTGTGGACTGGGCATTGGAAAAATTTGCCGAATACAATGTCAGAAACATCGAAGTGAAAGTCGTCTACGGCAACGGTGTCATCGACTTCTATAAAAAATACGGCTTCCGGGAAAAATCGATCCTGATGAGTCTGAAACGATAAAGCACTGCGGGATCCGAACCATAAGACCGGATCCTTTTTTCATGGATGCCGGCAAAGGAAAACAGCTGTCTTTCGCAACTGTCTGAGGATTGGGAAGAAGAATGAACTTATGCTTTCCGGTTTCTTCTTACCACGACAAGAGCCGCAAGGAGGGAAAAGAAGAAGAAACTGACCAGAATT
>JAFWLM010000111.1 GCA_017511045.1 Lachnospiraceae bacterium | reverse complement strand
GTTAATCAAATCTTACACCATTTGAAGACGGTTGAGAATCATTAATAAGATAAAAATGCAAAAGTTAAACTTAAGACAGTGGAAGCAAACCTTGCATTTTCAAGCATTAGACCCAGATGGAAGTTACTTTTGCAATCAACGATCCACAAAATTTCTGTGGATAGCGGGAAAACCTTGCTATTTCAGCATTTTCCCGGTTGTAACGCACCTTATTTTCCCGCTGTATCGCAATACGTGCCTTTTTGTCAGAAATCTCCAATTAAGTTAGTAGGAGGATAAAGAGCCTCTCAAAAACAAATGCACAGCAGGTTGAAATCCTGCGGAAAGGAGAAATGAATGAAACATATTAACAACCAGATCATCATCGGGATCGACCATGGCTACGGTAACATCAAGACCGCAAACCATGTGTTCCGCACAGGTCTCCTGACCTATGATTCCGAACCAACCTTTACCAAAGACATGCTGGTCTATAACGGCCGGTACTATCTTTTCGGTGAAGGACACAAAGAGTTCTTTGCAGAAAAGACCAGTGATGAAGACTATTACATCATGACTCTTGCTGCCATCGCAAAAGAGCTCGAACCGGAGGGTATCACGGATGCGGAGATCGTGATTGCAGCAGGGCTTCCACTCACCTGGATGTCCGGGCAAAAGGAAGCCTTTGCCGCTTATCTGTCCCGCAACGAAGAAGTGGGCTTTCAGTACAACCGTAAGGACTATCACATCCGTATTGAGGGAGTAAAGATCTATCCTCAGGGATATGCGGCAATCGCAGAGATCAAATCCACATTAAAAGGACTTTCTGTGATCGCAGATATCGGAAACGGCACTATGAACACGTTATACATGGTGAACGGTTCTCCTCAGAGTGCCAATAAGTTCACAGATAAGTTCGGGACATATCAGTGCACGCTTGCGATCCGTGAAGAATTCCAGCAGAAAACAAACCGGGAGTTGAATGATCTCATTATTGAGGAAGTCCTCCGGACCGGTACAGCAGATATCCCTGCATCAGATCTCCGGATTATTCGCAAAGTTGCTGCGGAATATGTTCAGGGAATCTTCCGGAGGCTCCGTGAACATGGATATGATGAAAACACCATGAAACTCATTGTGACTGGAGGAGGCGGATGCCTGATTCGAAATTTTGCAAAAACAAAACCGGAGCGGATCCGCTTTGTGGATGACATCTGTGCAGCCGCAAAAGGATACGAATATATGGCTGAACTTCAGCTGAAGGGGGAATGATACCATGAGTCGTAGCTATCGTATCAATGTCCGCTTTGATCCGGAAAAACCTGTTGAAGCAGATCTGCTGGATCATCTAAGAGAAATGCAACAGGAAAAACGATGTTCTTTCAGCCGGTTGATTGTAATGATCCTGAAGGAATATCTGTCCAGATCAGATCAATACCCTTTCACCTTAGAAGATATCCGAACCGTGATCCGGGAGGAACTGGAATACATTTCTGTGATGCCGACTGCTTCATCTGCTCTTTTTTCTCCGGAAGAAGTCCTGCTTTCAGAAGAAGAACAGCAGGAAAATGACCGGAGCGTTTTAGAAGACCTGGAAATGTTTGGCTGAGCCGAAATTATCCGGGGTTGGCTCAAAATGATTAATAGCAGAAATTGTGGAGCCAACTATGGCTCAAACCAAGTTTGACAACATTTCTGAAAGATGCAAAATGCTTCTCAGCATTTTGAGAAGCAGAGTTCGACACAGTGCCCTCTTGAATTACAAAGGGAAACCTGTGTCTCATGCTTTAGCAAGCAGGGAATCCGTACGGCAGATTCCCATTGAACGGAGAATTCCTCCACCCATTCTTTAGGGGACATTCGTCCCCTAAGACCCCTAATAATTACAAACTGAATCAAGAACGTTTATTAAAACCTCTTTTCAGACATCCGTCTCGGAAGGAGTTTTTTTACGTTCGGAAAGGAGTACCAATGACAGAAAAAACAGAAACCAAAAGACTGGATCTTCGACTTCCCGTACGCATCAGTCATAAGCTGACTGCAGATGCGAAACGCTGTGGTCTTACCAAAACGGAATATCTAACGCAGCTGATCCAGGGATACACGCCAAGAGCGTACAACCCCAATATCTGTCGGCTGTTGGAAGCAGTCGATTCGCTTTACAGCTTTTGTCCAGATGCAGAAACCTCTGCAGCTATCCGTGCATTTTTATACGATGCACGCAGAGAACTTCTGCTCCCTTTGAAAGGAGGTATTTGATTCATGGCAACGACAGGCTTCTGGCCGGTAAAGAGCCGGCTGAAAGAAGTGATCGATTATGCGGATAATCCAGATAAAACAACCAAGCGTGAATATCTGGATGCGGATCTGTATGCTACTCTTCGCTATGCAGATAATGAGGAGAAAACCGACAGCCAAATCTATGTTGCCGGGATTAACTGTTCTGCAGAGCATGCCTATGAAGAGATGTCTGCAATTCAAAAACGTTTCGGAAACAGAGGAAGTGTTGTTGCTTATCACGGCTATCAGAGCTTTGCCTCCGGTGAAGTAACGCCGGAGGAAGCTTTGGCTATTGGCAAAGAAACTGCGAAAGCCATGTGGGGTGATAAGTACCAGGTGCTCGTCACCGTACATCTGAACACAGACAACCTGCACTGTCACTTTGTGGTGAACGCAGTTTCCTTTGTAGACGGCAAAAAGTTCCGGAATAAGATTGGCGACCATAAGGAACTCCGAAAAATCTCCGATCGGATCTGCAAGGAACACGAAAAATCCGTATTGGAAAACAGTTCCTTCTACGGGGGAGAAAAGAAATCCTACTGGATCCATCAACAGAGCAAGAAGACCCACCGAGACCAGCTGAAGGAAGATGTGGAATATTGTCTTCAATATGCACCCAACTTTGACAGCTTTATGAAGCAGCTGAAACACCTGGGCTACGAGATCGATCCTGTCCGAATGTCCGTAAAAGCATCAGGTTGGCAACGAAGCGTCCGTCTATCCGGCATTGGTTATCCGGAAGACGCGATCCGGAAAAGGCTGGAGAATAATCTCTTTGCTCCTGATGTGCTGATCACATGGAATGCCCATCGAATGAAATCTCCAAAGACCTATCCGCTCGAAGGCCTTGTCCAAAGATTGGCTTTCTCGCTTGAACATGCACATGATCCGACAACGCTGATTGTTGATGCTCTTTTTCTTCTTTTAATTTCGTTATTTCGAATTGCTTCCGAATTAGCAGAACCAGTTATTTTAACTCCTGATCTGCGTCATGAAATAAAAGAGTTGAAGCAGCTGACTTCAGATTTTCATTTACTGCGGGAAGAAGGCATCCATACGATTCCTGATTTAGAGTCAGGCATAAAGAAAAACTCTGAAGAAATCAAACATTTGGAACTACAAAGAAGTAAAGTGGACAACCGGAGAAGGCGGGCAAAAACAGAGGAGGACAAAGAGATCGCCAAAAAAGAACGCAAAAAACTTTCAAAGCAACTTGTCCCGCTCCGCAAAAAGCTGAAACAGGAACAGCAGATATTGGAAAAGGTACCTCGTTATTATGAATTGCTGCAAAAGGAATTAATTGCAGAACAAAAGAATAAAGATCGAACAAAAACTCGAAAACGATAACAACCATGAAGGGAGGATGGGATTATGAATAATAATGCAATCATTTTCAGTGAATATCCGGATGTTGTTTCCCCAGAGGATGTTCAGCACATGCTGCACATGGGAAGAAACTCTGTATATAAGCTTCTGAAAGAAGAAAAAATCAAATCCATTAAAGTCGGAAAAAAATACATCATTCCGAAAAAGAGTGTAATCCGCTTTATAGATATCAATACATGACACATTTGCAATTTACTCAATCGTATGTTATATAAATCGTCACATGCGGTTGACTGCTTATGAGGCGCAGAAAGGAGTGATACATTGAAAATCTCAGGCAGTATTCAACCGAAAAGAAATAAATGGTATATGGTAGTTTCCCGATACGACGAATTTGGAAAACGGCATCAGGAGTGGAAATCCACAGAATTGCCGGCATTGGAGAAAAACCGACGCGCTGCGGAACATATGTTAGAAGACTGGTTATTAGACTTGAACCGTTCCTTCGTTCCTTATTCACAGCTTACAGTTGATAAATATTTCGAAAACTGGCTGAAGGAAATAGAACCGACGATAAAGCCAAACACTTATCGCAGCTATTGCGGAAATATGTACAATCACATTATTCCGTACTTCAAATCAAAAAGGATTCGTCTCCAGGATTTAAAACCATACCATTTAGAAGAATATTACACAACAAAAATGAAGCCAAACAGCAAGCTGAATTCCACGGAAGCATTAACGCCTAATACAATCCGGCATCATCATAATAATATCAGTCGCGCATTAAATGATGCAGTACGAAAAGGTATTCTGTATTATAATCCGGCCCATGTTGCCAGACCTCCAAAGGTGTTTGCTCATCGGTTTGACTTTCTCAATCCGAAACAGATTGAAGCACTCGTAACCTTATTCAAAGGTTCTCCCATTGAGTTGCCGGTAAAACTAACCGCGTTCTATGGATTAAGACGAAGTGAGGTGCTGGGGCTGAAATGGAAGAATGTTGATTTCATCAACAGGCAGATCACGATTGCGGAAACACTTCAGCAGCATGTCGGGGGCGAATATACCGACACGCCGAAGACAAACAGCAGCTATCGAACGCTTCCTATGCCGGACAGCATTGCAAAGATCTTAAGAGAACAGCGCATGATGCAGGAAGACCGAAAAGAAATCATGGGAGATTTCTATACACGAAGCGATTATGTCTGCACCTGGCCGGATGGAAAAGTGATCACGCCGAATTATTTAACGGCAAGATTCCATCGGACAATTACTAACAGTAACCTTCCAAATGTCAGACTCCACGATCTTCGGCACAGTGTTGCCAGCAATCTTCTCGCACAGGGATTCTCCGTTGTACAGGTTCAGGAATGGCTTGGTCACGGAAGCGCTGCAACAACTTTAAACATCTATGCACATGTCGATAAAACCTCGAAAAAAGTGCTTTCAGATGCAATGGAAGGTCTCGTAAATGCTGAAAAATGGTAAAAACTGTTAGACATTTGTTAGACGCTTTGGGCTTAAACTGTTAGACGCCATTTTTCCAAGGGCAAAAGAAAACCGCAAGCCCTTGGTACATAAGGGTTTGCGGATCTTGGTGAAATGCCCAGGACCGGAATCGAACCAGTGACACGCGGATTTTCAGTCCGCTGCTCTACCAACTGAGCTACCTGGGCTTAATAGCGGGGGCAGGATTTGAACCTGCGACCTCCGGGTTATGAGCCCGACGAGCTTCCGGACTGCTCTACCCCGCGACGTTAATTTATAAGAAAAAAGAAATGGGGGAAGGTGGATTCGAACCACCGAAAGCATTGCTAACAGATTTACAGTCTGCCCCCTTTGGCCACTCGGGAATTCCCCCATAATAATTGATGCAAAATACATCTACTATTCTTTTTTCAAATGGGGCCTACAGGGCTCGAACCTGTGACCCCCTGCTTGTAAGGCAGGTGCTCTCCCAGCTGAGCTAAGACCCCGTGCAAGTAATGATTCTAACATTACTACGTTAAATTGTCAAAGTATAATTAACTAGTCGCTTCCAAATTTCTTCGCAACTTCGTTGCTCTCGAAATTTGATTTTCCACTCCATACTCTTGCTGCTTCGCAGCTTCGTATTCCGTGGAAAATTGTTCGTCAGATAAATTCAAAAATTTTCAAACAAGCTTGAAAATTTTTTCCTTATCTTCCTCACAAGCGACCCAGATGAGACTCGAACTCACGACCTCCGCCGTGACAGGGCGGCGCTCTAACCAACTGAGCCACTGGGCCATTTTACGCAATTTGCCGAACTCCAAAAAACAAGTTCGGCGAATCGGTATTGCACCCTGAAAACCACAAAGAATATCTATCAATGGATCAGACTTCGGTGTCATCACGTCTCACCAGTCTTTCGATCTCCAGCCTGTTGGTCAACCCCTCGACCTATTAGTATCAGTCAGCTGCATACATTACTGTACTTCCACCTCTGACCTATCAACCTTGTCGTCTTCAAGGGGTCTTACTTCTTAAAGAATGGGATATCTCATCTTGAGGGGGGCTTCACGCTTAGATGCCTTCAGCGTTTATCCCGTCCCGACTTGGCTACGCGGCTATGCCTTTGGTAAAACAACCGCTGCACCAGAGGTCAGTCCACCCCGGTCCTCTCGTACTAAGGGCAGCTCCTCTCAAATATCCTACGCCCACGCCGGATAGGGACCG
>JAFWLM010000110.1 GCA_017511045.1 Lachnospiraceae bacterium | reverse complement strand
GTTAATCAAATCTTACACCATTTGAAGACGGTTGAGAATCATTAATAAGATAAAAATGCAAAAGTTAAACTTAAGACAGTGGAAGCAAACCTTGCATTTTCAAGCATTAGACCCAGATGGAAGTTACTTTTGCAATCAACGTATCACAAGAGAGAAGCGGATGGCAAGAGGGTGGAGGTTCTAATGTCCTCTTTTTTATGATATGATGAATGGGCTATGAAACGGATCAAACTGACAATTTCCTATGACGGAACGAATTATGTCGGCTGGCAGGTGCAGAAGAACGGCATCGCTGTTGAAGAGGTGATCAATAAACACCTCTCCAAGCTGCTGAAAGAAGACATTACGATCGTCGGCGCAAGCCGGACAGACTCCGGCGTGCATGCGCTTGGAAATGTTGCAATTTTTGATACCAACACCCGGATCCCGTCCGGAAAGATCGCGCTGGCGCTGAACCAGTCCCTTCCGGACGATATTAAGATCGTAAAGAGTGAAGAGGTTTCTGCGGAGTTCCATCCGCGTTATACCGACTGCACCAAGACCTATCAGTACAATATCTTAAACAGCCGTGTTAACTTTCCACTTCAAAGGCTCTATACCGATTACGTGTATTATGAGCTGGATGTGGAGAAAATGAGGCGGGCAGCAGAGTACCTGATCGGAGAGCACGACTTTAAGGCCTTTTCTTCTGCGGGCGGGCAGCAGAAAAGTTCGATCCGGACGATTTACAACATAGATCTTTCTTTTGAATATCTGAATCTGCCTGACGGAGCAAACCCTTCCAAAAGAAAGGAAGCGGAAAACGGGGATTTTCTTCCAAAGCTGGTCCATATCACGATCAGCGGCAACGGCTTTCTTTACAACATGGTCCGCATCATCGCCGGAACACTCGAGAAGGTCGGAATGGGGATCTATCCGCCGGAACATGTCAAAGAGATCTTAGACAGCTGCGACCGCCGTCTGTCTGCGCCGAAGGCTCCGGCCAGAGGACTCACCCTGCTGAAGATCGAATATTAATTCCGTTGATTAATTCGGATTACTATGATAAAATACACAATTGCGTAAGTAGGTGTGCCTTCGAAACTTTTCCTGCACATTTGATCATTGCGCAAAAAGCTTCGAAAGCACATTAAGAACCCCAAGGAGGAACATTTTTAAGATGGAAGTAAAAGTTGAGAAATTAGAAAAAAGCATGGCAAAGATCACAGCCACAGTTGAGGCTGACAAAGTAGAAGAAGCCATTACAAGAGCTTATCACAAGATCAAAAACCAGGTTGCAATGCCGGGATTCAGAAAAGGTAAAGTTCCGCAGAAGATGATCGAGAAAACTTACGGTGTTGAAGTTTTCTACGAGGATGCTGCAAACTACCTGATCTCCGACAGCTATCCGGATGTCTATGAAGAGGCAATGAAAGAAGTTGAGATCGTTTCCCAGCCTTCCGTTGAAGACATCGATATTGAAAGAGGAAAAGACTTTACCTATGTTGTAACTGTAGCTACCAAACCGGAAGTTACTTTAGGTGAGTACAAAGGCATCGAATATACCGCAACAGACCTTACCGTAACAGATGAGGAAGTTGATCAGGATATCGAAAGAACCAGAGAACTGAACAGCCGCCGTGTTCCGGTAACAGACAGACCGGCACAGATGGGCGACATTGCTGACATCGACTTCGACGGCTATGTTGATGACAAGCAATTTGACGGCGGAAAGGCAGAAGGCTACACAATCACATTAGGCTCTCACTCCTTCATCGGAGATTTTGAAGACCAGATCTGCGGACATAACATCGGGGATGAATTCGATGTTAACGTAACCTTCCCGGAAGATTACCATGCAGAAGAACTGAAAGGAAAACCGGCAGTCTTCAAGTGCAAACTGAACGACCTTAAGGTAAAAGAACTTCCGGAACTCGATGATGAGTTCGCAGCAGAAGTTTCCGAATTTGAGACCTTAGAAGAGTACAAAGCTGACATCAGAAAAGGCATTGAAGTCAGAAAGAAAGATGCTGCAAAGGCTGACGCTGAGCGCGAGATCATCAAAAAGATCGCAGACGCTGCACAGATGGACGTTGCTGAGCCGATGATCGATGCACAGGCTCTCCAGCATGCTGATGACTTTGCTATGAGAATGGAAAGCCAGGGAATTTCAATGGATCAGTACCTGCAGTTAGTCGGACAGACCCGTGAGACCTTTATGGCTGACATCCGCCCGCACGCTCTGCAGACAATCAGAGAAAGACTGGTTCTTGAAGCGATCGCAAAAGCTGAAAACATCGAAGTAAGCGATGAAGATGTGGAAGCTGAAGTTCAGAAAATGGCTGAGTCCTACGGCATGGATGTTGAGAAAATGAAAGAATTCCTTTCCGACAAGGAGAAGGAAGGCATGAAACTTGACCTTGCTGTTTCCAGAGCTGCTGACTTTGTTTATGAGCACGGCGTAGCTGTTGAAAAACCGGCTGAAGAGGAAAAAGCTGAGGAAGCTCCGGCAGAGGAAAAAGCAGAATAATTGAAAGACAAGGCCGGACAAACAAAGGCTGAATAAGAAAACTGAAAGGCCGGTCTTTACCGGCTTTTCTGAATATTTTGACATACAGGAGGTAATGTATGAGCTTAGTTCCAACAGTAATTGAAGATACCAGCAGAGGCGAAAGAGCCTATGATATTTATTCCAGACTTTTAAAAGAAAGAATCGTTTTCTTAAGTGAGGAAGTCAATGATGTAACAGCAAGCCTTGTTGTTGCACAGCTTCTGTTTTTAGAGAGCGAAGATCCGAACAAGGACATCCATTTCTATATCAACAGCCCGGGCGGATCTGTAACGGCAGGGATGGCAATTTACGATACAATGCAGTATGTAAAATGTGATGTTTCCACCACCTGCATCGGTATGGCTGCAAGCATGGGCGCGTTCCTCTTAGCAGGCGGAACAAAAGGAAAACGTTTTGCTCTTCCGAACGCAGAGATCATGATCCATCAGCCATCCGGCGGAGCACAGGGACAGGCTTCTGATATCAAGATCAATGCAGATCATATCTTAAAGATCAGAGATAACCTGAACCGTCTGCTTTCTGAAAACACAGGAAAACCGCTTGAGACGATCGAGGCAGATACAGAGCGTGATAACTGGCTTTCTGCAACAGAAGCAAAAGAATACGGTCTGATCGACGCTGTCATTGAAAACCACGAGGCTTAATTTATGGCAACAAGAAGAAACGGAAATTTTGATATGCCGCATTGCTCTTTCTGCGGAAGGACGCCGGACGAAGTCGGTGAGCAGCTGATCGCAAGCCCGTCGGGTGATGCCTATATCTGCCCTGACTGTGTGGTCACCTGCGCGGATATCTATGAGATGAACTTTGTCCCGCAGACATCTACACAGAAGAAAAAAAGGAAAGCGGGCAGAGATCTAGGGATCAAACTGCATAAGCCGAAAGAGATCAAGGCATTCCTGGACGAGTATGTCATCGGCCAGGAGGAGGCGAAAAAAGTTCTTTCCGTACAGGTTTATAACCACTACAAAAGAGTCCTTTCCAAAGACCAGCTGGATGTCGAGCTTCAAAAGAGCAATATCTTAATGCTCGGACCAACCGGCTCCGGAAAGACCTTCCTTGCCCAGACCCTTGCAAAGCTTTTAAATGTTCCGTTTGCAATTGCAGATGCAACGACGCTGACGGAAGCCGGCTATGTCGGTGAGGATGTGGAGAACATCCTGCTGAAGCTGATCCAGGCGGCAGATTATGATATTGAAAAAGCAGAGTTCGGAATCGTATATATCGATGAGATCGATAAGATCACAAAGAAGAGCGAGAACGTGTCGATCACCAGAGATGTCTCCGGTGAGGGTGTACAGCAGGCGCTGCTTAAGATCTTAGAAGGCACCGAAGCATCCGTTCCCCCGCAGGGAGGAAGAAAGCATCCGGGACAGGAAATGCTCCACATCGATACGACAAATATCCTGTTTATCTGCGGAGGCGCTTTTGCAGGTCTTGAAAAGATCATTGAACAGAGGGTCGATAAAAAAGGTATCGGCTTCGGCGCTGAGATCACGGTGAACTCTACAGAAGAAACCGATGATATGTTCCGGACTGTAATGCCACAGGACCTGATCAAATACGGTATCATTCCGGAGTTTGTCGGCCGTGTGCCGGTCGTGGTTGCTTTAAAGTCCCTTACAGAAGACGACCTGGTCCGGATCCTGGAAGAGCCGAAGAACGCATTGATCAAGCAGTATAAGGCGCTGTTTAAACTCGACAACGTGGATCTTGAGTTTAAAAAAGATGCGGTGCAGGCAATTGCGAAAAAGGCGCTGGAGCGCAAGATCGGCGCCCGTGGACTCAGGAGCATCATGGAAGATATCATGATGGATAAGATGTATGAGATCCCTTCGGATTCATCAATCAAAAAGTTTACTGTCACGGCAAACATGGTGAAATAAGAACGTATTAATAAATGACATCGAGGAGGTATTCCTTATGAAGCTGATTATTTTAGGAGGATTCTTAGGATCCGGAAAAACAAGTGTACTGATTCCGCTGGCAAAGGAAATGATCGAAGCGGAAGGCGGCGCTGACGGCAGCACAAAGGTTGCGATCATTGAAAACGAGATCGGCCAGGTCGGTATTGACACTGCGTTTACTGATGATACCGGTCTTTATACGACAGAACTTTTCAACGGCTGTGTATGCTGCAGTATCGCAGGATCTTTGATGGATTCTCTGGCACAGATGGAAGAGAAGATGCATCCGGAATGGGTCATCTTAGAGACGACAGGTCTTGCGCGTCCCGGAGATGTCGCACAGCAGCTGCATGAATATTATGATGAAGACATGAATATTACGATCTTTAATATTCTTGATTCCAGACGCTGGCTGAAGCTGGTGCCGGTCGTCGGCACATTGATCGATGATCAGGTTGAGGCAGCAGACTATGTGCTGATGAATAAGATCGATGCTACAGATGCTGAAATGCTGGACAAAGTTGAGGCCGGCGTAAAAGAAAAAACGAATGCAAAGATCTACAGGGTCTCTGCAGTAAATGATAAAGAAGGCCTGGCAGCAGTCTGCAGAGAGATCATTGCAGAAATCAAGAACAAATAAGGAGGGCTGATACGATGAGCGAAGAATTACGCCCGGAAGAAATAAAAGAAACAGAACATCCGGCAGACTGCACCTGCGGATGCCATGATCACGACCATGAGGAGCATGGACATCATCATCACCACGATCATGAAGGACATCATCATCACCACGATCATGAAGAGCATGAGCATGAAGGACATCACCATCACGATCATGAAGAGCATGAGCATCATCATCACCATCATCATGACGATGAGTGCGGATGCCACGACCATCATGACCACGATCATGAAGGACACGAGCATCATCACCACCATCATCATCATGACGACGAGTGCGGATGCCACGACCATCATCACGATCATGACCATCATCATGATTTCCATGAGCATGATCATCATGACCATGACCACGGCCACACCTATGAAGTGGAAGGCTATAAGGTCGTAGAAACACATAACCATGAAGGCGCAACGATCTGTTCTTTTGAAAAGGATCTGAAGAAGCAGACCGAAGAAGTGAAACCTTTGATGGAAGCTGCGATCAAAGAACTGGAAGCATGGCTTGATGCAGAAGGCGCTCTGATCGGACATGTCAAAGGCTATATCAGAGAAGGCGGTCCTGTTACGACATTCTCCACGACCGGAAACGGACTCAATGTGGAAGCACATGAAGGCGGCGGAGTTGCAGTCGGATTTGCGGCAATCGTTTTCGGACCGGAAGAGGAAGTCCTGAAGGACAAAGTGCTGGAAGTTTTTAAGAATCTATAGAAGCCATCAGGCAAACGCATATAAAAAATAGAAAAACACTGTTTTCTGCCCGAAATATCCGGAACGGAGCAGTGTTTTTTATTCGTTTCTGACATTTATGTGGAGTATAGATGCGCTTAGGATAGAAAAGATTAAAGCGTTCTATCCGATATATGCATTTGCAAAGCCGGTGGTATAGAAATTACCCGACGAGGGTTGAAATCAGTTCGAGAATCTCTTCGCGTCCCTGCTTTGTCTCGGCGGAGAAAGCGATCAGGGGAACTTCGTTGTTTTTGAATCCGAGTCCTTCGCGGATGATCTTCAGCTGCTTTGGGATCTGGTTCCGCTTGACTTTATCTGCCTTGGTCGCGATGACGACGGGCTGAACGCCGCTTGCTTTGATCCAGTCATACATTTCCTTGTCGCTGCTTTTCACTTCGTGGCGGATATCCACCAGAAGGAATACTGCTTTGAGCGTTTCAGAATTCATCAGATAATTGTCGATCATTTTCCCCCATTTTGCCTGGGCTTCTTTGGAGACTTTCGCAAAGCCGTAGCCGGGAAGATCGACAAAAAATAATTCTTTATTCACATTATAAAAATTGATGGTCTGGGTCTTGCCCGGCTGGGAAGAGGTGCGGGCAAGTTTTTTTCTGTTCAGAAGACCGTTGATCAGCGAAGATTTTCCGACATTGGATCTGCCGGCAAAAGCAACCTCCGGAAGAGTAGACTCCGGAAGCGCGCTGGTCGGTCCCAGTACAATATCAAGTTCAACCGTTTTGATGATCATAATAGTTACGTGTTTTTTCTTGAATTATTTGTGGATCTTGTTTCGAGCATATTCCGCAAAGCCAAATTTACTGCAGAAGAGACTTCATGATCACGGCATAAAGCTCTTCGGAATATCCTCTCCAGTTACTGCAGATGCGGGAAGCTTCTTCCTCGCTTGGCACAGCGATATTGATCTCGTATAAAAGAGAACGCCCCTCCATGACCTGACAGTGGGCAATATAATCCCCGTTCGTGTGGCGGTAATAATCTGCCTGCGTTCCCACTTCATTTTTCAGAGCATACTTATTATCTTCCAGATAGGAATTGATATCCTCCAACGCGCCTTTCGGGATCTGGTTCTTAAAGAAGGTCAAAGACTCATATCCTTCCGGGGTGATGCTGTAATAGGAAGTGTTACGGATCGTTACTTTTTCAACGAAATTTGAAGCGACTAAGTCTGAAAGTGTCTGCTGGATATTAAAGTAATCAGTGTATTCTTTTGAAATAAAAAAACTTGAAAGCTGTGAGTTTGTCAGCTGGGAATCCAGACGGTTCAGCATGTACAGGATCATCAGCTTATAAATTGTATTGGAGTCTGTAATCATAATAATCACCGTTCCATTCGTATTTCATCGGGTTTTTAGGGTAGCACATAAACCTTGCATTTTCAATTTTTTTTGTTTATAATTCGCGTGAACCTATGTGAGATCTTCACAGTCGTTCATCTGAAATTCTTATATTTTCGAAATGATTTCCAAAGAGTATGAAAACTATTTTGACAAGCCTATAAAGTGAAAGGATTTTTATGAGGAAAAAATTAGAGAGTCTGCCTGTTGTTCAGCTGAGAGAGATCGCGAAAACCAACGGGATCAAAGGCGCATCTTCCATGAAGAAAGCAGATGTGATCGAAGCGATCCTTCAAAATGCGGAAGAGAAAAAACGCGAAGAAGAGACCGGCATGAGCAAAGAGGAAGAGAACAAACTGGATTCCGGCAAAGTTGCAAACGGTATCCTCGAAGTGCTTCCGGATGGCTATGGTTTCATCCGCTGTGAAAACTATATGCCGGGCGAGAACGATGTTTATGTTTCGCCGTCCCAGATCAAACGTTTCGGCCTTAAGACCGGCGATATCCTTCTGGGCAAGGTCCGTGTAAAAACAGGAAATGAAAAATTCGGAGCGCTCCTGCACTTAGACCGGATCAACGGTTTCCTTCCGAGTGAAGCAGTCAAGCGCAGAAGCTTTGAAGATCTGACCCCGATCTTTCCGGATGAGAGAATGAGTCTTGAAACTTCGGAGAAGAACATTGCCATGCGGATCTTCGATCTGGTCTCTCCGATCGGAAAAGGCCAAAGAGGTATGATCGTATCTCCTCCGAAGGCTGGTAAGACGACGCTGCTGAAAGGTGTTGCGCGTTCGATCCTTCAGAATAACCCGGAAGTGCATATCCTGATCCTTCTGATCGATGAGCGTCCGGAAGAAGTTACCGATATTAAAGAAGCCATTGTCGGCGATAAAGTCGAAGTGATCTATTCCACCTTTGATGAACTTCCGGATCATCATAAACGTGTTTCGGAAATGGTGATCGAGAGAGCAAAGCGTCTGGTCGAGCATGGAGAAGATGTCATCATCTTACTGGACAGTATCACCAGGCTTGCAAGAGCCTATAACCTGCTGGTCCCGCCGAGCGGAAGAACTCTTTCCGGCGGTCTCGATCCAGCAGCCCTTCATATGCCAAAACGCTTCTTCGGTGCCGCAAGAAATATCCGCGAAGGCGGAAGCCTTACGATCCTTGCAACTGCACTGGTCGACACCGGCAGTAAAATGGACGATGTCATTTACGAGGAGTTTAAGGGAACCGGTAACATGGAACTGATCCTTGACAGAAAACTTCAGGAAAAGAGGATCTTCCCTGCAATCGACATCGCTAAGAGCGGAACAAGAAGAGAAGACCTCCTGCTTGATCAGGAAGAACAGGAAGCCGTTTATATTATCCGGAAAGCGACCGGCGGTCTGCGCGCGGATGAGGCAACCGAAAAGATCCTGGATCTGTTTGCAAGGACCCGTTCCAATGCGGAATTTGTGAACATGATCCGCAAGATCAAACTCATCTAAAAAGGGCTTGCAGTCCCGACAGGGGTTGTGATATACTTGCAAGGCTGATTTAGGCAAATACAGATTCGAAGAGTTAAAAGTTTTTCGAACAAAGAATAGGAGAAAAAAAGATGAAAGACGGAATCCATCCAAATTATTATCAGGCAACAGTTACCTGCAACTGCGGCAACACATTCGTAACAGGTTCCACAAAGGAAGATATCCACGTGGAAGTTTGTGCTAAATGCCATCCGTTCTACACAGGACAGCAGAAGGCTGCACAGGCACGCGGACGTGTTGAAATGTTCAATAAGAAATATAACTTAAACAAGTAGCTAAAAAAGGACTTAAGATTGAGAGTTCTTCTTTGCGTATGCAAGGATTAATTTCTCAATCTTATTTTATTTATAGGAAAAAATATGAAAAAAGGAAGATCTTCCAATATCGGCGGACAGGCTGTCATCGAAGGCGTAATGATGCGGCATGACGAAGATGTCGCAGTCGCTGTACGCAGGCCGGACGGAGAAATCGAAGTCGGAAAAAGTAAATACCGGAATCTGACAAAGAAAGCCACAGCTTTTGGCTGGCCGATCATCCGGGGCGTGGTATCTTTTATCAGTTCTCTGATCCTTGGTATTAAAACGCTGACCTTTTCCGCAAGTTTTTACGAAGACGATATTGAAAAAGAAAACGGAAAACTGGACAAAACGATCGACTCGACCTTTAAGTCGAAAGGTGAGAGCGCAGTGATGGTCTTTACGATCGTTTTTGCGCTGATCATCGCGATCGCGTTATTCATTGTTCTTCCATATGTTGTTTCCTCCCTGATCCTGAAATTTACGAACATCACCTCCAGCGCTTTATTGGCGGTGATCGAGGGTGTGATCAAACTGGCGATCTTCATTGGATACATCGCCCTGATCTCAAAGATGAAGGATATTAAGCGTACGTTCATGTATCACGGAGCGGAGCATAAATGCATCAATTGTATTGAGAGCGGACTTCCGCTTACAGTTGATAATGTAATGAAATCTTCAAAAGAGCATAGAAGATGCGGCACGAGCTTTATCTTCTTCGTTCTTTTTATCAGCATTATCTTCTTTATTTTTATCCGCGTGGATACGCTGTGGCTCCGCCTTGTGATCCGTATCCTTCTGATCCCGGTGATCGCAGGTGTTTCCTTCGAGTTCATCCGCTGGGCAGGAAATTCAAACAGCAAAGCGGCAGCCGTTCTTTCCAGACCGGGTATGTGGATGCAGGCCTTAACAACAAAAGAGCCGACACCGGATATGGTGGAAGTCGGTATTGCCTCTGTAGAAGCAGTCTTTGACTGGAAGGCATATCAGGAAGGCATTGACGATCTGTTTGAGACAGAAGAGATCGTGATCGACAGAGAAGAAAAATCGATCGAGGATGTCATCAGCTCTCCGGAGGAAGAAGAACCGTTAGAGAAAGCAGACGACGAAACGGTATCATGGCTGTAGCAGGGATCCCTCTGAAACAACTGATAAAGGAAAGCGTTTTAAAACTGCAGGAGGCGGGGATCGCTGATGCAAAGACGGATACTTTCCTGCTGTTGGAAGCAGCTGCGGGCATTACAAAAGCCGGATATCTGCTGGATCCCGACAAACAGTTAACAGCTTCGGAATATGAGCTGTTTGAAGGCTTCCTAAAGCGCCGTATGCAGCATGAACCCTGTCAGTATATCATCGGCCAAACTGAGTTTTACGGGCTTTCGTTTCTTGTGAATGAGCATGTTCTGATCCCGAGGCAGGATACGGAACTGCTGGTAGAGGAAGCGCTGAAAACGACCGCGGAAGATTCCCGAGTGCTGGATCTTTGTACCGGAAGCGGAGCGGTCGCAGTTGCGATCAAGCATTCCCGGCCGGACGCAGCAGTTACGGCTTTGGATATTTCAAAAGATGCACTGGAAACTGCAAAGAAAAATGCAGAGCAGAATGGATGCGAAATCGAATTTTTAGGATCAGACCTTTTTGAGGAACTCGGCGCAGAGAGGAAGTTTGATGTCATCGTATCCAATCCGCCGTATATCAGTGAAACAGAGTATGAAACACTGATGCCGGAGGTAAAAGACCATGAGCCTTCGCTTGCGCTCCTTGCAGGAGAAGAAGGTCTGGATATTTACAGGCGCCTGACCGCTGAGGCTCCGCGCTATCTGACTAAGGGAGGCGCGCTGCTCGTTGAGATCGGATGCAGTCAGGCAGAAGCCGTTTCCGGGCTGTTTAAAGAAAACGGTTTTAAAGAGATCAAAGTGATCAAAGACCTTGCAGGCTTAGACAGGGTCGTAAGCGGAACAACAGGCCGCTGAAACAAATAAGTAAAAAACAACGATCAAGTGTGAAGAAATACGAATCATTAGGAAAGCAGGAATGTCATGTTTGACAAATTAGAATCGATTGAAACAAGATATGAGGAAGTGCTGGATCTTCTCGGAAAGCCGGAGACAGCCTCTGATCAGAATCAGTTCCGTAAGCTGATGAAAGAGCAGAGTGATCTGACTCCGATCGTTGAGACCTACAGAAAATACCGCAATGCCAAGCAGACGATCGCAGACAGTCTGGATCTTCTGGAGACAGAAAGCGATGAGGATCTCAAAGAGCTTGCAAAAGAAGAACTGGCTGAAGCGAAGAAAGATGTGGAAGAACTGGAGGATGAACTTAAGATCCTTCTTCTTCCGAAAGATGAAAATGATGACAAGAACGTCGTCATGGAGATCCGCGCGGGAGCCGGCGGTGACGAAGCAGCCCTGTTTGCTGCTGAGCTTTACCGTATGTACTGCAGATATGCAGAGCGCAACGGCTGGAAGACCGATCTGGTCTCCTTAAATGAGATGGGTCTTGGCGGTATGAAGGAAGTTGTCTTCATGGTCAATGGCCAGGGCGCATACTCCAAACTGAAATATGAAAGCGGTGTCCACCGCGTACAGCGTGTTCCGGTCACGGAAAGCGGTGGCAGGATCCACACTTCCACGGCAACGGTTGCGGTTATGCCGGAAGCAGAAGATGTGGATATCGAGATCGATATGAATGACTGCAAATTTGATGTGTTCCGTGCCTCCGGAAACGGCGGTCAGTGCGTCAACACAACAGACTCGGCAGTCCGTCTGACCCATATCCCGACAGGCATCGTCATTTCCTGCCAGGATGAAAAA
Organism: Lachnospiraceae bacterium; assembly: GCA_017511045.1. Lineage (GTDB taxonomy): Bacteria > Bacillota > Clostridia > Lachnospirales > Lachnospiraceae > RGIG5612. The sequence goes on along the minus strand of JAFWLM010000110.1, from coordinate 35,568 downwards.
AGCCAGCTGAAGAATAAAGACAAAGCGCTGAAAGTTTTAAAGAGCCGTCTGTATGATCTGGAGCTTCAGAAAAAGCAGGCTGCAGAAGCTGCTGAGAGAAGAAGCCAGGTAGGAACCGGCGACCGCAGTGAAAAGATCAAGACCTACAATTTCCCGCAGGGACGTGTTACTGACCACCGGATCGGATTTACTTCCTACCGTCTGGACAGCATTCTTGATGGAGATATTTTTGAACTCGTGGATAACTGCATTGCCGCAGATCAGGCTGCAAAATTATCTGCACAGAACTAAAACAATTCTGACGCCGCCTCCGGCAAATATATAGTGAGTGCTCCGATTCCGCGTGTTAGAATCTCTAAGCATAAAAATGCCCTCTGCAAGGGGGCATTTTTTTATTAAAAAAATAAAAATAATACTTGCATACTTGCATTGTGGGTGTTATAGTACAGATAGAACATTAGCACTCAAACACTCGGAGTGCTAATAAAACAGAAAGAAACTCTCGGAAAGAGGTGATAGATATGAACATCAGCAAATTTACACAAAGGTCGATCGAGGCCGTCAATGACTGCCAGAAAGTGGCAAATGATTATGGAAACCAGGAGATCGGCTGCGAGCATCTTCTGTACTGTCTGCTGACGCAGGAAGACAGTCTGATCGGTAAACTGATCGAGAAGATGGGAACGGATCCCAAGGACTTCACCAATGCCGTAGTGCAGGAGATCCAGAAGAAAGTGAAAGTGCAGGGCGGGCAGCAGCATATCAGTGCCAGCTTAAATGACGTTTTGCTTTCTGCGGAAGATGAAGCAAAGGCAATGGGCGATGAGTATGTCTCTGTTGAGCATCTCTTCCTGTCCATGATCAAAAAAGGAAATAAGGAACTGAAGGAACTGTTCCGCACCTACGGGATCAACCGTGATGAATTCCTGAAGGCTTTATCCACGGTGCGCGGAAACCAGAAAATCACCTCTGATAATCCGGAAGCAACTTATGAAGCATTATCCAAATATGGAACGGATCTGGTTGAAAAAGCAAAACAGCAGAAAATGGATCCGGTTATCGGAAGAGACGCGGAGATCCGGAACGTGATCCGTATCCTTTCCAGAAAAACGAAAAACAATCCGGTCCTGATCGGTGAGCCGGGCGTTGGTAAAACAGCCGTCGTTGAAGGCCTGGCACAGCGGATCGTAAAAGGTGATGTGCCGGAAGGCCTGAAAGACAAAACGATCTTCTCCCTTGATATGGGGTCATTGGTTGCAGGCGCAAAATACAGAGGCGAATTTGAAGAGCGTCTGAAAGCAGTTCTTCAGGAAGTCAAGGAAAGCGACGGCCAGATCCTGCTCTTCATTGATGAGCTCCATACGATCGTCGGTGCCGGAAAAACAGAAGGCAGCATGGATGCCGGCAATATGTTGAAACCGATGCTGGCAAGAGGCGAGCTGCACTGCATCGGTGCGACGACCCTGGATGAGTACCGCAAGTATATTGAAAAAGATCCGGCTTTAGAGAGACGTTTCCAGCCGGTACTGGTGGATGAGCCGAGTGTGGAAGATACCATCTCCATCTTAAGAGGTATCAAGGAACGTTATGAAGTGTTCCATGGCGTAAAGATCACAGACTCTGCTCTGGTCAGTGCAGCTGTTCTTTCGGACCGCTATATTACAGACCGCTTCCTGCCGGATAAAGCAATTGACCTTGTCGATGAAGCCTGCGCAATGATCAAGACCGAACTTGATTCTATGCCGAGCGAACTTGATGAACTCAGAAGAAAGGTCATGCAGCTGGAGATCGAAGAGACCGCGCTTAAGAAAGAGACAGATAATTTAAGCAAGGAACGTCTGGTTGAACTGCAGAAAGAACATGCTGAACTGAAAGATGAATATACCGCAAAGACGGCGCAGTGGGAAAATGAAAAGGCTTCCGTGGAAAAACTTTCCCTGCTCCGTGAAAAGATCGAGGACCTGAATAATCAGATCCAGATCGCGGAAAGAGAATATGACCTGGAAAAACTGTCCGAGTTAAAATACGGCCAGCTTCCGCAGGCGCAGAAAGAACTGGAAGAGGAAGAGGCCAAGATCAAAGAAAAAGATCTGTCCCTTGTCCGCCAGAATGTAACCGAAGAGGAAATCGCACGGATCGTTTCCCGCTGGACCGGAATCCCGGTATCCAAACTGAATGAGACAGAACGTGCAAAGATCCTTTCCCTGAGCGAGATCCTTCACCGCCGCGTGGTCGGCCAGGATGAGGCTGTAACGAAAGTCGTCGATGCGATCTGGAGAAGCAAGGCCGGCATTAAAGAACCGGACCGTCCGATCGGATCCTTCCTCTTCTTGGGACCGACGGGTGTTGGTAAAACAGAACTCGGAAAAGCACTGGCACAGGCACTCTTTGATGATGAGAACAATATCGTTCGTATCGACATGAGTGAGTATATGGAAAAACACAGTGTCTCCAGACTGATCGGAGCGCCTCCGGGATATGTCGGATATGACGAGGGCGGACAGCTGACAGAAGCAGTCAGAAGAAAACCGTATTCGGTCGTATTATTTGATGAGGTCGAAAAGGCACATCCGGATGTTTTCAACGTTCTCCTTCAGGTCTTAGATGACGGACGGATCACGGATTCCCAGGGACGCACAGTCGATTTCAAGAACACGATCCTAATCATGACATCCAATATCGGCTCCCAGTTCCTGCTTGACGGAATCGATGAAAATGGAGAAATCGAAGCGGACGCTCAGGAAATGGTCATGGATCAGCTCAGAGGATCCTTCAAACCGGAGTTCCTGAACAGACTGGATGAGATCATCATGTTTAAGCCGCTGACGAAAGATAACATTTCCGCTATCATTGATCTGCAGCTGAAAGAGATCAATGATCTGATGAAAGAAAAAGAACTTTCCATCGAGCTTACAGATGCTGCGAAAGAACTGACCGCAGACAGATCCTATGATCCGGCATATGGCGCAAGACCGCTGAAGAGATTCCTTCAGAAGAACGTGACGACACTTGCCGCAAGACTGATCCTGGAAGGAAATCTGGATCCTGATGATGTGATCGTGATCGATGTCGGGGAAAACGGAGAGCTTTACGCAAAGGTCAAAAAAACAGAAGAATAAAGAGTTGTAAATATAACAAATGAAACGAAGCCAGGGGCAGAAGAAGATCCTTCTGTCCCTGATGCTTTTATGCTTTCATACTTTATTAAAATGATTTTTGCGTTGACATTAGAAAGATGCCTCACTATAATCAGTAAAATAATCAAATAGTGATTGCGAAATAGAGGCGCGGATGACAAGAGTATGAGCGGTTTAGGCAGCAGGATGCCGCCGTTACAGAAAGGGGATTCCGCCGAAATAGTTTTTCTTCCTGAATGGAAAAACTGTTGGGCCTGCAGGAAATACCTGCCGGACTGTCACATTTGTGGAGAGCTTTTTTGCAGAAGACGGAAATGTCTTGAAAGTGTGATGTTTTGCAATTTGCGAAACATCTTTTTTATTTTCAAAGAAGCACAAAGCGATCCGAAAAAACGGAGGCAACTATGAGAAAATTAAGAAACGAATTGTTTGGACAAAAGAGGCAGCTGTCAAGGGGAAGACAGATCGCCCGCATCGTGATCATTGCAGCTGTGTTTGTGATGATGTTTGCATGGACTGTATTTGCTGAAGACGGGGAAGCCGTTGCCGAGAGCGTCTTCTACGGAAAATTCTGGTCTCTGGTTCCGCCGATCGTTGCGATCGTGCTGGCATTGATCACCAAAGAAGTCTATTCTTCCTTATTTGTCGGTATTTTAGTCGGCGGCTTCTTCTATGCCAACGGAAACCCGCTTGGCGCATTAGAGCATATTTTCAGTGACGGCTTTGTTGACGGCGCACTGGCAGACAGCTGGAATGTTGGTATTTTAGTCTTCCTGGTCATTCTCGGAACAATGGTCGTATTAATGAACCGGGCAGGAGGCAGTGCTGCATTCGGACGATGGGCGGCAAAACATATCAAGAGCCACGGCGGTGCGCAGGTTGCCACCATTATCCTTGGTATTCTGATCTTTATCGATGACTATTTCAACTGCCTGACCGTAGGTTCTGTTATGAGACCGGTCAGCGACGCTTCTAAAATCAGCCGTGCAAAGCTGGCTTACCTGATCGATGCAACGGCAGCTCCTGTCTGCATCATCGCTCCAATCTCTTCCTGGGCGGCAGCAGTTTCCGGTTATGTCGGAGAAGGTCAGGGACTCCATGCGTTCATCGCATCGATCCCGTTCAACTTCTATGCGGTCCTTACCATTGTCATGATGTTCTTCCTGATCATCTTTAAGATGGATTACGGTCCAATGAAAAAATACACAGATGCGGCGGATGCCGGCGATATCTTTAACGGCATGAATCCGTATTCCAATACGGAAGAGGATCAGGCAAATCCGAAAGGACGCGTGATCGACCTGATCTTCCCGATCGTTGTACTGATCATCTGCTGTATCTTCGGTCTGATCTATACAGGCGGTGCTTTAGAAGGCGCAAACGTCGTTGACGCATTTGCAAATTCCGATGCTTCTGTCGGCCTTATGTACGGCGGAGCAGTCGCTTTGATCATTACCATTATTTATTATCTGTGCAGAAGGATCATCAGCTTCAAAGACTGCATGGGCGCAATTCCGGAAGGATTCAAGAGCATGGTCCCTGCGATCCTGATCCTGACCTTCGCATGGACACTGAAGGCAATGACCGATTCTTTAGGATCCACAGAGTTTGTTGAGAGCATCATGGCAGGCGCAAGCGGCATCACCTGGTTCCTGCCGGCACTGGTATTCGTTATTGCGGTCGTGATCTCCTTTGCAACTGGAACAAGTTGGGGAACTTTTGGAATCCTGATCCCTATCACACTTGCAGCATTCCCGCTGACGACCTCTTTGGGCGTCGTCAACATGAGTGCGGCAATGGCCGGCGCTGTATGCGGCGATCATTGCTCACCGATCTCAGATACCACGATCATGGCATCTGCAGGAGCACAGTGTGATCATGTAACGCACGTCAGCACGCAGCTTCCGTATGCGATCACTGTAGCAGCAGTATCCTTCGTCTCCTATATTATTGCAGGATTACTTCCGAATGCAGCGATTGCACTTCCGATCGCAGTTGCGCTGATGATATTAACCTTACTCGTGATTAAGCTGATCACCCGCAAAAAGACGGCTTAATAACAAAACAAGGGTATAACAGAATGGCAAAAGGCAGAGGGCAGCAGCTAAGGCGGCTGCCTTTTGCCTTTTTACGGAATTATTACAGACTTTCTCCCAAGGAAAGCGGGAGCAACGACTCAACATCTTGTAGACAGACTTCCTCCGTAGACACAAGAAATTGTGGTATTTTGTGTTATTTTTCATAAAATGTTCACAGATATAACGGTTGACTTTTCTATATATGGATGATATATTTATTAAGAAATTTGTAACAATTACGTAATAAAATAAAGCGAATTCCAAAAAATATGTCAAAAATTCTTAAGTTTAATAAAATATCAATGATAGCTCTTGCTAGTGCCGTGACGATCTTAGGTGGCGGCATTATGTCTGTTACAAGCCTTGCGGGTGTTGCGAATACAAAACAAAACGTCGTGATGGCAGAAGATGCGCTGACACTTCCGGGTGCAGGCATGGGCAATGTGATCGACGGTTATGTAGGAGCTACCTCCGGAAGTTCTGTTGAGTATCTTTCCACCACAGCTTTGGGTGCATCTTTAGGCGACGGCATCAATGAGTACTATGATGCTAACGGAAGCACCATCGGAAAGCTGATCATCTATAATGGGGAAGGCACCGCAGATGTCTATGATAAGATCAAAGGTAATGAACGAATTGAAAACGGTGAGACCGTTGCTAAGGTCGTTGGACATATGTATGCCGGTGATGTTGCAACGCTTGTAAGAGAGCAGGGCAGCTGGTATCAGATCATTTCTGATTCTGTAAATGGTTATGTCAAAAAAGACGGATTCGTACGCGGCATCGAAGCGGAAGGCATGGATGGTTCCACTTATATCAGTGCGGCTTTTGCAAACAGCAGTGATGTTTACCTCTATGAAGATCCGTGGGATTACAGCACCGTTCTCTGCGTCCTTCCTGACGGAGTCAGATATACCCTGGTTGAAGATGGAGATGAATTCAGCAAGATCTCTGTTCCGGGCGTAGGTGAAGGCTGGGTCTACAATGATGATATGACCTTCTCAGTCGTAAGAAGATATGCAGCGCTGGTTTCTGCCGAGATCGATGCAACAAACCGCATTAACGATGGTGTAACTGCAGCAGAAGATATCGAAAACGGAAAAGCAGAAGAGGCTGCAAGCTACGAGAGAAGAAGCATCAATATTGCTCCTGCAGCTCCGGATTCCGAAGATGTGGCAGCATTAAGAGCAGCCATTGCAGCATATGCACAGCAGTTCGTCGGTGTCCTGCCATATGTCTGGGGAAGTTCAGACCTCAGTTACGGCGCAGACTGCAGCGGATTCACCAGTGCAATCTACAGAGCATACGGAATCGAGATCTCCAGATCTTCAGATGCACAGTCATGGGGCGGAACTTCTGTTTCCATTGATGACATCCGTCCGGGCGATATCGTTGCTTATCCGGGTCATGTAGCCCTTTACATCGGAGACGGCACAGTGGTGCATGAATCCGTACCCGGAACGACAGCAAGTTATGCGAGCATGTACATGATGCCGATCATCAATATCGCAAGATACATCAACTAGCAGAAATAAGAAAATTTTGTGAAAGAGTTCCCACCGGGAACTCTTTTATGATACAATGAAACCATCAAAAAAGGCGGAAAGGGGTGATATAGTGAAATACACTATAACAGGCAGAAATGTTGATGTCACAGAAAGCCTTAAGTCAGCCATCCAGGAGAAGATCGGCAAACTTGAAAGGTATTTTTCACACGATACGGAGGTGCTGGTCACCTTGAGTGTCGAAAAGAGCCGCCAGAAGATCGAGGTCACGATCCCGGTTAAGGGAGGCATTATCCGCGCAGAGCAGACAAGCTCCGATATGTACGTGTCCATCGACCTTGCGGAAGAGGCAATTGAGACTCAGTTGAAAAAATACAAAAACAAGCTGATCGATAAATACCAGGATCGCAAGACCTTCACCAAAGAATACATCGAGCAGGATTACGATGAGGACGAGAACGAGATCAAGATCGTTAAAAACAAACGTTTCGATTTCAAACCGATGGATCCGGTCGAGGCCTGCATGCAGATGGATCTTCTGGGACATAACTTCTTTGTTTTTACAAACTCCGAGACAGATACGATCAATGTTGTTTATAAGAGAAAGAACGACACTTACGGTCTGATCGAGCCTGAATAAAAAGAAGCTTAAAATTAAATATCGAATTATTAAGAGGCGCCGCCTGATAAGCGGCGCCGAATCATGAAGAAACAGGAGCACTATAAATCAATGGGATTAAAAGAGAAACTTTTCGGAAGTCATAGTTCCAAAGAGATCAAAAGGATCTCACCGCTGGTAAAGAAAATAGAGGATTTAAGACCTTCCATGATGAAGCTTTCTGATGAGCAGATGGCTGCAAAGACGGAAGAGTTCAAGAAGCGCCTTGCAGCAGGTGAGACTCTGGATGATCTGTTAGTAGAAGCGTTTGCGCTCGTCAGAGAGGCAACCAGAAGAAAACTCGGAACAGAGCATTATCCGGTTCAGCTGATGGGCGGCATCATCCTTCATCAGGGACGTATCGCCGAAATGAAGACAGGTGAAGGTAAGACACAGACCTGTCTTTTACCGTCGTACCTGAACGCACTGGAAGGCCGCGGTGTTCATGTCGTAACGGTCAACGACTATCTGGCAAACCGTGATGCTGAGTGGATGGGACAGGTTCACAGAGCCTTAGGTCTTACCGTCGGAGTCGTGCTGAACAGCATGACCAGCGAAGAGAGAAAAGAAGCATACAGCTGCGACATCACATATGTTACGAATAATGAACTGGGATTTGATTACCTCCGTGATAACATGGTCGTAAGAAAAGAAGACCTGGTTCAAAGAGAATTGAACTATGCGATCGTCGACGAGGTCGACTCCATCCTGATCGACGAAGCAAGAACGCCTCTGATCATCAGCGGTCAGTCTGCGAAGTCCACGAAGCTTTATGAGCTTTGCGATATCCTTGCAAAACAGCTGCAGCGCGGCGAGGCAAAAGAACTCGGCAAGATGGATATCATCATGGGCGAGAAAATGGAAGAGACAGGCGATTTCGTCGTGAATGAAAAAGAAAAATCTGTCAACCTTACCGAGCAGGGTGTCCGGAAAGTAGAGCAGTTCTTTAAGATCGAAAACCTTGCCGATCCGGAAAATCTGGAGATCCAGCATAACATCATCTTAGCGCTCCGTGCCCATAATCTGATGCACCGCGATCAGGACTATGTTGTAAAAGATGATCAGATCCTGATCGTTGATGAATTTACCGGACGTATCATGCCGGGAAGAAGATATTCCGACGGTCTGCATCAGGCAATCGAGGCAAAAGAGCATGTGCAGGTAAAACGGGAATCCAGAACGCTGGCAACGATCACCTTCCAGAACTTCTTCAATAAGTATCGCAAGAAAGCCGGTATGACAGGTACCGCACTGACGGAAGAAAATGAGTTCCGTAACATTTACGGAATGGACGTTGTTGAGATCCCGACCAATGTACCGGTCATCCGTCAGGATCTGCAGGATGCAGTTTATAAAACCAAAAAAGAAAAATATAAAGCCGTTATTGATGAGATCGTAGCAGCACATGAAAAAGGACAGCCGGTCCTGGTTGGTACGATCACGATCGAGACCTCAGAGCTGCTCTCTAAGATGCTCAGCAAACGCGGCGTAAAACATAACGTGTTGAATGCAAAGTTCCATGAGCAGGAGGCACAGATCGTTGCAGAGGCCGGAAAGCATGGAGCGGTTACAATCGCAACCAACATGGCCGGCCGTGGTACCGATATTAAGCTGGACGACGAAGCCAAGGCAGCAGGTGGTCTTAAGATCATCGGTACGGAGCGTCATGAAGCAAGACGTATCGACAACCAGCTGCGCGGTCGTTCCGGAAGACAGGGAGACCCGGGCGAAAGCCGCTTCTATATCTCTCTTGAAGATGATCTGATGCGTCTGTTCGGCTCGGAACGTCTTATGGGCGTTTTCAATACACTTGGTGTGGATGACGGAGAACAGATCGAGCATAAAATGCTTTCCAATGCGATCGAAAGAGCGCAGGAAAAGATCGAGAACAACAACTTCGGTATCAGGAAGAATCTGCTTGAATATGATGAAGTCATGAATGAGCAGAGGGAGATCATTTACGCAGAGCGCCGCAGAGTACTTGACGGTGAGTCAATGCGTGAATCGATCTTTACGATGATCGATGCCACTGCAGAACGGATCGTTAATGCCAATATCGTTGAAGGAACGAAACCGGATGAATGGGATATGACCTCCTTTAATGAGAGCTGGAATCCGGTATTCGGTACAGTCGTCGGACTTTCTGGCGAACAGCTGAGCGGCGGCTACAGCAAAGATGATTTCCGTCAGGATATGATCGAGCTGGGACACCGTCTCTATGAGGCGAAGGAAAAAGAATTCCCGGTAGAAGAGCATCTGCGTGAAGTTGAGCGTGTCGTTTTGCTCAGAGTGATCGACCGTCACTGGATGAACCACATCGATGATATGGACCAGCTCCGTCAGGGCATCGGCCTTCAGGCATACGGCCAGAGAGATCCGGTCGTGGAGTATAAGATGGCCGGCTATGATATGTTCGATGGCATGATCGCCGGAATTCAGGAGGATACTGTCCGCGTGATGATGCACATCAAGATCGAGCAGGAAGTGAAACGTGAGCAGGTCGTAAAACCAATGGCAACCAATAAGGACGATTCTGCGGTAAAGGCGCCGAAGAAACGTGCGGATGACAAAGTATATCCAAATGATCCGTGCCCATGCGGTTCCGGAAAGAAATATAAACACTGCTGCGGACGGAAAGCATAAGAAAGGACAGCGCTATGACAAACAAAGAAGTAGTTTTAAAGTTCTATGAAGAAGTTTTTAACGGCTGGGACCTGACCCATCTTGATGATTTTATGAGAGATGATTATATGCAGCATAACGTCGGCGTTGCAGACGGAAAAGAAGGATTTAAAGAGTTTGCTGCAAAATTCCTCGCTGCAAAGCCGCATATGGAAATCAAAAAGATCTTTGAGAATAAAGATCATGTGGCTGTTTTCTTCAAATGCACGATGGGAAGCAACGGCTCTGTGAACAAGGTCGTTGACATCTACCGCCTGCAGGACGGAAAGCTTGCAGAGCACTGGGATGTTGTGGAGCATGATGTCGGAGGACTTGTTGCAACAAGCGGAAGAGACCTCTTTGATTAATTGCTGATTTTTAAGGATTTTTAGTTGACAGACCTGTCGTCACTGCTATATAATCTTAGCTTGTGACGACAGGTTTTTTATGCCCTTTCAATTAGCCCCGAAAGAGTATAAGAAACTGCCGGAAGTAAAATGTATATAACGGTTCAGGTACTGAAGGAAGCTGTCCGGACATTACAGTGAAAGCAGCGCAGGAACCAAAGACATTTAGGAGGAAAATCGATGAAGACATTTATGGCTAATCCTGAGAAGATCGAGAGAAAATGGTTTGTCGTTGATGCTGATGGCAAAACTCTCGGACGTCTCTCCAGCGAACTTGCAAAAATCTTAAGAGGTAAGAACAAACCAATCTATACACCTCACGAAGATACCGGTGATTACGTAATCGTTATCAACGCAGAAAAGATCAAAGTTACAGGTAAGAAATTAGATCAGAAGATCTACTACCATCATTCCGATTATGTCGGAGGAATGAAGGAAACAGACCTCAAGACAATGATCGCTAAGAAGCCGGAAAAAGTTATTGAACTTGCAGTTAAGGGAATGCTTCCAAAAGGACCTTTAGGACGTAAGATGATCAAGAAGATGTTCGTATACGCAGGTCCGGAACATCCGCATCAGGCACAGAAGCCGGAAGCATTGGAAGTTTAAGCTGAAAGGAGGAAATAACATTGGCAGATAAATTTTACGGAACCGGAAGAAGAAAAAAGAGTATTGCAAGAGTTTACATTGCACCGGGCAAAGGAAATATCACAGTAAACAAAAGAAGCCTTGATGATTACTTTGGCTATGAGACACTGAAAGTGATCGTTCGCCAGCCTCTGGAAGCTTTAAACAGTGCTGACAAGTATGATGTAACCGTTACCGTTAAAGGCGGCGGATTTACAGGACAGGCAGGTGCGATCCGTCATGGTATTGCAAGAGCCCTGGTACAGGCTGATGCAGAGAACAGACCAGTTCTTAAAAAGGCAGGATATCTTACAAGAGATCCGAGAATGAAAGAAAGAAAGAAATACGGTCTCAAAGGCGCAAGACGTGCACCGCAGTTCTCCAAACGTTAGTCAAAACGATACAGAGAATCAGATCCCCGAAGAGTTCGCTCTTTGGGGATTTTTCTTTTAGTTCTATCCTTGTGAAGTCTTCGGGTTTTCACTATAATGATGTGTAACGGTTCCTTGAGAGGAATAATAAACATTCAGGTGAGATTACTATGAGAAAAACAAAAATAATTTGCACGATCGGTCCTGCAAGTGAAAGTGAAGAGATCCTGGAAAAAATGGTCCGTGCCGGAATGGATGTGGCAAGGCTCAACTTTTCCCATGGAACACATGAGGATATGCAGAACAAAATCGACCGGATCAAGCAGGTCCGCGAAAAAATGAATGCGCCGATCCCGATCATGCTGGACACAAAAGGTCCTGAGTACCGGGTCGGAACATTTCAGAATGAAAAGATAGAGCTGAAAGAAGGAGCACTCTTTACTCTGACAGCAGAGCAGGTGGAGGGCGACGAATCCAGAGTTTCTGTCAGCTATGCAAACCTTCCGAAGGAACTGGAACCGGGCGACAGGATCCTGGTGAATGACGGTCTGATCGAGCTTCGGGTGGAAGAGATCGAAGGTCCTGAGATCAGGTGTAGAGTCATCATCGGCGGAACACTCTCAAACAGGAAGAGCATGAACTTCCCGGGACGGCTGATGCAGCATGAGTTTCTGAGTGATAAGGATAAAGAAGACCTTTTATTTGGCATTAAGAATGAAGTGGATTATGTCGCGGCCTCCTTTGTATCCACAAAAGAGAATGTGGAGGAGATGAGAAAGTTTCTGGATGAGAACGGCGGAGAAGAGATCAGTATCATTGCAAAGATCGAAAACCGCTCCGGTGTCAACAATCTGGACGATATCTTAAATGTGGTATCCGGCGTCATGGTTGCAAGAGGTGATCTTGGTGTGGAGATCCCGTTCATCGAAGTACCTGCGATCCAGAAAGACATGACCTACCGCTGCAGGATCCGTGGAAAACGTGTCGTGACTGCGACGGAAATGCTGGAGTCGATGATCACAAAACCGAGACCGACCAGAGCAGAGGCCTCGGATGTCGCAAATGCCGTTTATGAGGGAACTTCGCTGATCATGCTTTCCGGTGAAACCGCAAGCGGCGCTTATCCTGTGGAAGCTGTTGAGACTATGGCGAAAATTGCGGAATATACGGAACAGAAGATCGATTATGAGGAATGGTTCCATAACACCGGATACCGGATCAAAGACAGTCTGGACTCGATCTGTCATGCGACCTGTGCCATGGCAAATGATGTCGAAGCCAAGTGCATCGTTGTCAACTCGGTCTCCGGCCATACGGCGAAAATGATCAGCCGCTTCCGCTGTCCGTCTCCGATCATCGGGGCAACGATGGACGAGCGGGTATGGAGAAGACTCAACATCAGCTGGGGTGTCAAGCCGGTCCTTTCCGAGCGTTTTAACACTCAGGAGGAAATGTTTGAAAACGGGCTGAAGGCTGCGATCCGCGAAATGAATCTCAAACCGGGTGATAAAGTGGTCATGACCGGTGGCGAAATCGGGGGCGAACCTGGAAATACCAACGTGATCAAGATCGAGACAGTGAAGTAATCATTACGTTTTCAAAACTGCGGTATGCAAGACCGCAGTTTTTCTTTTCTGAAACTTTATAATAGAAAAACGGAAAATATAAAAATATTTACATATTGCAAGAAACAACAAAAAAGACAGTAAAATAGTTATAAAAATCGAAAATAGTCCAAGAAATTGGAACAATATTTGAGTATTCTACTCGAGGTCAATCAAACAGAAAAGAAGATTCAGTTCATACACAGGAGGGGAAGATATGCAGTATTCCAATATTAAAAACTGGCTCGACGTTATGCGCGTCACTGAAAAGAAGAAACCGTTGCCGATCCTTTCATTTCCGGCAGTCCAGATGCTTTATGTTACAGTAAGAGATCTCTGTACAAACAGCAGCAACCAGGCACTTGGCATGAAAATGATCGCAGACCGTTATGACATGCCGATCGCACTTGGATATATGGATCTTTCTGTCGAAGCAGAAGCATTCGGTGCACACGCCGTATATTCCGTTGATGAGATCCCGACCATCACAGGACAGCTGATCTCAACTCCGGAGCAGGCAGAAGCACTTGCAATCCCGGAAGTCGGAGCAGAAAGAACGATCGTAAATATCAAAGGCATCCGCAAAGCGAAAAAGGTCATCACTGACAGACCGGTCTTTGCAGAATGTACCGGCCCGTTTTCTCTGGCAGGACGTCTTATGGACGTGAATGAAGCATTGGTAAACTGCTATGATGAGCCGGAAATGGTTCATACTCTGCTGAAAAAAGCAACGACCTTCCTGATCGATTATATCAAAGCATTTAAAGAAGCAGGTGCTGACGGCGTGATCATGGGCGAGCCGCTTGCCGGCATCCTTTCCCCGCAGCTTGCAAAAGAATTTGCTTATGATTATGTAAAGCAGATCGTCGATGAGACCCAGGATGAGAACTTTGCGATTTTCCTTCATAACTGCGGAAACGGAACCGTTTTCCAGACAGAAGATATTTTTGCAACCGGCTGCATGGGCTACCATTTCGGAGATGCGATCAAAATGACAGATATTCTGGAGAAAGCACCAAAAGACGTTCTGATCCTCGGCAATGTTTCTCCTTCCAAGGAATTCCGTCACGGAACACCGACCTCTGTCAGATGGGCAACTGCTCGTCTGCTTGAAGAATGCAAGGCATATCCGAACTTCTGGGTATCTTCCGGATGTGATGTTCCGCCGCTTACAGAGTTTGAAAACATTGACGCTTTCTTCCAGGGCGCTGAAGACTTCTATTATAAGAATGAACTTTTACAGCTCATCAACCGTCCGTAAGCCTGTGTCAATTGTATTTTAATAAGCATGAAAAAACCGGAGCCTTTAAGGCTCCGGTTTTCATTTCTGCGAAATGATTTAGTCTGTGTAGTTATCGAAATAACCCTGAATGTAGATGAACGGAGTTCCTTTGTCACCGGAACCGCTGGTCAGGTCGCAAAGGGAACCTAAAAGGTCAGGAAGCTGACGCGGAGTCGTTCCTTCGGTATCCATCTTACCTTTCAGGTTTGCATCCTTTTCTTTGATCGCCTGATGGATCGCATCTTTCAGCTCATCGCCGCGAAGGTGTGCAAACTGGTTGTCAGCAAGATATTTCAGCTTCAGTTCGTTCGGCTGTCCGTTTAATCCGGCAGTGAATCCCGGAGATACGACCGGGTCAGCAAGCTCCCAGATCTTTCCGACAGGATCTTTGAACGCGCCGTCGCCGTATACCATGACTTCGATCGTCTTGCCGGTTTTTTCAAGGATGTCAGCCTGAATTCCGTCAACAAATTCCTGGCAGTTGATCGGGAACAGTTTGATCGTATTTTCGGTTGCCTTGTTGGAACCTAAAATACCATAGTCCGGATTGTAGCCGGAGCCGTCAACCGGGGCATTCAAAAGCTCATCAAGACCAACGACAACTTTACCGCCGGCAGCAAGGATGTGCTTTTTCGTTCTTTTTCTTGTGTGGATATCAGCACAGATGACATGATCTGTGTAATCCAGGATCTTACGCGGGTTGTTTGCGAAGATGATCTGTGCTTCCGCACCTTCCTCTTCGATCAGTCCCTTGTAGTAGTTTACATAGTCAACATCGGTAAATGTGTGTTTTGATTTACCGAACATTCCCTCGAATTCCTCCTGTGTTAACACATCTGTGTAAGGGTCGACGCCCTTTTCGTCCAACAGGTCAATATCGAGAAGGTGATTGCCGACCTCGTCGCTCGGATAACTGAGCATCAGAACGACCTTCTTGCAGCCCTTAGCGATACCGCGCAGGCAGATTGCAAATCTGTTGCGGGAGAGAATAGGGAATACAACACCGACAGTCTCGCCGCCGAGTTTTTCTTTTACATCCTTGGCAAGCTGATCTGTGGTTGCATAGTTTTTCTGGGAACGAGCGAGAATGGATTCTGTAATAGCGAGAACATCCTTCTTGCCGATCTCGAATTCACCATTATTAAGACAATCCATAAAAGTATCAACTACGATCTTTCTGAGATCATCGCCTTCTTTTACGATAGGTGCCCGCAGTCCCCTTGAAACTGTACCGATTCTTCTCTGCATGTTTTTACTCCTTTACTATAATATTCATCCTCGGGCCAAGGCCCTTAAAAATACCCAAATAGTATACCATAAAGCTGTCTGGGCCGAAACAATAATAACAGAAAAAACTCAAAAAGAAAACATTGACTTTAACACGTTGAAATAGTAGCATACTACCATATCACCTTTATAACGTGAAAGAAATTTTACTATAGAAAGAGGAAGAAAGATGAAGAAGAAAATCATTAGCATTATTATCAGCGGACTTCTTGCTGTAACAGTCGTTCTGTCACTGGCAGCATGCGGCGGAAACTCAGGCGGCGGTGCAGCTCCTGCCGGAAGCGGGGCAGATAATGCAGAGAAAACAACGTTTATCATGGGTATTGACCCGGAGTATCCTCCGTTCTCTTATTTAGGGGATGATGGAAAATACACGGGATTTGATGTTGAGATCTGTCAGGCAGCATGCGATAAGCTCGGTATTGAACTTGAGATCTTCGAAGTTAACTGGGACAACAAGCTGATCCAGCTGGACGCAAAAGAATGTGACTGCATCTGGTCCGGAATGACGATCCTGGACAGCATGAAAGAAGCAGGCTATGTTCTTTCTGATCCGTACTTTGATAATACACAGGTCCTTCTTGTTAAGGCAGACAGCGGCATCAAGTCTTCTGCAGACCTTGCAGGCAAGGACGTGGCTGTACAGCTGGGAACAAGCGGAGACCAGCTCTTAAGCTCTGATCTTGAAGAGCTTGCAGCAACATTTAACAGTGTTGTAAGATGCGACAGCTTCCTTAAGTGCTTTACAGAGCTTGACGGAAACGCTGTTGAAGCGGTACTGGTTGATGAACCGGTCGCAAAAGCATATATCAATGAACACGAGGGCTTTGTAATCCTTGATGAGGATCTTGGCGGTGAGCAGTATGGTATCTGCTTCCGTTCCGATGATCAGGCGCTTTGCGATCAGATCCAGGGCGCAGTTGCAGAACTCGTAGCTGACGGAACCTATAAGCAGATTGCTGAATCAAAAGAGGAATACGCGGATCTTATCCCGAATCTTATCTTTTTACAGTAATTGATTATGAATTTATTTAGGCCGGAAGGTGCTTAGGCACCTTCCTGTCTTTGTTTTTTATGAGGTAAATTATGTCACTTTGGACAATGATCGGATTAATGGCAGGCGGCTTCGGCAAGACCTGCGCGATCTTCTTTCTAACACTTTTATTTTCTCTTCCTCTGGGAATGGTGGTTGCCCTCCTTCGCATGAGCAAGGTCAAGGTAGTCTCCGGTATCGTAAGAGTCATCATTTCAATACTCCGGGGAACCCCGCTTCTGCTGCAGATCCTGGCAGTCACTTATGGCCCTCATTATCTGCTTGGGGCAGACGTTTCTAAAAATAAACTGATCCCTGTCGTTATCGCTTTTGCGATCAACTATGCTGCATATTTTGCAGAGATATACAGAGGCGGAATCGAATCCATGGCGATCGGCCAGTATGAGGCGGCCGATGTCCTGGGCTATTCTAAATTCCAGACTTTTATACATATTATTCTTCCGCAGGTGATCAAACGGATCATGCCGAGTATCACCAACGAGATCGTTACACTGGTTAAAGATACCTCGCTTGCGTTTGCGGTTTCTTATCAGGAGATGTTCACCATAGGCAAACAGATCGCGAATTCACAGACCAGCTTTATACCGTTCCTGGTAGCCGGTGTGTTCTATTATGTATTTAATGCGATCGTGGATTTCGTGATGGCAAGAGTTGAGAAAAAGATGAATTATTATCATTAAGATCAGGAGCGCTGAGATGATACTTGAAATGTCAAATATAAAAAAATCCTTTGGCTGCAATGAAGTGCTGAAAGATATCAGCCTGCACGTGGACAAAGGTGAAGTGGTTAGCGTTATCGGTCCGAGCGGTTCCGGAAAGAGCACACTCCTTCGCTGCGCAACGTTTCTGGAGCAGATCGATTCGGGAACGATCAGCTATATGGGAAAAAGTGCGGCCGTCACGGATGAGAGCGGAAAGGCAGTTTATGTTCACCACAAGGAGCTGACCGAGATGAAGAGTTATTTCGGACTTGTCTTCCAGCAGTTCCATCTGTTTCCGCATTATTCCGTCCTTAAGAATATTATGGACGCGCCGATTAAGGTTCAGAAAAGGCCGAAAGACGAGGTCCATAAAGAAGCCCTGGAATTGTTAGATAAAATGGGTCTTACAGGCAGAGGCGATGCCTATCCCTGCGAGCTTTCCGGCGGACAGCAGCAAAGAGTGGCTATCGCACGTGCTCTTGCACTGAATCCGGAGATCCTCTTTTTTGATGAGCCTACCAGCGCGCTTGATCCTGAACTGACAGGAGAAGTGCTGAAAGTCATCAAACAGCTTGCGGAAGAGAAGATGACGATGGTCGTTGTAACGCATGAGATGCCGTTTGCAAGAGCTGTCAGCAACCGCGTGATTTTTATGGACGGCGGTGTTATTGTAGAACAAGGTGATCCGGAGGAGGTCTTCGGAGATCCGAAACAGGAGAGAACAAAACTGTTCCTTCAGAATTATCAGAAGTAGCATTGAAGTACATGGCATGAAAGCGGATATTGATAAAAAGATTGATTATATTGTCATGGATCCGACCGGGAATATCACTGCGCTTGTGGAAAGTTGCGTGGAGGTATCCCGGCAGCCTTTTATTGCAGCGAAGATCATGGAGAAGCATCCCGAAGTCGAGCAGGTCGGTTTTGTGGATCTGTGTGGGACGATGGATGATCCTGTGCAGGCAAAGCTGCGTATGGCAGGCGAAGAGTTCTGCGGAAACGCGTCCATGTGTACGGCAGCTTTATACGCGGAAAGAAATCAGATCGTCTCTCATGGAGAGATCGAGATCCGTTTGGAAGTGTCCGGTGCAGAAGATATCGTCAGTGTAAAACTGAACAATGATAAAAAGGATCTTGCAGAAGCAAGTGTTCAGATGCCAAAGGCGGAGTTTTGCAAAACAGAAGAACTTGAATATCAGGAGATCACAGCTGAGCTTCCACTGGTCAGAATGCAGGGGATCAGTCATTTGATCATTGAAGAGAACTCCCCGTTTTCATTTTTGAAAAATGAAAAGAAGGCTGCAGAAGAAGCTGTCCGGAAATGGTGCGGAGTGCTTTCTGCAGAAGGTCTTGGCCTGATGTTTCTTTCAGGAAAAATACCGGAGCTGACGCTGACGCCTTTCGTCTATATTCCAAAGAGCGGAACTGCCTTTTGGGAAACATCCTGTGGAAGCGGGAGCTCTGCCTGCGGGATGTATCTGGCAGAAAAAATAAAGGAAGATGTCAGTCTGTCGATCCGGCAGCCAGGAGGGGTGCTTCGCGTCGAAAGTATTTATGGGGGTAATACTGTAATAAGCGGAACAGTAAGGCAGTTATTTCAAGGTTCTTTATAGAAATACTTTCTGGCAGAAGTAAATTGCTGTAAAATGAGTGTTGCAGAGGCAAGACTCATTTTTGATTAGAATAATCATACGGAGGAAAAGCTATGGCACATCCACCGGGGAGAGGACTGGGTCCTTTTGGAGCAAGAGGCTTCCTTACAGATGAAGAAAAACAGAACATGCCGAAAGTGACGGGGCAACTGTTAAAACGGATCTTCAGCTATCTGAGACCGTACCTTCTGCAGTTTATCATCGTGTTTATTACGATCCTTGCGGCAGCAGTCGTTGGTCTGTTCCCGTCCATCATCACAGGACGGATCGTTGATGAGGCCCTGATCGGAAAAGACTGGGCTCTGCTGATCAAACTGCTGATCGCTGCGGTTGTGACACTTGCGGCTTCGCAGGCAATCTCTGTTCTTGAGACCTATATCAATGCCTGGATCTCCCAGCGCATTATTTTCGATATGCGTAATCAGATGTATAACCATCTGCAGTATATGCCGCATTCTTTTTTCACTTCTGAAAAACAGGGCGATATCATTACCCGCATGAATACTGATATCAGCGGTGTCAGTTCTGTTATTTCGGGAACCCTTCAAAGTATTGTAAGTAATATTGCGACTGTAGTGACAACTCTGGTTGCGCTTTTTACGATGAGCTGGAAACTGGCGATCGTAGGGATCATCGTGATCCCGCTCCTGATCATTCCGACCAGGACGGTCGGACGTACCCGATGGGCATTGCTTTCCAAAAGCCAGGAAAAAACAGATGAGATGAATGAGCGGATCAATGAAACGCTGAGTGTTTCCGGCTCGCTGCTTGTAAAGCTGTTTGCAAGGGAAAAGAAGGAATATGACCGCTTTGTTGAGGTCAACGAAGAAGTGACGCAATATGCGCTCAAAGAGCAAAGAAGCGGTAAATGGTTCCACATGGTCCTGGGAATGTTTACCCAGATCGCTCCGCTGCTGATCTATTTTGCCGGCGGTCTGTTCATCATTCGTGCTTGGGACCCGGCACTGACTGTCGGTACCATAACGGCAACCGTTGCGCTGGTCAACCGCCTGTACCGCCCGGTGGAATCCCTGCTGAACATACAGGTCGACTTTACGAGATCTCTGGCGCTCTTTACAAGAATCTTTGATTATTTTGATAAAGAGAACACGATCGTCTCACCGGAAAACGGGGAAAAACCGGAAGTGAAGAATGCGGACATCTGCTTTGAACATGTGGAATTCTCTTATGAGCCGGACCGCCCGCTGTTAAAGGATATTGATTTTACGATTCCGGGCGGATCGATGTATGCCATCGTCGGAGGTTCCGGTTCCGGTAAGTCAACGGTCGTGAATCTGATCCCTCGCTTATATGATGTGCTTGGAGGCAAAGTGACGATCGCAGGAGTTGATGTCAGGGATTTTGACCTGGCATATCTCAGAGGCTGCATCGGTGTAGTTACACAGGATACCTATCTCTTTAACGGAACGATCCGGGAAAACCTGCTGTATGCAAAAGAGGATGCAACGGAGGAGGAAATAGAGGCAGCTTGTAAAGTTGCAAATATTCATGATTTTATCGTGTCCCAGCCGGAAGGATATGAGGCTGTTGTCGGAAACAGAGGACTGAAGCTTTCGGGAGGAGAAAAGCAGAGGATCTCGATCGCGAGAGTGATCCTGAAAGACCCGAAGATCCTGATCTTGGATGAAGCAACAAGCGCACTGGATTCCATTTCGGAAAACGCGATCCAGGATGCGCTCGAGAAGATTATGGTCGGCCGCACCAGTATCGTGATCGCGCACCGTTTATCCACTATTTTAAAGGCGGATCAGATCCTCGTGATTGGAGGAGGTACGATCGCAGAACAGGGAACCCACGAAGAATTGCTGGAAAAAGACGGACTGTATAAAGAATTGTATGAGACCCAGTTCCGGGCAGCTTTAGATTACGAACTGGATGAGGAACAAGAGGAACCGGGAGAATTAGGACTTACAGACTGACAAAAGAATACTCTTGTGACTCATTATGTTATAATGATTTTTGAAATGGGGTTTTCAAATTATGGCAGGAAAAAGAAAAAAAGAAAAAAAGAAACGAGGGCCGGTGGCGAAAACCTTCAGCATCATCGGTTTGGTCCTTGCCATTATCATTCTTCTGGTGTTTGCGTATGTCGCATACGTATTCTTGAGCTTTAAAAGGATCGATGACAATCAGGCTTTAGTTGCTGAGCAGCAGGCGGAATCTGAGACGGTGCAGACCGGAAAAGAGCTGATGGTGACCAGTTATAACATTGGTTTCGGAGCTTACAGCGATGACTACACCTTCTTTATGGATGGCGGAAAAGAAAGCTGGGCATTCTCGAAGGATGCAGTTTACGAAAACATAGACGGTGCCATGAACGTGATCGCTGAATATGATCCTGACATCGCTCTGTTCCAGGAAGTCGACTTTGATGCAACGAGATCTTATCATGTGGACCAGCGGGTCCTGGTCGATGAGGCAATGGCGGAACTGGGAGAGTACAGCTATACTTTTGCGCAGAATTATGACAGCCCGTTCCTGATGTATCCGATCACGCAGCCGCATGGCGCGAACAAAGCGGGTATTATGACCTTCTCAAAAGCGCAGATCACGAGCGGGCTTCGAAGGTCTCTTCCGATTGAAGAGGGCTTTTCCAAAGTGATCGATCTGGACCGCTGCTATTCGAAAAGCAGGGTGACGACAGATAATGGAAAAGAACTTGTTATCTATAATCATCATCTTTCAGCTTACACTGCCAATGCGCTGACCGCAGAAGTGCAGCTTTCCATGCTGATCAAGGATATGCAGGAAGAGTACGAACAGGGCAATTATTGTATTGCCGGCGGTGACTTTAACCGCGACCTTTTGGGCAACTCCCCGGAGATCTTCCACACCGATGTGCTGGATGACAACTGGGCAAAACCAGTCAATATGAGCCTCTTCACGGACGATATCACACTGGTAGCACCTTTTGATGAGAATGATCTGGCTGCAAGCTGCAGGAATCCGGATAAGCCGTACGAAAAAGGTGATTTTGTGGTGACCGTAGACGGCTTCATTGTCTCGGCGAATGTGGATGTGGTTTATTCCAATGTTATTGAGACCGACTATAAGTATTCGGACCATAACCCGGTCATGATGAAAATCAAACTGAAGAAATAATCTGTCACTTGATATTGGTTCATACAAAAACGTTTAACAGATAACCGAAAACAGATTATCCGCAAAGACGGTAAAACGATTAAACTAAAGCTGTAAGAATAGTATACATACTATTCCTGCAGCTTTTTTGTTGTTCATATTATTTTGCATCATCTTTATACAGAAAAGGGGTGAGAGGATGAAGGTTGATGTGCAGTGCCATGTTTTCCCGAAAGCATATGGGGAGTTTTTCGTGGAACATGCAAAGAGTCCGAAATCGATCCGGGTGGAGAACCGCTTCATTTTTGACTTTGACGGCTATCAGACACTGGTCATGGCAGATCCTGTATACGATCCGAAGGCTGTACTTGCAGCGATGGACAAGGCAAAGATCGATCTGTCGCTGATCACCTGCAACGTTCCTGAACCGGGAATGCTTCCGGACGAATATGCGGTTGAGGCAGCCAGACTTGCAAATGATGAAGTAGCTGAACTGATTGCAGCAAATCCGGACAGGTTTGCGGGAATCGCGTTCCTTCCATGGACGGTTCCTGTTGAAGCAATTAAGGAATTGGACCGTATTCAGAAAATGGGATTTAAGAGCGTTATGCTGTTTTCCCACATCGGGCCGAAGCAGGTCGATGACCCATCGGTCCTTCCGGTTTATAAAAAAATAGAGCAGATGCAGATCCCTGTCACGATCCATCCGTCGATCCCGCTTTGGAGTCACGCGATGGGAGACTACGGTATGGTATCGGGAGTAGGTCTTCCGATGGATACGAGTCTGGCCCTGATCCGATTAGTGAAATCAGGAATTCTGGAAAAATACCCGGATATGCAAGTTGTAATGCCGCATGCCGGAGGTGTCGTTCCGTATCTTGACGGAAGGCTCAGCTATGTTCCACCAATCGCACCTGCTCAGGCAAATACCAGAACAGTTCCGGATCATATGAGGAACGGGAATATCTTTTTTGATACTTCTAACGTTTCTGAATTTGTTCTCGGATTTGCCAGAAACTATCTTGGCGCGGACAAGCTGATGTACGGAAGTGATTATCCGTTTGTAGAACCTGATGTGCTTTCAGATCTCGTTGAGAAGGTCTTTACGAAAGAAGAACTGGAAGGAATCTTCTGGAAAACAGCCAACAAGGTCTATCATTTAGGCCTTTAAGATAATAGAAAAGAGAGGAAAATTTTATGGAAGGAAGACCAAAAAAGAGTTATAATCTCGGCTCCCGCGGATGGATCCTGGTCATTTATCAGGCCGTTGCATTCTTCGCGCAGACAATGTTTAAAAACTACCCGCTGAACTATCTGTCCGGATACTTTGGCGGATCACAGACGATCTCGCTTCTTTGTACGGTAGCAATGCTGGTCGGCGTAGCGGTACAGCTTCTTTGCGCAAAACGTATCGGTCGCGTCAAAAATATGAAACGCTTAGGTTTGATCCTTGGCATCATTTCCATGGCATTCGGTCTCGGAGTCATGGCGATCCCGCCGAAGAACCTTGTTCTGTGGCAGATCTTCTATTTCCTGACCTGTACGATCGTCACCGTTTGGGCAACGTTCCCGCTTGGAATCTTAGTCGGACAGTGGTTCCCGAGAAGAAAAGGAACCGTAATGGGTATCGCAACCTTTGCATTCCCGATCGCAAACGCATGCGGATCCTTCTTTGCTAAAGCAGCACTGGGTGAAACACCTCGTATCTTCGGCGCATTCCTGCCTTATTTCATTGCGGTTGTTATAGGTATGATACTCGGCGCGATCTTCGTGACCGACTATCCGGAGCAGTGTGGTGCATACAGAGATAACGATAAGAATATGACTCCTGAAATCGCAAACAAAATGCTGGAGCAGGAGATCGAGAACAAAAAGACGACAGTCTGGACACCGAAACATACAATGGCGACCAGAGATTTCTGGTTCATTACGATCCCGATGGGCCTTCTGCTGATGACATCCGTCGGTATGATGACACAGACGGCAGCGATCCTTGTCCAGTACGGCATTATCCCGGGCACAGGCCAGTTTACCGGTACCATGATGGGTATCTCGGGTATTGCCTGCCTCGGCAGCTGGGTGCTCGGTGTGCTAGATACGAAGTTCGGAACAAAACTTGCGATCCTGATCTCCGTTATCATCATGACCCTCGGAGGAGTGTTCGGTTCGATCAACAACCTTGCATGTCTGATGGTCGCGCTTGCATGCCTTGGCCTGTTCATGGGCGCCGCATCCAACTTCACGGTATCCAGTGCTGCACAGTATTGGAGAAGAGAAGATTTCTCAAGTGTATATGCCAATATTAACCCGATCGCAAATATCTTCGGTTCCTTAGGACCGATGGTCATTGCATGGGTCGTTGCAATCACGAACGCACGGATCGCTTACATGGTCGTAGGTATCTGCGGTGTGATCAGTATTATTCTGATCCTGCTGTTCAAACCATCCCATGTGAAAGAAGTGGATGATAAATATCGTGAAGCAGCAGGAAAGCCGCTGGATGATGTGCTTGCAGGCAGAAAATAAGAATGTTATACACAAAGATATGTGATTAACAGGATACAAACAGAATGGCGGAATGAGCAGGAGGAAACTCCTGCTTATTCCTTTTCATTGATCAGTTTTTCCAAAATACTGATAAAGGTTTTACTCGGCAGGGTCTCTTTTTTCCAGGCGATGCCCAGTTCAACATGCGGACTGCCCTTGATCACGTAAGCGCTTAACCCGGGTTCATTGAATTCGTGCCTTGCGGGACTAAGCGCCACACCCAGGTTTGCAGACACATTGTAGCTTAAAGACTCGATCGGTCTTGCAGTCTTCAGATCCGGATGGCCGATGCCGGCCTCTTTCAGATAGTCAACCGCCATCCGGTAAAAGAACGGAGCATCCTGTTCAGGGAGAACATAGATCGGATTTTCTTTCATCAGGCGGATGGCCTCGCGATCGTTCTTTGGCTGCATTTCTTCTTTTGTTATCAGATGGAAACGCTCAGAAAGAAGCAGGCGGCTTTTCAGACGCGGAAAAGTCCGGATGTCAGACATCATTGTAATGTAGAAATCGTAAGAGTCTTCCTGAATCAGCGGAATGATCTCGCTGGCGACAAAACGTTCGATATTGATCCTAATCTCCGGAAACATCCGGTTAAACTCGGAAACCGCTTTTGGTAGGATCTCTTTTACGGGAGGCGTGATACCGGCAATCGATAAAGAAAGATTATCTTTGCCGGAAAAGGCGGACATTCCAGCTGCAATCTCCTGATAGAAAACAGAATATTTTTGAGCATATTGATAAAAAGCAGTGCCGGCTTCTGTAGGAACAACGCCGTGTTTGCTGCGCTCAAAGAACGTGCAGCCAAATTCATCTTCCAGTGCAGTAATAGAGCGGCTGATGACCGGTTGAGTGACGTAATGCTCCTTTGCTGCTTTTGACAAACTTCTGCAGTCATATACAGACATATAATAACGGGCACTCTGGATATCCATGAATTTATCTTATGTTAGTTTTATATGAAATTCAATGAAAACATAGTAAAACGCCCGGAATCATGTTAGGATGAAATTGCTGGAAATAGGAATTCATCCGGCGCGATGAACTGAAAGACAGGCACCGATGAGTGCGGCCGGACGATAAATCTAAGGAAAGAAAGCAGGTGTCATATGCAGCCGATCATAGGTATTCACCATGTAGCGTTTAAATGTTCCTCAAAAGAGCAGTATGAGAAAACGATTCAGTTTTACACAGAGGTCTTAGGTCTTCCTGTGAAAAGAAGATGGGAAGGCGGGATCATGATCGATACAGGGTGCGGTCTTCTTGAGATCTTTGACAACACAGAAACCGATCTTCCGCAGGGAGCGATCCGTCATTTTGCCTTTCATGTCAGTGACACCGATGAGTGTGTCAGAAGGGTAACGGAGGCCGGTTATGAGGTCTTTGAAGGGCCGAGAGATGCGGTGATTCCTTCCGATCCTCCGTATCCGATCCGAATCGCATTTTGCCATGGACCGATGGGAGAGGAAATCGAATTTTTCCAGGAACGGTAGGAAAGGCAATTACTAATATAACAACTCAGAAAGGTGACAGAAAATGAGCTCATTTAAAGATCTTAGGATTGTCGACAATTTTTATCAGACATCTGCATTTTTCCCTATGCCGACTGTCTGCATCAGCACGATCAATGATGATGGGAGTCTGAATATCGGATCGTATTCCTTGTGTTTTCCGTATTATATAGCAGGGAAAGAACGATACGCGATGCTGCTTGAGTGTCGGAACACTTCAAATACCTGTCATAATATATTGAAGCGTGGAAAATGTGCGATCAACTTTATTCCGGATGATAAAAAATACTTTAAAGAAGCTGTACGCTTCGGATACCCGGGGCCTTCTGAAGAGAAGATGAAAGAGAACCTTTTCACCATGGAAAAAGGACAGGCAGATCCGGATGATGCGGAGCGGCCTCCGGTGATCGCGGAAGCATTTCAGGTCTTTGAATGCAGCTGGGATAAAGACCTGGAAGATGGAGGAAAGTATCAGGCAGAAGACATCGATGACGGACATCCTGGGCCCTATAATGATTTCAATGGGATCACATCCAAGTATGGAGCACATTTTATCCTGAACATTGATAAGATCCTGATGAAAGAGCAGTATTATAATGCAATCGTAGATGGTGTTACAAAGAATAACTTTCCGCCGGTTCCGGTGGATTACGGATACCGTGATTCCACAAACTTCTGGTACACGCAGTTTCCGAAGTGGAAGAAGCCCGTTTCAGAACCAATCCCGGCTCCGAAGGAAGTGGATATCGCGTCGATCAAATTTGCGGCAGAGCGCTGTGATGATACCGTCAGGTTTACGGATGACGCGCTTAAGAACTTTGTGAAGGTGCCGCGTCCGTTCCTGAAAACCGTTCTGAACGGCTGTATTGCATGGGCAAAAGAGAACGATGTTACGCTGATCACAGATGAGCATGTGAAGATCATCAACGACAAAAGAAAACAGGAAAAAGATGCCAGAAAATGATTGACAAAAAAGACCTCTTACGATAAACTATCTCTTGCGTCAAGAGACGTACTTGCGATAGTGGCGTAGTTGGTAACGCGCGACCTTGCCAAGGTCGAGACCGCGGGTTCGAGCCCCGTCTATCGCTCTGGAACTCAAGGACATCCGAAAGGGTGTCCTTTTTGTTGTGATTAAAGGTAAATCAACAGTTCTATTTGGCGTCAATAAGAATATCGCGCATTTTTCTGAAATTGTCTCTGGTGCATTGGTCCAGAATCTGCTGTGCCTTGTTCAGGTTCACCTTGGAATCAGAAAGCCATTGCTCGATAAATCCGGCAATCCCACTGCAAAAATATTTGGTCAGAAGCTTGCCCTGCTCGGAGATCTGATTGATGTGAAGTTTTTGTTCGTAGTGAGACAAGAAGGATTTATATAGCGCGTCATTAAGAAACAGCAGGAAAAGATCATAGCAGTTTCGCAGAGACATTAGTTCTGCTCTGTGGGTGTTGATCACACGTAATAATTTATATGTATATTCGCGGATGTCATCTTCTCTTACTTCAGTCTGCTTCTCCTTGATAGGCTGCGTGCTTTCATCAATAGCAGAGAGAATATCTTTCATGACCGCGTTGAAAAGCTCATCTTTTGACTGATAGTGCTGATAAAACGTATTGCGGGAACAGGCAGCTGCCTCACATAATCCTGTGATGGAAATCTCATCGATATTCCGCTTTTCCAGCAAGTGTAGAAGAGCGGCTTTTAAGTTTGCTTCCGTTTTTATGTAACGAAGATCTTTTGGATTCATTCTTCCTCCTTAAATTACAATCCGAATAGTATTTGTAATATAACTAACAAAAATGCAATGTAATGACAGTTGTGTATATTAAAGGACGATTGTAATATAAATATAATAAAATGAATTGGCATAATCAAGTGAAAGGAGATAAGGGAAAATGACAAAAATTGAATTATTAAAAGAATTTGCTAAAGGTTGGTTCGGCAACAGCCAGCAGCACAGCATCCATGCGCAGATTCTGAAAGATAGGGGATTTGGCAAGCTGGCTGACAAGATCATGGCCGAATCTGATGAAGAGTGGGATGAGGCAAAGCAGGTCAACAAGAGACTGATCGAGCTTGGTGAGATCCCGGTCGTTGCAACTCAGGAATATCCGGTGATCACTGATGTGAAAGAAATGCTTGAGTATGATTTCAAGGACAGTGCAGAAGCGCTTCCGGAGATGAGCAAATGCCTGGCAATGTTTGAAGATGATTATGTAACCAGAGATATGATCCAGAAGTTTATTATTGATGAGCAGGAGCATTATACCTGGGTAAAGCACCATCTGAACCTGATCAAGGAAATCGGTATTGAAAATTACCTGATCGAGCAGATTGGGGAGTAAAAAGCGACAATCGAAAACCATGGTATGAGGGACGGTTCTTCAGAACCGTCCCCGTTGTTAACGAGGCAGTTTTTTAAACGAAAGGATCAACATGACGATTTGCTATTTTACGGGAACGGGTAACTGTCTGTATGTGGCGCGGCGTATCGGAGGAACACTGCTTTCGATACCACAGCTTATGCGGCAGGAAAAGATCGTGATCGAAGATGATGCGGTTGGCATTGTGGCGCCCGTTTATGCGGTTGAGATGCCGATGATGGTCAAAGCGTTTTTGGAAAAGGCTGAGATAAAAACGGAGTATTTTTTCTTCATTTACACCTATGGTATGGGCTATGCGGAAGCATTTACGCATGTAGCTGTTGTTTCTGAAAAGAAGGGATTGGATCTCAAATACATCAATGCAATACAGATGGTTGATAATTATCTTCCGTTTTTCGATCAGAAAGAACAGATCGAAACACTTCCGGAAAAGAATGTGGAAGGCCAGATTGCGCAGGTTGTGAAAGATATATCAGAACGCAAACTCAAGCAGGTACTTCCGACAGAAGAAAACCTTGCAGAGATGGAGCATTGGACAAGGACTCATGCAGCTGGAATTCTCAAGAAAGATACCGCCTTAGGGTATACGGTGAATGATGCCTGCATCCGCTGTGGAATCTGTGCAAAGGTTTGTCCGGCAAATAATATCACGGTCACAGAGGAGGCAGTACAGTTTTCGGATCATTGTGAAGTCTGCTACGCCTGCCTGCATAATTGTCCGAAAAGTGCAATCCATATGGAATTAGAAGCCGGAGCCACGCATTTTAGAAATAAATTTATATCATTAAGCGATATAATAAAGGCAAACGAATAATAATCTGAAAGAGAGAAGTTATGTCAAAGAAAGAGTTAAGAATGCATGCCGTTGTATCACCGACGGAAACTGTAATCGTATCGGCGTATGATGAGGAGAGAAAGGCAGAAGCCTGCACACTGGCTTTTTATATGGTGAGCAGCCATGTGCCGCCTTGTGTGACCATTGCAATCAACGCAAGCCAGAAAAGGAAAACGCTGAAGGCAATGTTGCAGAGCAAAGCATTTGTTCTTGGATTTCCGGGTGTTGATCAAGTGAAAGAGGCGGACTATCTTGGGGTAGAATCCGGCTATCATACGGATAAACTGAGTAATATTGGTTTCACAGTGTCAGACGCCAAAAACGTTCATGCGCCAATCATTAATGAACTACGTTTATCTTTAGAATGTGAAATCGTTCATAGTGTAACAGTTGGAAGCCATATGCAAGTGACGGGGGAAGTGAAACGAATTCTGGCAGATGAAGATATTTTGAATGGAAAAGATAAAGTGGTTCTGGAAAAACTGAAACCAATCATCTACGATGAGGAGCAGGTCCGCTATCTTGAAATCGGAAAGCCGCTTGCAGATGCGTTTCAAATGGGATTGGCATTAAAAAAAGAGTTCAGTAAATGAGGGTGGAGAATAATTAACATGATCGGTAGAATAGTTCTGGGATTACTTCTTCCTTTATAGATGTTTTATCTTTCATAAAAAGAGCATTGCAAAAAAAGATCAGCTGTCCACAATTTGCGGACAACTGATCTTTGCACATTTTTGAAGTGCAAATATTATAAATTCCCAGACTGAGAATGCACATCTCCTTTATTTATTAGGGTTTAGGCCTGTTTCTGCTATCCTTCGAGCCCCGTCTATCGCTCGAATGATTAAAGGACTTCCAAGCGGAAGTCCTTTTTTATTGATGCCCGTTGTCATAAAGTTCCCGGAGTTTTTTCGGCAGTTTATCCGGAATCATCGCTTGAAGCTTTTCTTCTGTACCGTCTTTTATCGCCTGCTCATAGTACCAGCACTTGAAACGGATTAAATCCAGAGTTTTCTGTAGCCTTGTCATTTCTTCTTCCACTGCTTTTTTTCTGGCTTCAAACAACTCTTTTCGTTTACCATAAGTTTCCGCACCTTCGATGCACCATTTCATAAATTGTCTGATCTCTCTGATTTCCAGCCCGGATGCCTTCAGACATTCGATCACATGCAGAGCTTCAATTTCAACATCACTGAAGAGGCGTCTTCCAGATTTGCGTTCAATACCTGGGAGCAGACCTTCTTTGTCATAGTACCGAAGTGTGGATATGGGTAACTGAAACCTTTCAGCGACTTGTCCGATCGTATACATAAATAACTCCTTTTTATAAAGTTCTTGACCTAAAGTCAAGTTTAGGTTTTATAATTTAATTATATCATGATGACAGTTAAAAAACAATGAAGAGAACGGAGGAATAATGAACATGGAAAAACTGAATCTGGTAACAGAATGGGATAAAACTTTTCCGAAGAGTGATATGGTAGACCATAGTAAAGTGACATTTGATAATAGATATGGAATCACCTTAGCAGCAGATATGTATGTTCCCAAGGGTGCAGAAGGGAAACTTCCAGCCATTGCAGTATCCGGTCCGTTCGGCGCGGTGAAAGAGCAATGCTCGGGTCTTTATGCTCAGATCATGGCAGAAAGAGGATTCCTGACAATTGCATTTGATCCTTCTTTTACAGGTGAAAGCGGTGGTCAGCCGAGATATATGGCTTCCCCGGATATCAATACTGAAGATTTTATGGCAGCTGTGGATTTTCTTTCCCTGAATGACAAGGTCGATAAGGAGCGTATCGGAATCATAGGAATTTGCGGCTGGGGCGGTATGGCCCTTAATACAGCAGCTCTTGATACAAGAATAAAAGCTACGGTAGCTTCAACGATGTATGACATGACGCGTGTCAATGCCAAAGGATATTTTGATTCTGAAGATTCTGAAGAGCAACGATTTGAGAAAAAGAAGGCTATGTGCGAGCAGCGTTTGGAAGATTGTAAAAGCGGTTCTTATAAACGCGCAGGAGGATGCCTTCCGCTGCCGGTTCCGGAAGAAGTACCGTTTTTCGTGAAAGATTATAGTGAGTATTATAAAGGACGCGCATATCATGAACGTTCCCTGAACTCAAATGAGGGATGGAATGTGACAGGGTGCCAGTCATTTATTAATCAGCCAATCCTGCAGTATTCCAAAGAGATCAGAAGTGCTGTCCTTATAATCCATGGTGAGAAAGCGCACTCTTGCTATCTTGGAAAAGAGGCATATGAAAATATGACGAAAGACAGCAAGTATACAGACAACAAGGAACTGATGATCATTCCGAATGCGGTTCATACAGATCTTTATGATAATCTGGACGTGATCCCGTTTGACAAGATTGAACAATTCTTCACGGAATATCTGAAATAGCCAAGTGGCTTCGCATCAGGGGGCTTCCGATTGGAAGTCCTTTTTTGTTATCCGGAATTGTTCGGAAAGAAAAAGTATATTATAATTTTTTTCCGAAGATCGGTGCGATCGCATTGGCATAGATTCGAAAGGAAAAACGAGAAATGAAAAAAGGTGTATTGTTTATTGCTTCCGTGATCGTAATGACTGCATTCATCCTGGCAGCCTGCGGCGGCTCAGAAAATGAGAAACTTCCGGTTTCCGATGATGCGTATGCAGAGTATGTTGGAACACAGTTTTCCGGACAGGATCCATGGGGCGGAATTCTTACAATTACTGTGCGCAGTATTGTTGACGGAGAGATGGACTGGACCTTTACAGACGTGTTCGATAACCATACTCTTTATCAGGAGCAGGGCAAAACTTTGATTCAGGACGGAAAAGCCGAATATAGTATCCAAGGCAAAGATGTGGAGAATGAAAATGTCAGCTTCTCCTATGAAGGAACAATGGAACTAAGCGAAGGGCAGATCACGTTCAGCTTTATTAAAGGCTCTGTAACTACTTCCTCCTCTGAGGGAGACTCAGATGCACGTATGGCAGAGGCTCTGGAAGGTTCCGGAATCGCAAACGAAGTCATTTTAGTGAAGGCAGCTGATGATAGTCTGACGACTTATACTGTTCAGGAAGGAGATTCCATTCACAGCATTGCAGAGAAGTATGGGATCTCAACCAAAGAGCTGGCGATCCTAAACCAGGCGGTCATCATTGAGACTGCCCAGGCACATGGCTATCAGTTTGATGATGTGATCGAATATGCAAAATATCTATTCCCAGGAGAAGTGCTTCAGGTTCCAAATAAGAAATAAAGAAAGAGGAAAAACGGCCAGATGAAAGAAAAGAGCAGGAAGGCGGTCAATAAAGCTGTGTCTGTACAGGTGATGCGGGACAGCGATGCGTGGACGATCGCAAATAAGATTCCTTCAAAAGAACTGATGTACCGGGCCGGAGAAGGGATCTTCCATGCGGTGGAATGGAACGGACCGGTTGCTGTTGTATGCGGTTCGGGAAACAACGCGGGCGATGGCTATGTCGTTGCAGATCTTTTGCAAAGCAGCGGAGTAAGCTGTACGATCTTCCTCCTCTCAGAAAAATTCTCTGAGGATGGAAGATACTATTTTGAGCGCTGCAAAGAGCATGGAATTCCGGTGAAACTCTTTCCGGAAGAGCAGTGGGAATCGGTCTTTCAGGATTATAAGATGATCCTCGACTGCATCCTCGGAACCGGTTTTCAGGGAGATGTCAGAGGAAAGGCTGCGGTTGCGATCGATGCAATCAACGCTTCCGGAGCTTATGTTGTCTCTGCAGATATCAACAGCGGTCTGAACGGAGACAGCGGATATGGAACAAAGTATGTAAAGTCCGACCTCACTGTCTCCATTGGTGATTTTAAGTTCGGGCATTTTAAGGGTCTTGCCAAAGCAGCGATGAAGGAAAAAGTGAATATTGATATCGGGATCGAGCTTTGCGAAGAGGCGGCTCCGGTCCAGGAGCCGTTTAAGCTTCTCGTTTTTTCAGATTCCCACGGAAGGAAGGGAAAAGTGAAAAAGATCCTGGAGAAGCATAAAAACGCAGATGGGATTCTTTTCCTCGGAGACGGAGAGAAGGATTTAGAGGCGTTGCCTTTGGGAAACGAAATTGTTCTTTATCAGGTGCGCGGAAACTGCGACAGAGAAAGCAGGGAGGCAGTGACACTGATAAAAGAGATTGCTGGTATCCGTTTTTATATCACTCATGGATATGAACAGGGTGTCAAATACGGCCTTGCAAAACTTGCTGCTTTTGCGAAAAAAGAAAACTGCAGGGCTGCGCTCTTTGGACACACCCACAGGGTCCATCTGTCAGAAGAAGAGGGCGTAGTTCTGTTTAATCCCGGGAGTGCAGCAAACGGGGATTATGGAGTTATATTGATCGACGGAGAAAAGATAGACTTTCTTTCGGAGCAGATATAATTTTGATAGAATTCAGTTGACATAAACAAAGAAACAGAAAAGAGGATTCAGAGTATGAGCACACGTGGTATTTATACTGCAGTCAGTGATATCCGGAAACGGGTTTTTACAGAGATTGCAAAACTTTCCTATAACTATCAGGAAGGGTCTCTGTCCGAACTGGAACAGATCCCTTACCGCATCATTCCCGGAGAGATTTCAACGTATCGTGAAAGCATCTTTCTGGAAAGAGAAATCGTAAAAGAAAGGATGCGTCTGGCATTGGGGCTGAATCTTCGCCCGGTTGCAGAACATGCTCCGGTCTCTTTAGGAGCAGAGGAATGCGTGCGGCCTGAAACATATTATGAACCCCCGCTGATCAACGTGATCTCTTTTGCGTGCCACGCCTGTCCGGACAATGTCGTCACGGTGTCAGATCAATGTCAGGGCTGTCTTGCACATCCTTGCCAGGAAGTCTGTCCCAAGGAGGCGATCCATTCGGAAAAAGGACGTTCCGTGATCGATGAAAGCAAGTGCATAAAGTGCGGAAAATGTATCGATACCTGTCCTTATCATGCGATCGTCCGGCTTGAGCGCCCCTGCGCAAAGGCCTGCGGAATGAACGCGGTTGGTTCAGACGAATACGGACGGGCAAAGATCGATCAGGAAAAATGCGTAAAATGCGGCATGTGTCTTGCTAACTGCCCATTTGGGGCGATTGCGGATAAATCACAGATCTTCCAGACGATCCAGGCGATCCGGAGCGAAACACCGGTCTACGCTGCGATCGCGCCGGCATTCATCGGACAGTTTGGACCTGATATGTCTATGAGTAAGATCCGGAACGCATTTAAAGCACTTGGGTTTAAAGATGCCATCGAGGTTGCGATCGGTGCCGATCTTTGTACGATCCAGGAGGCGGAGGACTTCGTGAAAGAGGTTCCGGAAAAACTCTCTTTCATGGGAACATCCTGCTGTCCGGCATGGTCCAGTATGGCGAAAAAGCTTCTGCCGGGACAGGAAAACCATATTTCCATGGCACTGACACCGATGGTCCTAACAGCGCGGCTGATCAAACAGCAGCATCCGAATTGCCAGGTCGCGTTCATCGGTCCGTGCGCAGCAAAGAAAGTTGAAGCCAGACGGAAAAGTGTCCGCTCCGAGGTGGATTTCGTTCTAACCTTTGAAGAAGTATGGGGCATGTTTGAGGCGAAGGGAGTCGTTTTCTCAGAGATTGAGGGAGACACGGCAATGCATGGCGCCAGCGGTGACGCCCGGGGCTTTGCTGTCAGCGGCGGTGTTGCTGATGCTGTTGCAAACAGGATCAAAGAATGCTATCCGGATGTCGAGGTGAAGATGGAGAGGGCCGAGGGGCTTGATAACTGCAGGAAGATGCTTGCGCTTGCAAAGGCCGGAAAGTATGACGGATATCTTCTGGAAGGAATGGCCTGCCCGCATGGATGTGTTGGAGGCGCCGGAACAGTACAGCCGATCGAAGCATCCAAAAAGGCTGTGGAAAAGAACAAGGCCGGTTCTACGCTTGCCCATGCATCGGAAAGCTCCTATCAGCATTTGCTGGATATTCTTACACAGGAATAATGAATGGAGGAAAGCATCTTAACGATATACAGGCAGTGAATTGAAAAAAGATGCACAATAATCATAAAAATATTAATTTTTTCCATATCTATTGAAAAACTTTGTGGTAATATTTAATCAGCAGATAGCGCGATTGCGTTAGGTTTAAACTATTTTATGGAGGTTATTACGAATGAGTGCACAGG
>JAFWLM010000109.1 GCA_017511045.1 Lachnospiraceae bacterium | reverse complement strand
TGGTCAGCAATATGCTCCGCAAAAACTACGAATGCAACCGGAATATAAGCAACTGCAATGGTTGCAATATAAGTTCCGGATAATTCCTTAAATCCGCCTAAAGCTGTAAGGAATGTAAAGCTTGGAACCCATTTCATGGCTGCAAAAGCGGAAAAGTCGATGATCATTAATGCTTCATTGCCGGAAGCTTTTCCGATCAGGGTGAAGATCACAGCAACAATATAGCCTGCCACGATACCGATAATAAACGGAATCAGTTTCACCATCTTCTTACCAAATACGGAACAAAGGCAGACAACAAGCAATGTGACCATAGCGCAGACAAAGCATGCCCATGCATGTCCTGTCATGACAAATGCACCTGCATCTGCATCAAAAGCGCCGCCTAAGGCATCACTGACTGCATTTCCGGCAAGGCTTAATCCGATGATAGCAACCGTAGGTCCGATAACGACTGCTGGCATCAGGTAGTTGATCCAGCGCACGCCTGCGAATTTGACGACAATAGCAATCACTACATAGACAAGTCCGGCAAAGATCGCACCGATGATCATTCCCAGATAGCCCATCTGCATACTGACTCCACCTGCAAAAGCTGCAAACATGGATCCGATAAATGCGAAGGAAGAGCCCAAAAATACCGGGCTTTTAAACTTCGTAAATAACAGATACACAATGGTGCCGACACCAGCGCCGAATAATGCGGCACTTTGGCTCATTCCGTTTCCAACGATAGCCGGAACGGCGATTGTTGCAGCAAGGATCGCCAAAAGCTGCTGAATTGCAAAGACAACCGTTTGTCCAAAACGAGGTCTGTCTTCGACGTTGTAAACTAAATTCATTTCATCCTCCTGTTTTTGCATTCACAGCTGCAAAATCTTTAACTTTTTTATTATATAGACGGACTTTTAGATACCTGTCCCCAATATCTGAAAATACCGTTTATATTTAAATATCATAGAGCTCTACAGATGTAGTCTCATCATATGGCGGGATGCGGACAGCGATACGTTCATTCTTGGATGTCGGGACATTTTTTCCGACATAATCGCCCCGGATCGGAAGTTCCCGGTGTCCCCTGTCGATCAGGGCCGCAAACTGAATGGCGGCAGGTCTGCCCTGCTGCATCAGCCCATCAATTGCCGCACGCGCTGTTCTTCCCGTATAAACAACATCATCCACAAGGATAACTACTTTATTTTCTATAGAAAAAGGAATGCTTGCTTCCTGCATGATCGGATCTCTGGAACGATTTGTCAGATCATCACGATAAAACGTAATATCAATGCTGCCGACAGGCACTTTTTTTTCTTCGATTTTCTCAATATTATCCGCAATGATCTTTGCCAGCGGAATGCCTCTGCGCTGAATGCCGATAATACAGATATTCTCTGCTCCGTTATTCTTTTCCAGGATCTCGTGGGAGATCCTTTTTAATGTTCTGGAGACGGTAACATCATCCATCAAAGTAGCTTTGTAACGCATATTTACAAATAAAAAACCGCATCACAGGATGCAGCTTTATGATCTGACCAGCCGAATTTTACAGCTTTAGCAGTCCTTGGCGGCATCTCTGTACCATCATTAAAGGTCTGATTTGTCTGCTTTATGTTACTACTATATATAGCGCTTGTAAAGTTGAAAATTCATATATCTTGTGTTTTTGAATAAGATTTCGCCAAGCATTTTGAAAGCTTGAAGAAAGCCCCTTCACTGTCACATAAAAAAAAGGGACTGCCGAAGCAGTCCCTTTCATCTTGCCCTTGATTAAATCAAGCCTTTTCAATCTTAACCGCACAAACCTTGTATTCCGGAATGCATGCGATATCATCATAAACAGCATTAGTCAGTATATTTGCATTGCCATCCGGGAAGTGGAATGTCATGAAAGATTCACCTGGTGATACTTTCTTTCCGACTCTTGCAGTAGTTGTCAGCTCACCACGACGGCTGGAAACTTTTACTCTGTCTCCATGTTTTACGCCGATCTTCTCTGCATCCTGATCATTCATCTCGATATAGGACTCATTGACGATCTGGGTAATGCCTTTGCTCTTGCCTGTCATAGCACGTGTGTTGTAGTGATACAGCATACGTCCGGTGATCAGGATCGTCGGATACTCTTCATCCGGAAGCTCAACAGATGGTTTGTACTTAGCCGGATAGAAGTAACCTAATCCACGGCTGAACTTGCCAACATGCATGATCGGTGTGCCCGGATGATCTTTTCCGGTACATGGCCACTGCAGGCTCTCGCCGGCATCCAGTCTTGCATGTGAAATACCAGCAAAACTTGGTGTCAGGGAAGCAATCTCATCCATGATCTCAGCGGATGTCAGCTGCGGCTGCGGATAACCCATGCGGTTCATGACATCGATAAAGATATCGGTATCAAGTCTTGCATTGGTTCCCAGATCAACTGCTTTACGGACTCTCTGAACACGACGTTCCGTGTTGGAGAATGTTCCTTCTTTTTCTGCGTAGCTGACGCCCGGAAGGACAACATCTGCATAAGCTGCAGTTTCTGTCATGAACAGATCCTGAACGACCAGGAATTCAAGGCTGGTCAGAGCTTTTTCTACATGATGGGTATCCGGATCGGTAACGATCGGATCTTCTCCGAAGATGTACAGACCTTTGATCTTTCCTTCGATAGCTGCCGGAAGCACTTCTGTTGCTTTCAGACCAGCTTTATGATTCAGTTCAATACCCCATGCTTTTTCGAATTTCTCCATAACAGCCGGATCTTCTACGTTCTGGTAGCCAGGGAATTTCTCAGGCAGAGCACCCATATCGCAGGCACCCTGTACGTTGTTCTGTCCACGAAGCGGGTTCACGCCGCAGCCAGGTCTTCCGAGTTTTCCAACCATCATAGCCATGTTGGACATGCTCATAACGCCTTCAGTACCAGTTGAATGTTCGGTAACACCCAGACAATAGATGATCGGAGCTTTTTCTGCTTTTGCATACATTCTTGCAGCAGCTTTCAGATCTTCTGCGTCGATGTGGCAGATTTCTGCAACTTTCTCTGGTGTGTAATCTTTTACGATTTCTGCTAATTCTTCAAAACCTTCTGTTCTGGTCTTGATGAATTCCTCATCGATCAGACCTTCGTTGATGAAAATGTTCATCATA
>JAFWLM010000108.1 GCA_017511045.1 Lachnospiraceae bacterium | reverse complement strand
GAAGGGTGATCTTTCGGCCAGAAGACAGGCTGCTTCCTTCATCCGTGATGTCTATGCGGATGAAAAGACACAGCAGACTGTTCTCAAGAAGCTGTTTGATGAGATCGCTCCGAAATACGCTGACCGCAAGGGCGGATACACCCGTGTCACAAAGACCGGCGTCCGTCGCGGCGATGCGGCTCCGATGGCAATCATCGAACTCATCTGAGTAGTACAATGGACCTATGCGAAAGCTTAGGTCTTTTTTATCGTTTCCCGGGTTCGAGAAGGGAAAACCAATACTGGAACAGGTTCTGTTTTCGCTCGCTGCGGCCCTGTTTCTTTTTCTGCCGGCATTCAATAAGACCCTGCTGAACCGGGGTGAGACAGTGATGGTGCTCAACCGCATCGAGGCCATGGCAGATGCGATTCAGAACCATATGCCGGTTCATGCGCCGATGAGCGGAATGAATTTTTCCTACGGATACGGAAGCACGCTGTTTGAATCGCCGCTGCCTTATTATTTTCCGGCGATGCTCAGAAGATACGGCGCTGATCTTCAGATCTCGTTTCTCATCTGTATCTATGTGATATTTGCGTGCATGGTGTATGCGTCGTACGGAATGGCGAGAACCGTGCTGCGGAAAGACCGCATTGCGGTCTCTGTTACCTCCTTGCTCGCATCGGGCAGTCTTTGTGCCTATATCATGATCTTCTGCGACGGCGATCTCGCCGACGGAGCGGCGCTCTGCTTTGTGCCGGTGATTATCCGGGCCTGGTATGAAATGATCACCTCCAAAGGCAAAGGATGGGTGCGGCTCCTGTACGGAACCGCGATGTGTTTTCTGTGTTCCGAGGTGTATGGAATTTTCCTTCTGATTCTCACCCTGGTGTTTTTCCTGCTTTATGCGAGCTATCTGTATTATCACCGCCTGGTGCTCGGGTATCTCTGTTTCAGTATGGTCGTGTTCGGACTGCTTACGATGTGGGTCTGGATTCCGCAGCTTGTCCTTCTTTCCAAAGGCACTTTTGTTTTGAACCATGTCAACAGCCTGAAGGTCAGCGGGGCCGGTCTGCAGGATCTTCTGGATGTCATTCCGTATTCTTCGGATCATCTCGGAAAGACTGTGGGCCTGGTCTTACTGATAACTCCCGCATTTCTCTTCCGCTGCAGAGGTAGAACAAGATGGAAATTCGCCAGGTATTCGGTGATCCTGGGCTATGCCGCTCTCTTTATGACGACTAACATGTTTCCCTGGTCCCTGGTTCCCTTTGCCCCGCTTCTTCAAAATCCCTCACGGCTGATGCCGGTGGCATCCGTTCTGCTTTCGGTCGGTGCCGGCTATGTGATTTCCTATTATCCCTTCGATGCGAAGGACCGGCCGTTTATCCGCCGCTGCATTGCCGGTGTGAGTGCGGTGATCCTCCTGATGATGGTCAATACCAGATATTTCTACATCGGTGAGATTACCAGGGACTACACGGTGAAGCAGTTCAGCGATGATGCGCTGATGATCGGAAATACCGATAGTTTCGAAAACAGATCGGAAACCGGAGACGGATGGTATCTCCCCGAAACGGAGTTCAATTACCGGAATAAAAAGCGGGAGGTCACAAAGGACGGAAAGGTTCTCTCCTATGTTGAAACAGACGGAACGCTGGTGACGGATGCGGCGGGAAAGGGAATCTATCTCTTCCCGAAGACCTGGTATCCCGGGTATGCCGTAACGGTAAGAGAAGAGGGAAAGAAGAAAGAGGTGATTGCGGCCGAACAGGATGAAGCCACGGGTCTTGTAAGAGCAACTGCAGATAAGGATTTTTCGGAAGATGCGTCGATTGAGCTCTGCTATGAGAAACCTGCTGTCCTGCGGGTTACCGAAACCCTGTCGATTCTGTTCTGGATGACGTTTGTCTTCTCTTTGATCATGGTGCGGGGACTGCGGACTGCTTCAAAGCTGAACTCCAGGAAAAAGAAGAAAGCAAATGCAGAACAGCATACAGCCTGAACTGTCATGAGGGAATTGCCGCTTGTCCGGCAGTTTTTCTGCCTCCCGTTCATGAAATCGACATTTTTCAGATCAAGTACCACAGGTTCTGAAACCCGTATTCCAGTGCCTGGAAGTGTGGGTGAAAAATAGCGATATCCCGCTTCTCTGTTTTCTGACGGCGGATGATCTGGTTGATCATGAGTCCTTGATTGCCAGTGATGGTATTCAGGAGTCGATTAATATCAATTGGAACTGGTGCGATACTATTGTGTTTCGGAATGACAGGCATCGATAAAAATAAAAAAGAGATATAAAAATAAAACGATTGCCCTGTGTATTCAGTTCAGCGGAGAGCGGAGGGCAGTGAGCTGTACAGAATCAGTGCAATGTGAAGAGTGCAGGAAATAAGCAAACTGCATAATCCTCGCCCGCAAAGCAAGGGAATATAACTGTATACGGGTATCCGGAAGTTTGAATTTGTCTGTGAAAGTGAATGTATGGTCGGAAACTTAAAC
This sequence comes from Lachnospiraceae bacterium, assembly GCA_017511045.1. Taxonomy (GTDB): domain Bacteria; phylum Bacillota; class Clostridia; order Lachnospirales; family Lachnospiraceae; genus RGIG5612. The sequence continues at coordinate 1,239 of JAFWLM010000108.1, read as the reverse complement.
AACTCAATCCGGTCATCCCGAATCAGACAGGCAATATTTCGGATGCCTGCCTGGCAGCCCCGGATCAGAACTAGAGACCCATTATGATTGGGTACAGTTTATACGCGAATCAACAAAAGCGTAAATCATTACTTCTTTTTTTAAGTCGTCAACTTTGTAGAAAACAAGAGTAAGGTCAAGAATTAAAACTCTGTAGCCCTGTCGATTCAGCACCATATATTTTGGCTTGGTTCCAATATATGGGTTGTCCTGTAAGAGGTTTACTGTCTCTTCAATTTTATCAAGAACATCAAATGCATTCTCAGTGCCAAATCTGTCCGCAATATTCAGAATCATGCGGTTAAGAAGAGAGTCTGCGGTATCGGTGCGGTTAATTGAGTATCTCATTTTTCAGACAGCCTCTTTCTTAATTCATCAAAGGAGTCCTTCATGGGGGCAGTACGGCCAGTGCGGACATCATCCTCAGCCTCAGCTAAGATTTCTAAAAGCTGAAGCCGGGCTTTTTGCCTTTTATACTCTTCGTAACCGATCAGAACAGTATCACCTCTTCCGTTTACAGTAATAATCACTTCCTGACCGTTTTCACGGCAGAGTTTAGAAACCTCATTGTAGTGATTACGCAAATCAGCTGATGGTCGAATAGTCTCATTAATCTGTGTCATAAAATCACCTCTGTAGACAATATATATCTTAATATGTCTATTTACAATGATTATGTCTGTTCGGAAGGTGTACCTCAATCATTTTTGAAAGTTCCCTTCAGGTATGTTTTCTCTGCATAAGTTCCTTTTTTGCAGAACCCCTTTACATACGTGTCAGAAATCGCTGCATTGTCTGCCGCGAGAGGAAATTGCCGCTTGTCCGGCAGTTTTTTCGCTGAAAAAAAAATTTTTTTTATTTTTCGGAGGAATCAATCTGCTTTGGGCAAAAAGAAATCGTAAGGAGAAAACTCATGAAGCAGACAGAAAAACTTTATTTCAGCGATCCCGTCCGGTTTGCGGATCTGTTCAATGCATTCCTGTTCGAAGGAACAGGGAAAATCACACCGGAGAGTCTTACGGAGTGTGAGGCGGAAGACCTGTTCGAAGGCATCGATCCGGAAGCCTTCCCGATGCTTGACAGGGAACGGCTGATCCGAAGAGAGGCAGAACTCTCCGGAAAGAAAGCGGAACTGAATCTCTATCTGATGATGGATGAAAACGAAGCGGATTTTTCCCTGCCGGTCAGCCTGCTTTCGCT
>JAFWLM010000107.1 GCA_017511045.1 Lachnospiraceae bacterium | reverse complement strand
GTCCTCTTTCCTGATCAGAGAATATCCCGGACCTTCAGTTTCAGAATTCGGATATACTACATTTCCGTTTTTGTCATAGAAATGCCACTTAAACTGATCGCCCCACACTTTTCTCCCAATAAGATACTCATCTTCAAGAGAAGCGATGATCCCGGGGATCCCGTTGGGTCCGCTGATACCCATGTTTGCCCGCAGAGCAGCTACCATGACTTCACCGGTTTCTGTATTGACCAGATAATTCTCTGCTTCTGCATCTATGTTCTCATCGATCAGTATCCAGCTGTCCGGAAGTTCCCTGATAGAATAGAGGTTATTTGCGGCGTCACCGTTCCTCGGTATCTGCGGTACTGGTATTTCCTTCGTTTCTCCTGTGCGGTAATCGGAAACAGTAAGCCCCGCTCCTTCACCATGTGCATGAAGAACAATCATATCAGTATTCGTAAATAGTACTGGGTTAGTTGACTGCATGAACTGTTCTTTCTCACCGCTGGATAACGTTACCCTATAATAAATATTTGTAGAATAATCCTCAGTTATCAGCTCATTGGACGATACCATACATCTGAGATACTCTTCTGTCTCGCCAAGATATCCATATTCATACAGAACCTCACCAGATCCGCTTGACAGGTCAAAACTGTTCAGCGTTTTCATACGTTTCCCGGTCGTTTCGTCATATGTAATAACAGATGCATACAGATGCTCATCATCCATATATACCCGGTCATTGTTTTCAAACCGTTCATTCCTGCCCAGCCTGACGATGACTTCCCTGTTTTTCCCGTCAAGGTCCATTTTTGTAATTGTTCCGCACTGCGAATCTTCTGTCGCTTCTCCATCCGGCGCACCGCAGGAGATCACATAGATGCTGCTGCCGTCAGGAGCTGTAAACATCATGCTGCAATTCGCGTATCTAATTATTCCGGGACACGATGCATCGTTATGCTTGCAGCCGGGAACATCGCAATTGACCTTCATAGACTTTGCTGACGGATCGATCTTGATAAGATAAACAAAGTTTTCTCCGGGAAGCCTGTCTTCCAGAACATTCTCCAGCCCCGCATCATAAGGATGCATTTCTGTATATACACATCCGTCACTGCCTTTATTGCTGAGAATGTTGCTCATATAAACAACTGTGGGAGTTGTATACTCTATTATTTCTTCCTGCGGAGTGTTCTCCTGCGGAATATTGTTATCTGTTTCACCGCTCTGGCCGCCTGGTATCTCTTCTTTGCTCCCGTTAGTCGCGCAGGAGACCAATGCAACGATACATAATATTGCAGCCAAAACCGAAACAGACTTTTTTGCGATCTTGTATTTCATAGCGTTTTTGATCCTTTCTTTGACACTGCACTCGCCAAAAGCCAGGGGGCTGGACAAAGAAAACCGTCTTCCTACGGAGAATGACAGTAGCGCCATGCTGTAGCTTTTGGTGATATCACGGAAATGAGCAAGGACATATTCATCGCAGCTCATCTCCATGTCTTTCACCATTTCAAAGTAGGCTACCCAGACCAGCGGGTTCATCCAGTGCAGGCAAAGAAGAACGAAAGCAAAAGCCTTTACAAAGTGATCTCCACGCTTTATATGATGCCGTTCATGAGAAACAGCAATATTCTCCACAGCAGGCTCAAGCCCGAACGGTATGTATATCACGGGTCGGATAAAACCTAAAATGAAAGGTGTACGTATCTCAGCCTTACGTATGTTGCCGCGGACCGGCAGTGACAGGCTGACCTCTCTTTTTACCCTGAAGTATGCTATGAAACTGTAAATAAGCAAAATCGAGACCCCGATCGCCCAAACAACAGCAAGTACTGCCATAGGATCGATGGAAAGGCTTTGTGATACAGCTGGCACAGGAGCTTCCGCAGGCACAAACGGTACGAGATCGCCTTCAACAGGTGACAGGGTCCCTGAAGATCCTATCAGCATCTGATCCAGGCTTTCGCTGACTGCAGGCATCCCGACTTTTACAGAGCCGGAACCGGAACTTCCGATGATCTCAGTAACTTCAGAAAGATCTACTACTGTGCTTCCGTTTCTGTTGAAAGACAGATTGAATAAGCTGATCACTGAAGGCAGAGAATACGGACAGCAGAGCCTGAAGCCAACTGCGCTCCAAAGAACATATGAATACTTCTTCGGGCATTTTCTCAGTATGAATCGCAGCACCATGACCGCCGCGATCACATAGCACGCAGAAATGCTCATCTGTAACACGGATTGAAACAATCTAACCATCTTCTTATTCCTTGTATGAATCGATCAGGTCTTTAAGTTCCTTTGCTTCCTCTTCTGTTATCTTCCTGCCTCCGAAGAAAGCAGTTAAGAAACCAGGCAATGAACCGGAAAACGTCTCGGAAACAAAAGCTTCGCTTTCGTTTGACAGGACTTCCGATCTCTCTATTAAAGAGGTGACCATAGCATCCACGTTTTTGACATATCCTTTTTCCTGAAGTCTCTTCAGCATCGTATATGTCGTGGATTTCTTCCAGCCAAATGCCTCATTGCATAAAGCAACAAGCTTCGTAGAGTTTACAGGTTCATTCTCCCAGATGATTGAAAGGAAGCGGTATTCCATAGCTCCTAACCGATATAGTTCCATAACATGATCCTCCGATTGTTGGTCTAATGCATTAGTCCTT
>JAFWLM010000106.1 GCA_017511045.1 Lachnospiraceae bacterium | reverse complement strand
GTTTCCGGAGTGGCTTCTGCCGGCTCCGTTTCTTCCGCAATTGTGTTTAACAGCAAACCACGATCTGCGCTGCCAAACAGAAGCAATAATGATAATGTACTTAAAAACAGTTTTCTCATACTACCCCCTTCTGATTTCTTAAGTCCATCATAGCAGGATTGGTAACGTTTCCAATAAGTTTGTACCCTTTTTCTCTGACCGTTTTCCCCTATTATTTCAGATAGCACAGAATGCACACCGCACACATCATCAAACCTTGTTTTCAATCTTTTTCAGGCAGATTATTGCCTCATCCGACATTTTTTCAGGACCTCAGAAACGGCTGCGTTTGACGGGAATTCCGGGATTTTTTCCCTGATTTACAACTCGTTTCCTCCGCATTTTTTTCACGTGGGTCAAAATCGGTTATGTCAGATCCCCGCCGCCCGGAAACAGAGAACTTTCGTAAAAAAAAAACAGAAAAAGCATATGCATGAATGGGGGAAGACAGCGGTGAGAGTGCACTGCCGCAGACAATGATCCGGACAAGGCTTCTTTGTCTGTGCGCACCCGTATCGATGTTCTTCCTCCCGGGCGATGTTCTCTGCAGGGATTCGGTTCCGTTCTCTCAGCGGCGATCTCCCCTTTGTCTGAAACATTATTCCTGATACGCGTCAGCGGAAAACAAAAAGGGCAATTGCCCCTGTGGGAGAAAGCGTTACTCCTTCTCCAAAAATGCCTTTACCTCTTTGTAGTTTTTCGGACAGGCGTTGCTGCCGGAGAAGATTCTGTGGTTCTTTTCTCCGGCATATTCAAACTTCAGTTCCCAGAACCACCCGTCTCTTGCTCTTGGATCATTATAGGTTTCTTTCCAGGCACCGATTTTGAATTCTCTGAGTCCTTCAAGGAACTCATCTTTTGTGTACGGGAAGGAAACGGAAGTCCCTTCGTCCTTTGCACCGATGTGATGTTCCGTGACCCGCTTCACCTTTCCGTCCGCAAAGGTATAGGTTCTGATCTTCCGGCTGCCGCGCCAGGCTCCGTCGGTATATACCAGTTTCCCGAGATCTTTCAGATCCTCATCAAACTCCTTCGTCCTGTTTTTCAGAAACGGAAATATCATCGATCCTGCACCTCTTCATTCCCGGATTCCTTCTTCAGGATCGCAAGATATTCCCGGTTCCATTCCAGGACTGTTCTTTCATCCGGAAACATGGAAGGCATATATCCCGGCCGGCTGATTACCTCTTCCAGTTCTCTGATATCCGCTTCTACGCGTCTGATCTCTTCGAGATGGTCTTCTCTGCTTTTTCCCTTCATGGTTGTTTCGTAATAAATGTTCGGACTGATCATCATGATTTGTTCTCCTCCTGATCAGAAAATATCCTGTTTTTCTTCCTATGCGGTCGCCGCACAGGCGACAAATCATCTGTTCCCTGGTCTTCGAAAAACCCAGGGGAATTTCTCTTGTTTCCATGATACAGGAAAAAATCCTCCTGTCTTTGACAAGACGATTTCCCCTGTTTTGAAAATCACATAATTTTCCACAATGATTCCATAATTCTGAAACAATCCGTCCCTATTATAGAGGCTGTGAAGGAGCTTCTCCCCCCCTTAAGCTCCCGAAACAATGTTCCCCTAAAATCCCCTTTAGTTAAAAAACAAGTAAGAGAATACCTCCGTCAGGAGGTGTTTCTCTTTTTTTGATCAATCCGCTCTCTGAACCCCGAAAACATAATTATCAGGGCATATGAACTGCAATACAGAATGAAGATTAATATAATAGAAAGCGGAGGAATATATCTATATATGGATAATAAAAAAGTTGTTGTTCTCGGCGGCGGTGTGCTGGGAACACAGATCGGTCTGATCTGCGCCTTTCATGGCTTTGACACCACATTCTGGCTGCGTTCCGAAGGATCCATCGGGCGTACACAGCCCAAGATTGATCGCTACAGCGCTCTGATGCTTGAAGATCTCGCAGCTGCCAAGGCGCTGATCGGCAATCCGATGGGACGGTTCATGTATCCGAAAGGTCTGATCAAAGACTGGGATTCGATGACACCGGAAAAACTCGATGCCCTGTATGAAACCGGCAAGAAGAACATGACCGAAAAGGTGCACATCGAGCTCGACCGGGCTGCAGCTGTCAAAGACGCCTATATCGTCATTGAATCGATGTCCGAAGACCCTCAGGCAAAGATCGATGTCTACACCCAGTTCAAAGATCTTCTCGATCCGGATACCATTCTGGTTACCAACTCCTCAACCCTGCTTCCG
>JAFWLM010000105.1 GCA_017511045.1 Lachnospiraceae bacterium | reverse complement strand
CATTCCGTTTATATGATACCTATGGATTCCCGCTCGATTTGACAAGCGACGTACTGGAAGATTCCGGTATGACAGTAGATGTCGATGGCTTTGAAAAAGAAATGGAGATTCAGAGAGAGACAGCCAGAAGCGCCAGAGCTACGACCAATTACATGGGTGCGGACGCAACTGTTTATGAAGAGCTTCCATTAACTCTGACAACGGAATTTACCGGATATGATGTTCTGCAGGATGAATCGGTCATCACTGCTTTAACTTCTGAAGATGCAGTAGTCGAAACACTTGCAGAGGGAGATATGGGTACGATCATTACGGCCAAAACTCCGTTTTATGCTACCAAGGGTGGACAGGAAGCGGATAAAGGTGTGATCAAAACCGACAGCAGTGAGTTTCTTGTGAAAGATGTCATTGCACTTGCTAACGGAGTGACGGGTCATGTCGGAGTTGTATCGAAAGGTCAGTTTGTGGTCGGTGATGCGGTAAGACTGGAAACAGATACCGTGATCCGTAAAAATACAGCAAAGAATCACAGCGCAACACACCTGCTGCAGGCAGCCTTAAGAAAAGTATTGGGCAGTCATGTGGAACAGGCAGGATCACACGTAACAGATACGGAACTGCGGTTTGACTTTACACATTTCTCTGCAATGACGGCAGAAGAGATCAAAGAAGTGGAACAGATCGTTAACGATAAGATCGCAGAGGGAATTGCAGTTCATACGGATGTTATGGATATCGATGAAGCCAAAAAGAGCGGTGCGATGGCTCTCTTTGGTGAAAAATACGGCGATAAAGTTCGTGTGGTCAAGATGGGTGAGTTTTCCAAGGAATTGTGCGGCGGAACTCATGTCGATAATACATCTGTCATCGGAAACTTTAAGATCATTTCTGAGGGCAGTGTAGCCTCCGGTGTACGCAGAATTACTGCTATTACAGGACAGCAGGTGCTTCGGTATTACGCAAAGATGGAAGAACAGTTCCATCAGGCAGCTTTGAAAGCAAAAGCAGAGCCAGAGCAGCTTGTGAAAAAGATTGAAGATATGCAGACACAGATCCGTGACCTTCAGGCAGAGATCGCTAAGATCAAGAGTGCTTCTGCAAAAGATGCTTTAGGTGATATTGAGGCAGAAGTTGTCAATGGTATGAATCTGGTTACACGCAAACTGGAAGGTGTCGATATGAATCAGCTGCGTGAACTGGGCGATCAGATCAAAGAGAAGATCGGAGAAGGCGTTGTAGCTTTGGCATCTGTCGTAGACGGCAAAGTGAACCTGATCGTAACGGTAACACAAGGGGCTATGGATAAAGGCGCTCATGCCGGAAACATTATTAAAGCAATCGCTCCAATTGTTGGCGGAGGAGGCGGCGGCCGTCCGAATATGGCTCAGGCCGGCGGCAAGAATCCTGCTGGAATCGAAGAAGCATTAGAGAAAGTCAAAACACTTCTGTAAATATGTTAGGTCGTAAAAGAAACTGGTATTTTAACGGATGGGAGAGCCGAAAAGAGATGTCTTCCTCCGGGAGGGTAAGGACGGTCTGGACATATAATGATGATTACTATGCGTTTGACCTGTCCCCAAAAGCCTTCCGGCTTTTAAAGATCTGCTTTATTGCCGTACCGGCATTGATCGTGCTTCT
>JAFWLM010000104.1 GCA_017511045.1 Lachnospiraceae bacterium | reverse complement strand
TTGGCTTTCAAAGATTAATCCTTCAAACCAGACCAATCATGAAGGATGCGGTCGGACTGTATCTAAAGCATGGTTACTGTCAGATTGAAAACTATCCTCCCTATGATCAGCTGGATGGAGCTGTTTGCTTTGCAAAAGTTCGGTAGTGTGAAATCTTTTCTGTAAAAACCGGTCTTCTACGATAAAACCGTGTTAGTGGTGGCCGAACGGCAGATCCTGCTGTTCGGCCTCTTGACTGCAACGTTACCAGAAAACAGACAGATATGTCAACGGCGCCCGGCGAAGACGGGCGTTCATTTCACCGTTGACAGAGCTGGCTTTTTCTGGTTATTCGGGCAATCGGCCATCGTACATAATGGCCAGTTCACCGTAAACTTTTCCCCAGTTTTGAACCGGCATCGTCCACTTTTTCGTGGCTTCAAATGTGGACAGATAAAGCGCTTTAAGAAGAGCGGTATCGCTGGGGAAAACGCTGCGCTGCCGATTCAGTTTCCGGTAAGTGGAGTTCAAGCTTTCAATCGCATTTGTGGTGTAGATTACCTTGCGAACGTCAGAAGAGAATTTAAAGATCGGGCAGATGACATCCCAGTTATCATACCAGCGTTTCATGGCCCGGGGATATTTCTCTTCCCATTTCTCCGTGACATCATCCAGCGCTTCCCGGCCTTCTTTCTCAGAAGGAGCATTGTAGATTTTCTTCAGGTCTGTAGCGAAGGCTTTCCGGTCTTTATCGGCAACATACTTCAGTGTGTTGCGAACCTGGTGGACAATGCAGCGCTGGTATTCTGTGTTCGGAAATGCTGCGGCAATGGCTTCCTTGATTCCGGTCAGTCCATCTGCACAGAGAATCAGGATATCCTTTACTCCGCGGTTTTTGAGCTCATTCAATACGGAAAGCCAGTACTTGGAACTCTCATTGTCACCAATCTGGATGGTGAGCACTTCCTTCCTGCCTTCACAGTTGATTCCCAGAATGACATATGCTGCCATCTTTCGGATCACGTTGTTGTCCCGGACAGAATAATGAATGGCATCAATAAAGATGACCGGATAGATGTCATTCAGTGGCCGTTTCTGCCATTCCTCAATCTGGGGAAGGAGTTTGTCTGTCACATCGGAAATGAAGCCCTCAGAAGCCTCAAATCCGTAGATATCCATGAGCGTGTCAGAGATCTGCCTGGTTGTCATCCCCTTGGCATACATGGAAATAATCTTCTGGTCAATCTCAGAAATGTCCCTCTGCCGTTTCTTGACCACCTTGGGCTCAAACGTGGATTTGCGGTCCTGCGGTACGTCAATTTCCATGCTGCCGTAGCTGGTTGTGACCCTCTTCGGTTTGTAGCCATTCCGGTAATCTTCGCTGTCGGAACGCTCTGATTTTTCATAACCGAGATGGTCATCCATTTCAGCTTCCATCATTTCCTTGATGGTGCCGCCGAGAAGGTCTTTCAAGGCTTCCTGGATGTCAGCAGCTGTTTCAATGTTATACTCCTGCAGCAATCCCTGAATGATATTCCGTTTTCCTTCCGTCATGGGTCCGGGTCTGAAGACTTCTTTCTTTTTGTTTGCCATTAAAATCGGCCTCCTATGATTTATTATCTTATCATAGAAGGCCGGTGGCTTCTCACATATTTACAGACTTTTTTTCACACACTCAAAAGTTCTATGACTATGAACAGTTCGGATGATCCAAACTGTTCAAATCGACGGTCAGATTGTCATGGTCTTGATAATTCCCGCAACTCTTCCAATGTCAGATAATTCTTTTCGCATGGTTCTGCTTATCTCCTTACAGTTTTTTCCCCTGTATAATCATGGACAGTGGAAACCCGCTGCGGTTGATCGCTGTAAAACCACCGCTGATATCGCTGTCAAACTCCTGAAGACCGGTGATCACCATTCCGTTGCTGC
>JAFWLM010000103.1 GCA_017511045.1 Lachnospiraceae bacterium | reverse complement strand
GCGCGAACTGGATGATTACAGATGTTGCCCACAAATACGCTGACTTTCTTACAGAAGATGATAAGAAGAAACTTGATGAGGTAAAAAGAGACCTTAAAGAGTGCACGCACAAAACAAACTCTGCATTGGAAGGGATCTTTTCAAAACTGAGTACGTTTATCCAACCGGCGGCTTCTAAGCCAAAATACGAATCATTTATCATCCCACGGGAACTAATCGATTATGAGAATGACAAGAAGATTCTGCTTCATATTCCGGATGAGATGGAATACGGCGGATACAGTACATGGTTTTCAAAGAAGTTTGTGACGGATGATCCTTCCGGTGAAATGCTTCAGGTCCGGATGTATCCGGATTGGGAGATCTCCATGTATCGGTATGAGAAAGAGGAGAACGGTAAGTATCACGCAGTTGAGATGAAGAAAGTCGCTGCTGAAAATCTTTTCCAGATGTTTTCTGCTTTGGGAGATGTAAATAAAAAGGATGACCTTGCGGTATCTCTGTAAAGATGGATCAGATATCTTTGGGGCAAATTGCCCCAAAAAAGAAGGGAGAAGAAATGAATAAACTATTGCTGGGATTGAAGAAAAAGATCGGCGGCACTCACATCTGGTATGATCCGGCCTTCAATGAAGGAGAAGCCATGGCACTTTTCAAGCAGTGGGCAGAACCGATCAACAGGTTCATTCTGTGGACAGTTCCGTTTATTGCGTTAGGTGCTCTCGGCTATACATGGATCAAGTGGTCTGCTAAAGATGAAGACGAGAAAGAACAGAGGCCGTTTATGAAATCAGCCAAGAAGATCATTTTCACAGCCATTTTCGTTGAACTCGGAAGTGCGATCTTCCGGATCTTCGGTCTGAACACATGAACGAAGCAAGCATACTGCAGGATGGTATTCGTGCGGTCTTATGGCTGTTCTGCCAGTTTGCCATGTGGCTGATGGATCTCTGCTATGGAATCATCAATGATCTGGCGACTTTGAACCTGGGTGATTTTCAGTTTATCTGGTCCTGGTTCAGAGGAGTAAGTGCATTGCTGTATTTCTTTATTCTGATTCGTATGTTCATTTATTTTGTAAAAGCCACGATGGAGGAGGATACGCTGCAGAAGATCGAACCGCTGGATTTCCTGCAGCGTATTGTGTATATCTCGGTCATTCTGGTGATGCTTCCAACAATGCTGAACGGGTTTGCCGGACTGTCCGCAAATGCGGTCAGATCTATTAGCTCACTGGCAGGGGTCAATGAAGCGGATACCGTACCGTCCCATATAGTTGCGGCCGCCGGATACAACGGAGATATCAGCACATTCGACTATGAAACAATCGAGATCAACAAGAAGGAAGACGGACACTATATCCAGTTTTCTAGTAATTCGGATATCGTCTTCCTGACATTTACTTCAATCATTGCCTGTCTGGTATTTGTCTTTATCGGTATCCAGATCGCGCAGCGGATGATCGGTCTGCTTTTGAAGATCGTCATCGCGCCCTTTGCTTTATCCGGTCTGATCACTCCGGAAGACAATACCTTCTCCATCTGGAGAAGATTAGTGG
>JAFWLM010000102.1 GCA_017511045.1 Lachnospiraceae bacterium | reverse complement strand
CCATGGCTCGTGGTATACTTTTTGTAGTTCTACATAGTACTACTTTTAAGAGGATAGCCATATGCCATTCATCAAAGCACAAAAGGTCGTCCGTGATAAAAACGGAACTATCATCAGCGGCTCTGCCGCCATTGTTGATACAGTTTATGTCAGCACAAAACAGAAAAATCACAGCAGACAGACTGTAAGAGAGAAACTTGGAAAAGTTCTCTACCTGAGCGATGACAAGAAGACCGGCATTTTTATGTCACCGACCAGAGGTCTGGTTGAATACGACTCTGTTTCTGACACTTTTGAAGGCGTTGACCGCAAAGATCCCCGGATCCTGTCAAAGGAATTGTTTCCGGAGGCAGAAATACATACTGTATTCGGGGACTCTTACCTGCTCCTCCATTTTTTGGAAAAATGCGGTCTGATCCGGATATTAAGGACCGTTTTTCCAAAAGATGAGGAGTATGAACGGGTCCTATGCCATATCCTTCACGGTATATTGAAGGATGGTTCCAGGATCTCCTGTGACAACTTTTTGCGGAAATCCTTTGCATCCTATGTCATGCGGGACGTTCCCGCTTCAAGCCTCCATTCAGACACGCGGTTCTTCACGCTGATGGGGGAGGACAGCGTCAAGGTTCTGTATTTTAAGACTTTTGTTGCGGCAATGCAGAAACAGGATCCGGACTTTGGAAAAGGCTGTTACGTGGATTCCACACCGCTGCCAAACGACATTGATAACAACCCCTTCAACGCATTGTGCTGTCACGGTGTTGCCGCATCGGAAGTCATGACCAGGTTGATCCTTGTGCTTGATGAGAGAACAGGTCTTCCGGTCTGGTATGACATCATTCCGGGAAATGTCCTGGACATCAACACCGTGATGACGATCGTAAATGATGTAGCCGACACCTTGAAGATCGAGATCGATTCACTGGTGCTGGATGCCGGTTATGTTTCCAAAGATCTGGTCGACGCTTTCCATATCGGAACGGAAAAAACGATCATCGGAAGGATGCCTGCCCGGAGAGGATACCCTTACAAAACCCTTTACTGGGAGGTAAAGGATCTGATCGGTAAGGGAAAGTACGCCTTTGTCAGAAAACATCACGCATATTTCGGCATAAAGAAAAGGATCACTCTTTTTGAAAACCCGGTATTTGCCTATGTTTATGTCGACCAGTATAATGCCCTCAAGCGTTTCAGCGATTATCTCGTCGACCATGAAGATGATTTTGCCGATCTGAAAGCAAAAGATAAGGACTGGTATACGGTCAAATACGGTTACTTCGTCCTTCTATCGAATATCGACAGCAGTCCTAAAGAACTTCTTTCCGACTATTTCGGGAGGACAGATATTGAAGTCGTATTTAAAACGGCGAAAGAATACCTGGATCTTCTCCCTCTGTCAAAATGGACGGACACCACGGTACGCGGAAAGATCCTGCATGACATCATCAACACCACCACTCTGCTGTTACTGCGGAAGTGCATGAAACAGTCCGGCCTGTCAACATCCGAGATCATCGGCAGATGCCAGTCTCTGATGTGCAGCCGCAAACAAGACGGTACAATAACAATTGAAACACCAAACAAACAGGTAAAAGAGTACTACAAACTTTTTAAACTTACTATTCCTGCGCATGTGAAAGAAGATGACTACAGAAAAACGATTGGGTTAAAAATGTAGTTCTACTTTTGCTGTTATCTAAGGTTTAATCGGTCGTTGTAACGCACATACCGCGAAAATCCTCCGCAAGTTCCTCCGACTGGAATATAACGCCTATACGCCTGCTGGCATTAACTTCCTGCTCAACGAGTTCGATATGTTCGACCGGTACAGAGATCGTGTTCGTGACTGTGTAGGACACTGTCTTCACACGGTCCACATAGACATCGAAGCTGTTCTCTCCCGGCGGCACCGCGAAGTCAAAGGCAACGATTCCGGTGACGGACGCCTCCATGCTGTACTGTTTGCCGGATCTCGTAAACCTGTCTGCAGGCACATACAGGAACTGGTCAAATTTTTCGGTCTCCTCGTTGATCGGATTCTCCTGCGTGACCATGTACTCAGTGCCGGAATCAACGCCGCTCTTTATGACCGAATAAATCATATCTGCGTAAAGTTCGTGTCCCGCATCATTGAGATATCCGCCATCCTGCAGATAAGGCGCAGGATCCGAATACATCTTGTTGAACAAATCCGCTGAATAAGCGTTGTACGCGTTAGCTAACGACAAAATGCTGAGGTTCCGCGCGTTATTTTCTGTCTCCATATACTCCTGGACACATATGACAGAGCACTTCCTGAACTTCGACTGAATTGCCCGAAGCAGAGCCTCATAATAGACAGGCAAAGTTTCCTCGTTATCAGCAGAGCCGGTGCAAATGACAGCCAGATCATAATCTTTGCCTTCCATCATCTTCACACGGGCATACGAAGCATAGGCGCCGCTATCAAGAATCGCCTCGTTGTCAATCGTCACTTCCACTCTGTAATTATCTTCAATGGATTTCTCTAAAAGTTTTGCCCAAGTCTTTTCCTGGCTGCTGGCTCCGTAGCCGTTGGCAACCGTGTCTCCCAGAACCAGAATGCTGACATCAAAACCGTCTTTGAGCTTCTGGTAAAAGCTGTCATTTTGCTCTTTTTCCCGAAGAGCTTCCGCTTTGGATTCTGCCTCCGCCTGGGCCAGTTCCTTTTCAGCTTCACGGGCATCCTCATTTACTGCTGCCACTTCGTCAGCGGCCTGTTGCTCAAGAGTGCGGTCATTAATGTTCATATATATAAGAAATGCTATACACGCGATTGATATAAGAACGCACAAAAGTTTTCCTAATGTAGATAAAAAATACTTCAAATTAATAATCCCTCAATATTTAGTCAGGAAGCATCTACAACTACACAAAATAGCCTTAATCCAAGTAAGTATACAACACTACTTAAGAAATGCCAATAGTTTTTTTGCTGTTGCAGACCTGTTGCGATGATAATTGAGGCTCAAAACAATGAATTCAAGTCTTCCACATAATTCTGTGAATTTAAAAAAGCATCCTTCTCAGGATGCTTTTAAGCCGATAATCGGACTCGAACCGATGACCTACGCATTACGAATGCGTTGCTCTACCAACTGAGCCATATCGGCGCGCACTTAAGCGTACTTGATTATTATACACAATTCTCCGCGGAATGCAAGAGAAAGATTTATTTTCTCCTTTATGTCTCACCAAAAAGGTTACCATTCACGGGAAGAGGTAGGTCTCAAATCAAGTTTTGATAGCTTATAAAAAGCGCATACCAAGCAGCCTCATCGTAAGAGTGAGGCAATCGCTATATTCCGCTATCACTGACTTTGATATTTCTCTCTTTCGTCCCCGCCGGATATTTTCCGGCGGGGATTTTCGTATCAGTAGTACCTTTTTCACTG
>JAFWLM010000101.1 GCA_017511045.1 Lachnospiraceae bacterium | reverse complement strand
GATATGGATGCCGCAGCCGGCCACGAGCAGGCTGACAGCGATCACTGCAGCAAAAAAAGAAAAGAAGTGTCTGTATTTCCCCATAGTAGTACCAAACTGCCGCCTGTCTCAGCGGCATCCCCCTTTTATTCTGCCTTCTGCCGCCTATTATATACGACTTAGACCCATGGTCGCAAGTTCAGAAAGGAAAAAAGACCGGCATTCGGATGAGGTCTCTTTTATGGTTTAAAAAGGTCTCTGTTTTTGGTACAATAGATTGGTATTATGTACAGTCCGGCGATACCGCCTGACTACGCATGACAGAATAATCAGAGGAGTACATCTTATGTTTGCAAACTTATTATTGGCAGGGTCGATCGGTGACCAGTTCAATGCAGCTTTTTACAATCTGGATATGGCAGTGTTCCATTTCTTCGGAAACCTGCAGAGTGATTTTTTGACCGCACTGGCAAAGATCTTTACGGCAATGGGGTCAACGAAATATGTTGCTCTTTTTGCGGTCATGGGTCTCGTGATGTGTTTTTTTAAACGCACCAGAAAAGTTGGATTCGCGATCGTCTTTGCAGTGATCATCGGAACGCTGATCACGAATATCATCGTGAAGCCGGCTGTTTTAAGGATCCGTCCATACAATACGCTCCAGGGAGATGCGCAGTACTGGGCATGGTATATCGGCGCAGGGCAGCTTTGCGAGTCCGATTACTCCTTCCCGTCAGGCCACACGACTGGAGCATTTGAACTTGCAACCGTTCTGTTCCTTTGTCATTTTACGGAAAAGAAAAAAGGAGTTGCCTGGATCTTTCCTGTGGTGGCGATCCTTACCGGCGCATCCCGTATCTATCTGATGGTCCATTATGCGACAGATGTTTTTGCCGGGGTGATCGTGGGTATTATCGCAGGTATTTTAGGTTATCTGATCAGCAGCGCTCTTACGAAAGCGATCCGAAGAAGAAGGATCGACGATATTGTTGATCTGGGAAGGCTGTCTAAAAAAGGGATCAGCAAAGGACTTGCTGCGGCGATTATTTGCATTGCATGGCTTTTGATCTTCGGTTTTTCTTATCTGACCTCGATCAATGACGGAGGAGAGGAAACGGTCCGCTGTGCTTATGACAGAGAATACGACTGCCAGAATGAAGCACAGGTTGACAGCAAAAAGTATCCGGCGATCAACGGACAGAATTATTGCAAGATCCACTGGAAACAGCTGAATGAGCAGTTTGAAGAGACGGGCTCTGTCGATGCACCGGAAAGCGATGTGGAGCCGTTCAGCTCAGCTGCTGAGCCGGTTGAAAATTCCGACTTTTTCACTTTCTTTAATGACCCGACGATCACTGCCTTCCGTGACAACTTTGCTTCTGATACACCGGTGAAGCTGAGATACTCAAAGAACGGCACAGATGTGATCGTAACAGATGCGGCAATGATCAACAAAGTCTTTGAAGCGCTTAAGGGCGTACAGATCGGAGCTGAGATCAGCGAAAAGCCTGAATCTTATAATGATGGAAGCATCTACTATACATTTTATATGAATGATGAAAGTGCCTATACATTAGGCTGTGATTATCCGGGAGTGATCCTTTACAACGGAAAATACTATGAGATCACAAACGATAACGGCGCATTTGAAGTCATTCCGGATGACTATTGGGAAGGCATTGAACAGACAACAGATTCTGCAGCATAAAACTGGAAAGATCAATTAACTATCAGGAGGCATATATGGCAGACAAAAAAAATGCATTAAAAGAAAAACTGTTTTACAACCCGGGGAATGGATATGACCGCCTCTCTCCGGCGGAAGAAAAAAAGATGTTCGCATACTGCGAAGATTATAAAAAGTTTCTGGATAACGGAAAGACGGAACGTCTTTGTGTTCAATATTGCATCAAACTGGCGGAAGAAAGAGGATTTAAAGCGTATAAAGCCGGTATGAAGCTGAAAACCGGAGATAAGGTGTATTTTAACAACCGTGGCAAATCCATCATGCTCGCCGTGATCGGTAAAGAAGGTCTTGAAAAAGGTATCAACATCGGTGCAGCACATACTGATGC
Source organism: Lachnospiraceae bacterium (assembly GCA_017511045.1). Lineage (GTDB taxonomy): Bacteria > Bacillota > Clostridia > Lachnospirales > Lachnospiraceae > RGIG5612. Next base: position 72,367 of record JAFWLM010000101.1, on the reverse strand, counting down.
GCCTCGTCTTGATCTTAAGCCGATGCCGCTCTATGAGGAGGCGGAAATGGCATATTTCAAGACTCACCATTACGGCGGGATCAGAAAATATCAGTGGGTCGCAAGACCGCTTGAGATCTACGGTGTTGTTGTGCTGAAAGACGGCAGTGTTGTTGATGTCAATATCGGTGCAGATGAAGGTGATCCGAACTTTATCATTGAGGATCTGCTTCCGCATCTGAATAAAGCAACGGATAAAGAACCCTTGGACAAAGCGGTTCCGTCAGAGGTGCTGAATGTTCTCCTGGGATCCAGACCGATCGGGAATAAAGAGGACAGCGAAAGGGTGAAACTCGGGATCTTAAAGATCTTAAATGAAAAATACGGTCTTGTGGAAGAAGACCTTATCTCTGCAGAGCTGGAAGTTGTTCCAGCGGGAAAAGCAAGAGATATCGGTTTTGACCGCAGCCTGATCGCTGCTTACGGACACGATGACAGAGTCTGTGCTTATGCAGAGCTTGCAGGTCTCTTTGATGCAAAGAATCCGAAGAAGACGGCTGTCTGCATTTTTGCAGATAAAGAAGAGATCGGCAGTGTCGGTGTCAGCGGCATGATCTCTGAAGCATTTGAGTGGTTTATCGGTGATCTGTGCAAAGGCCAGAAAGTTGATTTAAGAGACTGCTTTAAGAATTCTTTCTGCGTGAGTGCCGATGTTACGGCTGCTTATGATCCGAACTATGCGGAGGTATTTGAGGTCCGCAATGATTCCAAGATCAACCACGGAGTTGCCTTCTGTAAATATACCGGGCACGGCGGAAAAGCAGGTGCAAGCGATGCTTCTGCAGAAGTCGTCGGAAAACTCAGAAAACTGATGAATGATGCCGGTGTTGTATGGCAGATGACCCAGATGGGCAAGAACGATAACGGCGGCGGCGGAACAGTCGCTTTAGATCTTGCAAACCGCAATATCGATACGATCGATGCCGGCGTTCCGGTACTCAGCATGCATGCACCATATGAAACTGTTGCCAAGTTTGACTGCTATATGACTTACAAGTGCATGAAGACAGTGTTTGAGAAAGCATAAGGAGCTTTTTATGTCGGAGATCAAAATAGACAGCTCGGCAGACACAGTAGAAAACGAAAAAACAAAAAAACAAAAGGAAGCTCTTCAAAAAGCGAAGGAAGCGAAGGAAGCTGCTGCGAAAGAAGCGGAAAAAGAACGCATTAAAAATGCTTTGAAGCAGGAGATCAAAGAACAGGCTTCTGAAAAGGAGAGCGATAAAAAAGATAGTTCCGCCTCTGCCATGGCAGAAGGCGGTGCTTCCCTTGTAGGAGCGCTGGCTTCCGTTGCGGCAGACGGGATCAAGTCGTCCGCCAAGACAAAGGGGAAAGGGAAATTCTGGCTTGGGATCATTATCGGACTGATCGTCGGCGCATTGGCGGTATTTCTGATCGGAAAGTTTTCAAACGGCATGCTTTTCGGTACAAACCATACGACGCAGGCGACTGCAGACGGAGTACTGGAATCAGGTGTCTTCAGCTATACAGCTGTGGATTTCCAGGATGCGATCCTTGGAGAAGCCAGCCAGCATCAGGAACTGATCGTTATGGAGCAGCCGATTGAGATCGCTACGACGATCACAAAGGCCGGTCTCGGAAATATGCAGATCTTTTCAAAAATGAAAACGATCACTTATTACGGAACCGGTGTCTACACGGTGAATATGGCAGGTATTGATGCAGACCATATTAAGGTTGACCTGGAAAACAAACAAGTTTCATTGATCATCCCGCACAGCTGCCTCCAATACATTAATCCGGACCTGGATAAAACGGAATTTGAAGATACAGAAAAAGGACTTCTGGCTTTCGGAGACATTAAATTGAAAACGGAAGACCAGAACCGTCTGTTACAGTCTGTTTATAAATCAATGGAAGACAAGCTGAAAGAGGAAGAACTGTTCCGGACAGCAGATGAATATGCATCCATGAGCACCTGGCAGATGTTCCAGCCGTTCGTAACCGCTGTTTCACCGGAGTTTACGCTTGAGATCGTATTTGATGAGACGACTTCCAATCAGGTCACAGCCGCTCAGGAATGAAGCGCCCTGGTGCTTAAGAGTTCGATCAGCGGGGTCACGATACCAAAGAGTACGATCAGAGCAAGCTGCCATAGGATGATCCCGAAAACACAGGATAGAATGATCTGAAGCAGAGCAAGGATGATCGCTGCAAGGGAAAGATGTTTAAATGTGCGGATCTTTGACTGAACGGCGCGAAAGCGTCTTCCGCGTGAGGCAGTGCTGATAAAGGCAATGCTTTTGATCCCGCAGATGATCTCCAGAATCGCACAGGCTAAGAGGAGCAGTGTCGCGATCAGTGTCAGAAATCTGGACAGTCCCGGGGTTTTGAAGCGAAGGACCATCAGATATCCGTCAAGCGCGATCAGGATGATTCCGGAGAGGATCATCACCAGGCTCCATATTCTGAAAAGGGCATCTGATTTCTGTTTCATGGCAGATATTATATGACGTTTGACATAATAATTTCAATCATTTATCATTTTATTTTAAGCTCGAAAATACTGATTTTAATAATATAAGGAAATAAACAGGAGCAGAATATGAAAAAAATTGCAATTGATTCACATTCAGAGAATACTCCCGAAATTGAAAAACTGGCAACACTTTGCCGGGACAATAATAAGATCGATGACTCTCTTTATTACAGATATAACGTAAAAAGAGGTCTTCGTGACCTGAACGGAAAAGGTGTTCTTACAGGACTTACGGAAATCGCTGAGGTCAAGTCTTACACCATCGATGATGATGAAATGGTTCCTTGCCCGGGTAAGCTCTATTACCGCGGTTATAACGTGGAGGACCTTGTCCACGGATTTGTAAAGGAACACCGTTTTGGCTTTGAAGAGACTGCATACCTTTTGATCTTCGGAACTCTTCCGAATGCAAAAGAGTTAAAGGAGTTTACAGATCTTCTTGCTTCCTACCGGACGCTTCCTACCAATTTTGTCCGTGATGTTATCATGAAAGCGCCGAGCAAGGAAATGATGAACACGCTTTCCAGAAGTATTCTGACACTGTATCCGTACGATGACAATGCGGATGATGTGTCTGTAGACAATGCTCTGCGCCAGTGTCTGCAGCTGACTGCGGTTACCCCGCTTCTGGCTGTTTTCGGATATCAGGCATTTAAACATTATAAAGAGGGCGGAAGTCTGGTGATCCACCAGCCGGATCCGAAGATGGGGACAGCGGAAACGGTCCTGCATCTTCTCAGGGATGACGGCAAGTTTACAAAATTCGAAGCAAGGGTTTTAGATCTGTGTCTGGTCCTTCATGCAGACCATGGCGGAGGAAATAACTCAACCTTTACCAACCGTGTCGTAACTTCGACCCTGACGGATACTTATTCTGCAATGGCAGCTTCTTTAGCATCGCTTAAGGGACCGCGCCACGGCGGTGCGAACATTAAGGTGGTCGGCATGATGAATGATATCAAAAAACATGTCAAGGACCTGGAAGATGAAGAGGAGATCAGGAAGTATCTGGAAAAGATCCTTCGCGGAAAAGCATACGACAGAAAGGGATTACTCTATGGTGTGGGACATGCGGTCTACACGATCTCCGATCCGAGAGCGCTTCTTTTAAAGAGCTTTGTTGAGCGTCTTGCAGACAAAAAGAATGCGAGGGAAGAATTCGACTTTTATCAGAGGGTCGAGCGGATCGCTCCGGAAGTCATTACCGGAAACCGTCATATGTACCGTGCTAATATTTCTATCAATGTTGACTTTTATTCAGGCCTTGTGTATCAGCTTTTGGGCCTTCCGGAAGAACTGTTCACGCCGCTTTTTGCGATCGCGAGAATGGCCGGTTGGTCTGCACACCGTTTGGAAGAGCTTTCTTCCGGAGGAAAGATCATTCGTCCTGCTTATAAAAACGTTGTAAAACATACACAATATGTACCAATAAAAAACAGATAAAAACGATGGACCTGTTTGAATATGCACATCAGAATAAGATCAGGGAGGAGGCGCCGCTTGCCTCCCGTATCCGTCCACAGACTTTAAATGAGTTTATGGGCCAGAAGCATATTCTTTCAAAAGGCAGCCATTTGTACCGTCTGATCCAGGCGGATAAATTATCTTCCGTCATCTTTTACGGCCCGAGCGGCACGGGGAAGACCACGCTTGCAAGAGTCATTGCCAATACGACATCTGCTGATTTTAAACAGATCAATGCCACTGTAGCAGGAAAAAAGGATATGGTGGAGATCGTTGAAGAGGCAAAGGTAAAGCGCGGTGCATATGGAAAAAAGACGATCCTGTTTGTTGATGAGATCCATCGTTTCAATAAGGCACAGCAGGATTATCTGCTTCCGTTTGTAGAAGACGGAACGGTGATCCTGATCGGTGCGACAACAGAGAATCCATATTTCGAGGTGAACAGCGCGCTGATCAGCCGGTCCACGATCTACGAGCTTAAGCCTTTGGAACCGGAAGATATCAAAGCGATCATTATCAGGGCTCTTTCAGATAAAGAAAGAGGACTTGGAATGTATCATGCGGTGATCGATGATGATGCCCTGGAGTTTCTGGGGGATTTTGCAGGAGGAGACGCGAGGACCGCCCTCAATGCGATCGAACTTGCGGTACTGACAACGGAACCAACAGCCTTTGAAAGTGGGACGGAGATCCGGAACGAGTCAGTTAAAAATGCTGAGGGAAGAGACAGCGTGATCCGCCTGACAAGCGAGGTCATCGAGCAGTGCGTTCAACGAAAAAATATCAGGTATGATAAAGACGGAGATAATCATTATGATACGATCTCCGCATTTATAAAAAGCATGCGGGGAAGTGATCCGGATGCTGCCATCTATTATCTGGCAAAAATGCTGTATGCCGGAGAAGATGTAAACTTTATAGCAAGAAGGATCATGATCTGCGCGGCAGAGGATGTTGGCTGTGCAGACCCGAGAGCGCTTCAGCTGGCTGTTGCTGCGCAGCAGGCAGTGCATGTGATCGGGATGCCGGAAGCCAGGATCATTTTAGCGGAAGCAGTGCTTTATGTATGCGGTGCTCCAAAGAGCAATTCGGCGATCATGGCAATTGACAGTGCTCTCGAAACGGTACGGACGACGGATATCAGGACTGTGCCTCCGCATCTTCAGGATTCCCATTACGGGGGAGCTGCAAAAATCGGAAGGGGTATCGGATACCAATATGCCCATGATTATCCTGAGCACTATGTAAAACAGCAGTATCTGCCGGATGAACTGACAGACAGCGTGTTTTATGAACCGGGAGATCTCGGTTATGAAAAGACAATGAAAGAAAGGCTGAACAGACTTAAAAACAGAGATGACTGATCTGCTTCAAAGTGCCTTGAAATTAGGCCGCAATAAGAATATTGCCAGGGAAGAATATATGGTTGCCAGAGGGAAGAAGGAAGCGGCAGCTTTTGCTGTTACGCCTTCTTCAATTAATCTTTCCGGCCTTCCCGGAAATACGGAGATCACGGTCCATCTGGTCATCAGCCAGAACGGATATATGGAGATCGAAGCTTTTTGCCCGGATGATTTTGTGTCGCTTTCAAGACGCGTGATCACCAGTGATGTTTTTCCGGGCGGCTCTTTCGATCTTCCAATCACAATTATCGAAAACAAACTTCATGGCGGCAGGAACTTTTCCTGCATTACCTTTGAAACTGCTTCCCAGCAGATCAGGATCCCGGTGACAGTGGATGTTCCGGTGCGCATCATGCTGGATGATTATAATCCAAAGCAGCTTTTTATGGAGCTTGCGGAGGTCTATTTTAATTTCCGCAAGGGCCTGATGGATTCTTCCGACTGGGCAAAACAGTCGCTTGATCTGATCGGTGAGGTTGACGGTACAGACCAAAGAAGCATGTTCCTGATGCTTTATAAAGCACAGCTGTACATTGAGATCGAAAGCTATGTGGAGGCAGCAAGTCTCCTGGAATATATGGCGGAAGTGATACAGAAAATGCCGGGCTCAGATCTTGCCCTGAACTGTTATTTCCTGTATGTCCGCGCAATCTATGAAAGAGACCGGAGATCCTCAGAAGAGATCAAAGGAAGGATCCGGACTCTCTATGACAGACAGCCAAGCTGGCAGCTTCTCTGGATCCTCTTCCAGATGGACTCCAGCTATGAAGAAAATCCGGGATTAAAGCTTGATGATATTTTTGCGGAATTCGGTAACGGCTGCGTAAGTCCGATCCTCTATTTTGAGGCGCTCGAGATCTTTATGCAGTATCCCGGATACTTTTCAGATGCCAGTGACTTTGAACTGCAGATCTTAAACTTTGCCAGAAAACTGGATTATTCCTCTTCTGCGCTCAGTGCCAGAGTGACGCAGGTCTTTTTAATGCTGACGGAAGCTGAACTTTCCGAAAAGAATCTACGGCTGGCAGAAAAGGTTCTCAAGTATCTTTATGAACGCTATCCGACCAGAGACCTGCTCCGTGTGATCTGCAGGCTGCTGATCGTAAAAGATGACAGAAGCGAAGAAGCAGGCGCATTTTATGATGTCGCGATGCGGGAATACTTAGATGATATTCCGGGGATCTTCAGCTACTATATCTTCACCAGACCGAAGGGGGTCTATGAGCCGCTTCCTTCGAGAGTCATGGAATACTTTTCCACAGGAGCAGAAAGCCTTTTGGATTACCGACGGTATTTTTATGCGAATATCGTTTCCAATAAGGAAAAACGCCCCGAGTATTACAGAGCTTATGAACAGAAGATGCTCGAATATGCGGATCAGCAGATGTCGCAGGGCATCGTAGATGAAGACCTTGCTGTCATTTACAAAGATATCATTGCTTCCGGGAAGCTGACGCATAATATGCGTGTGCGCTTGTTTGAGATCATTGCAACAAAAGAGATCCTCTGCCACAACGAGCGGATGATGAATGTCATGGTCTTCCATGATGAATTAAATGTCTATCAGGACATTCCGCTGAATAAGGGCAGGGCAAAGGTGAAAGTCTATTCCCATAATGCGGAGATCCTTTTTAAGGATATTACCGGAAATATTTATGCGAATATTGACTACGAAAAAAAGGAATTCTTAAACAGCGGAGAATATATCGATGTCTGTGTCAAAGGTGTGCCGATCAGTGATTATATGCTGATGAGCGACACCATGCCGCTTCTTCGGGGCTATAAGGATCCGGCGGAGATCTTAAACTATATGTCGAACCGGATGAGTACAGCATCTTTCCGGAAAGGCTATGTAAAAAAACTGATCAACGATACAGTCCTTTATTTTTCCCGGAATTTGAGAGACCGGAATGTATATGACGAGCTTCTTGCATTCTTCAAATATGATCTTGATCCGGAGACAAAAGGAAAACTGATCGAGGTCATGATCGAGCGGACACTCTTCCGGGACGCTTATGAAAAGATCCGGGAGGAAGGCTTTGCCCATGTGGCAGAGGAGAGCGTAGCAAGGCTGTCGTCTGCTCTGGTGGAACTGGTCAGCTATCGCGAGGATGCGCTTTTGCTCAGCATGTGCGAGCAGAGCTTTTTGAAGACGACGTTTGATCCCCGTATTTATAAATATATGGTCCTGAATTATAATGACAGACCGGAAGTTTTAGAGGAACTGTACCGTGCCGGAAGAGCCTATGGGGAAGACTATGGAAATCTCCCGGAACGGATCTTAAGAAGGGCCATTGAAAGCGGGGAGAATTCGGAGCTGATCCCGCAGATCTTTGCCAAGTATTATACGGAAGGCTCCGATGCGGATCTGAAAAAAGCATATATGACATACAAAGCGGAACGGTATTTGTATAACGGAGAAGAGAAGGATACTGACTTTTTCCGTTATATAGAAAATGACCTGATGCAGAGAGAAAGCTTTTCTACTGCGGTTCTCGTTGCTTACCTCAAATATATGTCGGATAAAGACATCTCCGGAAAACGCAGAACACGAATGATCGAAGTGCAGCTGAAAAGCCTTGTCGGCAGGAGCATCATGCTGGAAGAGTTTAAGGGCTATGCAAAATATTTCTCTCTCCCGGCAGCGCTCTCCAATGCAGTGATCGCCACCTGCTATGGAAATGCAGGAAGGATCGTCTATGATATTATCTCGGCAGAAAAGACGATTCACAAAGAAGAACAGATGGCGGAGATCTTTGAAGGCTGCTATGCCAAATATATCACCCTGTTCTACGGGGAACGTGTGGAATACTCGGTAAACGGTGAAGAGCCGGTATCCGTTTCTTATGAAGATCTGAAGATCTTACGGGATGACTCAAGATACTCAGAGCTCAATAATATCATTCAGATGAAGGAGACCGGAAATATGCTGGCTCTGAATCTGGCGGCAAAAGAGTATTTTGTGAAAGATAAACTGATGGAAAGATTGTTTTGAGCATGGATAAACGCGGACTGATCATAGGGATCGATTATGCAGGTAAATATTGTCAGGCTAGCTATTACTCCAAGCGCCATGAGCGTCCGGAGTCGATTTCCTATGGCGGTGAGACAATGCGTTATCTGATCCCTACGGCCCTTTGCTATAATCATGAGACGAAAGACTGGATCATAGGCCAGCCGGCAGTCGAATATGCGGAAAAAACAGGAGAACGTTTATATAAGGATTTTCTGGAAAATGTTTTTCTGGGAGGCATCTGTTCCATCAACGGACAGGAGTATTCCTATACCCAGCTTCTGGCCGTGTTTTTCGGAAAGATCATAGAGCTCACGCAGATGGCAACCTCTGTCATGGGCGTGGAAAACATTACGATCAATTTAAGGCGGGTAACACTTGAGATCAAGAATACGATCAATGATGTGTTCCGGATCCTTAAGCTTCCATTGGAGAAAGTGAAACTTCAGACCTGTGCGGAAAGCTTTGCGTATTATCTGCTGAATGAGGAACCTTCCATCTGGAGCAAGGGTTCCGTCCTGTTTGACTTTACAGCGGAAGGTTTTTACGAAAAAGTCCTGACGGTCACGAAGAGCGGCTCGGACCATTTAGTATATATCAGTGAACGGACACATACATCCGACTTTTCCATGGAGGATATGGGAAACGGCGTGCTGATGGAGCAGATGGATCAGAGGCTGACAGACCTTTATGAAGAGATCACTGCGGAGAGCAGGATTTCCAGCGTGTATTTTACAGGGGAAGGTTTCTCTGATCTCTGGTTCGGAAATACACTGCGCAGGGTTTCTGAAACAAACAGGGCATTTAAAGGAAATAATCTGTATGCGAAAGGCGCTTGTCTGTCCGGCCTTTTGAGAGCGGAGCGCCCCGGACAGGACTATAATATTGTGTGTTCCGGCCGTACAAAGCATACAGTTTCAGTGGAAGCAAAACATAAAGATGAGACACTTCTTCTTAATTTGAGCAGGGCTCCGAAAGACTGGTTCGATGCGGGAATGCGGATGGATTTTATCGTCAGTGAAGCAGACGCGATCCGTTTTTATGTTACTTCCCTGATTGAAAACAAGAGGAGCAGCTTTGATATCGATATTTCTGAGATCCCGAGGCGGCCGCATAAGGCGACGAGGATCGAGATCGAACTGAGATATATGAACGAATACAGCTTTGAGGTCACGGTCCGGGATAAAGGTTTTGGCGACCTGTTCCCGGCAAGCGGATTTGAAACAACAAAACAGATTGATTTAACGAGCGAATTTTAAGGAAAAACAATGGCGATCCAGGTCTGCGGAAGGCAGTCGAAAACTCCATATTATATTGAGGCGATAAAGACGAATGTCTATTCTTTGGAAGAGATCAATTTCTTTATCTTTAATCACATTAACCTGGTCTACCGGGAGTTTTTCTGTGATGAGCTTTTTGATTACATTGAAAAAGAGCTCGGAAGAGATGACATCGCGGAAGGTCTTAGAAAACTTTCCATGCAGAATGCGGACCTCAAGGATTTTATCCGTTATCTGCTGAAGGAGAGTTATTATTATTCAGGCAGCGAGCTGAGTGTGGTTGCGGCCTATGTCATGAACATTGATATCATGTCGGAAGCGGAACGACTCAGGATCGAGGCGGACGGTTATTACAAGATGGGCAAGCTGGAATCTGCATTAAGAGTCTATTTTGAGATCCTTTCCGGAATGGAAAAAGAGGCGCTCAGCGAAGCTTTTTATGCAAAAGTCGCGTATTCGATCGGCGTGATCTATGCACGGCTTTTCATGAGCCGGAATGCAAACAGCTTCTTCAGCTATGCGTATGATCTTTATCCGGATCCGCTCTATGCAAGAGCCTGCGTCTATATGGCGCTGGTCAATAATGATGAAGAAGAACTTCTAAATACGATCATCAGGTTTAACATCTCGGACGAGACCTTAGAGACGATCAGAGCCCGCGTCGGTGCGCTGAAAAGAGAGATCGAGACCAGTGACGAAACGGTCAACTTTATATATGATTTTGAAAATGGCATTAACCGCCAGACTATAATAGATAACTGGAAAGAAGAATATTATGAAAGAACTAGCTAAAACCTACGACCCGAAAGCAATTGAACAGACGATCTACGATAACTGGATCGCAAAAAAATATTTTCATGCCGAACCGGATGAAAATAAAAAGCCGTTCACCATCATCATGCCGCCTCCGAATATCACGGGACAGCTGCATATGGGACATGCGCTGAACAATACCCTTCAGGATGTTGTGATCCGTCAGAAAAGAATGCAGGGCTATAATGCTCTCTGGCAGCCGGGCTGCGACCATGCGTCGATCGCGACAGAAGTCAAGATCATTGAGGAACTGAAAAAAGAAGGGCTCCACAAGGAAGATCTCGGAAGAGAAGCTTTTTTAAAGCGCGCATGGGAGTGGAAAGAAGAATACGGCGGACGTATCGTCAACCAGCTCAAAAAGCTGGGAAGCTCTGCCGACTGGGACAGAGAGCGTTTTACGATGGACGAAGGGGTTTCAAATGCAGTTCTTGAAGTCTTTGTAAAGCTTTATGAAAAAGGCTGGATCTATAAAGGCACAAAGATCATCAACTGGTGCCCGAAATGCCAGACTTCTGTCAGCGATGCGGAAGTAGAGCATAAAGACACTGCCGGTCATTTCTGGCATATCAATTATCCGATCAAGGGTGAGGATGATTTTATTGAGATCGCAACGACACGTCCGGAGACGATGCTCGGCGATACAGCAGTTGTCGTTCATCCGGATGATCCGAGATACCAGAAATATATCGGAAAGACCTGTATCCTTCCGCTGATGGACAGAGAGATTCCGATCATTGCGGATGAATATATCGATCTGGAAGTCGGAACCGGTGCCATGAAGGTGACTCCGGCACACGATCCGAACGATTTCGAGCTGGGAAGAAAACACGGACTGGAAGAGATCTGTGTATTTAACGATGATGGCTCGATCAATGAAAACGGCGGCAAATATGCCGGCATGGGAACCTATGAGGCAAGGGATGCCGTTGTGAAGGATCTGGAAGAACTGGGACTGCTTGTAAAGGTTTTAGATCATGAGCATGCAGTCGGATATCATGACCGCTGTTCCACGGTTATTGAGCCGATGGTAAAAGAGCAGTGGTTCGTAAAAATGGATGAGATGATCAAGCCTGCGATCAAAGCGGTCGATGAAGGCGAAGTGAAGCTGATCCCCGGCCGAATGAGCAAGCTTTATCATAACTGGACCGATAATATCCGTGACTGGTGTATTTCCAGGCAGCTCTGGTGGGGACACCGAATCCCGGCTTACTACTGCGATGACTGCGGTGAGATGGTCGTGGCAAAGGAAATGCCGTCCGTCTGCCCGAAATGCGGAAAGAATCATTTCCATCAGGATGAAGACTGCTTAGATACCTGGTTTTCTTCTGCGCTCTGGCCGTTTTCAACACTTGGCTGGCCGGAAAAGACCAAAGATCTGGAATACTTCTATCCGACAGATCTCCTGATCACCGGTTATGACATCATCTTCTTCTGGGTCATCCGCATGATCTTCTCCGGATACGAACAGATGGGTGAGCGTCCGTTTGATGCCGTGCTCTTTACCGGACTGGTGCGTGATGACAAGGGACGCAAGATGAGTAAATCCTTAGGAAACGGGATCGATCCTCTTGAGGTGATCGACCAGTACGGCGCCGATGCGCTCCGCTTTACCCTTGCAACCGGCAACTCTCCGGGAAATGATATGCGTTTCTATTATGAGAGAGTTCAGGCAAGCCGGAACTTTGCAAATAAGATCTGGAATGCATCCAGGTTCATTATGATGAATATGCCGGAGGACGGCTTAAAAGAAGCCTGCCCTGCAGAAAAACTCCAGGATGCGGATAAATGGATCCTTTCAAAAGCAAACCGTCTTGCAAAAGAGGTCACTGAGAATCTGGATAAATATGAGATCGGTATTGCAGCTGATAAACTGTATGAATTCATCTGGGAAGAATTCTGCGACTGGTACATCGAGATGGTGAAGCCCCGTCTTTACGGAGAAAACGAATCCAAGGACGCAGCGCTCTACACTTTGCAGAAAGTATTGATGATCTCCCTCAAACTCCTGCATCCTTATATGCCGTTTGTTACCGAAGAGATCTATACAACACTAAGACCGTATGTTCTTTTTGAGGCACCGGAAGAGTCCATCATGATCTCTGCATGGCCGGAGTACTCAGATGAATTGAACTTTGCAGAATGTGAAGAAGCTACCGAGATGATCAAGGAAGCAGTCCGCGGAATCCGTACGGTAAGATCTGATATGAATGTCCCGCTTGGAAGAAAGGTTCCGGTTCATGTTGTAAGTGAAAAAGAGCACGTACGGGATATCTTCGAAAACGGTAAGATCTTCTTTGCCTCTCTTGGAAAGGCAGCGGAAGTATATGTTCAAAAAGACATGAGTGGCATCGGAGATGACGCTGTCAGCGTACAACTTGCAGATGTTGCAGTTTATATTCCTTTGGAAGAGCTGGTCGATAAAGAGAAAGAGCTTGCAAGACTGGAGCAGGAGAAAAAGCGTCTGGAAGGAGAGCTTAAGCGTTCGGACGGAATGCTGAATAATCCGAATTTTGTAAGCAAAGCGCCGGAGGCAAAGATCAATCAGGAAAAAGAGAAACGTGAAAAATATGCTGCGCAGCTTGAAAAAGTGCTTGCGCAGATTGAGAAAATGAAAGGCTGAGAAATCAGAAACTGTAAAGTTTTGCTGACGAGCCGTCCTGAATAAAATGAATTTCTTCTAAGATTTGAACAGAAGCTGCACCATTTGCGGCTTCTGTTATTTTTTTGACGGTTTCATCCACCTGGTTTTCGCTGACCGCTAAGGTAAAGCAGACATCTTCGGCATAGACGGAATCCATCAAAGGAATACCGGCAGTGTTGATCAGATACTGGATCTTTCCGGAATCGGAATAGCTGCATCTGACGGAAAGCAGATTCCCTTTTGCGACCGGGAAATGTGCTGATTCCGAAAGCCCTAAGGAAGCCGCCTGACTGTAGGCTCTCACCAGTCCGCCGGTCCCTAAAAGGACACCTCCGAAGTAACGGGTCACGACAACGGCGGTATTCTGAAAGCCCCCGGCAGAAATAGCCTCAAGGATCGGCTTTCCGGCTGTCCCCTGAGGTTCTTTGTCGTCTGAAAAACGGCGGATCTCATTCCGCTCCCCCAGGATATAGGCATAGCAGTTGTGCTTTGCATCCCAATACGTCTTTCTCATCTCTTCCAGGAAGGAAAGGGCCTCTTCTTCGCTATGAACTTCTCTTACAGTCGCGATGAAAACCGATTTTTTAACTTCGATCTTAGATTCCGACTGCCCGGATACAACATAAGCACACATTTTGGCTTCAAACGCTCTCTTTCAGCTTTCATCTTCTGATAACACAATTTTCAGAGAATTTTAACATTTTTTTCTGTTTTCCACAATAAAATGACCGATTAGAGGGACTTTTTCGTTATCCTCGTTTTTTGACAAGGAAGGGCATATGATGTATAATCTACCATCTATATGCAAAGAAAACGAACACTTATTATGAGGTTAATATATGAAATTTAATTCCGAAGAAGTACAGGCAAAACAGAAGAACCTCAATTCGGGGAAGAAGAAGAAAAAAACCAGTGTCGTAGTGCGGATCATCCGCTATTTCCTGCTGACGATCCTTGCAATTATCTGCATCGTTCTCTGCACAGGACTCGGTGTTGTTGTGGGTATCGCGAAAGCAACTCCTTCTCTGGAAGAAGTTTCTGTTGTACCGACCATGTACCCGACGACGATCTTAGACGCGAACGGGAATCAGATGGTCCAGCTTTCAGCTGCAAGTGCCAAGAGGATCGAAGCTTCATTGGACGAGATCCCGGAAACTCTGAAATATGCTTTCATCGATCTTGAGGATGAACGTTTCTATGAACACAATGGTGTCGACTTAAAAGGTATTGCCAGAGCTGTCTGGAGTATCATTAAAGATCACGACAGCCAGGGTGCTTCCACGATCACGCAGCAGCTGATCAAAAACAACGTTTTTGAGACCGGTGGATTTGAGCGCTCCACAGGTTCTCTTCTCAGAAGAAAGATTCAGGAGCAGATCTTAGCATTAAAACTCGAAAAAGAAATGGGCAAGGACGAGATCCTGATCAACTACCTGAACACCATCAACTTAGGCGGTGGTAACTATGGTGTTAAGATCGCATCCAAATACTATTTTAACAAGGATGTTTCCCAGCTCGACGTTGCTCAGTGCGCTGTTATCGCAGCGATTACCCAGAATCCGAGTGCCAACAACCCGGCCAGGTTCCCGGAAAAGAACCGTAAGAGAATGGAAGCCTGCTTAGATCGGATGCTGAAGAACGGTCACATCACGCAGGAAGAGTATGATGCAGCCTGGGCAGAGGATGTCTATGCCGGTGTCAGCGATAATGCACAGAGCCAGGGTAACTCCCTGTATTCCTACTTTGTCGATTCCCTGGTAGATGATCTGATCGATGATCTTCAGACGAAGGCCGGATATACCTACGCACAGGCATACAACCTGCTTTATACAGGAGGTCTGACGGTATATGCGACACAGAACCAGACGGTTCAGGAGATCGTTGACCGTGAGGTCAATAACTGGGACAACTATCCGGGCGACAGCACCTATGCGATCAGTTGGGATCTGACTGTCGATCATCCGGACGGAACGACCGAGTATCTGAATCAGAGAGATATTACACACTTTAAAGAAGATGTTTTAGGCGAATACAACTTCTATAATAATCAGACAGACAGAAACGAATATAAACACGACTATTACAGCACAGAAGAAGCCGATGCGGCGATCCAGCAGTTTAAGGACTATTATATTAAGGAAGGCGATGTGATCACGTATGAGAATACCGTCTATACGATCCAGCCTCAGGTCTCCTTTACTGTTATGGACTATACGACCGGACAGGTCCTTGCACTTTGCGGCGGCCGTGGTGAAAAGACCCAGAACTTAACGCTGAACAGAGCGAAGGATACGACCAGACAGCCGGGTTCCTGCTTTAAGGTCCTTTCTGCGTACGCTCCGGCCTTAGATGCTGCAGGATATACCCTGGGAACTGCGATCGATGACTCTCCGTTCCATTACGGCGGAAATATCAACCGTGACGTTCACAACTGGTGGGGCGATTCCTACAGAGGCTTAAGCACGGTTCGTGATGGTATCCGCGATTCCATGAACGTTCTTGCAGTCAAGACGCTTTATGATATCGGACCTTATCTCGGAATCCAGTATCTGCAGAGCTTCGGCTTTACCACGATCGATCCGCAGAATGATGAGCACGTTGCTACAGCTCTCGGTGGTATCACGAACGGTATCACAAACCTTGAGATCACCGCGGCATTCGGTTCGATCGCAAACAAAGGTAATTATGTGGAACCAGTCCTTTACACGAAGATCGTTGCAATGGACGGAACTGTGATCTTAGATAATGTACCGGAGACCCACACAGTCATTAAGGAAAGCACAGCAAGCCTTCTTACCAGCGCGATGCAGGACGTTGTTAACAGCGGTACAGGTACTGCCTGCCAGCTCTGGGATACCGGAACACCGGCAGCAGGAAAGACCGGTACGACAACGGATGATAAGGACCTTTGGTTCTGCGGCTATGTACCGAATGGTCTCGCAGCTTCCATCTGGACCGGATACGATGAAAACAGAAGTATCGAGATGGGCGGAAGCTACCACGAATACATGTGGGCAACGATCATGAATCAGGTCTGCGAAGCTCTTGGAAAGACCGGAGGCGAGTTTGAGATGACAGGCGGCATCGTGCAGGCTGCAATCTGCAAGAAGTCCGGTAAACTTCCG
Organism: Lachnospiraceae bacterium; assembly: GCA_017511045.1. Classification (GTDB taxonomy): domain Bacteria; phylum Bacillota; class Clostridia; order Lachnospirales; family Lachnospiraceae; genus RGIG5612. The sequence continues at coordinate 56,089 of JAFWLM010000101.1, read as the reverse complement.
GTAGGAGATCTTTGCGATAAGGATCCGGGCGGCTCCATGGTCGTAAGTGAGTACTTTGCAGAAGGAACAGTTCCGGGCGGCTCCTGTGATGTTCATACAAGCGTAACCGTCTGCGAAGAATCCAAGAAGCTTCCGACAGAGTACTGCCCGAAGAAAGTTCCTCTGGTCTGCAGGACAAGGCCGATGGATGTAACCGGAGGCGAGGCGAAAGGAACGACAGCCGATTCCGAGTATGCACCTCCAAAAGACAAGTGTACGATACACACGGCGGAATGGGAGTCGAAGAGCAAGGCCGATGCCGAGTCGAGGAGTAAGGCCGAGGAGGATGCGAAGACGGAAGATACGGGAGAAGACGATACTGAAACCACCTCATCGGAGAATTAAAGCTAAAACAATTGATAATATGAATCAACAAGTGATTGCATTTTAGGGAGGATAAAATGGCCATTTTTAAAGGAGCAGGTGTTGCAATGGTAACACCAATGAAAGAAAACGAAGATATCAACTTTGAAAAGATCGAAGAGTATGTAGAATATCACATCAATAACGGCACCGATGCTCTGATCATCTGCGGCACTACTGGAGAGCCTTCCACACAGGATGTGGATGAGCATATGGACGCAATTGCATGCGCTGTTCAGGCTGCGAAAAAACGTATCCCGATCATCGGCGGCTGCGGATCCAATAACACGAGAACTTCCGAGTATACTAGCAAAAAATGCCAGGAAATCGGCTGTGACGGTCTTTTAATGGTAACTCCGTACTACAACAAGGCAACCCAGAAGGGTCTGATCGAGCACTACACCAGACTTGCAAAAGGCGTAGATCTTCCGATCATCCTTTACAACGTTCCGAGCAGAACCGGCGTGAACCTTCTTCCGGAAACAGCTGTGAAGCTTGCAAAAGACTGCGAGAACATCGTTGCTGTAAAGGAAGCAAGCGGAAACATCAGCCAGATCGCAAAACTTGCTGCACTGGCTCAGGATTCCGGCTGCCTTGACATCTACTCCGGAAATGATGACCAGGTTGCACCGATCATGGCACTTGGCGGACTCGGCGTGATCTCCGTACTTGGAAACATTGCTCCGAAATACACACATGATATGGTCATGGCATATTTGAACGGTGATCCTGCAACTTGCACAAAGATGCAGCTTGACTGTCTGGATCTGATCAACGCGCTGTTTTGCGAGGTCAACCCGATCCCGGTTAAGACAGCCATGAATCTGATGGGCATGGAAGCAGGCCCGCTGAGAAGCCCGCTTTGCGAAATGGAGCCGGCAAACCTTGAAAGACTGCGCAAGGCACTGACGGACTTCGGAATCAAATTAGTAAAATAACAAGGACTGAAATTCACGCTGGCTTCACTGTCAGCGTGAATTATTAACAGCTTATTTTTTTAAAGTGATTGAAATAATAATGAGGTGAAAAAATGACAAGAGTACTGATCCATGGATGTAACGGAAGAATGGGAAATATGGTATCCTCTCTGGCTGCTGATTATGAAGACATTACGATCGTAGCCGGTGTCGACAGAGCAGATACAGAAGCAGGCGGGAAGTCGTATCCGATCTATGATTCCCTCGCGGATGTGAAAGAGGAGGCAGATGTGATCATTGACATTTCCACCGCTTCCGCAGTAGACGGATTGATTGCTTATGCAGGGGAAAAAAGAATCGCAGCTGTGATCTGTACGACCGGTTTAAGCGAGGAGCAGATCAAAGCGATCAAAGAACTTTCAAAAAAGGTTCCGGTGCTCCGTTCCGGAAACATGTCCCTGGGAATCAATACTCTGATTAAAGTGTTAAAAGATATCAGCAAAACATTATATGATGCAGGCTTCGATACGGATATTGTAGAAAAGCACCACAAGCATAAACTGGATGCTCCAAGCGGAACCGCAAATATGCTGGCAGACGCTGTAGCGGAAGGCATAGGTAAAGATCTGGAATATGTTTATAATCGTACAGAGCGCAGAATGGAGCGTCCGCACGATGAGATCGGAATCAGCGCAGTCCGCGGAGGCACGATCGTCGGCGAGCATGAAGTGATCTTTGCAGGTACAGATGAGATCATTGAGATCAGACACACCGCGCTTTCCAGGGCAGTCTTTGCAAACGGAGCACTGAATGCGGCACTTTTCCTGCATGGAAAAGAAGCAGCGCTTTACAGCATGAGTGATGTGGTTGGCTGATCTTTGAAAAAACTGCTGCAGAACTGAAATCAAAAATACAATTGGGTATCAAAAAGAAAACGGTGGGCTAATGCCCACCGTTTGTTTTGTAAAGCGTATAACGTTTTCCTCTGTAAACTGCTTCAAACCAGAAAGGAATATCCGCGGCGTTCTCTTCTGCTGTATCACTTCCGATCGCAACATAATCAATGCCGAGGGTCGTAACTGCATTGTACAGATATTTACTATTCCAGCTTTTTTTCCGGTAAAGCAGGTCATATATGTACTGCAGTTGCTCAAACTCCGCGTCGGTCTGATAAGCATAATAGTTGTTCGAATAATATGGATAATAAATAAGTGAAATATCTGCATACTGGCGAAGTTCTCTTACAAGGCTCTTTGGTAGCAGCAGAATCGTTTCCTGTTCAATAACTGCCTGCTCCTCATCGCTTGCATCCGGATTGTCACGCTCTACTTCTGAACGCACGGTATAGACGATCCTCCTTGTGGTCTCGGAAACCTTGGAATGATTTTTGAATTTTTCCTTTACATCTTCATCTTTAAAAATACTACGGCCTGAGATCAGGATTGCGATCGAAAGGAAGAGCAGGATCGCTGTCTGTAAAAGTTTCTTTTTCGGTATCTCGCAGATATAGCATAAGCCAAGCGCCGTCACAAAAGTGATCTGCAGAAGCCAGAATACTCGCCAGTAGACACCGGAACCTGTAATAAAGCGCTCTGCAAACGGCATTACGAGTGGATTGATCAGGAATACGATCATGAGCAGGGTGGCGATAAGAAAGAAAAAGCGTAAGGACTTCTGCGGTCCTTTTCGGATCCTGACAGCCAGGATAATGATCGCTATGATGAAGAAGAGCACTACAAGGCTGAAACCGAAATAGCGCATCAAAAGCTCTCTGAAGGAGCGGTCATATACACCGGTGCCCTCACTCAGATCGCCGAGGGTTCCCGCGGATAAAAGGATCCACAGTTTCCACAATACAAACGGTGTGATGCCTGCAGCCGGGATCAGGAGTTTTAAGAACTCTTTTATTTTCCGGTGAATGATCAGGAAGGTGATTGCATAGACTGCATAAAGGACCGGTGCAAGATAGGTACCGACAGTCGTTGCGGCCTGACTTGCAAGCAGGAGCGAAAAAAGAAAGAATATATTATTCAGCGAGAGTTTCTTTGCTTTTGTGATACGAAGAAATTCGTATAGCAGCAAAGGAAGAAGAATGTTTACAAGCACTGCTTTTCCCTGCCAGATCCTGAGGGTCAAAAAAGCTCCCTGGTTATAGGTGGAAGGTCCGCAGGCAAAGTTTAAAAGCAGCACAAAAATCATAAACAAAGCAGTTTTTCTTCTCGAGAACTCCCGTGCAGCTGCGTAATAAGCCATGTAATGGAGCGGCAAAAGAAACGCAGGAATGATGCTGTGACACAGGACTGCCGGGCTGACAAGAAACAGCTTGGATATTGCTGCGATCAGGGTTTCCCAGCTGACCAGGATATAAGTTGCCGGAAAGACACTTCCTTCTATGCCGCAGGCAGGAAGTACGTTCATCAGACGGTTTCTGGAAAGGATCGTGACACTTTCTGAAATGTAGAAGTTGTCATCAACGTTATGTCCGACATGTAAGATCACCATTGAGATATGCCAGATGATCAAAAAGAGTGCTGAGGCCCAAAGGATCAGATGCCACCAGCGCTTTTTGATGATATCCCGGAAGGCGGTCCGGAGACCATCCAGATCATCCTGAAGCGGTATTCTACGTTTCACGATCGAAATGACAGAGTATGCAATAATGATCCCGATCAGATCACAGAGAAAGAGCGTGTATAGCGTCGTAAACGGCCAGTCGTTATACATAAACGGGAGGCTTGTCAGATGAAAAAGACACAATAAAATAACAAAGCCTGAAAGGACTTTGAGACAGATGCCTTTATGGACTTGAAACAGCATCTGGACCAGATCGCCTGTAAGGTAGCAAATGACCAAAAGAAATGCAGGCAGTACCCAGACCAGATCATCCCAAATAAACTTTAACAAAGTGGCCACCCAAATATGGGCCTATTATATAATAATGTTGCTTTTGCTTCAATCATCTTTCCGCGGGAATGAGGTCACAAAATATTCATCTCTTATGTCTAAAATCAGCCTTTACAGAAGACGGAGATGCTGTTAAAATGTTACGTAATTGTTACGGAAAGATTACAAATCATAAATGAGAAAACTGACCAGATATCATAAACGAATCAAACTGACATATGCAGCAGCGGCATTTTTATGCTGTTTTCTATTGCTGTTTCTGTTTAATACCAGCAGCTTTGCATCCGGTCTCGATTATTACATCGTGAAGATCGACGGAGAGACCGTCGGCACATCCAACAACAGGGAAACGGCGGAGCAGGCACTTGCAGATGCCCGTATCAGGCTCAGTAAGGAGGCTGACTCCATCGTTTATGTAGATTCAAAATTCACAGTCGAAAAAGAAAAAAGAGCGTTTGCAAAAACAGAACAGGCTGAAGAACTCTCAGATACGATCTATACAAAACTGAAAGAGTATACCAACCTGAATTATGTGCAGGCGATCATGCTCAGTTCCGGAGCATACTCTCTTACCGTCGATTCGCAGATGACGGCAAACCGTGTGCTTCAGGCACTCTTAAATCAGTATGATACGGAAGATGAATATGATGTCCGTTTGAATACCCAAAAAGACGGAAGCTTTACCGGAATGACTTATGAACTTTACGATTCCCTGCTGATGGAGCAGAGAATTGATGAGAAAATGAGCACGGAAGGTGTCACCAGGAGCGCAGCATTAAAAGAGCTGCACAAACTTGAGTCTGTTGGCTTTGTTGATACTCTGGAGATCCGTTCTGTGTATACAGACTCTTCTGCAGTTTTCAAAGCGGATGCAGCAGTAAATGAGGCACTTGAAAACGGCAGTGCATTAGGTGTTGTAACAGCGACAGTCGCGAACTATGATGAAGACTATTATGCACCGGTCGAGTATATCTATGACGATACGATGTACGAGGGACAGAATGAGGAGGAAAGAGAAGCGGTAGCGGGAAACAGAAATGTTACTGCAAGGATCATCAATATCAATGGACAGGAGAGTGAACGCGAGATCCTTTCCCAGACCGTTTATAAAGAACCTGTTGCACAGATCGTCCGCTCGGGAACGATGACTCCTCCGACCTTCGTTCAGCCGCTTGCGAACTGTTTCTTATCTTCCGGCTTTGGATATCGCTGGGGATCGCTTCATAAGGGCAATGACTACGCCTGCTCCTATGGGGAGCCGATCTATGCAAGCTGCCCGGGAACGGTCATAAAAGCAGAGGAGAGCGGAGACGGCTATGGAAATCAGGTTGTGATCCAGCATGACGACCATCTTCAGACCCGCTATGCACACATGAGCGAGCTTGCCTGTGAAGTCGGACAGCATGTGGAACGTTACGAGGTGATCGGATATGCAGGCAGTACAGGAAACTCCACAGGCAACCATTGCCACTTCGAGATCATAGAGGATGGAGTTGCCATAGATCCATTCGTTTACCTTGAGGGAGAAGGCCTTGATTACTATCCCGGAGAGTGATCAGAAGATGCCGATTGTTGCTTTACAAAAGTACTAAATCTAGGTATAATCCATGGTTGAGACAATCTATATATTGAGGTCTTCCATGGAAAGATATGTAATAAAGGGGGGCAGACCCTTAAAAGGTGTTGTCCCGATATACGGAGCAAAAAATGCGGCTCTTGCCCTGATCGCAGCAGCGATCCTGACAGAAGAGCCGGTCATCATAAATAATCTTCCCGACGTCAGTGATATCAACGTTTTATTAGAGGCCATTTCCCAGATCGGAGCCAGTGTAGAACGGATCAGTCGTCATCAGGTGCGCATTGTCGGTGCAACTGTTAATTCCTATCGGGTGAATTATGATTATATCAGCAAGATCAGAGCGTCCTATTATCTGCTTGGCGCTCTTCTCGGACGTTTCCATGAAGCGGAAGTTGCGATGCCGGGAGGCTGCGTGATCGGTGCCCGTCCGATCGACCAGCATATTAAGGGCTTTGAGGCACTTGGCGCAAAGGTATCTCTTACGAACGGGCAAATCAAAGCAAAAGCAGAGAACCTTCGCGGCAGCCACATTTATTTTGACGTGGTCACAGTCGGTGCAACGATCAACATCATGCTGGCGGCTGCACTTGCTGAAGGAAATACTGTAATTGAAAACCCTGCAAAGGAGCCGCATGTTGTAGATCTTGCAAATATGCTGAACTCCATGGGTGCTAATATCCGTGGTGCCGGAACAGATGTGATCCGAATCAAGGGCGTTCCGAGACTTCACAAAACGGAGTACACTGTGATCCCGGATCAGATCGAAGCAGGGACGTTTATGTTTGCTGCTCCGGTAACCGGAGGAGAGATCACGGTTGCGAACGTGATCCCAAAACACTTAGAATCTATCACATCCAAGCTGGTAGAGATCGGCTGTGATGTGATCGAATATGATGATGCGGTTACTGTCCGCGCAGGCGGACCGCTGAAAGCGACCCAGGTAAAGACCCTTCCTTATCCGGGCTTTCCGACGGACATGCAGCCGCAGATCACAACGGCACTTGCACTTGCAAAAGGAAGCTCCACCGTCACAGAAAGCATTTTTGAAAACCGCTTCAAATATGTGGCAGAGCTTGCACGCATGGGTGCGAAGATCAAAGTGGAAGGCAATACGGCGATCATCACCGGTGTGAAAAAGCTGACCGGTGCAAGAGTCAGCGCCCCCGACTTAAGAGCCGGAGCTGCTCTGGTGCTCGCGGGCATGAGGGCAGAAGGGACCACGATCATCGATGATATCAAATATATCCAGAGAGGATATGAGGCATTTGATGAAAAGCTTCGGGGTCTTGGGGCAGACATCGTAAAAGAAGATTATGATGAGGAAATGCGCACGGAAAAAATAGGTTAGTTTTTTGATCCGCTGCTTAAGCGGATCTTATTTTATTGAAAAGTTTGGAGGCAAAATGGAAAAACGATTATTTACATCTGAATCCGTGACCGAAGGTCATCCGGATAAGATTTGCGATCAGATCTCAGATGCGATCCTTGATGCTCTTATGGCGCAGGATCCGTATTCCCGCGTGGCATGTGAGACCTGTGTAACGACAAACTTTGTTCTTGTTATGGGAGAAGTTTCAACGAAGGCCAGCGTTGATTACGAGAAGATCGTCCGGGATGTGATCCGGGAGATCGGCTATACGGATGAAAACATTGGTTTTGATGCAGATACCTGTGAGGTAACTATCAGACTGGATGAGCAGTCTCCGGATATTGCGATGGGCGTTGACCGCTCATTGGAAGCAAAAGAAGGAGCCGGAACGGATGATGAAGATAACGGCGCAGGCGACCAGGGCATGATGTTCGGCTTTGCCGCAAATGAAACGGAAGAACTGATGCCGTACGCCATCAGCATGGCGCATAAACTGACCAGAAAGCTGGCAGAACTTCGCAAAAGCGGAGAACTTGCATATTTAAGACCGGACGGAAAGGCACAGGTTTCTGTAGAATATGACGGACACGGACATCCGGTCCGTATTGACGCGGTTGTCTGCTCGACACAGCATACCGCAGATGTTTCCCAGGAACAGCTCCGGAAAGACATCCGGGAAAAACTGTTTGACTGTGTGCTCCCGAAAGAAATGGTAGATGAGAATACCAAGTATTTTATCAACCCGACCGGGCAGTTTATTGTCGGAGGACCGAATGGAGATTCCGGACTTACGGGAAGAAAGATCATTGTAGATACCTATGGCGGATATGGCCGTCATGGCGGCGGAGCGTTCAGCGGTAAGGACTGCACAAAGGTGGACAGAAGCGCAGCCTATGCAGCCCGTTATATTGCGAAAAACCTGGTTGCAGCAGGTCTTGCGGAACGATGCGAGATCCAGCTGTCCTATGCGATCGGTGTTGCACAGCCGATCTCTATCATGATCGATACTTTTGATACCGGAAAACTTCCGAACAGAAAGCTGGCGGAGATCATTCGTGAAAACTTTGACCTTCGTCCGACGGGCATTATAAAAATGTTAGACCTCAGAAGACCGATCTATAAACAGACTGCAGCATACGGCCACTTTGGAAGAGATGATCTCGACCTCAGCTGGGAGAGAACTGACAAAGTGGAAGTACTGAAAAAATATCTGGAACAATAGAGCAGAAAAGAAGGGAAACAGAACGAGATGGCAAAAGAGAAAAAGCTGGTAGAAGATATTACTCCAATGAGCGAGGATTTTGCTCAATGGTATACGGACGTAGTAAAACAGGCAGAACTGATGCGCTATTCCACCGTAAAAGGCTGCATGATGATCCTGCCGAATGGCTATGCGATCTGGGAAAATATTCAGAAGAATCTGGATGCAATGTTCAAAAAGACCGGCATCCAAAATGTTTATATGCCGCTCTTCATCCCGGAAAGCTTATTGAATAAAGAAAAAGACCATGTGGAAGGATTTGCTCCGGAATGTGCATGGGTAACACAGGGCGGTGCGGATACACTGGAAGAACGTCTTGTTGTAAGACCTACGTCTGAGACTTTATTCTGTGATCTGTATTCCAATATCGTACAGTCTTACAGAGATCTTCCGAAACTGTACAATCAGTGGTGCTCTGTTGTCAGATGGGAAAAGACGACACGTCCGTTCCTTCGGTCTTCAGAGTTTTTATGGCAGGAAGGCCATACGGTCCATGCAACGGCAGAAGAAGCACAGGAACGTACGATCCAGATGCTGAATGTTTATGCAGACTTCTGTGAGCAGTACCTTGCGATCCCGATGATCAAAGGACGGAAAACAGACAAAGAAAAATTCGCTGGGGCTGAAGCCACCTATACGATTGAAGCATTAATGCATGATGGAAAAGCGCTGCAGAGCGGAACCAGCCATAACTTCGGCGACGGCTTTGCAAAAGCGTTTGATATGACTTATACGGATAAGAATAACCAGCTGCAGTATGTTCACCAGACCTCCTTTGGACTTTCCACCCGTACGATCGGTGCCTTGATCATGGTTCATGGTGATGATTCCGGACTGGTTCTTCCGCCGCGGATCGCGCCGACACAGGTCATGGTGATCCCGGTTGCACAGCATAAAGAAGGTGTGCTTGAAAAGGCGGATGAGATCTATAAGGCAATTGAGAAAGCTGGTATCAGAGTCGGTATTGATGAAACCGATAAGAGTCCGGGATGGAAATTCAGCGAGCAGGAGATCCAGGGAATTCCGCTTCGTGTCGAGATCGGACCAAAGGATATTGAGGCAGGACAGGCTGTTATCGTAAGAAGAGATACCCGCGAAAAATATTTTGTTTCCATTGAAAACATTGTAGAGCGCCTGTCACAGATCTTAAATATCATGCAGCATGACATGCTTGAACGCGCAAGAGAGCATAGAGATGCACATACTTATGTGGCAAAGACCTATGATGAGTTTAAAGACATCATTGAGAATAAGCCGGGCTTTGTAAAGGCTATGTGGTGCGGAGATGAAGCCTGCGAGCTGAAGATCAAAGAAGATACCACCGCGACCTCCCGCTGCATTCCTTTTGAGCAGGAGACGCTGGCGGAGACCTGCGTATGCTGCGGAAAGCCGGCGAAAACCATGGTTTATTGGGGCAAAGCATACTAAATCTGCTGGGCAGATTTAGCATGCAGGCGAATGCACAGTAATTTGCATCAGAAAGCTGCATGCGCAGCTGCAAATTACGCGCTGCTCAGCAGCGGAGTGCTGAGCTATTACGAATAACCTGCGTTGGGTTAACATCGTTTTAATATGTTTGACATTAATGATTTAACAATTATGGTTCCGGGGGCTGTCCGGGAGATCCTGAAGACCCTTCAGGATGCCGGCTATGAGGCATATATCGTAGGCGGCTGTGTGCGGGATGCCATTTTAGGGCTGGAACCGAAAGATTGGGATATAACGACATCGGCTCTTCCTGAACAAGTGAAGAGCCTGTTTTCTAATACTGTTGATACCGGGATCCAGCATGGCACGGTGATGGTCATCAAGCATGGAATCGGATACGAGGTTACAACATACAGGATCGACGGAGAATATAAAGACGGACGTCATCCGGAAAACGTTACTTTTACCAGGTCCCTTGCAGAAGATTTAAAACGCAGAGATTTTACGATCAATGCGTTTGCATACTCACCGGAAAAAGGTGTTGTGGACATGTTTGACGGGCTCGAGGATCTGGAGAACAGGCTGATTCGCTGCGTCGGAGATCCGAATGCAAGGTTTTCAGAAGATGCACTCAGGATCATGAGAGCTGTTCGTTTTTCAGCACAGCTGGCTTTCAGAATTGAGACGGTCACGCTGGCAGCCATTGGACGTCATGTTCAGAATCTCTCCAATGTCAGTATGGAACGGATCAGGGTAGAGTTTGAAAAAACACTGCTCAGTGATCACCCGGAAAAAGTTGTTCAGTATGCTTCATTGGGAATGGCTTCCTTTATCATTCCGGAGGAGACTTTGGCAAAATGCTGTTTCGATCCGGAGATAGCGGAATGCTATCTTAAAGTATCTGGTACGGAGGAAGAGAAAAAAGTTCTGCGATTGGCAGCCTTCTTCCATAAGCTTTCAGCAGATGAGACGAAGAGAGCTTTAAAGCTGATGAAGTATGATAACCGTACGATCAAACTGGTATCAGGAGTCATACAGTATAAGGATACATTGATCAAGGCTGAAAAGAGCGAGGTGAAACGGGCGCTGCATGAACAGGGAAAGGAACTGCTGGATTTCGTTCTTTCCTATAAAGAAACCGTTTTAAACATTCCGGTCGATAAAATCAGGGCTGTCCGTGATATAATAATTGAAACAGGCGAGCCATACGAGATCGCGCATCTTGCTGTAAGCGGCTCCGACCTGATAGAAGCAGGAATTCCGAAAGGGGTTCTCGTTGGCCAAACATTAAGCGAACTTTTAGATCAGGTGATAGAAGATCCTGATCTGAATCATAGAGAAACTTTACTGGGGCTGATCAACAAGCAAAGGGGGTAGCTATGGAGTATAGAGAAGTGTATGAAAGCTGGCTGAATGATCCGGCGATCGATGAGGAGACGAAAGAAGAACTGAAGTCGATCGCAGATAACGATGCGGAGATCAAAGACCGGTTCTTTCAGGAATTGGAGTTTGGAACCGCCGGTCTTCGCGGTGTGATCGGAGCCGGAACCAACCGCATGAATAAATATACCGTTGCCAAGGCAACACAGGGATTGTCTGATTATATCAACCAGTCCGGAAGTAATGACCCGGCTGTAGCAATTGCCTGTGATTCACGAAGGATGTCCCCTGAGTTTGTGGAGATCACGGCAGCAGTTTTAAATGCGAATGGGATCAAGGCTTATGTTTTTGAATCCCTTCGTCCGACACCGGAGCTTTCTTTCGCAGTCCGTCATCTGAACTGTATTGCCGGAGTCAATATTACCGCAAGTCATAACCCAGCCGAGTATAACGGATATAAAGCTTATTGGGCAGATGGCGCGCAGGTGACTCCTCCGCATGATACCGGGATCATGGAGTGTGTAAATAAAGTCACAAACTTTTCTTCTCCAAAGATGATGGATAAAGAGGAGGCAATTCAAAAAGGCCTCTATATCAGTATCGGTGAGGACGTTGATGAGGCCTATATGGCAGAAGTTGCAAAACAAGTCAGGGAGCCGGAAGTTGTAAAAGAAAAGGCAAAGGATGTCACGGTCGTTTATACACCGCTTCACGGAGCAGGAATCATGATCGTCCCGAAGCTTCTTCAGAGATTTGGTTTTACTGATTTTACTGTCGTTCCGGAACAGGAAAAGCCGGATGGCAATTTCCCAACGGTCGAGTTTCCGAACCCGGAAATGCCGGCAGCCTTTGCTTTGGCTGACAAGCTTGGACAGGAGAAGAATGCGGATATTATTATCGCAACTGATCCGGATGCAGACCGCATCGGAATGCATGTAAGAGATAAAGGCGGAAACTATCATGAGCTGAACGGAAATGTGATCGGATGTCTGATCTGCGAATATGAATTAAGCAGAAGAAAGGCACAGGGCCAGCTTCCTGAGGATGGCTTTGTAGTGCGTTCTATTGTATCCAGCCGCCTGTTTGATATCATCGCAGAAAGCTATGGTGTGGAAGTAAAGAAGGTCCTTACCGGATTTAAAAATATCGGTGCAGAGATTTTAAAGAGTGAAGAAAGCGGAAAAGGAACATATCTCTTCGGCTATGAAGAAAGCTACGGATATTTAGTCGGGACCTATGCAAGAGATAAGGATGCTTGCGTGGCAGCACTTAAGCTCTGCGAAATGTGTACGTATTATAAATCTGAAGGCAAGACCCTTTGGGATGCAGTGGAAGAAATGTATCAGAAGTATGGGTTCCATTTAGAGAAGACGATCTCCGTTACGAAAAAAGGCATTGACGGAATGGCTGCAATCGCAAAGACCATGGAGGATATGAGGAATGATCCGCCGAAGGAACTGGGCGGTTTTGAGATCTTAAGTTTTCTTGATTATCAAAAGCCGGAGACGACAGGACTATCGAAGTCCAATGTTTTATACTTTGACCTTCCGGATGCATGGGTCTGTGTCCGTCCTTCCGGAACAGAGCCGAAGATCAAATACTATGTGGGCGTAAAAGCGGAGAATGAAGACCAGGCAAAAGACATGGTCGCAGCTCTGGAACAGGGCATCATGCAAAAGGAGTAGAGATTGAAACGCAGACTGCTTGGAATCGTTTTGCTTGTATTGCTTCTTGTGGCAGCAGCGATGCCGCTTTCTTCCTGCGGTGTGGAAAAAAAGGTAAAACGAAGCACAAAAACAGATGATATCGAAAACCCCCTGGATGCCGGAGTCTATGATTCGAACGGGAACTTCATTCAGATGGACTGGTACCCGGATGCAAAGATGAATGATCTGGATGATACAAAGTTCCGGACAGAAAACGGATTTGTGATCTATACGGGCGAAGGTTATCAGTCGGCAATCGCGATCGATGTTTCCTCAAATCAGGGGATCATTGACTGGAATGCGGTGAAGGCCGCAGGGGTTGAGTATGCGATCATCCGTCTGGGATACCGGACATATGGCTCAGGAATCATCATGACCGACGAGTTCGGCTACTACAATATGAAAGAAGCAGCCAAAGCCGGAATCAAGCTGGGCGTATATGTCTTCTCGCAGGCGATCAGCATTGAAGAAGCAGAAGAAGAAGCACAGTTTGCACTCGATATGGTAAAGCCGTTTGAACTGGATCTTCCGATCTACTATGATACAGAAGAGATCAATTATGACGTTGCCAGGACCGATAAGCTGTCCGGAGAAGAGCATGCCGCAAATGCGATCGCATTCTGCGAATACATAAAAAAAGCCGGATATACACCGGGTATTTATGGGAACCAGATGTGGCTTTGCAATAAGATGAATCTGTATGATCTGGAACAATACAGCATCTGGCTGGCAAAATATGAGAAGGAACTGAACTATCCGTACGAGATCGAAGCATGGCAGTATTCATCAGAAGGCCATGTGGATGGGATCGGTCCGGTAGTGGATCTCGATGTGATCCTCACAAGAAAGTAAGCTGGCAGCGGTTAATATTACAGTTTTATTTACGGAGGAGAAAAGATGGATATTATCAATATGCCGGGTAATCCGGGTGGAAATGTTTACAGGATGGTTTGTTTTCACTGCAAAGCTGATTTTACGTATCAGGACCCGGAAGTTCATCACAACCACTGGCTGAACAATCGAGTCAGAAGTCATGGCTTCCGCGGCTTTGACGGAGAGGTCAGATGCCCGGTCTGCGGAACCTTTCTTCCGCACTATGTTCAGAACAGGATTCAATAACAATTCAGGAGGTATCAATTATGGAAAACAAATATGCAGGAACACAGACAGAAAAGAATTTAGAGGCAGCTTTTTCAGGAGAAAGCCAGGCAAGAAACAAATATAGCTACTATGCTTCGAAAGCAAAGAAAGATGGATTTGAGCAGATCGCTGCTATCTTTGAAGCAACTGCGAATAACGAAAAAGAGCATGCAAAGATGTGGTTTAAAGAGCTTCACGGAGGGGAAGTTCCGGGAACTGTTGAGAATCTGAATGATGCTGCAGACGGCGAAAACTATGAGTGGACCGACATGTATGCAGGCTTTGCTGAGACTGCAGAAAAAGAGGGCTTTCCGGAGCTTGCTGCAAAATTCCGTTTGGTAGCAGCAATTGAAAAACATCATGAAGAGCGCTACAGAAAACTCCTTAAGAACATTGAAATGGCGGAAGTTTTTGCAAGGAGTGAAGTAAAGATCTGGGAATGCAGAAACTGCGGACATATCGTAGTTGGAGAAAAAGCACCGGAAGTATGTCCGACCTGTGCACATCCGCAGAGCTACTTTGAGATCAGTGCAGATAATTTCTAATCTATGAAAATATCATTTTCACCTCCGGATATTTCGGAGAAAGAAATTGAATATGTGTCAGAGGCACTCCGGTCCGGCTGGATCACGACCGGACCGCGGGTGAAACTTCTGGAAGAAAAGCTTTCAGAGTATCTTGGAACAAAGAAGACCGCCTGTTTAAACAGTCAGACCGCATGTGCGGAGATGGCTTTAAGATTGCTGGGCATCGGTCCCGGGGATGAAGTAATCACCTGCGCTTATACGTATACGGCGAGTGCTTCTGTGATCGACCATGTCGGGGCAAGCATTAAGCTGGTGGATTGTCAGAAAGACAGTCTGGAGATGGACTATGACGCTCTGGCAGCAGCTATCACAGAAAACACGAAGGCGGTCATTCCGGTCGATCTTGCAGGGATACCCTGTGATTATGACAGAATCTTTCAGATCCTCGAAACGAAAAAGAAACTGTTTGTTCCAAAAGAAGGCGCAGACATAGCAGCACGGCTCCAAAAATCTTTGGGCAGGGCGGCAGTGCTTGCGGATGGAGCACATGCACTTGGTGCATCCTATAAAGGGCAGAACGTCGGGACCATTGCAGACTTTACTGCTTTTAGTTTCCATGCAGTCAAGAATCTGACGACAGGCGAAGGCGGCTGCCTCAGCTGGAAAGAATTTGCCTGTGTGGATGATGAAGAGATCTACCATCAGATCCAGCTCTATTCTCTTCACGGCCAGAGCAAAGATGCATTTACTAAGAATAAGCCGGGTGCGTGGGAATATGATGTTGAAGGTCTTTGGTATAAGTGCAATATGACGGATATCATGGGCGCCATTGGTCTTGCGCAATTAGAGAGATATCCGGAGCTGCTAAAAAAGCGGCAGATGATCATTGAAAAATATGATGCGGCTTTTAAGCCCCTTGGTATCGAGGTGCTTCCGCATTATACGGAGGAACATCTTTCTTCCGGGCATCTTTATCTGACAAGGATCCCGTTCGCGCAGATCCAAAAAGACCGCTCAGGTGATCCGCGAAGAAACGAGATCATCACAAAAATGGCAGAAGCCGGCATTGCATGTAATGTGCACTACAAACCGCTTCCGCTCTTAAGCGCATACCAAAAACTCGGATTTGATATCTCTGATTATCCGAATGCGTATCAGCACTATGCGAATGAGATCACCCTTCCTCTTCATACCAGATTAACAGAGGAAGAGACAGACTATATTATTGAACAGTTTATCAATATTACCCGGGAATATATTTCATGATTTTACGAAAATGGGAAGACCTTCCGGAAAACATGAGAACCCCGGAAGTAAAAGAATACTACGATATTCTGTATAAGAGAAGAGGACAGCTTTTCTTAAAGCGGGTCTGGGATATTTTTGTCGCAACGGTCATCATCCTTGTCATCTGGTGGTTTATGGCAGGGCTCGCACTGGCTATTGTGCTGGATTCCAAAGGACCTGTTTTTTACCGGCAGGTACGCGTGACCCGGTATGGGGAGCCTTTCCGTATTTTTAAATTCCGGAGCATGGTTGCAGATGCGGATAAAAAAGGATCCAGTGTGACGCAGGACCATGATTCCAGAATTACAAGAGTCGGTAAATTTGTGCGGAAGATCAGGGCAGATGAATTCTGCCAGGTGATCGATATCCTGCGAGGCAAGATGACCTTTGTCGGAACACGGCCTGAAGTTCCGAAATATGTGGAGCATTACACTCCGGAAATGATGGCGACCCTCCTGCTTCCCCCGGGAGCAACCAGTGAGTGCAGTATCTATTACAAAGATGAAGAAAAGATCCTGAACGGTCTTTCTCCGGAAGAGGTGGATAAGGTTTACGTGGAAAAGATCCTGCCGGAGAAGATGAAGTATAATCTGGCAAGCCTTAAGAAATTCACTTTCGGCTATGAATGTAATATCATGTGGAAGTCTGTCTGGGCAGTACTTGGAAAAGAGTATTCAGAAAAAGATTTTGAGGTAAAGCAGAAGTGATCGTTTCCATTGCTGTAGTTGCATACAATGAAGAGGCGTATCTCCCGAAACTTCTTGAAGATATCCTGGCCCAGGATTATCCGAAAGACAAGACGGAAGTGCTTTTGATCGACAGTTGTTCGAAAGATCAGACCCTTCAGATCATGGAAGCCTTTGCCAATGGACCAAAGACAAAAGAATACAGGAATATCAGTGTACTTCCGAACCCGAAAGGGAATATCCCCGCAGGCAATAACATTGCCTTGAAGAACTATACAGGTGATGCGATCATACGGATCGATGCACATGCGCGTATTCCAAAAGAGTTTATCCGGAAAAATGCAGAAGTATTAGAACGCGGTGAAATGGCCAGTGGCGGAAAACGTCCCTGCCTTACAATGAGTGAGACTTCCTGGGCAAAGACACTGCTGATTGCAGAGAATTCAAAATTCGGAAGCGGCGGCGCATCCTACCGGGGCAGTGAAACGGAAAGTTATGAAGATTCCCTTTTTTGCGGTATGTATCGCAGAGAAGTGTTTGAAAAGGTTGGAGAATACGATGAACGTCTTCCTCGCTCGGAAGATAATGAGATGTCTTTCCGGATGAGGAAAGCGGGGATCAAACTCCATTATGATCCCGAAATTATTTATTATCAGTATATGAGATCGTCCTTAAAGGCGATGCTGAAGCAAAAGTTCGGAAATGGAAAGGCGGTCAGTCAGACAACAAAGATTGCTCCCGGATGCTTTACTTTATTCCACTTTGTTCCCTTTGTTTTTGTCCTTGCAGTGATTGTTTGTATCATCATAGCTGCAGTGGGCTTCCCCTGGCTTTTAGTTGCACTTTTCGGCCTTTATTTTATCATGGCAATTGCTTTTACGGTCTTAGGATCAGCAAGAGAAGGGTTTTACATTACAAACCTGTTGCTTCCCGGTATTTTTCTGATCATGCATATCTGTTACGGAACGGGAACGCTCGCTGGTTTGTTTGCAAAAATATAAAAAAGATTTTGGAGAAAAGATGAAACAGCTAACAATTGCAATTCCATCATATAATGTCGAAAAATATCTGGCAAAATGTCTTGATTCCATGTGCGGGATCGACGACCGTCTGGAAGTGATCGTAGTCAATGACGGCTCGAAAGACAGGACCAGTGAAATTGCACATTCCTATGCCGAAAAATACCCGCTGGAAGTCAAAGTGATCGATAAAGAAAACGGCGGTCATGGGTCCGGTATCAATGCCGGCCTTGATGCTGCCACAGGAAGATATTATAAAGTGGTAGATGCAGATGACTGGATCACAACGGAAAACCTGAAAGGAATCCTGGATAAACTGGAGAATACAGACGTGGATGCAGTCATCATGGGATATCAAACGGTGAATATTACCAGTGGCGCGATCAATCAGTTTATTCCTGATTGCAGCAGTAAAAACAGACGAATAGATATCATCAAGTTATTAGACAAATACGATGAGATAAGTACCTGTATCGAGTTAAGTGCTTTGTGTTATAACACAGAGTTTTTCAGAAAAACCGGTTTGCGAATGAGTGAGAATGTCTATTATGAAGATCAGGAGTATGCAATTCTTCCTTTCATTTATGCTCACAGCATTATGCTGATTGATGATAGACTCTATGAGTATCGCATCGGAGACAGCAATCAGAGCGTAAGTATGCAAAATATTGTAAAAAGAGCAGGCAATTTGGAAGCAGTTGTCAAACACATGATTGATTATTATGTCAGCTGTAAGCCGATTGGGAAAGCCAGAACAACTTTTTTACAGCGCAGGCTTTCTGTTGCTGTGACAAGTTTATATGCCACCTTGCTGGTGAAGAACTACGAAAAAAAAGAAGGAAGAAAAAAGGCTGCTGCTTTCCGGGATTATCTGCTGCATAAAGATTCAATGATCGTGAAAATGACAGATGGCCGATATAAACTCTTGAAAAAAGCAAGCCACTTTAAGCATACTGCCAAAGTGTATAATTCATTATTTAATTCGGAGAGTTATTCTAAATTCGTAAAAAAATGGGCAAAATAAATCGATGTGAAAGAAAAATTAAATACTTAATACTAGGCGCCGGCGTGTCAGGCCTTTCTTTTGCAAACAATGTAAGAAACCAGGATTATCTTATACTTGAAAAAAACAGTGAGCCGGGAGGTTACTGCCGGTCAACAGTCCGGGGGGATTATGTATGGGATTATGCAGGGCATTTTTTCCATTTTTCAAGACCTGATTTGAAAAAACGGTTCAGGGAAGTTCTTCAGTCAGACGATATCGTATACAGACAAAAAAATACAAAAATATTTTATAACGGACAATATGTAGATTATCCATTCCAGAAGAATATCCATCAACTTGAAAAGCAGGAGATGATTGAGTGTTTATGTGATCTTTTCGAAAAACACGAAAAAGAAAACTATGATAGTTTTCTGGATATGCTTTATGGGAAATTCGGAGTCAGTATTACAGAAAAGTTTTTAAAACCATATAATGAAAAACTTTATGCTTGTAATTTGAATCTTTTGGATGTAGAAGCCATGGGGCGATTTTTCCCTTATGCCAATCTGAGCGAAATCATTCAAAATATGAGAAAGTCAAATAATGATTCCTATAATAATGACTTTCTCTATCCAAAGGAAGGTGCTGCCGTGTTTGTGCGTCATCTTCTTAACGGATTGAACCCGGATTTAGTGCATCTTGGAGAAGAAGTCAGATCCATTGATATTGATCAAAAAACAGTTGTAACAGAAAGCAATACTTATCACTATGACTATTTGATTTCATCTCTTCCGCTTAACTGTTTTATTAGACTGATTGGAAAGGAGAACCTGCTAGAAGAACATCCGTTATCTTTTAATCAGGTACTTGTTTTGAATCTGGGATTTGACAAACCTTCAATAGATCGGGATATTCATTGGATCTACATCCCTTCTCCTGATACAAATTTCTATAGAGCAGGTTTTTATAATAATATCATTGGTTCTGAAAAGCTTAGCATGTATATTGAAATTGGATACGGGATGGAAGAGATTATCACGAGTGAGATAATTGAACAACAGCTTGAGCAAACGCTTGATAATCTT
Source organism: Lachnospiraceae bacterium (assembly GCA_017511045.1). Taxonomy (GTDB): domain Bacteria; phylum Bacillota; class Clostridia; order Lachnospirales; family Lachnospiraceae; genus RGIG5612. The sequence goes on along the minus strand of JAFWLM010000101.1, from coordinate 36,414 downwards.
CATCGCTTAGGAATCATTCAGGATCACAAACTTGTTGACTGGCAGGCATTGGTAATGAGTCCTGCATATGTTCATATTACGAAAGACAGTAATCAATTCGTAAAACAATTAATGAATGAATTATCAGAGCATCAAATATATACAATAGGCAGATATGGACAATGGAAGTATTGTTCAATTGAAGATTGTATGGTGGATGCAGCGGAAGTTTCAAAAAGAATTTGAATGGGATCATTAGATCATGATAGTATGGCTGAATCAACACAATTTACAGAAACGATTATTTGACATTGCCTGGATTTGTTTTTTGCTGGCAGGTCTTTTAAGTCTGTCTGCATGGTGTGGTCTTGATACCTCCGGGAAAATGGCCCATGTTCTTTTGCTCATTGAATATGCATCCGCAGCAATTTCCTTCATTGTTATTGTACTGAATTTCATATGCAGAAAGTATCCCTGGAAAGTGATTGTTGCTTACGGAATACTTGCAGTGATTATTGCTGTCAGTGCATATTTTGCCAATACCAAAACGATGATCGTTTATTTCCTGATCTTTGGGGCAGCGTATGGTCAGAACAGCAGAAGAGTCGTTGCTATCTCTGCGATGTTGATGGGTGCTCTTATGCTTATTATCATTATATGCAGCCAGGTCGGTCTGGCCCCGAATACGATCTGGTCCAGAGATGGTGTGAAGATCAGAGAAGGACTTGGATTTATTTATACAAGCACCGGGGCTTCGATGTATTTAGGCTTCCTTCTGCAGTATATCTATTTGAGAAAAGAAAAGTTGAAGATCTGGGAGTTTCTGATTCTCGGTGCTGTACATGTCTTCTTTTATTTGAAAACGGATTCCAGAATGCCTTTTTATCTGGGGATCGTCATTATTCTGTTTTTCTTCATTGAAAGCCTGTTCAAAAATCATTGGAGATTTACAAATGTGATAAAACCATTGGCAGTAGCAGCACCTGCAATAATTGCAGCTGTAACCGTAGTCAGTTATCTGATATATGACAGGACTGCTCCGTTCTGGTTTAAAATCAACAGCTTACTTAGTGATCGCATGAATCTTGGACAGAATGCGATCCAGACATACGGAATCAATTTGTTCGGGCACGATATTACATGGATAGGAAACGGAAGTGGAGCTGCAGAAGGCGCGTATAATTATGTGGATTGTTCATATATTCAGGAGCTGCTGACTTTTGGAGCTTTGTTTTTAATAGCAGTCATGGCGCTTTATGTTATCGCTGCCATTAAAGGAGCAAGGATAAAAGATTACTGGCTGGTTTGCGTCCTGATCGGAGCATGTTTATATAGTGTTACTGAGCCGAATCTGATTGGAATGATCTTCGGGCCGCTGGTAATTCTTGCCTTTACGGATTTGGAAAGAGAACCGCTTGAATACAAAAGAGGCTGGCTGAAATTGATTTTCAGCCGTTAATAACATAAAATATACCAATATTCTATATAGGGGCTTTTAGATGGGATTTCATAACTTTTTTGCTTACATTGATCCCGGTACGGGAAGTATGTTGTTTACAATTATTCTGGGCGTTGTTACGACCGGAGTTTTTGTTGTAAGGGGATTGATCATCAAGTTCAAATTCGGACTTGGCGGAGGGAAATCCAATAAGGAAAATGCGAAAAAAATCCCTTATGTGATTTTCAGTGACAGCAAACGGTATTGGAATGTGTTTAAGCCTGTTTGTGATGAGTTTGAAAAAAGGGAGATCCCGCTTTCTTATTTGACAGCGTCTCCGGACGATCCTGCTTTGGAGGAGTCCTATCAGTATGTTAAGGCAGAATTTATCGGGGAAGGAAATAAGGCATTCGCCCGTCTTAATATGATGAGTGCAGGCACCTGTTTATCGACGACACCGGGTCTTGATGTTCTTCAGTGGAAACGTTCCAAATTTGTAGATAAATATGTTCATATCTTTCATGCCATTGATGATGGCTCTATGTACCGTATGTTTGGGTTGGATTATTATGACAGCGTTCTGCTTAATGCTCCGGTTCAGGAAGCCCCTCTCAGAAAACTGGAGGAACTGAGAAATCTTCCGCCAAAGGAAACGCTTGTTGTCGGATCGACCCATCTGGATGCGATGCAGGAACGTGCGCAGAAAGAGCAGACGATTGTATCCGGAGAAAAACGCAATAAAGTAGTATTATGTGCTCCTACCTGGGGCGCGAGCAGCATCTTAAACCGATATGGCGAAGATTTTCTGAATGCGCTGAAAAAAACGGGATACAAGATTATTGTCCGGCCGCATCCGCAGTCAAAAACAGCTGATCCTGAACTGCTTGAAGATCTTCAGAAAAAATTTCCCGAGAATGAGAGTTTTGAATGGAACTTCGATAATGACAACTTCGAAGTATTAAAAAGCGCCGATATCCTTATCTCTGATTTTTCAGGAGTCGTTTTTGAATATTCCTTTATTTTTGATAAACCGATCATCTATGCGGACACATCTCTTGATAAGAGTCCATATGATGCTGCATGGCTCGAAGGCGAGCCATGGCTGATTGAGACCCTTCCGTCAATTGGAAAACAGCTGGAGCCGTCAGATTTTGATCATATGAAAGAAATCATTGATCAGGTTGCTGATTCTAAGGAGTATAAGGCCGGAAGAGATGCGGCACGCGATGAGGGCTGGAGCCAGCGGGGAAGCGCAGCTAAGAATATTGTAGATTATTTGGTCAGACAGAGAGAGGTGACAGCATGATAGGCGAGGTAGTCTATAATATTTTTATAACACCGCTGGAACTGATCTTTGAAGTCGTATTTGCTTTCATTTACAGGGTGACGCAGAATCCTGCAATTGCAATTGTCGGACTAAGTCTTGTTATGAATTTCCTGGTTCTCCCGCTTTACAAACGGGCAGATGCCATGCAGGAGGCGGAACGTGATAAGGTGGCATCGATGTCTACCTGGGTCAATCATATCAAAAAGACCTTTAACGGTGATGAGCGCTACATGATGCTGAACACCTATTATCGTCAACAGAATTACAAACCCATCTATGCGCTCAGAAGTTCATTCAGTCTGATTCTTCAGATCCCGTTCTTCATTGCTGCATATCATTATCTTTCCAATCTTTATTTGCTGGAAGGATCTTCTTTCCTGTTTTTAAAGAATCTGGGGGCTCCTGATCAGCTTTTGCATATCGGAAGTCTGACGATTAATATTATGCCGATCATCATGACCCTGATCAATTTCATTTCAGGCTATATTTATTTAAGGGGATTTCCAATCAAAGATAAGATTCAGACCTATGGAATTGGTATAATCTTTCTTGTTTTACTGTATAACAGCCCATCGGGTCTGGTTTTCTATTGGACACTGAATCAGGTCTTCTCCATGCTGAAGAATGTTTTCATGAAGCTGGTGAAGAGCCGAAAGGTACTGAACATTGTTTTTTCCATTGCGGGGATCTGCATTGCGATCGTAGCGGTTTTGTTCTTAGATCTCGCATCTGTGAAACGTGTGGCAGCCGTAGTGTTTTTGTTTATCATCTGCCAGCTGCCGTTAATTGCTTCCTTAATTCGGAAAAAACTGCCTGAAAACCGTAAGCCTGTGAAAGAGGTAAAATACAGCACATTCCTGTTAGGCGGCTTGTTTTTGAGCGTTTTTGCAGGGGCTGTGATACCTTTATCTGTAATTAGTGCTTCTCCGATAGAGTTTGTAACCAAAACAGCAACGCCGGCAGGAATTGTAATTAACAATTTAGCGATTGCCATAGGATATTTCGTTGTTTGGTTTGGCATATTTTATTATCTGGCAAATAAGAAGGGGAAAAGAGTCTTCTCTTATATTTTATGGCTTTTAGCAGGAATCTGTGTTGTTGATTTCATGTTCTTTGGAAGAAACCTGGGAACAATTTCAACCTTTTTAGTATTTGATAAAAACCCGGAATACCTTCTAAAAGAAAAAATACTGAATCTCGGGGTTATTCTTGTGCTGATCGCTGCAATGATCCTGTTTATGTATTTTTTTGAGCGCTTTGTTCCCTTTGTTTATTTAGCGCTTGTAATAGGTGCGGTTGCACTATCAGCAGTCAACGGCCTCAAAGTGCAAAAAGAGATCCGGTCTGTTGATCCACAGACTGTTACTGCAAGTCATGAAAGGGAAAAAATCATTCCGCTAAGCACAAAAGGCAAAAACGTTGTTGTGATAATGCTTGACAGGGCGATTAGTGGGTATCTTCCGTATATCTTCCATGAGAAACCGGAAGTTCAGGAGGCATTTGAAGGATTCACCTATTATCCGAATACGATCTCATTTGCAGGGGTAACAAACCTCGGGGCGCCTGCACTTTTCGGAGGCTATGAATACCGTCCGTTAAGCATAAATGAAAGGCCGGATGAAAAGCTGGTGGACAAGCATAATGAAGCACTTAAGGTCATGCCGAAACTCTTTTCCGACAATGGTTACCGCGTCACCGTATGTGATCCCCCGTATGCCGGGTATATGTGGGTATCCGATCTGTCTATCTATGATGATATACCGGATGTACATACTTATCATACAATCGGTAAATACCAGTCAACGGAGGATATTGAAAAATACAGTACCAACAGTAAGCGGATATTAACGAGAAACTTTTTCTTTTACAGCATTTTTAAATCTGTTCCAGTTATTCTTCAGAATGCAGTTTATGATTATGGGGATTACTATTCAACGACGCAGAAATTCCAGGGTATGGAGCAGTTTATGAACTCTTATACAGTGCTATCTTCTCTTCCTGAATTGACGGAGATCATCGACACAGAGGAGAATACCTTTATGATGATCGATAACGATACAACTCATGAGCCCTCATTGCTTGAATGGCCGGGATATACCCCTTCTGTTGACCCGGATGTGCCGCACAAAGCGGATGATTCGGTTTACATTGTTGATGGGGAGCAGCTTGTGTTTGAGACAGAAGAACACCTGAGACACTATGACGTTAATATGGCTGCCTATATCCAACTTGGTAAGTGGATGCAGTTTCTCCGTGAACAGGGTGTTTACGATAATACTCGTATTATCATCGTATCCGATCATGGATGGGGGATCGGTCAGTTCCCGAAGTTGAAAAATGAGCTGGAAGATATGACAAGATATAATCCAATTCTTCTGGTGAAAGATTTTAATGCTGCGGAATACAGCGTTTCCGACCGGTTGATGACGAATGCAGATGCGGCTGTCATTGCTGTATCCGGGCTGGTGGATGATCCGCATAATCCGTATACAGGTAAACCTCTTGATGATTCAGCGAAATACACGGATGAGCTGATCATTACCGCAAGTCATAACTGGGAAACGGATAAGAATAATGGTAATGTTTTTGATCTTTCTGATGCCGCTTTCTTTAAGGTGCACGACAACATTTTTGACAGCAGCAATTGGTCCTATGCAGAGCCGTGATCGCTTCTTCGATCCGGAGCAGATAATTGTAAAGAAGGATGAGTTGTGGTAAAATTCGCCTATGTATAAGAAAACAAGCCAATCATGGCTGAAACACCTAGATTTTATTATTTGGGATCTTGTTATCCTTGCAGTTGTATATGTTGCAGTGGTAGCGATCCGTTTTCAGTTCAGACTCAATCATGACCAGATGACTCTGTTTACGAGGCTTGGTATCATAATGCTGGTCCTCTATCTTCTGGTATCGATCATTAATCAGGCATACAAAAGCATATTGCAGCGCAGCAAATGGGAGGAACTGTGGAGGACACTTCTGCAGATTGCCATAACATTCCTTCTGGTTGCGTTTTATATGTTTGCAACTCAGCAGTCGGAATTGTTCAGCCGTATTGTTTTTGGATTTACGGCGCTGATCTCTTTCCTGCTGATCTATGCAGAACGAGTCCTGTGGAAACACTTTATCCGTATGCGGATGAGGAAAGGAAATATGCTCCCGTGGTTATTGATCGTTACAGATTCGGCGCATCTCGAAGACTGTATTACGGCTGCATCTGCGAAGTCTTACAACTCTTTTAATATCAAGGGAGTCGCTATCCTTGATGACAAACGGATCGGTGATGAGATCAAGTCAAAGGATGATACGGAGAGGACTTATCCGGTGCTGTGCGATGATGATAATATCCGGCAGTTTGTTCTTTCAGATGTTGTTGATGAGATTTTAATCATTTTAACAGATGAGATAAAAGAGCAGATCCTCGTGAATTATTTCCTTGAGACCGGTATCACGGTTCATATTGGTGTGCCTGGACAGACAAAAGGTTATCCGAATACGATCGTTGAACATATGGGAAGCAGTATTGTAGTTACAACCAGTAACAATACTGCATCTTCTGTCCAGCTTGCGATCAAACGAATCGCTGATATCATTGGAGGTTTTATCGGTACATTGATCACAGGTATTCTATATCTGATCCTGGCACCGATGATCAAGGCAAAAGATCCCGGTCCTGTTTTTTTCAAACAGATCCGAATCGGTAAAAACGGACGCCAGTTTTATATCTATAAATTCCGTTCAATGTACATGGATGCCGAAGAGCGTAAGAAAGAACTCATGGCACAGAATGAAATGGACGGCCTGATGTTCAAGATGGAGAATGACCCTCGTATCCTTCCGGGTATCGGGCACAAGATCCGTGACTGGTCATTGGATGAGTTTCCTCAGTTCTGGAACATTTTGAAAGGCGACATGTCTTTAGTAGGCACAAGACCTCCCACGCTCGAGGAGTTTGAACATTATGAACCTCATCATAAAATGCGCTTATCTTTTAAGCCGGGCTTAACAGGTCTTTGGCAGGTGAGCGGCCGAAGTGAGATCACCGATTTTGAGAAAATCGTTGAACTTGATAACTCTTATATCAGAGAGTGGACAATAGGTCTTGATTTTAAAATCCTTCTTAAAACTGTCAAGGTAGTTCTCCAGAGAAAAGGAGCAAAATAATCTATTTATGAAGCAGAAGTCAATTAAGCTGAACTTTATAATGAATGCGATTTTGACAATTTCCGGCTTCCTTTTTCCACTTATTACTTTCCCGTATATTTCCAGAGTGCTGCTTCCGGAAGGAACCGGAAGGGTGAACTTTGCGATCTCATTGATCAATTATTTTATCATGTTTGCGATGATGGGCATTCCAACCTATGGAATCAGAGCCTGCGCACAGGTCAGAGATGATAAGGAAAAACTGAGCAGAACAGCACATGAGCTGCTCTTCATCAATCTGATCATGAGCGTGCTTGCATATATTTTGTTGGCCGGAGCCCTTCTTTTTATTCCGAGACTTTTTGAGGACCGGCTTTTGTATCTTATTATCAGTGCGAGTATACTCTTTACAGCAATCGGGATGGAGTGGCTGTTTAAAGCACTGGAAGAATACACTTATATCACGATCCGGTCTCTGGTCTTTCAGGCAATATCAATCATTGCTATGTTTCTTTTGGTTCATGAAAAGGATGACTATGTCATCTATGGAGCAATCAGTATTGTTGCTGCTTCTGCATCGAATGTGCTGAATTTGATCCATGCCCGAAAGTATATCTTCCTTCACCCGGTTGGAAATTATAATTTAAAACGGCATTTCAAGCCTGTCCTTGTTTTCTTTGCAATGGCATGTGCGACGACCGTTTACACAAACCTGGACAATGTGATGCTGGGGTTTATGAAAGGTGATGTAGATGTTGGATACTATAATGCTGCTGTAAAGATCAAAACGATTCTTGTCGCGATCGTAACTTCTCTCGGAAATGTGCTTTTGCCACGTGTCTCTTATTATGTTCAAAAAAAACAATACGATGAGTTTAAAAGAGTCTGCAGAAAGGCCATTAACTTTGTTTTTGTTGGGGCAGCACCCTTGTCATTGTATTTTATCCTGTATGCAAAAAATGGAGTCTACCTTTTGTCAGGAACAGCCTATACTGGATCCATCCTTCCGATGCAGATCATTATGCCGACGGTTCTTTTGATCGGACTTACCGGCATAATGGGAATTCAGGTCCTGGTTCCGCTCGGAAAAGAAAAAATCGTTCTGTATTCTGAGATCGCCGGTGCAGTTACCGACCTGATCCTGAACTGGCTGTTGATCCCGCATTTGGGAGCTGCAGGAGCAGCAATCGGAACCCTCGTCGCGGAATTTGTGGTTTTTCTTTTTCAGCTGATCGTGCTGAGAAAAGAACTCGGGGACACATTTAAGTCAATAAAGTATTATAAGATCATATTAGCAATGATGGCAGGAACCGCCGCATGCATTTGGGTGCAGTTCCTGAACCTTGGTAACTTCATATCGCTCCTGATATCAGCAGTGCTATTCTTTGGGGTTTACTATGGAGTAATGATGCTGTTAAGAGAGGAACTGACCTGTGATATTACAAACCAGATGATCACATGGATCAAAAGCAGAATAATGAAAAGAGCATAGGTGGAAAAGATGGGAATGACAAAGCTGCATAAAACACTGAGTGATAAAAAATGGCAGATGACAGAAAAGCAGAGGATGAAATGTCATTTTGAGTTTAAAAACAGATCGAAAGGTCTGGAGAAAATGGTGATGATGCTTTCCGGTTATAAAGATTATCTCTATGATCCGGTCTTTAAGCGCTTGAAAGCGTATCTGCCGGATGATATCGATGTCTGTATTATTACGTCTGGTAAGTTTTTAGATGAAATTGATAAGCTTTGTGAAAAAGAGGGCTGGTCTTATCTTTCCACGAAAGAAAACCATGTTTCATTGGTGCAGAATGTTGCCATTTCGCTTCACTCGGATGCCCGCTTTATTTATAAACTGGATGAGGATATTTTTATCTGCGAGGGTTTCTTTGAACGTCTGATGCGGGCATATGAACATGCAAAGGAAGGGCAGTATGAGCCCGGAGTTATAGCACCGCTGATTCCTGTCAACGGTTACGGTCATGTCCGTGTTCTTGAGAAATTGAACCTGACAGATAAATACACAGAACTATTTGAAAAACCGGTTTACGCCGCAGGACCGGAACATATCATAGAAAACAGTGCGGATGTTGCAAGGTTCTTCTGGGGAGAGGGGGGATATGTTCCCTCCATTGATGAGATCAATCGCAGATTCGGAGAAGACCCGCTAGAGGAAAGAGCCTGCCCGATCCGCTTCAGCATCGGAGCGATCCTTTTTGAACGCAGCTTGTGGGAAGAGATGCATTATTTCTCTGTTAATATGAGATATCCGATCGGAACAGATGAGGAAGATATCTGTGCATGGTGCGTTAATTCCTCTCATCCACTGATGGTCAGTGAGAACTTGATCGTAGGTCATTTCTCCTTTGGTCCTCAAAATGCTGCGATGCGGGAGTATTTTGACTCTCATAAGGATATATGGTAAAATACGCGGAAATTATCATCTGAAAAATAATGTTTAAGTAAGGGATAGATTATGGAGTTAAGAGAAGAGAGAGAAGAAAGAGAAATCAGAGTTTTCGACTTATTTATCAGTTTATGTCAGAGATGGAGATCCCTGCTCATATGCCTGGTTATCGGCGCAGTCGTTTTAGGCGCATATGGCTGGTATAAGAGCGGAAGCGGAACTGCGGGGGCACCTTCTTCACCGGTGGAAATTACGGATGAGGACTGGAGTGCAGTGCTTGGTCCTGATGCGATGAATGATGTTCAGCAGCTTTATTCCTCTATTCAGGAGTATGATAAACTGATGCAGGAACAGAGCCATGTTACTGATCTAAGTGAAAAACTGGAAAACATGGAGCATATCACTGCGATCCAGAACAATGTTTCTGCGACCAAAGCACGTTTTACAGATGATCAGAAAGCCTACCTTGCATTCCTGATGGGCGATACAAATATCATCCCGGGAAATGAGGACACCTATGATCATAAAGCCAATGAACAGTCCGCACAGGAAGCTGCCGGAGGACGCCACATAAGCAAGAAATATGTTGTTGTAGGTGCTCTGCTTGGACTGATCCTTGCAGCGATCGTGATCATTATTAAATACATTGCAACCGCAACGATCAAGACAGCAGGAGAAACAGAGGAAAACCTGGATCTGCAGATCTTAGGGCGTTTTGATGGTTCGAATAAATTCTACGATAAAAGAAAAACAGCACTTGATCGTTGGCTTCGCAGGGTAAAACAGAAGAATAAACAGAAACTTTCATATGAGGAAAGTGTTAAGATGGTATCTGCGAAGATGCAGATCGCAGCGGATAAATATGATCTTAAGAAGATCTGCATTGCAGCTGATTCAAATGTCGAATTAGAAAAAGTGCAGAATAAAGAATTTCTGGATGATATTATTGCAAAACTTGGAGGAACGCCGGAGGCTGTCGTATTAAATAATATTTTAGGCCGTTCAGATGCTTTGCATGATATGGCGGGAGCAGATGCTGTTGTTCTTGTTCTTCAGACAGAGAACAGCCGTTTCACGGATGCGCAGTACGAGCGCATTCTGTGTGAAGGATATGGGGTCCCTGTTTTAGGAGCAATCGTAGTTGAGTGATAACTAATTGTTTTTTTCAGAAGGTACTTTTACATATTCTATCTGAGGATTAAATACAAGACCTTTAAAGAAGCTGGAGATAATGACCCGGCTTCTTTTTAATTTGTTATCTTTGGAACGAAACCAAATCAAAATGAATTTGGCGGCAAGGTTATAGAGATAGCTTAAATACATACGAAAGCTGTAATGACGGTAAGCATAGTTCCCATTCCGGATCGAATAACGGTACCGGTCGATCCGCTCGGCGTCGTCTTCTACGATATCACTGCCTGCATTGTTTTTCGTTTCATGAATGATAACACTGTCAGCTACGATATAAGCCGGAATATGATTTCTTCTCGTGATCCTTGTCGTATATTCGATGTCATCGCTCCAGATAAAAAACTCTTTGATCGGAAGTCCGACGTTTACGATTATTTCTGTAGGAATTAAAAGAGAAACAAAGGTCGCACATTCAACAGGAATGTAAGAGTTATTACTGAGAGCTTTGCTGATATCTTCCTCTTCGAGATAGTGGTCACTGAGCCGCTGCCGGTTCATGACACAGATACTTCCGTCAGTCCAGCGGACAACACTGGAAAGGAAACCATATGATCTCCCTTCTGCTGAGAGCTTTGCATCAGCGGCAAGGAGTGTTTCCAGTGTATCCGGATTTGGTATGGCATCATCATCCATGATCCAGACCAGATCATAGCCCAGTTCCACGCTGCGCCTCATCCCATAATTAAATCCTCCGGCTCCGCCTAAGTTAGCGCCAGTGTTTTCGTACAGAAAGTGAAATGGTACATCAGAAGGAATCGATGCAGCATGTTCAAGAGCCCAGCTTTCCGTATCATCGGTGCTGGCATTGTTGACGATCAGAATGTCGCAAGGCACACTCTGTCCTTCCAAAGCAGCAATGACCTTCTTGAGCAGATCCAGACGATTATATGTTACGATCGCAGCGAGTATTTTTTTCAAATGAATGCTTCTCCTGTAATACTGATGGTTTTATGGTAACTGTTTATGCTTATCCTTCAGAAATCGGATCATCGCCCGATGGCTCAGACGGCTCTTCCCCGCCTCCAGGGCCCGGGTCCGGTTCCGGTGGAACTACAGGTCCTTCCGGCTCTCCGCCTTCTCCCGAATTGCCGCCTCCCTCTGAAGCAGTTGTTGTTTCAGCTGTTGTGGTCTCTTTTGTAATGACTTCTGCCCCGTAGATCGCGTTGATCGCATCTGCACCAAGGCCTTCTACATCATAGTAGTAGTTCCAGTCGACCGGGTCCGGAACACTTAAATAGCTGTAGTCATCGTCCGGCTGCATCTGAAGGGCAGTCACCTTCTTTCCATCGCGCCAGTCTTTCATCATTGTTTTGACATATTCGACCGACTGGGCATATGGCATGACCACAGAAAGGACTTGTGGTTTAAATGTATAGCAGGCCTGAGCCATGATCGCGCCTTCTGCCTGCGCCATGGTGATCTCCCACTTCGGATTGTCTGAGATCTGTTTCTTGATCAGAGCAGTGATCCGGTTTTTCGGCATGTTCGTGGAGCAGTTTTTTTCAACAGCAGACAATAAATTATTATACATCGTAAGTGAATTAGAACTGAGGATCTTGTCGATCATCAGACTGATAAACTGTTCCTGATGCAAACCTCTGGAAAAATCACCGCCGCTGAAAGAATTCCTTTCGCGGACATAGTGCAGAGCATAGAGTCCGTCTAAATCCAAGGTTCCTGCAGGATAATAAAAGCCGTCATTCGAAGTAAACTCATATTCGTTTTCAATCGTGATCCCGCCAATGGCATCTACGATCTCGATGAAAGAAGTAAAGTTCAGCCAGACATAGTAGTTGATATCACAGTCATATAACGCTTCTAAAGTTGCGATCTGCGCTTCCATACCATAATAGCCGGAATGGCTCAGTTTGTCGCGTTCGCCCTCTGTATAGCCGGGGAACTCCACATAAAAGTCACGCGGTGTGCTGACCATTAAGATCTGCCCGCTCTGAGGGTTTACGCAAACCAGAATGTTTACGTCAGTCATACCGTCAAATTCCAGATCGCCATATTCGTCATTACCGCTGATATAAACGATAAAAGGATCAATGGAAACATCCACATCCTTGCTTTCAGTATGTTTTACGTTGCTTTCAACCTTATCAAGAAATCCATGGACGCGGATCATCGCAATATCTGCGACCAGGATCAGAAGGCAAAGAAAAACAGAAATGATCTTTCCTGCCAGATGCGTTGATTTATTATGCTGAACGATAAAAGCGAGTATCGAAAAAATGATAAGGAGAATAATGGCTATAGCAAGCCATTTTCCGGAAAGGACTCCAAGGAGTGCAAGAGTTATAATAGCAACAATGGACAGGGCCCACTGTACGCCTACTATGATCATTCCGACCCTTTTCCACATCGGCCAGGAAAGGAAGGTATTTTTCATTCGGGTAAAGATATTCTCGTTCATAGATTGACATTATAACATGAGATGCTTTTGAAAGACTACACAAAAAAGAGGAAGGCATTTGCCTTCCTCTCTAATGTTTCATATTTGCAGAACTTATTCTGCCGGCTTAAATGAATCTTTTCCCACACCGCAGGTCGGGCATACCCAGTCGTCCGGGATGTCTTCCCAAGCAGTTCCCGGAGCGATGCCGTTATCAGGATCGCCTACTGCAGGATCATAAACATAGCCGCAGGTCTCACATTCGTATTTCATAATGCTTCTCCTCCTGCTTTTTAGTGGAAATATCTCTGAAGAAGACCTTCAAATGCTTTTCCGTGTCTAGCCTCATCGCGTGCCATTTCATGAACGGTGTCATGGATCGCATCTAAGCCAAGCTCTTTTGCTTTCTTAGCAAGATCAAATTTGCCCTGGGTTGCGCCGTTTTCAGCATCAACTCTCATTTCAAGGTTCTTCTTTGTGGAATCAGTAAGCACTTCACCGAGGAGCTCAGCAAATTTAGCTGCATGCTCAGCCTCTTCATAAGCTGCTTTTTCCCAATAAAGACCAATTTCCGGATATCCTTCTCTATGAGCAACTCTTGCCATTGCAAGATACATACCTACTTCAGAGCATTCTCCGTTGAAGTTGTCACGAAGACCTGCGATGATGTCTTCCGGAGCATCTTTTGCAACACCTACGATGTGCTCAGCTGCCCAAGTCTTGTCTCCGCCCATTTTTTCGAAGTTTTCTTTTCCTGTTTTACATACCGGGCACTGCTCCGGAGGAGTATCTCCTTCATGAACATAGCCACATACTTTACAAATCCACTTCATAATTAAAATCCTCCTTAAGATTATGTTTCATATAGAAATATGAATTCTGAATTCATTATACTTTGCAGTATGTGAAATCTCAAGCGAATTCAAATTAGTTAGCGAGTGCTTTTTCTGAACTTTTTGTGTCTTCCGGATATCATTCCTCTTCTTTATTTTTATAGTAGATTATGCTATAATTTCGCCCATGAAAACACTTGTGATATTGGCTGGTGGAAAGAGCACCCGAATGGGGAAAGACAAAATCTTTCTCCATCTTCATGATAATGAAACTTTTCTGGAGCACTTATATCACAATGCCAGCGGTATTTTTGAACGAATCATTATATCTGCAGGAAGCGCAGAGCATGCAGTAGAGATCCAAAATCTTCTTCCCGATGCGGAAGTCGTGCCTGACCAATATGCGGAGAAAGGACCAATGGGCGGACTGGTATCTGTTTATGAACAGACCGGTGCTTCAAAGTTCGCGGTCATTCCGGTGGACGTTCCGTTTGCGGATATGGATGTGCTGGCTTTCTTTTATGGGCATTGCACTGATTCTGCCTGTGTCCTTACAGAGGGGGGACATGCAGAACCTTTGATCGGAGCCTACGGCAGTCAAATGCTTAAGACGCTGAAAAGAAGACTGGAAAACGAAGACTATCGGATGTATGCCGCCCTTTCTGAAGACGTAAAATATTATTCTTTCACGGAACTTCAAGAGCAGATAACGGGAAAGACAGAGGAAGAACTGAAAGCGGCGTTTTGTAATATCAACACAGAATCAGATTACAGGAATTATGTGAAATGAAAAAATTCTTATTCGCATTGGCAATTATATTTATCTCGGGTCTTGGCTTCTTTGCTTTTAAGGCACAGGCGGCACAGCTGGATGTCACAGTCGAGTCTTCAGACGGCAGTAATGGTTCAGCTCTTTTAGATGATGACTATAGGAACACGGAACATTTTGACGCGGGAACGACGATCACTCTGAATGCGTCCGAGCCGATCGATTCCGTGTACATTAAATGGGACTCTATCCCGTCTGCATGGAAGATGAAGGATGGAAGCAGCGAGGTCTCCTGCGGACAATATGGATTCCTTCATGAGTTCGTCCAGCTTTCCGGAACATCTAATTCCGCAACGATTACGATCCCGACCGGCGGGGCAACGATCGCGGATGTATATGCCTTTTCTGCAGGTGAACTGCCTTCCTTTGTAGAGAAGTGGCAGCCATCCTGGGAGAGACCGGATATCCTTTTTATCTCCACCCACTCCGACGACGAGGTTTTATTCTTCGGCGGCATGATCCCGATCTATACTAACGGGGACAGGGCCAGGGTCCAGGTCGCGTACTTCACTGATTTTTTCCTGACGGAGTCATATAGAAATCACGAACTTCTTGACGGCATCTGGACGATGGGCGTTGATCATTATCCGCAGCTCGGAAAGTTTTATGACAACTATTCCGAATCATTGGAGGAGGCCGAAGGGCAGTTTGAGCATGATGAGTGCCTTGGCTATATTGTTGATACGATCCGGAAGTTTCAGCCGCAGGTCGTCGTTACGCATGATGTTAACGGTGAGTATGGACACGGCGGACATCAGTATGTTTCTAAGCTTGTTAGAGAAGCAGTTGAGATCACAAATGATGCAAGCCAGTATAGTGAGTCAGCCAATACCTACGGAACCTGGGATGTGCCGAAGACTTATCTGCATCTCTGGGAGGAGAACCCGATTGAAATGGATACCAGGGCACCGCTTGCCGATTTTGGGGGAAAGAGTGCGCTTGAAGTTGCGAAGGATGCATATTTGAAGCATGGCTCCCAGCAGTGGATGTGGTTTTACGTGGATGACGGATATGATGACGCCGGTAATCCGAATGATTATAAATACAGCTGTGCAAAGTACGGACTTTACAGGAGTACGGTCGGTGCTGATACCAGCGGAAACGATGTGCTGGATAATATCATAACCTATGCGCAGCAGGAGGCAAAAGCAGAGCAGGAGTCGATCCGTGAAGAGGAAACGACAGAGATTCCCGCAAAGGATAAAGAAACAGATAAAAAGAGCAGCAAAGCACTGATTGTGATCCTGATCATCATAGCAGTGATCATTGCCGCACTCGTTGTATTCTACTTTGTGGCGAGGGCACGGCAGAAAAAGAGAAGAGCGGAGATGGCGCGCCGCGCACGTCAGAGAAGAGCGCAGGCACAGCGAAGACAAACATCCGGAAGCAGGCCTCAAAACCGGGGGACTGCTGAAAAGGGTGCAGAAGACAGACAAAGACAGCCACATTCAAATCCTCCAAGGAGAACTGCACGACCGGCTCAGCAGAGTCAGAACAGAAGGCCGCAGACAAGCTCTTCTGCGAGGCGGACAGAAGCCCCCGGCAACAGAGTTAACAGGAGCAGAAAACCAAGATGAATGTAGCGGTTATTTTACCCGTACTTAATCCGGACGAAAAGTTTACAGCCTTTGTAAACAAATTAGTTTCGTCCGGATATCAGAATATTGTAGTTGTAAATGACGGAAGCGCTCCGGAGTATGTGCATTTCTTTGATGAAGCGGCAGAACATCCGGAGGTTACAATACTGACACATGAAGTCAACAAAGGAAAAGGCGCGGGGCTGAAAACGGCCTTCCGATATCTTTTGGAACAGCGGCCGGATATCGATGTGGGGATCACCTGTGATGGAGACGGTCAGCATACGACCGAGTCCATGCAGGATTGCCTTGATGCTTATGAAACACACCCGGGTTTTGTGATCATCGGCGGCAGAGATTTTGACAGTGCCAATATTCCGCCGAGAAGCCGATTTGGAAATAAGATCTCTAGCTATGTATACCGATTTGCCTGCGGCATCAAGCTGAAAGATACCCAGACCGGCCTTCGTGTGATCCCTTCGAGTTGTTTCGAAAACTTTTCGCAGTTGAAAGGCGACCGCTACGAGTATGAAACACAGATGCTGATTGAGATCGTAAACCGGAAGATCCCGTATCTCGAGGTTCCGATCGAGACGATCTACATTGACGATAATGAATCCTCCCATTTTAATCCGTTGAAGGATTCTTTTAAGATCTACAAGGTCGTATTAAAATACTTCTTCAAGTTTATCTTAAGTTCCATTTCCTCCTGGGTCGTGGACATCGGTGTCTATTGGATCACGATGGCGATCTGCGGAGCAGTATGGCACTTAAAAGATTCGATCGCTGAGTCGATGTCTCTTGCTGCAGCACTGATCCAGCATACCTGGAACCTGAACATTGCGGCAGTTTTGATCGCAACCCTTACGTCGAGAGTCATCTCTTCGATCGTTAATTTTATTATCAACCGGAAGGTGGTCTTTAAGGATGTTGCAAATGTCAGAAAGACTGCTTCGAAATACTTTGCATTGGCAGTCTGCCAAATGATTCTTTCTTTCCTTTTGGTGGACCTTCTGGCCAATGGACTGATTCACGTTACGGGCTTTTTGAATGTACTGATCAAATGTGTCGTTGATATGTGTTTATTTGTTTTCAGTTACGGCATTCAGAGAAAATGGGTTTTTAAGGACAAAAAATAAATGAAACACTTTCTGAGAATCTTATTCATCATCGGTATCTTTCTGCTGACCTTTATTGCAGCAGTTATCGGAGCCCTCACGATCGTTATGAAGGGGCCATCCACAAAAGCTGCGGAGATCATGACGATGTCACTTCGGGAGACCAGTGCTCTTTACTGGATCCCGAATCTGTATTTTTCCAAAGAACGTATACAGGAGATCGTAGACAGTAATACTGTGAAAGAGATCAGCGAAGCGACAGATACCTCTCTTGTTGATATAACGGGAGGAGTATCTTCGGAGAATGCTGATATCGAGATCTTTGAGATCTCCGGTTCAACATACATCGGAGATGTCATGCTGATCAAGGATCCGTCCCGTGTATTTATCGGTAACAAAGGACCTTATGACGGAAGTGCAGGGGATACGGTCGATCATATCGCAGAACGTTATGGAGCAGTCGCCGGGATCAATGGCGGAGGCTTCTATGATCCAAACGGAAAAGGAAACGGCGGAACTCCGGACGGCTTTGTTATCTCGGAAGGAGAATTCGTATACGGAGATAAGAATACGTCCCATCCCGCAATCGGATTTACTGCCGAAAATAAAATGGTTCTCGGAAACTTTACCGGACAGGAAGCGATTGATATGGGATTCAGAGACTGTGTCTGTGTCCAGACTTCCTATGCGCCGGTTTTAATCGTAAACGGGAATGAACAGGAAGTCTCCGGCGCCGGCGGAGGCTTAAATCCCCGTACAGCCATTGGACAGGCGGCGGACGGAACGATCATTTTTGTAACTGTGGACGGAAGACAGGCAAACTCTATCGGCGCCACGTTTTCCGATATGATAAAAATCATGAGCGACTACGGAGCAGTGAATGCTGCTTCTTTAGACGGGGGATCTTCGACGCAGATGGTTTACCAGGGTGAATTTTTAAATACACCGTATGCTTTAAGCGGGCCGAGGATCGTGCCAAACGCTTTTCTCGTGAGGTAAGAGCGCATGGCACAGAGACGACCGCATGGACAAAATGTCAATCAGATAACAGACTCCGCTGCTTCCTGGAGAGCAGAGGCTTTAGAAGCAGACCATCTTGAGGACACTCAGGTCAACAGACGGAGAGAACTCGAGGAGGCGATCGGGGAAGGGCTGTATTCGACACGGCCGAACCCGGTGAAGCGGAGAAGGCCTTCGGATGAAGATCCGATGGCAGAGCTGAAGCAGCGTTCTGCAGAACGTATCCGATTGGAGCAGGAACGCCGCGTTAAAGAAGAAGAGGAAAAGGAAAAAGAGCTGAGAAGAGCTGCGCTTGAAAAACGCAGAGAAGAAGCTCAAAGAGAAGCGAGAGAAAAAGCCCGGATAGAAGAAGAGCAGGCCAAAGTTTTGGAGGCGCGTGCTCAAAGACGAAGAGTCTTAGAAGCAAAGGCACTCAGGGAAGAGAAAAGTCCGGAGCAGATGCAGTTCCGCAGACGACGCAGTTCTTCGGAAGAGCAGGCAAATAAGCCACGCAAAATGTCTGAAGACGACCTTCAGGACATCCTGCGCCAGATCCGGAAGGAAAGGGGTCTGGAAGAGCAGTATGAGGCTGAGCTTGCAAGACGCAGAGAAGAAGCGCTGAAAAGGCAAAGAGCAGAAGAACTTGAAAGACAAAGAGAAGAGGCGCTCGAAAGGCGCAGAGCCGAAGATGTTGAAAGACAGCGGCGAATACATGAGGAAACCAGAAGGAGGCGGGAAGAAAGACGCCGTCTTGAGGCTTTAGAAGAAAGCAGGCAGAGAGTACAGCCTGCAGAGCCGGACGAAGAGTATGAAGCAGATTTCGACGAAGAATATGAAGAGTCTCCAGCGGTAAAGAAAAGCGCTGCAAAAAAGCGGAAAACAAAAAAAGAAAAAAAGGTCTTTACCAGATCTTTCAAGAAAGGTTTTTTTATTGCCTGGGGTGCGTTCGTTCTTATCCTCATAGCAGCAATGGTCCTTTTGTGGACTTTCCTGAACCGTTACGAGTCCGGACTCCCGGAACACTACATGAATGAGATCGTTGAGGATATTCAAAACGGAGAACTGGAAGCATTGCATCTGGTGACAGCGGATGAGGTCGATCTTAAAGATCCATCCCTCTTTGCTGCTGAAGAGACGGTTGCCCGGTATTTAAAAGACAAAAACGAAGAAAACAAATTGCGCTATGTGAAAGTCAATGCAGAGAGCACATCAGATGAAAACGTTTATCTGATCCGCTCGGGAGATGAAAACCTGCTGAAGGTTTATCTGGACAGGGACAAAAACGGATCAAAGAAAGAACAGTGGAGCGAACAGAAAACGCAGCTTGTATCCGAGCAACTGAAAGTGACAGAACTGGTTGCACAGATTCCGACATCCTGTACCCTGGTGATCAATCAGCAGCCAGTGGACCGCTCCTTTATTACCGAATCAGGCAGCAGAATCCAGCTTCTGTCCAGACTGATCGATGAAGGCATCGTGCATGACATGCCGACAGTTGATACCTATACAGTGAGAGGAATCTTTGCAGGCACGGATGTTTCCATGACAGATGAAAGCGGAAACGTAACTCCCTGCCAGCTGATCGGGGAGGTATATACCGCAGGCTTTGATGCTGATGAAGCTTTTGTGGCGGAGCAGACCGAACGGGTACGATCACTCTTTGATCCATACGCAAGATATTTTTCCGGAGATGCCGGAAGAGAAGCATTAAGCAGAGTTATGCTGGACAATTCCCCTGCATTTGTCAGCGCATCATCAGCCGATGTTTCCTGGATGCAGGAACATGACGGAATTGAACTGAGTGGGGAAAGTGTAACGAATATCAAGAAGTATTCTGACGACTGTTATTCCTGTGACATCAGTTTTGTGCAGGATATCATGAGGGATGGAGAGTCCGTCAGAACATGGGATACAAATATGACCTGGATCATGGTTCGGGACGGAGACTATTATCTGGCCGACATTATCACAAAAACAGCAGATGATTAAATGGTGATCATATGAGTCAAAGAAGAAGTAATCAAAGATATCAGAGTGGACGCAGACCTCAGAGTGATCAGAGGTATCAAAGAGAATATACGAAGCAGAAAAAAAGACGCGGTGGATTTAAACCGGGTATCCTTTTGATTGTTTTAGTTGTGCTGATCGCGGCTGTTGCAGCATTTTTAATACTGCGGCCGAAGGATGAGGCTCCGGAGGAGGAAAAGCCAAGGCTGGCATCTCCCGCCATTGCATCCTCTGTAACCGTCGGGTCCACAGGAGATATTCTGATCCATTCTCCGATTTATGATGCTGCTGCGACCGGAGACGGCAATTATGATTTCAGCCGTGATTTTGCCCTGGTCGCTCCATATTACACTGCGCCGGATATCATGGTGGCAAATCTTGAGGTTACCTGCGCGGGAGAAGAGAACGGCTATAAGAGCTATCCGCTTTTCAACTGTCCGGATGAGATCGTAACGGCACTTGCCAACTCAGGTGTGGACATTTGTCTGACGGCAAATAATCACGCCAACGATTCCGGCACCTACGGAATCAAAAGAACATTAGATGTCATTAAAGAAAACGGAATGGAATATACCGGTACCAGACAGAGCACGGATGAGCATTACATCGTGACAAAGATGGTCAATGGAATCAAGCTCGGCTTTGTCTGCTATACCTATGATACCCGTGAGATCACCGATTGGAATAAATCCCTGAACGGACTTCCACTGACAGACGGCGGCGAGGACCTTGTTAACAGTTTCTGCTACAGCGATCTGGACGAACTCTATAATGCTGTGCAAAGCGATTTGGACCAGATGAAAATGCTGGGTGTGGAAGCAAACATTTTCTATATTCACTGGGGCGATGAATATCACGATGATCCGAATGAGGATCAGCAGGCCATTGCGCAGAGATTATGTGAAATGGGAGTCGACGTGATCGTTGGAGGGCATCCGCATGTCATTGAGCGCTATGAAACGTTAACAAGCAGCACCGGACATCAGATGCTGTGCCTGTATTCCATGGGAAATGAGATCTCCAACCAGAGAGCAAATCTGATGGATGAAGACGGAAACCGTGGCTATACAGAGGACGGAATGATCTTTAACGTTACCTTCTCGAAGTTCAACAACGGAAAAGTCAAGATCACAGGTCTTGATATCATCCCGACCTGGGTGGATCTGACAGATGACGGACAGGGAAGGGTCTATTCGATCGTAGCTCTGGATAATGAAAAAGATCCGTCTTCCTGGGGCGCGAGCTCTGAGGGCGCAGCGATCAATTCCTATAACCGGACCATGGGAAGGATCAGCGGAGAATATAATCGTTTCCGTGAAAGTATCCGGCTGGCTCCGGATCCCGAGAGTTTTTAATCATACGGACGTTACGAACGAAGCGGCATGACCGCTTCGTTTTTTTTGGAACTTTTTTTGTACAATTTTTCTGGAAATATTGATTGCCAAAATATAACTGCTAAAGTACAATAAAAAAGAGATTTGTCGACAAGTTGACTAATTGAAAAAATCAGAGAAGAAATTCTTTACTTGCAGAAACCTTTTCGGGAAGGAAGAAATGTTATGAGCAAGATGATCATGAGCGGAAATGAAGCTGTTGCCCGCGGTTTTTACGAAGGCGGCGGTCATTTCGCAGCTGCCTATCCGGGCACACCAAGCACAGAGATATTAGAGAATATCGGCGGCCTTTACAAAGACGTGATCTATAGTGAATGGTCTCCGAATGAAAAAGTTGCAGCGGAAGCTGCCTCCGGAGCAAGTATCGGCGGCATGCGTTCCATCTGTACATTCAAACATGTCGGTATGAACGTTGCAGCAGATCCGATCTTTACGATGGGATACTGCGGAGTCAATGGCGCACTGATCTTTGTTACTGCAGACGATCCGGCATGCCACAGTTCCCAGAATGAGCAGGACAACCGTCTGTATGCACCGCACGCAAAACTGGCCATGGTGGAACCGTCAGATTCCCAGGAATGCAAGGACTTTATGATAAAAGCGATGGAACTTTCGGAAGAATATGATGTTCCGGTCCTCTTCCGCATGACGACCCGTGTCTGCCATTCCAAGAGTGTTGTTGAGCTTGGTGAGCGCACAGAGGTTCCGGTTAGAAAATATGAAGGAAATGCAGCGAAGTATTCCATGCTTCCGGTGAATGCGAAAAAACGTCACATTATCCGGGAAGATCTTCTGGCAAAAATGGAAGAGTACGCCAATACCTGTGAACTGAACAAAGTAGAGGAAGCAGAAGGCGCTAAAATCGGAATCATTACTTCCGGTATTTCCTATCAGTATGTAAAGGATGTTTTCGGTGAAACCGCAAGCGTTTTAAAACTCGGACTGACCTATCCGCTTCCAAGAAAACTGATGGCGGATTTTGCTTCAAAGTATGAGACCTTATATATTGTAGAAGAAGGTGAGCCATATCTGGAAAATACCGTGAAGGCACTTGGGTTCACCAATGCGATCGGCAAAGAAAAACTGACGATCCAGGGTGAGTTTAATACTAAAGTCGTCAGGGATTCGCTCTTAGGGGCACAGGATGAATTCCGCTATCAGGTTGAAACTGTTAATGTTCCGGCTCGTCCGCCGGTCCTTTGCGCAGGATGTCCTCACAGAGGATTCTACTTTGCTTTAAGCAAAATGCGCGATAAGTTTGTATCTCTCGGAGATATCGGCTGTTATGCCCTGGCGATCAATCCGCCGCTTAGCGGCTTTGACACCTGCGTCTGCATGGGAAGCGGATTCTCTTTATTGGTCGGCCTTTCAAGAGCATTAAAGGCACAGGGCGATACAAGAAAGGCAATCGGGGAACTGGGAGATTCCACGTTCTTCCATTCAGGACTGACATCACTGATCGATATCGTGGCATCGGAATCGAATGTTGTTGCATGTATTTTGGATAACTCCATCACGGCGATGACCGGACATCAGCAGAATCCGGGAACCACAAAGAACCTGATGGGATATGAATCGCCGGCGATCGACATTGAAAGTGCGGTGCGTTCTCTGGGCATTGATGATGACCACCTGCGCGTGTTCGATCCGGTAGATCAGGAAGCTGCAAAGGAAGCACTGGAAGCTGCGCTTAAAGCAGAGGGCCCGTTTGTGATCATTACCAAGAGACCTTGTGCACTGATCAAGGAAGTGCAGAAAGCAAATGCCGGAAAGCATGTGAAAATGAACCCGGATAAATGTGTGGGATGTAAGCAGTGCATGAAGATCGCCTGCCCGTCTATCGCATTTGATGAAGCAAACAAAAAGGCTTATATCGCAGACATTGCGAACTGCAACCGCTGTGGTCTCTGCATCCAGCAGTGCAAGTTTGACGCGATCGAGAAAGTGGGTGAGTAATATGACGAAGGCAATTATTCTGGTCGGTGTTGGAGGACAGGGCACCATTACGACTTCGACCATTCTTTCCAAGGGGCTAATCGAAAAAGGCTATGATGTCAAAATGAGCGAGATCCACGGAATGAGCCAGAGAGGCGGTACCGTTGTAACGCAGATCAAATATGGAGATAAAGTTTATTCTCCGATCGTAGGAGAAGGAGAAGCCGACCTGATCGTTTCTTTTGAGAAGATAGAAGCTGTTCGCGCAATTCCTTATTTAAAAGAGGGCGGCACTGTTATTACGGATACCAGAGAGATCCTTCCGATGCCGGTCCTTACGGGAGCTGCAGAATATCCTAAGGACGCGATCGATGAGCTGAAAAAAGCGGTCCCGAATGTCATTGTTGTTGAGGCATATAAAGTTGCAGAAGAACTCGGAAATGTAAAAGCTCAGAATATCGTTCTTTTAGGCGCATTGGTAAAACAGCTTGGTCTGGATGATGTGGACTGGAAGGGTCTGGTTGCGAAAAATGTTCCGGAAAAACTTGTGGATCTGAACCTCAGCGCCTTTGAAAAAGGATATCAGATGTAACGTGCATAATTAGCATTTCGCTATTGCAGATATAAAAAATTACTAATAAAGGATTAAAAGAATTAGGAGGAGTAACATGGCAAAGAAACTTGTGTCAACTGTAGCACCATCAAGATTTGAAAAATATGGGATCTACTTCCCGGAAGACTGGGATATCACTTACGTAGATGTTCCTTATACTGATGAGCAGCTGATCGAAGCATTAAAGGGTGTTGAGTATCTTTTTGTAGGCGCTGTTCACCCGGTAAGCGCAGCAGTCATCGAGGCAAATCCGCAGCTCAAACTGATCCAGTCTGAAGGTGTTGCTTTTGATAAGATCGATTTTAATAAAGCGAAAGAAATGGGAATTCCGGTCTGCAACAACAGAGGCGCTAATGCAAACGGTGTTGCAGAGCATACGATCGCTTTAATGCTTGCAGCATTCAGAAGAATTGCCTTAAGCGACAGAAGATTAAAGAATGAAGACTATACAGCTGTTAAGGGTGATTCCCTTGCAATGGGCGTTCATGAGATCGCAGGAAAGCACATCGGCTTTGTCGGTATGGGTGCTATCGCAAAAGAAGCTGTTAAGAAACTTCAGGGCTGGAACGTAAAGATCAGCTACTATGATACTTTCCGTCCGACACCGGAGCAGGAAAAAGAACTGAACATTGAATACATGGAATTTGATGATCTTTGCAAGGCCTGCGATGTTATCTCTATGCATGTTCCGGTATTCCCGGAGACAGTCGGAATGCTTGGCGCTAAGCAGTTCGAAGAGATGAAGAACACCGCGATCGTTGTTAATACCGCACGTGGAGAGGTTATCAATGACGAAGCACTTGCTCATGCATTAGAGACCGGACAGATCGCACATGCTGCACTCGATGTAGTTGCCCCGGAGCCGACTCCGAAGGATCACATCCTTCTGAACATGAGCCCTGCAGGCATGGACAGACTGACTCTGACCCCGCATATCGGCGGCATGACAGATGAAGCTTTCATCACCATGCTGAATGGCGCGATCGCCAACTTTGAAGCAGTTGAAGCAGGCAAAGAGCCTCAGAACATTATGAACAGATAAGATCCCGTAATCACATTTTTTACAGGAGGCACTATGGAAAAATTATTAATCATGAACCCGGGTTCAACTTCAACCAAAATTGCCGTCTATAATGATGAGACACCGGTATTTGTTGAAAGCATTGCCCATTCCACAGAAGAACTGGCACAGTTTGATGAGATCAAAGACCAGTATGAATTCCGCAGAGATATGATCCTGGACGCACTGGACAAGCACGGAGTGAAGCTGGAAGAACTCACAGCAATCGTCAGCAGATGCGGACTGCTTCCTCCGATCGAGGCAGGCGCTTACAAAGTTAATGAGGATATGGTATGGCAGCTGCAGAACAATCCGCAGAACAACCATCCTTCAAACCTCGGCGCACCGATCGCTTATGCACTTTCTACTCAGCTGAACATTCCGGCTTATGTTTATGACGGAATTACAGTTGATGAAATGATCCCGCTGACAAAGATCACCGGTTTCAAAGAGATGAGAAGAAAAGCGCTTGGTCATAACCTGAACATGAGAGCTGCAGCGAAAAAATGGGAAAAAGAAACAGGAAATGCATATGACAAATCCAATCTTTTGATCTCCCATCTTGGCGGAGGTATCTCTGTTGCTCTTCATTCCCAGGGACGGATCATCGACTTCGTAAGTGATGAGGAAGGACCGTTCTCTCCGGAAAGAACCGGAGGTCTTCCGCTGTTCCAGGTCGTAGATATGGCATTCAGCGGAGAGTATGACCAGAAGTCCATGATGAAAAAGATCAAAGGACAGGGAGGCCTTAACTCCCACCTCGGAACCAACGATTCCAGAGAAGTGGAAAAGATGATCGCTGACGGTGATGAGCATGCAAAGCTTGTTTATGAGGCAATGGCTTTGGGCGTTGCAAAACATCTTTGCGCATGCGCTGCAACCTGCTGCGGTCAGGTTGATGCAATTATTTTAACAGGTGGAATCGCTCATTCCGAAATGTTTACTAAGATGGTCTCCGACAGAGTGAAGTTTATCGCGCCGGTCGTCATCTATCCGGGCGAGAATGAAATGGATTCTCTGGCATTCGGATGCCTTCGTGTTTTAAGAGGCGAAGAAACTGCTAAGAACTTCGTCAAAGTGGAAGGAAAGCTGTAAAGCAAAATGAATATGCAGAGAACCAGGCGGATCGTTACAAGCGAAAAGATCGTTGACGATCTGCTGAAGAAAATTGAAAGTCTCAAATATATGCCGGGCGAGCTGATCAGCGAAGGAGATCTTTGCGCAGCTTATGATACGACTCGCCATACCGTTCGCGGTGCGCTTGCGGTTTTAAAAGAGCGAGGCTTTGTTGACGTCTTTCCTCAGCGCGGAACCTTTGTTTCCCTGATCGATCTTGATTTTATCAATGATGTGCTGTATCTACGTGAAGCCATTGAGCAGGAGACGGTCCGCAGGATCATTGAAAAGGGAAGCAATGAAAAGCTGATCAAAGATTTAAGAGCATGCCTTGCCAAGCAGAAAGCGATCAAAGATTATAAAGCAGATCCAAACGCTTTTTATAAGCTGGATGACGAGTTTCACAATCTGCTCCTTGCCGCTGTCGGAAGGCCTCATCTTCCGAATCTTTACGAAGATGCGTTTATGCATGTCAGAAGATGGCGGAACATGGAGGTCGGAACTTTAGAGCGGATCGGCGATCTTCCGAAAGAGCATGAGATGATCATTGAAGCGATCGAAAAAGAAGACATCGTCACCGCCAGAGATGTGATCAATCATCATATCGACTCCGTCGGACGTTACGGCAATGAGATGAAGAAAAAGTATCCGGAATTCTTTATCTGATTTCGGATCAGTAGAATAATAAACCGTTATGTGGAGCTGTATTTTGTCAGCAGCCAGATATCAGCTTCCTTACGGTCTGTAACTGATAAACAAGTACAAAGTATTGAGAGGTCAACATGGGTTATAAGATTTTTACATTAAGTCCTGGTTCTACCAGCACAAAACTCGCAGTTTTTGATGGCGAGGAAAGACTCTTTAAAGCAAACGTTCAGCATGATACTGAAAAACTGAAAACGTTTGCAAGAGTTTCAGATCAGCTTCCGTACAGAGTAGAAACGATTATGGAAGAGCTGAAAAACAACAATATTGATATTAAAGATATGGATGCATTTGCAGCATACTCCGGCGGTCTGGAATCTACGACCACAGGTATCTTCCCTGTAAATGCCAAGATCTTAGATGACTGCTCCTCCGGAAGACTGATGGAGCACCCGGCGATCCTTGGTGCACAGATCATCAACGCGTTTGCAGTTGAAACCGGAAAACCGGCATATCTGGTAAATCCGCCGGATGCAGATGAGTTTGATGATGTATCCAGAATCTCCGGTATCAAAGGGATCCACAGAGAGTCCCATATCCACGTTCTGAATCAGAAAGAGGTTGCTCTTCGTGCAGCAGCTCAGCTTGGAAAGAAATATGATGAGTGTAACTTTATCGTCTGCCATGTCGGCGGCGGATTAAGTATCGCAGCTCACAAACAGGGTAAGATCGTAGACGGCAATGACGTTCTTAACGGCGATGGCCCGATCTCCCCGAACCGTTCCGGTTATGTTCCGCTTCTTCCTGTGATCAAGATGTGCTATTCCGGAAAATACACACTGGATGAGATGAAGGCAAAAGTTTCCAAGACCGGTGGTCTGTTAGGACTTGTCGGAACTGATAACATGCTTGAGATCAAGGATCGTATTGCAAACGGCGATCAGTGGGCAGAGCTGATCTACAGAGCATTTGCATACAACCTTGCAAAATACATCGGATCTTATGCATGCGTACTGGAAGGAAAAGTTGACGGTATCGTTATGACCGGCGGTGTTTCCAATGATAAGGACTTCATTGAGAACGTTCGCAAATATGCAGGATGGATCGGTGAGATCATCGTTATGGCAGGCGACTTCGAAATGGAAGCATTAGCAAGCGGAGCGATCCGCGCATTAAACGGAGAAGAAGAGCTTTTAGAGTATACCGGTGAGCCGGTATGGACAAAGTTCGATTTTGAGCCGGAAGACTGATGTCTTCAGTCGAAAGACTGACCGTAAGATCGTTTACTTAAACATTGTTTTACTGACAAGGGACCGTAAAAGGTCCCTTGTTTTTCATAAAGAAGGAGTTGTAAGAAGAAATAAATTTTGGTATCATTTTATTTTAGTAGTTCTTAAATACTTTAATGTGGCAGAGAGGCAAAGACATGCAGAAAGTAATCGGATTCGACAACGACAAATATTTAAAGATGCAATCAGAGCATATTCGTGAAAGAATTGCTCAATTTGATAACAAACTGTATCTGGAATTCGGGGGAAAACTTTACGACGATATGCATGCGAGCCGTGTGCTTCCGGGGTTTCAGCAGGACAGTAAGCTGCAGATGCTGCTTACGATGGCTGATCAGGCCGAGATGGTCATGGTCGTTAGTGCAGAAGATATTGAACACAACAAGGTCAGGGAAGACCTTGGAATCACATATGATAGCGATGTGCTGCGTCTGATCGAAGAGTATCGGAATAAAGGACTGTATGTCAGCAGTGTTGTAATCACTAAATATGCGGATCAACATGGAATCGCATTGTTTGAAAAACGTCTGGAAAAGAATGGGCTTAAGGTTTATCACCATTATCTGATCCCGGGCTATCCGACCAATATGGAACTCGTCTTAAGTGATGAAGGGTATGGTAAAAACGATTATATTGAAACCAGCAGACCGCTGATCGTTATTACGGCTCCGGGACCTGGTTCCGGAAAAATGAGTACCTGCCTTTCCCAGCTGTATCATGAACATAAGCGGGGACTGAATGCCGGCTACGCGAAATTTGAGACTTTCCCGATCTGGAATCTGCCGTTGGATCATCCGGTCAATCTTGCTTATGAGGCGGCTACTGCAGATCTTAATGATATCAATATGATCGACCCGTTCCATTTGAAAGCATACGGAGAGACGACTGTAAATTATAACAGGGATGTTGAGATCTTCCCGGTTCTGAACGCGATGTTTGAGCAGATCTACGGAAAGAGCCCGTATGCATCTCCGACGGACATGGGTGTCAACATGGCAGGAAACTGCATTATCGATGATGAAGTCTGCCGTGAAGCTTCCAAGCAGGAAATCATCTGCCGTTACTTTAAGGCAATTGCCGGTGTTGCAGAAGGCAAAAAAGAGCTTGAGGAAGTAAATAAGATCAAGGTCTTGATGAGCCAGCTGGAACTTGACGTAACAGACCGGAAGGTCGTAAAAGCCGCAAGGGAGAGAGAAGAAGAGACCGGAGATGTAGCAACCGCAATTGAACTTGAAGACGGCACGATCATTACCGGAAAGACGGGTGATCTTTTAGGCCCGTCCGCTGCGTGCATTATTAAAGCCCTCAAACATTTAGCGGGTATCGGCAAGGAAATCAAGATCCTTTCACCGGATGCGATCGCGCCGATCCAGACGCTGAAAACCAAGTATCTGGGAAGCCGGAACCCGAGACTTCATCCGGATGAGGTTCTGATCGCGCTTTCCACGACCTCATCCATTAATCCGGCCGCTGCACAGGCATTAAGACAGCTTCCGAAGATCATTGGCTGTCCTGTACATACAACAGCAAGACTTTCAGCAATCGACAGAAGAACGATCAGAAGACTGGGATGCGAGCTTACTTACGAGCCAAAAGAATTATAGAAAGAGAGATTAGATATGGGTAATACTTTTTGGATTATAGCAGCATTCGTCGTATACATAATTTTCATGATACTGATTGGAGCTTTTTACTCCAGAAAAACAAACAACACTGAAGACTACTTCTTAGGCGGACGTGGTCTTGGTGCGTGGGTCGGGGCAATGAGTGCCCAGGCATCTGATATGAGCGGATGGCTCCTTATGGGACTTCCGGGTGCGATCTATCTTCTCGGAACCGGAGAGATCTGGGTCTCATTGGGACTCCTCCTCGGAACGTTTGCAAACTGGATGATCGTTGCCGGACGTCTGCGCCGTTATACGATCAGAGCAAACAATTCCATGACGATACCGGAATATTTCAACAATCGTTTTCACGATGACAAAAATGTCCTGCTCTTGGTTTCATCCATCGTCGTCGTCATCTTTTTCCTTGTCTATACCGCTTCAGCTCTTTCCGCAGGAGCGAAACTGTTTAATGTTGTCTTTGGACTCGAATACCATACCGCTTTGTTGATCGGAACTGTTGTCATTCTGGTCTATACGTTCCTCGGCGGATTTATGGCGGTCTGTGTTACTGACTTTGTGCAGGGAATCCTGATGCTGATCATGATCCTTGCAGTCCCGATCATTCTGCTGACGATCATCGAGCCGGGAACGATCATGTCGACGCTGACTGCATCCGGAGTTGAAGGCGGAGCGGCCAATTATCTGAATCCGATGACATCCGGATCAGGAAGCATCAGTATCGTTTCTATTATTTCCGGCCTTGCCTGGGGTTTGGGCTATTGTGGAATGCCGCACATCCTTGTCCGCTTCATGGCAATTAAGTCGGAAAAAGAACTGAATAAATCCAAAGTCATTGCTAACGTATGGAACCTTCTTTCCCTGGGCGTCGTATCCGTTCTGGCGATCCTTGCACGTGTTTATCTTTTCCCGAGAGTCGGTGTCCTGGAAGATAAAGAAAACGTTGTTATCATGGTCGTTAAGGAATTATTTACAAATCAGTATGCACTTCCGTTCATCGGCGGCATCCTGCTTTGCGCGATCCTTGCGGCAATCATGTCAACCGCAGACTCCCAGCTTCTGGTTACAGCCTCTGCTGTTTCCAAAGATATTTATACAGACGTGATTAGGAAAGGAAAGGATATCAACGAGAAGAAAACGCTTTGGATCTCCAGAGTTGTTGTTATCGTTGTTGCAATCATTGCTTTCTTCATTGCATGGAATCCGAACAGCTCGATCATGGCTCTGGTCAGTGATGCGTGGGCAGGATTCGGTTCCGCCTTCGGACCGGTCGTTGTTTTATCCCTTTTCTGGAGGAAGACAAACAAAGCCGGTGCGTTAAGCGGTATTATCGCAGGCGCCCTGACCGTTATTATCTGGGACTACATTCCGTTCGTTCATGGTGAGACGATCGGTGATGCAACCGGACTGTATTCCCTGATCGTTGGTTTTGTTGTCGGACTGATCGCAGTCGTGATCGGAACGCTTGCAGGAAAACCGGCTACTCCTGAGATGCTTCAGGAATTTGAAGACGTGAAAAACAAAAATGTTGCCGGAGCATAAATCTTGATCCGTATCAAAGAATAATAAAGAAAACTTCGGTTTAGAACGTGATAAAAAACCACGGGAGCAATTCCCGTGGTTTTTCGTTTAAGTTTCATTTATTTCCGGAACCATCTTCCTGCGGCGCCGCAGGGGAGAACAGAACCGTTTGAGGAGACCGGAAGTCCGACCTCGTCTGCTTCGACCTTTCCGCCCCGTCCGGGCTTGATTACAGCTTCTAACAGATATTTCAGGACGCCCGGCTGAAGGCCTGTGGTATAGGAGTTTAATAGGAAAAAGAGTGCATCCTTTTTCAGCACCTGGCTGCAAAGCGTAAGCAGTTCGTAGATGCTGTCTTCCATTTTCCAGATCTCACCTTTCGGGCCTCTTCCGTAAGAAGGCGGGTCCATGATGATCGCATCATACTGATTGCCCCTTCGGATCTCACGCTCCACAAATTTTTTGCAGTCATCCACCAGCCAGCGGGTGTTTTCTTCAGGGACAGCAGAATCTTTTGCATTTTCTTTTGCCCATTGAACCATTCCTTTGGAAGCATCCACATGTGTGACATGAGCGTCTGCTTTTGCGGCGGCTATTGTTGCACCTCCGGTATATGCAAAAAGGTTTAATACTTTGATTTTTTCGCCTGCCCCGGATTGGCGTTTTTTTGTTTCCTCATGGATGAGTTTACTGAACCAGTCCCAGTTTGCTGCCTGCTCAGGAAACAGGCCGGTATGCTTAAAACTGAAAGGCTTCAGATTAAATGTTAAACGGCTTGTCCCATCAGAGGTGCCATCTGTTTTCAGTTCATAGTGGATCTGCCACTGTTTCGGCAGATCGAAGAACTCCCATTCTCCGCCGCCTTTGTTCGAGCGGTGATAGTGGGCGTTCAGCTTTCTCCACTCAGGGATCTTTTTTTCTGTATTCCAGATGACCTGCGGATCCGGACGAAGAAGGATGTATTCACCCCAACGCTCCAGCTTTTCTCCGCAGGAGGTATCTAAAACTTCATAGTCTTTCCAGTTTTCTGCTAGAAACATTTTTTTGATGCAGCCTGTTAAGCCGCCTTCCTTTCTCTGGTGTTTGTTCCCTCTGTTTTCAGCACTCATACCATAACATAAATCCTCAGCAAGAGCCATAAAAACTGCTAAGAGTAAAAAAGACTTGTTTCAAAAAAATAATGAAAGCTGTATTTTTTTATGAGATAATAAAACACACAGTTACAGTGTTATGTTTTGAAAGAAGGTTCAATTATGGAAAACAGACCGATCGGAAGACAGCAAAGAGTTGTCCAGGGTGGAGAAGGGATCAAAAGAAGCGGCGCGGGCCGTGGAAAAACCACTTCTCAAAGAGGTGTTCAGAAAAACAGAAGTGCAGCTTCCAGTTCTGTCGTCAAAGGGATCCTTGGAGGACTGTTTGGAAAGAAACGTTAGCATATCATTAGAGACGAAACAGGGTAAAAAAGATGAATGAAAATAATAATAAGAATCAACCGCGTAAAGGCAATTCAATGATCCGTCTGCTGATCCTGGCAGTCGTTGTCGTTGTCGTTGTAGTTGTGCTGTTCCGCTGCCTTGGAAAAGGCTGCAGTGGTTCAGGATCCGGAGGCAATACCGGAGGAACTTCAAATACCGGATATTCTTTTGCAGACCCGGACAGCAGCATTGCTCACTTTACCAGTAACTACTATACCGGTTCCGGAACGTCCAACACAGGAACTGTGGACAACACGGTCGCTTCCGGTGTTCCTGCCAAGAGAACGGAAATCCTGGGAAACGGAAATGACCTTGCTACGGTCATGGTTTATATCTGCGGATCGGATCTTGAGTCCGGCGGCGGTGCTGCCACCATGGATATCAAGGAGATGCTGAATGCCGGAGTTGGGGATAATGTTAACCTGATCATCTATACCGGCGGTACGACCCGGTGGCAGAATCGTCAGATGAGCAGCAGTGTGAACCAGATCTACCAGATCAAGGGCAACAGCCTGTATCTGCTGGAAAAGAATGCGGGCAATAAATGCATGACGGATGCAGACACATTGTCTGAGTTTATCCGTTACTGCAACAAGAACTTCCCGGCAAACAGGAATATGCTGATCCTTTGGGATCACGGCGGCGGTTCTGTAACAGGATACGGATCGGACGAAAAGTTCTCCTATAACGGCACAATGGATCTGTCCAGGATCCGTACAGCTTTAGATGACGGCGGTGTTGATTTTGATTTTGTCGGTTTTGATGCCTGCCTGATGGGAACCGTGGAAACGGGACTTGCGATCAGCGATTATGCAGATTACATGATCGCTTCGGAAGAGACAGAGTCCGGATACGGCTGGTACTATACAAACTGGCTGAAGGCACTGAGTGATAATACCTCGATCTCTACGGTGGATCTTGGAAAAAGAATCGTTGATGACTTTATCAGTGCTTCTTCTCAGGCTGGACAGGGCTGGGCCGGCACACAGTCAGTTGTGGACCTTGCCGAGCTTTCCTATACTGTTCCGGATAAGCTGAAAGCATTTGCAACTTCGACAACGGCATTGATCGAAAGTGACAGTTCCAGCGGAGATTACAAGAATGTTTCACAGGCAAGAGGAAAGGCAAGAAGCTTTGGCGAGGCGGTAAATGTCGATCAGGTCGACCTGGTTGATTTTGCAGAGCGTCTCGGAACTAAAGAGGGAGCTGAACTGGCAAAAGCAGTCCGCGGAGCAGTGAAGTATAACAATACAACCCGTGATATGACGAACTCCTATGGCTTGTCCATTTACTTCCCATATACCAATTCCGCGTATGTTAAGAATGTGGAATCGATCTACAACAAGATCGGCATCGCATCAGAATATACCAGATGTATACAGACCTATGCCGCAATGGGACTTTCCGGCCAATATATTTCAGGCGGTACCGGAAACCCGTTTAACTCTCTGTATGGCCTGTTCGGAAGCGGTGATTATGGCGACAGCTATTATTATGGTAATGACAGCGGCAGCAGTTATTCCTCCTCCAGCATTTATGACATGCTTGGCGGACTTTTAGGCGGAGATCTTGGTGGATTCTCTTCTGACTACAGTTCTTCTGATTTCAGTTTCTTCAGGAGCAGCAATATCGATCTTCAGAAGGTGTCAGACTATCTGGCAGAGAATCAGTTTGATGAAACTGCACTCGAGTGGAAAGAGAATAA
Organism: Lachnospiraceae bacterium; assembly: GCA_017511045.1. Taxonomy (GTDB): domain Bacteria; phylum Bacillota; class Clostridia; order Lachnospirales; family Lachnospiraceae; genus RGIG5612. The sequence continues at coordinate 1,793 of JAFWLM010000101.1, read as the reverse complement.
AGAAGGACAGCCAATCATTCAGCTGAGTGAGGAGCAGTGGAACCTGGTGGGCAGTATTGAATTGAATATGTTCTATGATGATGGCGAAGGTCTCATCGATCTGGGCTCTGACAATGTATTCGATTTTGATAAGGAAGGAAATCTTGTAGGCATCAATAACCATACCTGGCTCACGATCGATGGCCACTATCTCTCATACTATTATGATTCCATGACCGTTGATGGAGACAAGTATGTGATCACCGGACACTGCCCGATCCTCTATAATGATCAGGAGGCAGATCTTATCTTAACCTTTGATGAGGAAAACCCTTACGGATATATTTCAGGTGTAAGACTGATCAGCGATACAGAATCCTCCAACGTCGGAAAACTAATGAATTCAGTCATGGCAGGTGAACCTGTTGATCTGGATGCAGGGGAAGAACCTACGATCGTCCCTTCTGTCAAAGAAGGAGATAAGATCGAGTTCCTGGCAGATTTCTATGATTACAAAGGCAATTTCCTGGATCAGTACGTATTAGGTGAAGCGTGGATCGTTGGAAGTGAAGAGCCGTATATTGCCAACATGGATGTCGGAGAAGGCGCAGCGCTCGCAATGTACAAGATTACAGATGTTTACGGTAAAGAGTACTGGACCGGTGTGATCCCGGAGAAATAATGATTATTCAATGAATAAGTGAAGTACAGAAAAAACCACGGGAGAACTTCCCGTGGTTTTCTGTATTGATCATTATTTTTTGATTAGCCGTGTGCTTCCGCCTCTTCGATGATACGCTCAAATTCTTTTGCAACTCTGTCAAACTGAGCATCATCTTCAATATCTAAGAACTCGAACTCTCCGTTGTCGAATTCATTGTAAAGATACAGGAACACTTCATCGTTATCTTCATCAACAGGAACAAGAGCGATATAATCCTGCTCTTCGAAATCAAAGATAAAAAGCGGCTCGCAAACAATGTTTTCGCCGTCATCAAATTCTAATGTGATCTGTGGAACTTCTTCCTGGCAGCCGCAGTCGCAGTCCGGGCCGTGATTCAATTTGTCTGTCATATTCATCCTCCTGTGCTGCCTGTGCGGCAGCGGTATTATGATTGCCTTCTCTGTGACAGAGAAGCTTTAACGTAAGTATTGTAAAGGAAAAAGGCGGATTTGTATATTATTTTATGGCCTTTTATGTTAATATTTTTTATTATGAGCGCATTGATTATCACCATGATCAAGATCGTTGTGGCCATGGCCCTCGGTTTTCTTCTGTACAAGATCCACATTTTGAATGATACTGTGAATAAAGGTCTTTCCGGGCTGGTCGTACATGCAACATCTCCCTGCATGGTCTTTACCAGTATTATTTCCATGGATGGAAGCGAGATCCGGAATGCGGCAAAACTATTGTGGATCGGTGTCGTGATCTATGTTGTTTTGATCCTTTTGGCACTCCTGATCGTTAAGATCCTTAAAGTGCCGGTCTCTTCTTCCGGTGTCTATCAAGCGGCGATCGTTTTTGGTAACGTAGGCTTTTTAGGCCTTCCGCTGGCAGAGTCCCTGTTTGGTCCGGTTGGCTTATTCTACATGGCGCTGTTGAATATCCATCTGAATATTGTTGTCTACAGTTACGGATTCTATATTATTTCACGTGGAAGCAAGAACCGTTTTAAGTTTTCTCCGAAGACGCTGATCAATGCCGGAATCGTAAGTGTCGTGATCGCCATGGTGATCTTCTTCCTGCAGATCCCTCTGCCGGGATACGTAACAGAGCCGATCAGCTTCATCGGAAGCATTACCTCACCGCT
>JAFWLM010000011.1 GCA_017511045.1 Lachnospiraceae bacterium | reverse complement strand
GGAAAGCGGCACAGTGGAACTGCAGTTCACATTCAACGCCAGCGCACTGAATGGTTACACAGCAGTCGTGTTTGAAGATCTGTATCAGGACGGTGTTCTGATTACAAGCCATGCGGACATCAGTGATGAGGATCAGGCAATTCTGATCAGCAGAAGCCCGAGATACCGCAGAAGAAGAATCAGTTGGGTACGGACAGGAGTCGGATCCAATATGATCATCTTCGGAGGTCTTGGAGCAGCTGCCGGTGCAGCACTGATCATCCTGCTTAGGAAAAGATCGAAGCTGAATAAGAAATAACTGAAGAAAGGGTAAAGGCGGCTGTGAGTCTCAAGCAGATAAACAGCTGCCTTTTTGGTGAAGTATGAAATGGAAATATATATTGCCGGCAGGCTTACTTGCCTGTGCAATGTGGAATGTACAGAATGTTTATGCTCAGGATCCGATTACATTTACAGATGAAAACGGTGAGAGGGTCAGCTATGGAGAGCAGAAGGAATGGACGAGGACTATTGAGTATGTTTTCCCTGATGACAGTGGCCGAAATCATACGGTATATCAGACAACTACAGGCAATGAAGTATGGATTACGGCCCAGAACGGAGCTGTTGAATATCACATCGGCAACAACGGTGAATGCGGATGGGAAAGTGTATCAACCCCATATGTAGAAGGCTATACTGCGGATATTCAGATGATTCCTGATGTTGATCTCTATTGGCGTCCTGATCAGGTCCGTAATGATCATGTGATCGTGACTTATACACCTGTAATTACTGAGACAGAAAGTGCGACTGTGACAGCAACACCGGAAGCGGAACAGCCGAAAGAATCTGCGGTGCCATCATCAGCAGAAGAAACAGAAAGTGCAGAGGAAACACCAACTCCTCAGCAGTCGGAAGAACCGATTGAGACGGTAAAGGAAGAAGCAGAAGAATCTGGAATTAACTGGGCTGTCCCGGGAGCTCTGGCAATTGCCGGAGGCATTGGTGCAGCAGCATATTTTGTGATTAAGAAACTGAACATTTCCGACGATGAGGAAGACGAATAAAAGAAGATGGCTGCTTAATGCGGGAATCGCCGTGTTGGCAGCCATTACTGCGTTCTGTTTGTACAAAACTGTCCCTGAAGTTCGCTCGCAGATGAAATCCGCTGAGATCCAGAATCATGTCACCACGGTGATTGCAGCAAATAAAGAAAACACAAGTTATCTGTTTTCCGAAAGATCCTGGGAGGCATTGCACGATGAGAATACGGATTTCTGTGGATACCTGATGTTTCAGTCAGGACTAATTAAAGAGCCGGTAGTACAGTCATTCGATAATGAAGACTATCTGCATAAAGCGTTTGATGGTGAATACGATGGTGCCGGAACAGTCTTTCTGGACAGCAGGACATCGCTTGATTCAAAAAACCTGACTATGTATGGGCACTATGTCTATTACGACAGCAATTCCAGATTTACACCTTTGGAAAAATTGATGGATCAGGAGGGCTATGAGGACAATCAGAGCGTATTCCTTTTCCTGGAAGGGGAAGTCAGAACATATCTTGTCTCTTCCGTTCTGTTCATTACAGAAGATGAGGCAGAATACTATGACTATTCCTGCCCAGACATGACAGAGTTTGAATACAGGGATTGGATCTCTTATGTAAATATGAAGAATCTGGTCGATCCTGTTGCCGGGAAGATCAGTGAGAAGGACAGGTTGCTTACGCTGCAGACATGTAAGAAGTGGGATCCATCACAGCGGATGCTTGTGATATGCCGGGAGATCAGCAGGCTCCCCTATTGAATTAAGAAAGGGAATGAGAATGGCAGATAATCTTAGAGAAAAGTATAGACAGATGAATTTCAACAGCCTGCAG
>JAFWLM010000010.1 GCA_017511045.1 Lachnospiraceae bacterium | reverse complement strand
GAACTCTGAATCATACGCCGGAACTCGGTGACAATCTCCGCCTTTTCCTTGAAATCAAGAGAAGGTCTCACCTTCAGGGTAAACAGTACCCGGAAAGACATCCGATGATAGCGGTCCATATAGCGAACCATATACCGGTAAATACTGCCGAAAACTTCCTTTCCCATCCACATGGCATTGGGGAAATCATTTCTTTCTTCCATGATTGCGGTAATCGCATCCAGGTTGAGATCCGGTTCGCTCTTCACTCTCTCTTCATCGAGCTGGCTGTACAGACGGCATCCGTGCTTTCCGTTCTGTTTTACGAAATACAATGCCATATCCGCATAGTGGAACAGTTCCTGATAATCGGTTCCGTACTCCGGGACAGTTACCGCTCCGATGGATACACCGAAAGGAATAATCAGATTCTTGCCCATGATCTCTTCCGCTGCGGCAATCAGCCCGCTGTTGAGAGCATCGGTAAAGCGGAGCAGTTCTTCACCGGAATGCATCGAGCGGGCAAAAAGCAGAAACTCATCACCACCGATTCTTCCGCATTCATCTCCCTCTTTCATCTGTTCCTTCAGCAGTTCGGCAAACCTCTCTAATACTCTGTCACCGATATCATGACCGAAGAGATCATTGATCGGCTTGAAGTAGTCCAGATCAAGCACACAGAGAAGTCCCTCTTCCTTCTGGCAGAATTCGATCACTCTGGCCTCTGCGAAGGTTTTATTCCACAAACCGGTCAGAGGGTCTGTCTCAGCTTCTTTTTCATATTTCAGCATCTTCTTCTGAATCTCGAGAATTTTCTGAATTCTCGGTACAAGAGTACCTTTTTCGATCGGCTTTCTGATATAGTCCATCGCGCCTGCACGCAGGGCTTCCATTTCACGGTTGGGATTCGCTTCTCCCATCAGAAAAACCAGAGGATGCTTGCGGGTTCTGAGCATTTCCTCTTTCAGAAGACGCAGGGTTTCAAAGCCGCTGATATCATGAAGATCAACAGCGATCAGAATAATATCCGGCAAACCGTAGGTCTTAACATAATCGATAAATATCCGTCCCGATCTCAGAGATGTCACCTTCATCCCTGCGCTCTTGAGTATATGTTCTGTATTTTCCAAATTGGCTGCGTCACTGTCCACAACAATGATCCAGTCTCTCATAAAGTCACCTCTTTGAATACTCTTTCTATCCCGAAAAACAGGCAGGTACGCCAAAAAAGAAACAACCTGTCAGTTTTTCTGTATCTATTATACGTGTTTCTCAGCGGTATCATGTGACAATCGACACGAATTATCCAAAGCTCACCACACAAATAAAGAATATGGTATCTGCATTCTTTGCGACAAAAAAGATGAATGATAACATAATGCTCATTCATCTTATAGTGATCATGATATAGATCTATTCTTCTCCCCTGAATTCAACCATTATATCCTCATCAGCCGGACTTTCTTTAAAAAAGTTAACGTACCATCTGTTGGCAACTTTATCTCCTGCTTTTATTCCGCCAACTGTCAGATCTATTGACCATTCATCGATTGGTACACCTGTTGTAATTCCTGAAGGAGGTCCTGCCACCTGT
>JAFWLM010000100.1 GCA_017511045.1 Lachnospiraceae bacterium | reverse complement strand
GAGCTTTGTGCAATCTCCACCCCGTGAACCTCCACCGCGAGTTCCGGTAGGGTTCTCTGCTGAAAAAGCAAAGGACCGATCATCTGAAAGCAGAGTATATGGTTTCATTTTGAACCTCCAAAACTGATTCAATGTCAAAAGCTACAGCCGATATTCATAAAGCTGAAAATCCGCCCAGCCGGTGTCCTCATAAAACATCGGCAAAGTTTGCAAATACTGAAATCCCATTCCGGAATACAGCTTTTCCGCACGGAGATTACCCTTTAGAACATCCAGACGAATGGCCTTTTGCAGATGCTGTCGTGCATAATTGATTGCGAATCGGACCATCTGCCTGGCACAGCCCTTTCCGGAATGAGACGGGTGAACAGCTAACGCATGAATGACTGTAACTTCCGAATCACTTGCTTCCGTTGGCCAACAGCATGATCTGTACATGTCATTGCTCTGATGATTCAGGATCATGGATCCGATGATTTCTCCGCCTTCTTCTACGGTAAAAAGTTCACCGCTGCGCAGAGATTCAGCCAGAAACTCAGATGAGGGGTATATGTCTTTTTTCCATTTCACACTGTTCCGGGAAGCTCCGATTCCGTCGATGACAGCGTGATAGAAGGCCCTGATATCCTGAAATTGATCCAAACTGGCTTTCGTGATCGCAATGATCTTATCGTCATGAATCTCAGACTGCGGATGCGGATGGTGGTTGAAAATGGAATTGCATTTCCTGTAGGCTTCTTTTTCCAGCACCATGGGAGTGACATTTCCAAGATAAAAAGCAAAAGCATCCCCGATATCTCTGCCGCCGATAGCTCGGATCATTCTCGCCGCACTGTCTCGTGCTTCTATGATTATGATTTCTACGCCGTTCTGAAAGAGTTCAAACACTGCATGGTTAAGCAGCTTTGTTCCGATCTTTTGTCCACGAAACCGAGGAAGGACAACGAAACGTCCAAGGTGAACCTCTTTTTCCTCTTCCCATGAAGAAATAGAACCGACAATTCGACCGTTCTGCTCTGCGACCCAGCAGATGGGATGACTCGACAGAAAAGTGCCGATCAGTTCCTCCGGGATACTTTGCTCTCCACAGAAGATTTCCTTCTGTATATCGATGATCTGCGGAATCTCTTCCTTAGTCGCTTTTCTGATGCTCAGGCCAGTCATGACAATAACCTCACATACGTTACCAATATCTGCACATATCCCAAGCTGTCTTTTTCCCAACAAACTGGAATTTAACCTTCATACGCAGTGGTGAAATCTGCTCCACCATTGAGCCTATCAAGTAATTCCAATAAACCATGCTGTCCGTGTGTTGTCATCCATACATCGAGTTCATGTTTCGCGTTCAGATAACGGAAACGTCTGTCCTCCGCTTTCCCCGCATAGAACTCTGCCGGGGTGTCCATATCCTCAAGGGCAACCGCGTTTTTCCCGTTGTCGGTCTGCGTGATCCATTGCGCTTCGCTGTATTTCTCCCGGTAGTCATTCTGCAGAGCAATCCCTTCATCGAACCAAGTCGGAATTCTTTTTTGTGCTTCGGCGGAAAGGCGCGTGCGCAGTTCCGCATGGGTGATCTCGTGCGCCAGTATGTCGAGTTCGAGATACTCGTCAGATAGCCGAATTGGGTAAACTGAAACATAGCCACAACAACCGCTGCGAGTATAAGCAATATTGTGAAAATCAGTAAGACTCTCTTTTTCTTTGCTCTCATATCTTCCAATCCAGCCAAACCGAATCTACATCAGCAAGGTGTTGATCACAGCCATATCATCGTTCTGTTTTTGGATTTCCTTTAATTCTTCTTCCGTGAATTGTTTCTTCAATTTTCCCCCGCATACAGGGCATTTCTTTTCCGACAAGTCACATTTTTTCCCGCAGTCTTTGCATATCTTATACATAAACATTTTCCTCCCGGAGGCTAAGCGCCTATCAAGGAAAGCAGAAACCAGATTCCAAATGCAACTGCAGCGGCAGCAGCCAAAGCAATCAAGAAAAGGAATGGCATCGGCAAGCTGCTTTCCCTGTCTCCACGCTTGAATTTATACAGCAATCCTGAAGCATGGAAGAAAACCATCACCACCGATACATATACAAATACCTGGCAGTAAAGAAAAACCATTTCAGTCAGCTGGCTGGAAGAACGGATACCCAATAGTTCGAGGATCATCAACACCACCAGCGCGCAGACACCCAACATGCTTTCCGTCTTGATGTTTTTTAGAATCGTTGTTTTTTCCGATTCTGCATAGTCAGACATTTTACTGGCGACTTCTTTTGCTTCTTCATTCATTTTCTCGCTTTTCCTTTCTCCGTC
>JAFWLM010000099.1 GCA_017511045.1 Lachnospiraceae bacterium | reverse complement strand
GTCCATCGGTGCTGATAAGTCTTCACAGGTTGATGAAAAAGATGAAGTAAAGGAAGCAGTTGACAAGGCAAAAGATGCCTTCGAAGACGCTGCAAAAGCAGGTGTCGCTGCAGCCGCTACCCTCGGTGCAGAACTGGTCTCCAAGATCGGTGAAAAGCTGGAGCAGCTCGGTGTGATCGACTTCTCCAAAGTGAAGATTGAGCCGCTGTTTGAGGAAGAAGTTGACTTCGACACATTCAGCAAATCAGACTTCCGTGCAGTGAAGGTAAAAGAGTGTGTTGCAGTGCTGAAAAGCACGAAATTACTGCAATTTACGCTGGATGACGGCACCGGCACAGACCGTACGATCCTCTCCGGAATCCATGCATTCTATGAGCCGGAAGAGCTGGTCGGAAAGACCTGTATTGCCATCACAAACCTTCCTCCGAGGAAGATGATGGGGATTGAGTCCTGCGGCATGCTCCTTAGCGCGATCCACGAGGAAGAGGGAGAAGAAAAACTGAATCTTCTGATGGTCGATCCGCACATCCCGGCCGGCGCAAAACTGTACTAAATTGGGTTGGAAGAAAAAGACGAATTTTTACTCCATAAGCCACTCCGTAAGCCAATATAAGCCACGTGTAAGCCAATGGGGAAAAGTCAAGTCTGCAAGTGTTTAAAATCGCACAATATTTTTTAAAAGTTTCCATTTAGAGAGCTCATGGAGAAATCCGTGGGCTCTTGTTGTATTCTGAAGGAACTCCGTGCGCTTAGCGCTGAGCAGGTTCTGATGCTGAGCGGAAAGATTATGCCGCAGCTGATGGCGAAGGGGATCTTCTTTGCCTTTGTTCCGGTTGCCGATGGCTATCTCCTTCCGGGAAAACTGCAGGAGCTTTACAGCCAGGGAGCCATGAAAAAGATCCCATATTTGACCGGCTGTGTTGCGGACGAATTCGGAGATACGCCGGAAAACACAGCAGACGGAACGCCAGGACCGTTAAAACAGCAGTCGGTTGACTGGAGCCTCAAATGCGAGGAACTGGGAATTCCGTCTTATGTCTATTTCTTCAAACACGAACTTCCAGAGACCCGCAATTCCTCAGTGAAGCCATTCCACTCCTCGGAAATCTGGTATACGATGGGAACGCTGGGCCGCAGTTGGAGGCCGATGAAGGAAGAAGATTATGCGCTCAGCGAGGAAGTTGTCACATGCTGGACGAATTTTATGAAAAACGGAGTGCCGGAAAAAGATTGGAAACCTTATACAAAAGATGTTCCGTATATAAAAGAATTATGAGATCCGGAAAAACTCCTTTGCTTCTTCCATAAGAAGAGCTGTCAACGGATCTGTATTGCTTTTCAGGCAGGCCAGGTAGATCGTTGTTCTGGCCTGTCTGTCTGATAACGGAAGGTAGGCAATCCCTTTTCCGCCTTGCTTGCGGACGCTGCCGCCGGTGATGTGGACGCCGCCGTATTTGCGAATGATGTGTGGGACAGATTCTATGGTTTCCGTTTCAATGATATCTTCAAAACGAACCCGCCTCTGTTTCAGAAGAGAGTCGGTCTGCTTTCTGGAAAAGGTATCTTCTGTTAACACAATCAGTTTTTCTTTACTCAGATCCTGAAAAGAAATCGATTCTCTGCAGGCCAGCGGGTGGCTACTTTGAAGCATAGCGATCATCTGCTGGTCCGTGATTTTCTGGTACTTTAACAGGCTGTCTTCCTTTCCGGAAGAGAAAACCTGCCCCACATCCAGTTTTCCGCTCAGAAGGTCTTCATAAAGCTGATGCGGCTGATAACTGATCACGTCCAAGCGGATGGCAGGGTATTTATTTTTAAATTCCGGGATAAAGTCCGAAAAATCATCCTCGATCGAATAGTACAATAGCCCCAAACGGATTTTTCCGCTGAGCTGCGAGGAAGTTTTTCTTCCCCGCTCACAGAAACGGTCATATTCTTTTACGATTTTTCGGAAGGTGAGAACAGCGTCTTCCCCTTCTTTGGTAAGGCTTACCGCATGGCTGGAAGTGTTGACCAGCTTAAATCCCAACTCTTTTTCGAGCAGCTGGATATGGCGGCTTAACGTCGGCTGGGAGATAAAAAGCTCCCGGGACGCCGAAGAAAAGTTCAGTGTTTCTGCTAAAACCAAAAATTCATTTGCCTGTTCGATCGTCATGATAAGCCTTCTTTCTGCCTGAAGGTTTTTTTCATTATAACACAATTTTTTTGCTATTCAATTCCTGAATAGCAAAAAAGGATAATGCATAACTGTTATCCGCGCAGTTCTATAGAATGACACTGTAAGAAAGGAAGCCTCAGGTGACAGGAAACGTCGTGTCGGTCTCCTGCAAGCAGAGCAAATCAGAAAGGGTGTTTGATATGAAATTGTTTGATGTACTGGATGCAAATGAAGTCAAAGGCAGCTGGGCTGTTAAGGATAATCCGGAGCTTTCCTATTATGGCGGAAAGAACGCAGCGTTTACTCCGGCAATTCAGGGCCAGGATTCCGGAATCGATCCTTCCAGCGGAATCCAGCATTATTCCTCACTGCATAATGTGCTGGCAACCTGGGAGTATACCGGGTGGATGGATGAGTGCAATGCGATTCATACAACCGGGTATATCGGCGACTGGTCCTGGCTTTATAAAGTCCGCTTGACCGGACCGGATGTTATCAAATGTCTTGAGGTAAGCACGATCAACGGATTTCAGAATTTCCCGATTGGAAAGGGCCGCCATATTATCTCTGTCCTCCCGAACGGCAAGATGATCGGTGACGGAATCGCGTTCCGGGAAGCAGAGGAGCAGGTTCTTGTGACAGGAGGAGCTATGGTGGTTCCGGGATGTATGCTGCAGCCGGAAGGCTTTGATGTTAAAGCCGAAATTGTCTCCGACGCGATTTATAACTACCATGTGCAGGGACCGGTTTCGAAAGCCGTATTGGAAAAGCTGACCGGAGAAAGCCTGGAGGATCTTCCGTTTATTTCCTTCCGTGAGACAAAGATTGCGGGAAGGAATGTCCGCATTTACAGAGGCGGTATGAGCGGGGAACTCGGATTTGAACTGTTCGGTGACAGCACAGATGGCAGCGTGATCTGGAATGCGGTCGTAGAAGCAGGCAAGGAATTCGGACTTCGCCAGCTCGGTATGCGCAGTCTCATGATCAATCATCTGCAGGCGTACTTCCCGACGATCTGGGTGGACTTTATCCCGGCAATCATTCCGGGAGCGGAACCGCTTCACCGATATCCGACAGATTATGGATGGGGAGGATTAATTGATAAAACCAGAGACTTTCCGGGAAAAGAGATCCTGATGAAAGAGGTGGAAAGCCCGAGCGGAAGAACAATGACGCTCGAATGGAATGACGAGGATGTCAAAGGCATTTACGCATCTATGTTTGATGCGGAGAACGAGGCGTTCGAACTGCCGCCGCTTCCGACGAATACCAGTGATTATTCCGGAGCTATCGAAACCGCGCTTCCGGTCTTCAGCCTGGATAAGCAGTTTATCGGATTGGCAACAAACCGCGGCTACAGCGTGCAGTTTAAGAAATTCTTATCCCACGCACAGCTTCCGATTGACTATGCAAAGGAAGGTACGGAAGTTCTTGTCCTTTATGGTAAAGAAGGAAAGAGGCAGATGATGATCCGTGCAAAAGTCGCGCAGACACCGTATAAAACGGACAACAGAAAGTAACTGGGGAAGTTGAGAAAGAACCGCTATCCGTCTATTTGACGAAGTTATTACTATGGAGGTAATTTATGAATCAGGGCAAAAATATTGGATTTGGTTTCCGAGGCTGGATGCTGGTTATCTTCCAGGCAGTCGGATTCTACACCTATTGTATCTTTAACAGTTTTGCGCAGAACATTCAGGCAAGCGGAAACGCGATGATGTATGGATGGAATTCCAACATGGTTTCCACCATCTATACGATCATTACGCTCGTTGCGATTGCATTTCAGTTTCTGTTCTCGCGCAAAATCGCAAATGCGAAGAGCGTGCGTAATCTGGCAGTGATCTTCATGTCCGTTTCCGTTGTATTCGGCATTTTGATGGCAACGATCTTTGTAAATGAAGCGCTGTGGCTTGTTTTCTTCGCACTTGCAATCTTCTTCTCACTGACAGGAGCCACGCTGATTATGGGTATTCTGGTCGGACAGTGGTTTCCAAGAAGAAAAGGAACTGTCATGGGAATCGCAACCTTTGCCTTCCCGATCACAAACGCATTCCTTTCTCTCTTTGCATCTGCATACTTTACAAAAGGTGCATTTATGGCCTATTTGCCGTATCTTTGCGTCAGCGTGGCTGGCATTATTCTTGGGCTTATTTTTATCAAAGACTATCCGGAGCAAGTCGGCGCCTACCGTGACAATGACCGCAGCATGACACCGGAAGATGCCAAGGCAATGATGGAAGCGGAAATTGAAGCAAAGAAAAATTCTGTCTGGATATTGAAAAACACATTTAAGAGTGCGGACTTCTGGCTTCTAGTCATTCCGGAGGGCGTGCTGCTGGCAACCAGTGTCGGCGCGATGTGCCAGATCATTAATATTCTGAATCTGTATCCGGAGTTTTATGCAAAGTACGGAACGATTGAAATGCTTGGCGTTTGTATCGTTGCCTGCTTCGGAAGCTGGATCCTTGGCGTTGTTGATACAAAATTCGGAACAAAGAAAGCAATTCTTATCGCCTGTATACTGATGATCCTGAGCGGCATCTTTGGCTTCATCCAGACGCTCCCGACATTATTGCTCGGTCTTGCAATGCTTTGCATCTTTGAAGGCGCAGCTTCAAACTTCGGCGTATCCGCAGCCGCGCAGTACTGGAAGAGAGAAGACTTTGCAACGGTCTGGGGTTGGAAGAATCCAACGATCAACGTCATTCAGGCATTCGGACCGATGCTGGTCGCTATCCTCGGCGGCGCAAAGGGATTTCCGTTTGTATTTCTGATCTTTGCAATCCTTGGAATCATCTGCACAGTATTGATCCTTTTCTTCAAACCGAACAGGATCGCGGAAAGAGATGCAATGTACAAGAGAGCGGCAGGCTTGTCGGTGGAAGGAGTATCCAAGTCGGCAGCAGAAATGATGCACGAACAATAGATAAAAAACTGTTGTTGCATAATAAACTTCAAAGGGGAAGGCGGCTATCAGCCGCCTTCCTGTATGTTTTCCGCTACTTGATTCGTTAAAAAGCATGAATTTAACGAAATCTCTTGCTTGTTTGTCACAATAAATATACAACAATCGTGACAAACGGAGGGCGATAATGGCAGATAAAAATATAGATGCAATAAAGCGAAGGATAGAAAAAGTCGCTTTTGCGATGGGCGATATGATTTATGGTGATATTCCGGATTTTCAGAATATTCTAAATACTTAAAGGAATTGGAACAAGAAATCCATCAGCTATGATTAAATAGCATTATGATGGACCAGAGTAGTACAGATATACACTTATAAGCCAAATCATAAGCCAAACATCCGGAGATTTTAAGTGCCAAAAAGGACAGCTTTAAAAGGGGCAAAATTCCGTAAAGCCTTATTAGGACTGCAAAAGAGCGCATAGGAGATTTTATTAATAGTCGGGAATCGTGTCCCGACAATGAAGTCCATCGGTGCTGATAAGTCTTCACAGGTTGATGAAAAAGATGAAGTAAAGGAAGCAGTTGACAAGGCAAAAGATGCCTTCGAAGACGCTGCAAAAGCAGGTGTCGCTGCAGCCGCTACCCTCGGTG
>JAFWLM010000098.1 GCA_017511045.1 Lachnospiraceae bacterium | reverse complement strand
GGCGGCCAGGGAAGACCATAAATAACGGAGGTCGATAGAAATGAAAACATGTTGTGTAGAAAACCCAATTACTGTAATGAAGCGCCGCGAGATGAAATATCTCCTGAACGCAGAACAGACAGCATACATCAGAAAACGTCTGAAAGGCCATATGGAGGTAGATGAGTTCGGCAAAACCTCGATCCAGTCATTATATTTTGACACTCCGGATTACCGCCTGATCCGATACAGCCTGGAACAGCCGGCATTCAAAGAAAAAATCAGACTTCGATCCTACGGGCTGGCAACAGAGAATTCCCCGGTCTTCCTGGAACTGAAGCGCAAGGCAAATCACGTTGTTTATAAAAGACGTATCCAGGGAACGATCGGTGCAGCAGAGCAGTTCTTTGAAGGTAAAGAGAACGCCTTCCCGGAAGGACAGATCAGCAAAGAGATAGCCGTTTTTCGGGATTATTATCAGGAACTGCAGCCGGCCTGCCTGATCATATATGACAGAGTTGCGTATTATGAGCCGGGCGGAAATCTGCGGCTGACCATTGACGAGAATCCGCGCTATCGCATGAATGAACTGGATCTGACATCGTCCTTAAGCGGGGAACTGCTTCTCCCAGGAGGATGGACCATTCTGGAAATAAAAATACAGGATGCGATGCCGATCTGGCTGGCGGATATTCTGGATAAAGGAAAAATATATAAGACCAGTTTTTCAAAATACGGTGAGGCATACAAAAGAGAGATTACAAAGTTCTATCAGATAAAGGAGGCATTAAAATGTTCAGTTCAATATATTCAGCAGCAATAACACCTGTCCAGTTCTTCATCATGGCAGGGGCAGCTATCATAACAGGATTAATTTATGCGTGGCTGATGAGTTTTCGGATCAAATCCACCAAACGGTTTTTTGTAGTAGTGGCAGTGCTTCCTTTTATCGTTGGAGCGGTCATCACTTTTGTAAACGGCAGTATCGGAGCCGGCGTTGCAGTAGGCGGAGCATTCGGACTGATCCGTTTCAGGAGTGCACCGGGAAGTGCCGATGAGATTGCAGCAATCCTGTTTTCCATGGGATCCGGCATTGCTTTTGGAATGGGCTATGTGGGATATGGTGTGATTATTCTTCTTGGCCTTGCACTGCTGTATTTACTGGTTGCATCCCTGGGCATATTTGAACACCGGACGCTGGTCGCAGATCAGATGCTTCGGATCACCATTCCGGAATCGCTGGAGTATAACGGAACGTTTGACGAGATCTTCGGACGTTATCTTCGTAAGGCAGAGGCAGTTGGCGTTAAGACCACAGGTATGGGATCCATGTTCCGATTGACTTATAAAATCCAGATGAAAGATCAGCAGGAAGAGAAGGCATTTATTGATGAACTCCGTACAAAGAACGGAAACCTGGAGATTGCGATCCTTCCATTCTCGGAGGGAGACAAGCAGCTTTAAAAAAGAAACGGCCCGGTTTTTTAAAGAAAACCGGGCCGGTTTTTTTATGTGCGGAAGAAAATGCGAGTTGTGCACGCTTATATGACGTATGGTTGACCGAAATTGCGTTTTGGGTTCTTTTTTATATTATGGATTTGCTCGAAACTGCGTTCTGGGTTCGGTTTTATATTATGGATTTGCTCGAAACTGCGTTCTGGGTTCGGTTTTATATTATGGATTTGCTCGAAACTGCGTTCTGGGTTCGGTTTTATATTATGGATTTGCTCAAAACTGCGTTCCAGGTTCGCTTAGCTCAAGCT
>JAFWLM010000097.1 GCA_017511045.1 Lachnospiraceae bacterium | reverse complement strand
TCTGGAAGGAAGCGCCTTGGTTGCAGCCCGTAATTCCAGCACCCCGATCATCAATGCGGGAGATGGCGGACACTGTCATCCGACCCAGACGATGGCAGATCTTCTGACGATCCACCGCTATAAAGGCCGTTTTGATCATCTAGTAATTGGTTTATGCGGAGATCTTTTGTATGGAAGGACAGTTCATTCCCTGATCAACGCGATGAGCCGTTATCCGGACAACCGCTACATCCTGATCGCTCCGGAAGAGTTGAAACTTCCGGATTATGTGAAAGAGATGATGGATGAAAAGGGGATCGCATATGAAGAAACGACAGATCTGAATGCTGCGATCCCGCAGCTGGATATTTTGTATATGACCAGAATTCAGAGAGAACGGTTCAAAGATCCTGCTAATTATGAAAAACTGAAAGACAGTTTCTGTCTGACCGTTGAGAATATGACATTGGCGAAGGAGGATATGTGTCTCTTACATCCGCTCCCGCGTGTGAATGAGATCAGTGCAAAGGTGGATGGAGATCCGAGAGCCGCTTACTTTGATCAGGCCTTGAATGGAAAATTCATGCGCATGGCCCTGATCCTGAAACTCTTCAAAGACAATGCAGAAGAAACGGCAGCGATGAAACGGGGAGAAACCAGACATTTTGTTCCTCACTATGAATTTGGCTATAAAGGTGCTAAAATTAATATCAGTAAATGTACAAATCCTAAGTGCATCTCGTCCGTTGAGCAGGAGCTGGATCAGATATTCGTAAATGGAAGATGCATCTACTGTGAATCCAAAGAAAAGGAGTAACAAATGGAACAGGAAAAACTGATTGAAATAGCGAAAAGTGTTGGTTTTGAGACGGCCGTTCCACTGGATGTTTCCACACTGCAGGCACTTACGGAAGTGCGGGATATGTGTGCGGTGAATACGTGCGGAATGTATGGTAAATGCTGGACCTGCCCTCCGGGATGTGG
Organism: Lachnospiraceae bacterium; assembly: GCA_017511045.1. Taxonomy (GTDB): domain Bacteria; phylum Bacillota; class Clostridia; order Lachnospirales; family Lachnospiraceae; genus RGIG5612. Next base: position 1,032 of record JAFWLM010000097.1, on the reverse strand, counting down.
AGAGATCGAGGAATGTGACGCGAGAATGCATTCTTATTCCAAAGGTATTCTGGTGCAGACGGTCGGGGATATTGAAGACAGTATGGATTTTGAAGGTATTATGGAAGTGACAAAAATGCATAATGAGCGTTTTATTGAATGCCTGGACAAACTGCGGCCAGAACTTCCTGATATGCTTCCGTTGAATGCCGGCGGGTGTAATAGATGCAAGGAGTGTACTTATCCGGATGCTCCGTGCCGGTTCCCAGAGAAAGCGGTATCCTCTATGGAGTCATATGGGCTCTATGTATCAGATGTCTGCAAGAAAAATAACGTGGCCTACAATTACGGACCGGAAAAAATGTGCTATTCCGGATGCTTTTTATATAACGATTAATGGAGAAAAACATGTTTACAGTAAAGATCCTACCGAATGATATAACGATCGAAGTCCAGGAAGGGACAACACTTCTGGATGTCCAGATCAAAGCCGGACTTCATCCTGACGCTCCTTGCGGCGGTCAGGGAACGTGCGGAAAATGCCTGGTAGATATCGTTCAGGATAATGGCTATCATCGTACCGTTCGCGCCTGCCAATTTAAAGTTGAAGAAGATATGACGATCGAAGTAAAGGAAGAAAATGATCTGCATATCTTAGAGACAGGAACCAAACGGACTTATGAGATCAAACCGCGTCTTTCTTCTGAAGAAATTGGAGAGAAGAAAGCCCTGGGTGCTGCTTTTGATATTGGCACAACTTCTGTTGTCTGTTATCTGCTGAATCTGGCTACGGGAAAAGAACTGGCACATGCCAGCATGCTGAATCCGCAGAGTCAGTTTGGTGCCGATGTCATTTCCAGATGTGAATATGCCATCGCCGGAGGATTATCCGAATTATCAAAAGTTATCCGGGATGCTTTGAACCAGCTTTTAGAAGAAGCCTGTGCGCAGGCCGGAAAAGAAAAAGAGCAGATTTATGTAGCCACAGTTGTCGGAAATACCTGTATGCATCATTTATACATGGGCATTGATCCGACACCGCTTACAGTTGTT
>JAFWLM010000096.1 GCA_017511045.1 Lachnospiraceae bacterium | reverse complement strand
GTCCATTTTCTGCCGATCTTATCCGCGATGATGCCCGCGGTTGCAAAACCGACTGCCGAAGCCAGACCGGATGCGATCACCATCAGCATCGTATGGCTGGAGGCGGAATTCAGATAATAGATCACGTAATTTCCCTGGTAGGTCTTAACGGCGTTGTCAGCCATAAACCATAAAAACTCTGCGCCGAGGATCGCAAGCAGCATCCGTTTGTTGGCCGGAGAAAGCGGTCCGTCGTCCGTCAGCGGATTCTCGATCGCTGCCTGACGCTCGCCCTCTTCCAGATCTTCTTTGATCTCTTCTTCGATCTTGTTTTCTTTGATCGTAAAGAACAGGACCAGCGCGGAGATGACCATGAGGACGGATGCAATGATAAACGGGATCTCGATGATCCAGAGTTTATCTGCCCTGTCGGCCACATTGATATAGTCGGATAATTTTAGGAAGATTCCGAGCGCCGTTGCTGCGCCGCCTCCTAAGTATCCCATGATATTGATGATGCCGTTTGCTTTTGCCCTAAGAGGCTTCGGCGTGATATCCGGCATCAGAGCAACTGCCGGGTTTCTGTACATCATCATAAAGATCAGCACGATCAGCATCATGACGACCATGCCGGCAATATTATTCTTGTGGAAAAACAGCGGTACGAACGGAAACGCGATCGCGGAAACAAAGGTTCCGACCAGAATATACGGCATGCGCTTTCCGATCGGGCTCTTGGTTTTGTCAGAAAGATGTCCAAAGATCGGAAGCAGGATCAGAGCTGCCAGGTTGTCACAGGCCATGATGATTCCGACCAGCCACTGCACATTCAGGATCTTTCCCGGGTCGCTGGCTTTTAATGCCGCTGAGGACAGGCCGTACATTTTTCCTGCAATGATATCCGTCAGGAAAGTCGGGCACCAGGAATCGTAAACCTGCCACAAAAGCAGGATGCCGAAGAACGCAAATCCGATCAGGAAGGTTCGCTTGATGTTTAGTTTGAGTGGTTTCATAGATTCTCCTCCTACCCTTTATCCTGCTGTCTCCCCATATAGCAGGTGGTTTTTCTATTTTTGCCTGCTGCTTTATCCCCATAGCGCAGCCGGCTTTTTAATTTTTTTCTGCTGCCTTATCCCCTTAGAGCAGCCGGCTTTTTTATCACGAGGTGCTAATAATAATGCTCAGAATAAACGTTCCAGAAGGTCCGGGATCTCTGAAAAGTTCTGCAGGATGCCTTCCGGATCATTCGATTCTCCAAATCCGTAGGATGCGTGAATGAACGGGATCCCAGCTCCCTGTGCCGCCTGCTGGTCGCGCTCTGTATCTCCGATATAAACGGCTTTATCAAATCCGTTACGTTCCATCACCAGACGGATATTTTCTGCTTTGGAAAGTTTTGTATTTCCCCATTCCTCCATATCGCAGAAATATTTTTCCGTGTTCATCGACGCAAAAAAGGCTCCGATATATCCTTTCTGGCAGTTGCTTACGATCGCCATTTTATATCCATCGTTTTCCAGCTTCGCCAGAGTTTCTTCCACATCCGGATAAAGCGTTCCGCCGTGCTCCGCGATATACTCGATCTCGTACTCTTCGCATTCTTTAAAAAGCGTTCTCCGCTCATTCGGATCCATGTCCGTGAGTAGCGTTTTCGCGATGTCGTCCATGGTCCTTCCCATAACTGCGTTGATGTCATTTGCAGTCAGGACGGGAAATTCCGGATGAGTTTTATGCATTACGATATTCCAGGACTGAGCAACTTCCTCCGCCGAGTCCCAGATCGTTCCGTCCAAATCAAAAAGAAGCATTATGTCTTTTGCCATAGTGTTCGTCTGTCCTCCGTCAAATGTCAGGTTCTAATCACTGTGTCATCTCTCACACAAGTTAATGTCTAAATAAACGACAGATATATAGTACCTTCTGACCGGGAAAACCGCAAGCGTGACCGCAGTTCAGCACTTTATCACAGTGCAGTTTTACTTGAGTTTACTGAACCATAATGCTACAATATCAAAACCGTGCTGGCTTATATGTTTAGCGCGAATAATTCATTTTACAATTTATCAGTATTAGATAAGAAAGAAGGAAAAGATGAGCAAAGTTATTTCAACCGAAATGGAGCGTCTTCTGGCAACCGGTTCTACTCTTCGCGCAATGTTTGAAGAGGGAAAGATCATGCGCCAGAAATACGGTGCAGACAAGGTCTACGATTTCAGCCTTGGAAATCCGAATGTTCCGGCTCCGGAAGAGTTCAATGTATCCATGAAAAAAGTCATCGACACGACGGACTCCTTAAAGCTTCATGGTTATATGAGCAATGCCGGATATGAAGAGTCCAGAAAGGCAATCGCTGAAAATCTCAACAAACGTTTCGGAACGAATTTTGATATCCCGAATATCACGATGACAGTTGGTGCCGCAAACGCCTTCGTTATCGCAATGAAGATCCTCTTAAATCCGGGCGATGAAGTGGTTGTCTTTGCTCCGTTCTTCCTGGAATACAGAAACTATATCGCAGATTTCGGCGGCGTTACAAAAGTCGTTCCGCCGAACCCTCCGACATTCATGCCGGATATGGAGCAGTTCGCAGCTTCCATTAATGAAAAGACCCGCGCGGTCATCATCAACAATCCGAACAACCCGGCCGGTGTCGTTTATGACGAAGAGACGATCAAGCAGATCGCAAAGGTCATGTCTGATGCGGAAGCAAAATATGATCATCCGATCTTCCTGATCTCTGATGAGCCATACAGAGAGATCGTATACGATGGAGTGGAAGTTCCGTTCCTGACCAAGTATTACAAGAACACTCTGGTCTGCTACTCCTTCAGTAAATCCTTAAGCCTTCCGGGCGAGCGTGTCGGTTACCTCTGCATCCCGAACGAGGCAGATGAGAGCGAGCGCATCATCGCAGCTTCCTCCATCGGTATCCGCGTTCTCGGATGTGTCAATGCACCGTCACTTCAGCAGCTGGCGATCATCGACTGCCTGGATATCACAACAGATATTGAAGCTTATGCAAAGAACAGAAAAGCTCTGATGGATGCCATGGACCAGGCCGGATTCGAATATGCAAAACCGGACGGAACCTTCTACATGTTCGTGAAGACTCCGATGGAAGATGACAAAGAGTTCGTTAAGCTGGCAAAAGAAAAATACCAGATCCTCTGCTCTTCCGGCGCTGCATTCGACTGCCCGGGCTATGTCCGTTTCGCATACTGCGTCTCTTACGACATGATCGTCCGCGCAACTCCGAACATCATTGCCCTCGGAAAAGAACTCGGCATGACAAAGTAAAGAAAAGATATTAACAGGATTATTTAAAAAGCTGGTGCGAATTCTGCACCAGCTTCTTTTTTATTGTGTGAGTTTTTAAGCGAAGTACTGCCCGTACCAGACCAGGAAGGTGTAGATCGTCCAGATCTTTCGCCAGAGATCGGAGTTTCCGCCTTTGTACTCGTTCCAGATTTTTTCGACTTCCTCCATGTTGAAGAACTGCGCCGCCGTCTCTGAGAAGATGGCCTCTTTCACCGGCGCGTTGTAATTATCGTCTGCCATCCAGTGGCGGATCGGAACGATGAATCCCAGTTTCTTTCTGAAGGCAACTTCTTCCGGAAGGAAGCGGGCTGCTGCTGTACGGAAGGCCACTTTGTTCTGCTCTTCATTGACCTTATATTTGGACGGGATACGGGATGCGATGTTAAAGACACGAAGGTCTGTCAGCGGCATGCGGATCTCAAGTCCCGAAGCAGTACTCATTTTATCCACGTTGAGGTAGATATCACCCTCCAGCCAGATCTGGATGTCAATGTCCGACATTTTCGTCAGCGGATCATAATCCTCTATCTCCTCATAAATATCTTTCACAAGGTCGATCGGCAGCACGCCTTCTTTGTAGTTTTTCAACAGCGCTTTCTTTTCTTCTTCCTTCATGATGTTGGTGTTGCCGACATAGAAGGTCTTTAAGTTATCGCCGTAGCGTTCTGCATTCCGGTACATGTTGTAACCGCCGAAGAATTCATCCGAGCCTTCGCCGGAATAGCAAAGTTTCGTATGTTCCGCCGTCGCTTTGCACCCGATCGAAAAGGCAATTGCGGAAGCATCGCCTAACGGCTGTTCCATATTCTTCATGACCCACGGAACGATCTCGAAATATTCTTCCGGTGTAATGCGGCATCTGTTCAGCGTTCTTCCAAGCAGTTTTGCTGTCTCGGCTGCCAGCGGACTTTCGTCAAAGCGGGCATCGTCGTAGCCAACGGTATCTGCAGTCTGCGCATCGCTGATCGCAAGGACATAGGAAGAATCCACGCCGCCGGAAAGGAATGACTCTGCAGTTTCGGAATCCTCCTTCACCTCTTTCATGATCACATCCATAGTCTGATTGATCTCATCGGCAAAGGCCTCAAGACTCTTGTCATTTTCCGGATGGAAGGTCGGTGTCCAGTAGCGGACGATCTCCGGCTCTGCTCCTTTTTTCCATTTCAGATATCTGCCCGGCATCAGTTTTTTCACACCCTGAAAGAAGGTGTCCTCACCCGCAACATAGGTGAGTGTCAGGTACAGCTGGAGCATGTCCTCATTCAGCTCTTTTTCAAAGCCTTCCTGCTCCATGATCTGCCTGATATACGTACCGCAAAGAAGAGTGCCGTCCTTGGTCATATAGTAATAAAACGGTTTGGTTCCGAACTGGTCGCGGCAGGCAAAGAGTTCTTCTTTATCACTGTCCCAGATTGCAAAGGCAAACATTCCGTAAAAATGATCCGCCATCTTTTCGCCCCATTTCTCATAGGCCGCAAGAAGGATCGCTTTCTCTCTTTCTTCGCGCGGAAGCGATGCATCCAGCTTTAATTCTTCGCAAAGCACTTTCCAGTTTCTGATATGGCCACGGTATTCTTTCAGTTCTAACATTCTTTCTTCACACTCTTTCTTCAGCATTCACTTCTGTCTTTTTAGCTGCAGCTTCTTCAGCTTTTTTCAATCTTTTTACAGCTCCTGTTGTTCATCGTTCGGGCCCGGCTCTTCTGCCTGTGCCTGAGTTTCATCAGCTTCCGGCGCATTCGCAGCTTCCTCGTCTTTGCCGTCTACCCAGTCATCCACATTGTCTGCCACTTCAGCGCCTGTAGCCAGAATAGATTTTCCGAGATCGCGCATTGCATGTCCAAGATCTTTTCCGGTCTCTCTCCAGGTTCCGTCATTAAAGACGGTTCTTTCTTCCGGAGCATCAGGTGCATCCTGTTCTTCACCTTCTGCCCAGTCAACAACTTTATCCGCTCCGTCTCTTACCGAGCGGATCAGCGATTTTGCAAGTCCTTCAAAAGCACCGCCAAGCTCTTTTCCGGTGTTTTTCCATTGTTCTTTACCCATAAGCGGCTCCTTTATCTTATCTTTCAACTAAATACAACTTTGCTCCATTTATATAATAATGCTTCATTTGTACAACAACGCTTTATTAATATAACGGCGATTCATTTGTACAGCATTACTTCATCTATATAACAAGGCTTCATTTATTATAATAACACTTCCGGGAACGCTCAACTGTTTTGATCGTTCAGCAGGGTTCCCTCCATTTTTATTCGGCGCGGGCTTCTGCATGAATAATGATCTCAAGCAAAAGACCGGCTTCCACGTTACCGATACGTTTTTCTTCATAACGCATTTCAATGACCGGATCCTCTCCAAGTCCCTGGAACGATGCGCGTTTTTTGATCTGCTCTTTCACGATCAATCTGGCAAGTGCCAGGGCCTCATCTTCTTTCGCGATCAGTCTCCGTTCGCAGCCATCGATGAAAGAGTATCCGAGGCGTGCGCCGCCGCTGTATTTCACCGTGATCGGGAAGTCCACTCTTGCGATCCTTCTTCCCGCGATCGCACCGAGCGCGTTCGCAACATGCGAGTACTCGGAAAGGATCGCCCTGGTTCCAAGGAGTTTTGCTACGGTGTGCAGGAACACATGTGTCGGCGCGCCGATTCCGATGATTGGCATCGGTGCCTTCAGATGCATCTGCACGACTTCGTCTCCCTCTAATGCTCTTGTCCGGGTGTGCGTAAATCCGAGGTCTTCACACCTTTCACAAGCCTGCTCATAAAAAGCTTCCAGCAGAATATCCAGATTGTCTTCCGAGAAGAACGCTTCCTTCTTTGGATACTGGTGGCGGAGGATGAACGCTCCGATGCTCTTATACATCCGCTTCGTTACCAGTTCATAGACCATATCCGGGATCTTCTTTTCATCGATCTTTGTATTTAACGCAAAGTATTTGATCAGCTCTTCTGCTGCCGTTCCTTCGTAAAGATCAAAGTCTCCGCGGAGGACCATGATGTCTGTCGGCGTCAGTCCGCTGCGGATGATCACGCCTTCCTGTTCCAGACGCTGAGTTGCCGGGTGATAGAGGTCGCCTCCGATGCGTTCATAAAAATCTCTCGTGATCAGCGGGCCGTTTTTTAAAACTTCACAAGCCTTATGTTCAAATTCGGTGTAGCCTGTTTTTTCAGAGATGTCCCGCTGGAGAACGAAAAACTCGTGGATCCAGCGCGTATGTGTCTCTTTCCATACCACCAGGCTCTGGATCTTTTTCAGCACTTCCGGATACGCTTCACAGAGAACAGAGATCGGAATGATGCGTTCTGTATCCAGGAAGAGTTCTCCATCGCGGAAGCGCACCGCCGTGTCGCCGCCCAGAGAAACCGCCTGTGCATCCAGCCCTTTGATCGCCGTCTGATACTGCCCGATCAGGATCCCTTTTTTCGCCATGACCGGATCGTTGTTCCTTACGATTGCAAGGTCCGTTGTCGTTCCGCCCATATCCACAAGGATCGCGTCATTTTCACCGGCAAGCTCACATCCGCCAATCACACTTGCCGCCGGACCGCAAAGCAGGGTTTCCACCGGCTGGGTCCTTGCCATCTCTTCAGACATCAGCGTGCCATCACTTCTAACAATCGAAAGAGGCACATCAAGTCCCCTCTCTTTCATAACGTTATGGACCGCCTCCATAAACTCCCGGATCAGCGGGATCAGTCTTGCGTTTAACAGGGTGCTCGCGCAGACTTTTAAAATATCGGTTTCCTGTGAAATGTCATAGGCGATGGTCAGCGGGATCGTCAGCTCTTCCTGAAGGATGCGGAGTGCGGTCAGTTCAAAGCGGCCGCCGTTTGCATCCGGAAACGTCTGAACGATGCCGACTGCATCACAGTCAGAAAAAAGTTCCGGAACACGCTTCCTTAAATCTTCCCAATCCGGATCATAGGGCTCCGAATACAGATTCTCTGCCTTTGCATCCAGCACGATCAGCTGGGAAAGATCATTGATCCCGTAACCGGTCAGGATCTTTTCCAACTGCTGTATCATCTCCGGAGTCGTTCCAATGATCAGAAGTTTTGCACGGCTGCCTTTATTCTCCACGCAGGCATTGGTCGCAAGCGTCGTTGACAGAGAAAAGCTCTGCACCTCTTTCAGCAGTTCCGCAGGAAGCTGGTCCAGTGCTTTTCCGATACCGATCTCCAGATTCGATTTTGTCGTCAGCGTCTTTCCGGTCGCGAGGATCTCTTTTGTATCGAGATCATAAACCACCGCGTCCGTACAGGTCCCGCCTGTATCAATTCCAATTCCGATCATGTTTTATCATCTGAAATACTCTTTGTATATTACCGAATTTGATAATAACATTATTCCGCTCTGTTTTCTATCCTATAAATTAAAAGGAGCGGCTTCAATGAGCCGCTCCATTAATCGTTTTCTGTTAAAACTCGGATCCTTCGCTTTCAGGATAGTCCTCTTCATAAAAGCTGTCATAGTCATATTCACCGAAATAGAACTGATCTGCATGCACCGAATACCTGTTGAACAATTCCTCGAGCACAGCTGCATCTTTTTCATCCACCAGATGCCAGATGCCTGTTGCAAGGGCGCCTTCATCATTATAGTTCCAGTAGGTGTCCGTAGCGCTTGAGAGCGCGATAAAGTATTTCCGGTGTTTGCCGGTCGTCCTGACGATCTGAACTTCTGTATTATCCGTAAACAGAAGCTCGCTGTCACAGCTTTTCAGTGAGAAGAATTCTTCTGACACGTCTTCGGAATCGACGAGTTCATCGTAATCCATGTAATCCGTTTTCGCATCATAAGCTTTGGCTGCTGTCCGGTCGATCACTTCTTTTACCTGCGGATCCATCAGTTCTCTGCGCGAAACATAGCTGTCTGTTTCATAATCCCAGCCGCTGGTATCCAGATAGTACGCATCGATCTGAGGATGTTTCAGCGCAGCGCGGACCTCTTCCACTTTATCTTCTCTACAATAATAGTGATCACTGTATTTGTTATTCTCATACCGGTTAATACCGATGATCATCGGATTTTCATCATCTCCTCCAATCGTGTTGATCACATCTCCATAGCTGTCTTTCAGCAGGACAGGAACATCCGCTTCGGTAATATATGCTCCGCCCCAGCCGCTTTGAAGAAAGTCCAGTTTGGTTCCGTCTTCTGTTTCAAAAGTGACTGTGCCGTCATATGACGAAAGGTCAGAAGTGATCTCCATATAGCGGACACCGCGAAACTCCAACGATTCTTTCCTCTCGTCCAGATAGATCCCGTGATTATGCTTTGCTTCATCTAAAGCCTTGCAGGAGCACAGCATCATCATACTCATTACAACGGCCGCGATCACGATTCCTATTCTTAAGTTTTTTTTCATCACAATCATCCTCCTTCTGCGCTCAGCTCAGATTCAGCCTGCGTGTCATAATGGCTCTTGATACCAGGAAATAAACCAGGCCGAACACCGCTGTTATGAGGGTTCCTGAGATCAGTCCGGTATGGAGTGACGCAACCGGATGTGCAACTACCCAGTTGCCAATTGATTCGGCCAGATGCATCCACGGCTCGTTGTTTGCCAGGACCATTCCGAGGATGATCAGGATTGTCGCAAAGATCTGTCCGAGCATATAGATTCCAAAGTAGATGCCAAATGCCAGAAGGATCTTTTTACGGTTAACAAGCTGTCCGATCGAGATGCAGAAATAGATCCGGAGGAAGGAACTGGCCGTGGCGACCAGAAGCATTACAACCCCTTCCACGATAAACAGGATCAAATGTCCATGCAGATAAGAGAATGCCTGCCCCAGAAGGTATCCCAAAGCTTTATACAGTTCAGCGCCCACCTCTCCGATCGTTGCAACATTGACCGCAAGAAAGATCGTAAAGACCGTACCGATCTCAAAGATCATCGTAACGATCAGTTTTGACCAGAGATGCTGTGCTGCCGTTACCGGAAGGGTGTGGCTTAAATAGCCTTCTTTTGAATAAAGTCCCTGGTAGAAGCGGACGATGCCGATCACGAAGCACATGACCAGTGCAACAACACACGCAACGGACAAAAGCACAATGGATGAAACAAACACGATGCTGTATGCCGGTCCGCCACCCTTTTCAAAGATCTGAACGATCCGGTTGACGCCTGCAATGCCGATCACGATCAGCTGCACCGGAAGAAGCAGCCGCAAAAAGGATACAAAATCATATTTGATCAGTTTTCTTACCATGCGAACACCTCCCTGAAAAGATCATCAACGGATTTACCATACTGCCCACGGATCTCATCGACCGTGCTTTGAAGGACACATCTTCCTTCCCGGATAAAGATCACGTCGTCTAATACGCTTTCAATATCTGAGATCAGATGGGTCGAGATCAGCACTGATGATTCCGGATTGTAGTTATTGATGATCGTGCCGATGATGTAATCGCGGGTTGCCGGATCGACACCTGCGATCGGCTCATCTAATACGTACAGTCTTGCATTCCTGCTCATGACAAGAATTAAAGACATTTTTTCTTTGTTTCCTTTGGAAAGCGTTTTCAGTTTTGCTTTCCGCTCAATGCCGAGACGATTCAGCATTTCGTATGCCAGCTCCTCACGGAAGTCTTTATAGAAATCGCGGAACAGGGAAACGATCTGCTCGACAGTCATCCAGTGATACAGATATTCGACATCCGGCAGATAGCTGATCATGGATTTGGTCTGTATGCCCGGCTTCATGCCGTCGATCAAAACCTCGCCTTCCGTCGGCGTCAGAAGACCATTGAGGATCTTGATCATTGTCGTTTTTCCCGCGCCGTTCGGGCCAAGCAGCCCGACGATCTTTCCGCTATCAACCGTCAGTGAAAGATCATTCAAAGCATATTTATCGCCAAAGCGTTTCGTAACATGTTCGCATCTTACAATCTCACTCATATAGAAACTCCTTTACATAGTTTTGAATCTCTTCCGGAGACAGCCCAAGCTGTTTCATATCCTGCAGATAATTCTCCGTCTTCGTCCGGATCAGTTCCCTGCGCACATTTCCTGCAATGGCTCCGCTTTCCGCGACATACCATCCGGATCCGCGCTTTGAATAAATGACGCCCCGCTGCTCCAGCTGCTCAAAAGATTTCTGAACCGTGTTCGGATTCACCGAAGCGGAAACAGCAACCTCCCTTACGGACATCAGCCGCTCCCCGGGCTTCAGTTCCCCCTTTGAAATCAGCACACAGATCTGTTCGCAGATCTGCGGGCAAAGAGGACGTTTTTTGTCAAGATTCCATCCCATTCATTTCCTCCTTCAAATTTTCCTGAAGAAACGTTTCTGTAAATTCTGATCATGCAGCCGTACTGTAAACTGTCAATTGTAAACTGTTTTATTCATCTGTACTGTTCATCTGTAAACGGTATCGCTCAACTGTATACTGTACTATTCAACTGTATGATTGTATTAGTACAGTAATACAGTTCACATTATCTGTCAACACCTATTTTTAGAAAAATTTGTGAATTATCATTGTCAGCTCTGTGCCGATTTCTTGTTTTTGTTTGTTCCGGAGCTGTGTCTGTTTCTCCTCTCTGCAAGCGCCTTTCCGGTACATATTTTCTTCTGCCAGCATCTGCTGCTTCCCCTGCATCCATATAAAAAACCGCCTCCCGGCTGAGATTCTAAATCTCACGGGAGGCAGTTTTGTATCGCGATATAGATTCTTTCTTTTTTAATGTGTCATCACGACTTTGCAAGCCGTTTGACATATTCCATTGCTTTTCTGACCGGCGGCAGGAATAAAACGATGACCGTGATCGCGCCTTCAATACCCAGGTAAAGGATATTGTAGACTACGGAATAAAGGAATCCGCTTGAATAACCATAGTCGCCCGCATACATGCCGAAGAACACCCAGCCGGAGATCACCGCAAATACATATCGTCCGAGGACCGCAAGCACATAGCCTTTGACCAGTCCAAACTTCTTCGCATTTACAAAGCATCCGGAAAGACCGAGCGCAGTAAACGCAAAGACATAATCGATGAGCATCTGTGGAACGGAGATGATATACGGATCGATCACCATCTGCAAAATACCATACGCAAAGCCCGTCATGAGTCCGGGCCCTAAGCCATACCAGTATCCGACCAGCGCGATGAAAAGCATGGAGAAAAACGTTACAGCTCCGCCCATCGGCATGTGAATGACCTTAATGAATGAAGTGACTGTTCCAAGTGCCAGCGCCAGTGCGGTAAACGCAAGACGCTTTGCGGAAAACTTCCGGTTCTTCCCGAAGATCCAAACGCCAAGCAGTAAAACAATGATGATGATCGCAATCAGGATCAGAAGTCCCGCCGTTGTCGGCACATAAGTGGTATCGCCCCACTCATCCACAACGGTGTTGATAAAAAATGACATAAAAAAACCTCCTTTAATTGCCGGAGATTACTTGATAAAACCTTATAAAAGCGCTTCCTTACGTCGGCATTAACCGAATCAAGTAATAAGGGTCGTCTTAGACATCTCAGCCCCCTTTCGGAGCTCCCCTAGCATTTTATTTTAATACTAAATAATAGTAATCGTTTCGCAGGTATTTGTCAATGCTCCACGCTCTGCCCGGAGAGGAAATCTGCAGCGCATGCAAAACATACGCACAGCTAAAAAACAGCGAGAATCGGCTTTGCCTTATGGGAAATATCTGCTATGATGATAGGGCTGAATGATATGCGACAGAAAAAATTATGATAGAAAGGATCAATTGTTATGGAAACAAGACCTTATGTACCATGGGATATGATCGGCCCTTTCATGGTCGATGTTTTTAAAGCTTACGGAGTTCCGGAGGAAGACGCAAAGATCTGTGCAGATGTTCTGATGGAATCCGACCGCAGAGGCATCGAAAGCCATGGATGCAACCGCTTCAAACCGATCTATTTAGATCGTATAGACAAGGGAACTCTCCTTCCGAAGACCGAGATCGAGATCTTAAAAGAGACCCCGACCACAGTCGTTATGGATGCACATGACGGCATGGGCATGGTCGCAAGCCACAAGATGATGGAAATGCTGATCGAGAAAGCAAAGACCTACGGCATGGCAGGCGGCGCGATCAGAAACTCCACACACTACGGAATCGCAGGCTACTGGACCAACATGGCTGCGAAGGAAGGCATGGTAGGTATCACCGGAACGAACGCCCGTCCTTCCATCGCCCCGACTTTTGGCGTGGAAAACATGATGGGTACAAACCCGCTGACCTTCTCCCTTCCGACCGATGAGGAATTCCCGTTCTGCATCGACTGCGCAACATCGATCGTTCAGAGAGGAAAGATCGAGTATTATGCAAGAAGCGGAAAAGATACTCCGGCAGGAATGGTCGTTGCACACGACGGCAGCACTGTTACGGATTCCAATGAGATCTTAAAGATGCTGGTGGACGGCACCGCAGCTCTTGCTCCGCTCGGCGGAGGTCCCGGAGATGAGATGTGCGGATACAAAGGCTATGGTTATGCGGCTGTTGTTGAGATCTTATCTGCTGCTCTTTCCGGAGGCCAGTTCATGAAAGCCCTGACCGGTGTTGCCGAAGACGGAAGCCCGCAGATGTACCACTTAGGACACTTCTTCTTCGTGGTGGATCCGGATGCGTTCATGGGCAAAGAGACATTTAAGAAGATCGCCGGAGACATCTGCCGCGCTTTAAGAGCAAGCGAAAAGGCTCCGGGTTATGACCGCATCTATACAGCCGGTGAGAAAGAATATCTGGCATGGCTCGACAGAAAAGACAAAGGTGTTCCGGTTGGAGAAGCCGTACAGAAAGAGCTTGTGGCTCTGCGCGATAAGCTGAACCTGCCATACACCTTCCCGTTTGAGAAATAATTTGGTCTGAAACTTATTGGCTGTACAAAACAGTCCTGCTTACAAAAAATATCGATTGGTGACGTCTTCAACAGCGTCATCAATCGATTTTTTTAGCATTTTTTATGTCACGAATCGAATTTTCCTGCAGTTATCTTTTAAAAGCAACGTCACGAGTCGAGTTTTCCTGCAGCAGGCTCCGGAAAGCAGCATCACCAATCGAGTTTTTCTGTAACGGCCCTACTGGGTTAGTTCAAAAAGTCTATCAGGCCGCTGAGGCCCTGTTCCTTATATATTTCCTGAATATATCCGATCTCATCGCCGATGATCCTGTCGATGGCTTTCATGCCCAGCAGCTCGACCGGTGCTTTATCATCCGTCAGGATATTGTCTCCCGCCTCGTAAGGCTCGAGCTCGGAAAGCACCGTCCGCATCATAGTGCGAAGCTCCCGGTTTTCGATCTGCGGAACTTCCTTCTCGAACTGATCCAAAATTCCTGCTTCGCCGGCAAACAATTCGCGGTTGGTATTATTCGGAACCGTTACAGTTGCCACCTCATCAAAGACGGAACTGATCGTATCACTTAAGGCTTCGTTGATCGAGCCCGGATCGTCCGAGTGCATGTTCATGTTTACGACCATGACCCCGCCCGGATTCAGGTGCTCTTTCACGATCGTAAAGAATTCCACGCTCGACATTTGGAATGGAATCGTAATGTCCTGATATGCATCAACCATGATCACATCATACTTTTGATCACATGCATCCAGCCAGCTTCTTCCGTCCGCAACAACGACTTCCACATTTTCTGGAAGATCAAAATATTCACCTGCGAGCGCGGCAATCTTTTCATCGATCTCAACGCCTGAAAACTTCAGGCCGTCAAAATACTTAAGCCCCTGCGTTGCATAGGTCCCGGTCCCCATCCCGAGGATCAGGACATCACCCTCTGCTTTTTCATCAAGCCCGGCCATGAACGGAGCCGCCATCGCATAGTCATAATACATGCCGGTCAGTCCGTCTTCTTTCATCTTGATCGACTGCACACCGAACATGACATTCGTAGAAAGATAAATGGCGCGGTCATCTTCACTCACCTGCAGATAGTTGTAGATGGACTCATCCTCAACTAAAAGGTCATTCTCCCAAAATGCAAACGCGGTGCTGCGGCCGAAGATACAGCACAGGATAAAGATCACGGCCGCCACTGCGGCATGCACAAGTTTTGCTTTTTCCGTTATAAAATAGATCAGCGCGATCACTAGAAGGATGCCGCCGAAGATCAAAAAGGTCACAGACGTTCCGACAGCCGGAATCGTAACGAAGGTCGGAAGAAAGGTACCGATGATAGAGCCAATCGTATTGAGAGCTCCAAGTGCTCCGACCGTTTTGCCACTGTTCTCCAGTGTCCCGACCGTATACTTTACAAGAGACGGGGTAACCGTTCCAAGCAGCAGCAGTGGAAAAACAAAAAGGATCATGCAGGAGGCAAAGGCCGCCCAAACCAGAAAGTTGGCTTTTATAAACAATGCCAGCACAGCGGTCACTCCGGCGATCACATATTTTCCGGCAACCGGAATCAGACAGATCCAGACAGCCGCGATCAGCACACGCAGATACAGGCGGTTCGGATCCGGATTCTTATCCGCGCTTCGCCCGCCCCAGACGTTTCCGAGAGCCATCGCGATCATGATGGTTCCGATGATGATCGTCCAGACGATCTGGCTGGAGCTGAAATACGGCGCCAGAAGACGGCTCGCGCCAAGCTCCACCGCCATCAGCGACATGCCGGCGAAAAACTCCGTCATATAAAGGAACCACTTATGTTTCATGATCTTCCGTTCGGGGATCTTTTTTACTTCCTTTTCATTCATAGTTATTACTTCTTTTCTTTCAATTTTTCGGAAAGTGAAATGTTAATAAACAATTTCTCTGAGAAGCCAAACTGTTTTCTCTCTTAAAGACTGTATTATAACTGATAAAAGACCTCCCCGTAAACAGAGAGGTCTTGCATATTATTCTTATAATATTTCTAAAAGCTTTTTCTCTTATGCTTTATTGGGCACCTGCTTTCGTCCGGATCCTTTTACTCCGCTTCTTCCGCGGAAGCCGTAACATCGCCGAGTCCCGTGGTTTCTGCAAACATGACATTTGCTTTCACCGCATTAACAGCATCTGTCGGAACGATGAGCTTGGATGCTTTGCCGTTCGACATCTGTACAAGAGCCTCATATTTTTTCAGCTCAAGAACCGCTTCATCCACACCTGCTTCCTTCAAAGCACGAAGACCGTCGGCTTCTGCTTTTTTTGCAAGATAGATCGCCTTTGCCTCACCTTCGGCTCTTGCGATGCGCGCATCACGCTCACCTTCTGCTGCCAGGATCATCGCCTGTTTATCACCTTCTGCACGGGTGATGGCTGCAGCCTTATGGCCTTCTGCCTGAAGCAAAGTTTCACGACGGTCGCGCTCTGCCTTCATCTGCTTCTCCATCGCATTCTGGATCTCAGAAGGCGGAATAATATTTTTCAGCTCCACACGGGAGACCTTGATTCCCCACTGGTCTGTTGCCTCATCCAGGATCGTTGTCATCTTTCCGTTGATGGTATCACGGGAAGTTAAGGTTCCGTCGAGTTCCAGTTCACCGACGAGGTTACGAAGGGTCGTCGCCGTCAGGTTTTCGAGTGCGGAGATCGGATCAACTGCTCCGTAGGTATAAAGCTTGGAATCAAAGATGCGGAAATATACGACCGTGTCGATCTGCATCGTAACATTATCTTTTGTAATAACAGGCTGCGGCGGGGAGTCTAAGACCTGCTCCTTCAAGGTGACGATCTTCGCCACACGGGAAAGGAAGGGAACTTTGACATGAATGCCTGCCGCCCAGGTTGCATGGTATTTTCCAAGCAGCTCGATGATGTATTCATGCGCCTGCGGTACGATCCTGATATTTGTAAAAATTAGTATCAGTACAATGATGATGACCACTCCGAGAATGATCGCGCTTGACAGTGACATAACATCCTCCTATCACTTTCATTACCGGCCGCTTTTTCCGGCCGCAGAATCAACCTGATTCTTAAATCTGATTATACATCAGATTATTAAGGAACTGTGAACGTTTTCACAGATACAACAAAGCGCACAAAATCACTTTTTAAATGGTTTTGTGAGCCTGAGTTTTCTCTAATACGACAGATTTACATCTCCGCTGGTGGTCTGAATGTTCCAATCTCCTTTTGTTCCGCTTGGTGCCCTGAAATCGCCGCTCGTTGTTTTTCCATGAACGTTGATATCCGCATCGATCCGGCCGAAAACATCTCCCGAAGTTGTTTTGATCGTAAGAGTTTCTGCCACTGCATTTTCAAGATAGACTTCTCCGCTGGTCGATTTCACCTCGCCTGATTCAAATGATGTATTGATCAGGCTGATCGCTCCGGAAGTTGATTCCAGTTCTGCTTTTCCGCTGACACTGACCTGATCCAGCTTCATCTCGCCGCTCGTCGTTGTGGCATTGATTTCAGAAGATAACACTGCGTTGTCCACTACGACTTCTCCGCTCGCTGACGCAATGTTCATCATCTCAAAACCTTCCGCGTTTTTGACATACACACTTCCGCTTGCCGTAGCGAGATTCAGCGAGTTCTTTCCCTTTATATTCTGAATCACGAGTTCGCCGCTCGCAGAACTCATATTTGCAGTGGAGCAGGAAATTGGCTGTACTGATTCAATCTCCCCGGATGCCGTTTTCAT
Organism: Lachnospiraceae bacterium; assembly: GCA_017511045.1. Lineage (GTDB taxonomy): Bacteria > Bacillota > Clostridia > Lachnospirales > Lachnospiraceae > RGIG5612. The sequence continues at coordinate 6,545 of JAFWLM010000096.1, read as the reverse complement.
TTCCAAGGTGTCATATTCGCGTTCCGGAAGTGCGATCACAAATTCGCCCTCCTGAAGCTCAATGCCAAAGCCCTGATCCATTTTGTTATAGAGATTGTCGAGGATGTGATCCAGGCTGTCCCATTCGAGGCCAATGTCGTCATTTATCTGTTTGATCTTGAGCGTACCATTTTCGACGCCAATTTGATAAGACGATCCCTCTTCATCCACATCCTTATATTTGATATGGCAGATCCCATCTTCCGACTTTTCGAGCCTGATATCATAAGACGCCACTTCGACAAGGAGATTTGAAAATTCTTCATCGATATTTTCTTCTACAGTCTTGAGGGCAGCGTTTCCGGAATGGTGTCCCGGAAGAATGGTTCTCCGGAAACTGAAGCCATTGATCGCATATGCGATAAAGAGCGCGATCAATCCTGCGGCCAGAATTCCAAGTCCTGTAAATAATAATGCTTTCACCCATCTACGCATTTCTTAACCCTCCTGTTCTTCGTTCACTGCTTTTTTCTTTGGCACAAACCACGATTTGATCCAGAGAACGATCACCTTTGCAAGTTTTCCTGTCACTTTGGCCAGCTTGATCAGCGGGATCAAAAGCATCAGCCCTCCGCCGAGAAGGAAGAGTCCGGCACCGATCGCAAGGAGCGGGTAGGTCGGTCCTGCGTGGAACAGCGCCATGATACCGACGATAAACGACGCAAGGCCGGAAACCATCAGCGCAAAATCAACGGCGAAGAAAGCGATCACAATGATCCAGATCACGCAGTAGAAAAGCACGATCAAAAGGATCCAGCAAACCAGCAGCGGGAACCAGATCGGGGATCCGACCGCAAGCAGCACGATCTCCCATACTTTGAGTTTTCTTGATGGTTTGGTTTTTGCCTTGATCACTTTTGTGAGCGGGATGTTGTCCAGGATCCCTTTCACCGCATCGTCTACTGTTCCGACAGCATCGACAGCCTCTTCTTCCGCCATGCCGTCTTCGATACGGTCATCGATCATCTCACTGTAGTAGTCGATCGACTTGGTCACTTCCTCTTCCGGAAGTCCCTCCATCCGCATCCTGATCTCATCAATGAATTCCTGTTTTTTCATTTGTTTATCCTCGTGTACTATATTTCCGTTTCTTCAAATTTGCTTTTCGAATTGTTTGTTTCCTGTTTTACTCTGCGTCTGCTTCCCTAAGTTCGTCTCATGTCTGCTGCGCTTCCGCTTTCGCACTCTGTTTCATCTCTACTCTGCGTCTGCTTCTCTGGTGATGAATGAATAGACGTCCATGATCTCCTTCCATTCACTTGTGAACTCCTCGAGCCGCTTCATCCCTTTCTTTTCAATGTGGTAATACTTTCGAAGCCGGCCGTTATGCTCTACCGAATAGACACTCAGGAACTTTCCTTCCTCAAGCCTCCTCAGGATCGGGTACAGCGTCGACTCGGAGATCTGCATATATGGTTTCATGTCCTTGATGATCTGATAACCGTAAGAGTCTCTATATTTAATTGCTGCCAGTACACAGATGTCTAACAGTCCTCGTTTAATTTGTGCGTCCATGCTTTTTCCTCTTCAGCAAATACTGCTCTTCTAAATTGTCAGGCAGGTGCTTATTGACTCCTGTTGCATAATCTCAGGATTCGAAATTACTTCCTGTTGCATAACACCGGGATTCAACATTACCTCCCTACGCACAATACTATATGTCGCATAGTATTATTTGTCAAGTAAAAAAACACAAAATCCTTTAGCATGCAAAGAGATTTTATGCTTTTACTTTTTTCGTCATAAGATAAGAGGGTTTTTGCTAAAGAAATAGCGTTTGTGACTGTTTTTGAAGGCCTTTTTCGGCTCAAAAACCACGTAGCACAAAAAATCGACGCATGCTAAAGGATTTTGTGCTTTTTTCTGTCTCGGGAGACGTAATTCGATGAATTTAGTGTTTTTTTCTGTCTCAAGAGCCGCGATTCAGTTGCTTCAATGCATTTCGTTTCTACACACATGCGGCGAATATTTCCAGAAGATTATTCAAAACGGTTCTTTTCGGATTGTTCGGGACGACGGGTCGGATAACTGCCATCAAAGCAGGCAGCGCAGAAATGATCCGGCGGAATCGAAGGCGCAAGTTTCAAAGCATCTTCCACAGAAAGGAAGCCCAGCGAATCGGCACCGATCAAAGAACAGATCTCCGGAACCGAATGCGACCTTGCGATCAGGCCGGCATCCGAATCCACGTCTGTTCCGTAATAGCAGGGGTACAGAAACGGAGGCGAGGAGATCCGCATATGGATCTCTTTTGCCCCTGCTTCTCTTAACATCTGCACAATTCGCTGAGAGGTCGTTCCTCTTACGATAGAATCATCAATCAGAATAACGCGCTTTCCGGATACGACAGAGGCGACCGGATTCAGTTTCAGCATGACCTGTCCGCCTCTTCCTGCTTCCTCCGGCGCGATAAAAGTCCTTCCGATATATTTATTCCGGACAAGTCCCATCTCATAAGGGATGCCGGATTCTTCCGCATAACCAAGAGCAGCATCCAGTCCGGAATCCGGAACGCCGATCACAACATCTGCCTTCACCGGATGCGCTTCTGCCAGAAAACTGCCGGCTCTTTTCCTGGCCTTATGTACAGACTCTCCTTCAATAAAAGAATCCGGTCTAGCAAAATAAATATACTCAAAAACGCAAAGTGATTTTCTTTGGCCGCAGTGGGAGCGGATCGACCTGAGCCCTTCCCAATCAACAATTACGATCTCCCCCGCTTCCACATCTCTTACATAACTCGCCTTTACTGCATCCAGGGCACAGGTCTCTGATGCGAAGACATAACTGCCGTCCTCATTCCTTCCGATGACCAACGGTCTGAATCCATGAGGGTCCCGGACCGCGATCAGTTTTGCCGGACTCATAAGGACAAGCGCATAAGCACCCTCCAGTTCTTTCATTGCCTCACAGACAGCGTCTTCGATCGATGGCGCTTTCAGCCGTTTCTGCGTGATAATGTATGAAATCACTTCCGTATCGCTTGTGGTCTGAAAAATGCAGCCGGACAATTCCAGGCGCTTTCTGAGTTCATAGGAATTCACCAGATTTCCATTATGACACAAAGCCAGCTGGCCTTTGATATGCTTCACAAGCATCGGCTGCGCATTGAGCGGCGCATTGCTTCCGCTGGTCGAGTACCGAACATGCCCGACCGCGATCTGCCCGTTTCCAAGTTCTTCCATTTCCTGCGTTCCGAAGACTTCATGAACCAGTCCCAGCCCCTTCAGACAGCGGATATTCCGGTCCTCATTTACTGCGATTCCTGCTGCCTCCTGTCCCCGATGCTGCAAGGAAAAGAGGCCTGCATAGACCTCTTGTGACAGTTTCCTTTTATTCGGTGAATAAATGCCAAAAACTCCGCACTCTTCGTGAATTCCCATAAGCTGTACTTCCGTTTCCTGTTTGTATTTCTGTTAAAAGCCGGCTGCCTGCATCAACCGCTTCCGCCCTGCTTATTCGCCGGCTGTTATCATCAAGCGTTCTTCCGCCACATCATAATAAAGATTGACTAAACCAGGAGGAACTTCTTTCACATATACGATCTGTTTCAGTTCCTCTCCCTGGTCAGAGTAGCTGCTGAGAGCATTTTCACCCTGCATCAGCCATTCAGGATCAAAATGCAGCGTACTCTCAGATTCAAATATTGCAGAATATAAGATCTCACTCTCTACCAGATCCTGGAAAATGTGGCTTCCATAGCTGAGTTCCGGAATATAACCCGCCCTGCTTTCCGACACTTCTATGATCGTATCGAATTCGCTGATCTCGGCAAAGGAGGAGGGGACCCCAAGCTCCGGGGAGGAGGTGCAGATTCTCCCTGGGGTAATCAGAATCATCTGTTTATTTTGTTCCCGCAGCTTCCAGTTGATCGCTGACAGGGCGGATTTCACTTTAAACTTATTTGCGTAAGGCATTTCATAATACGCAATCGCATCGATATAAACGATGACATCCGCACTGAATCGGCGTGAAAAGCCCATCGAGACACCTTTTGTCTCGACCAGCACCCGCTTATATTCTGAAGGTTCCGGGAAAGTTACAGCTTCCCCGTCTCTCGTTTGCTGGAGCGGACGGCACTGAAGGAGATCGACCACATAATCGCCGTCGTGACCGATATTGATTGTATATTCCACATCCACCGCATGCTGATAATGCGTATGCAGAAGGTTCAGGATCCCTCTCATGTCATCCATCAATCCATCATTTTTCACAAGCCCTTCGCAGGTGACAAAGTAGACCTGTCTGCGGATCCCCCGGTCTCTTAATGAGCGTTCTGCCTCATAATCGTGTGAGAACAACAGATCTGTCTGATACTGCGGGAGAGAGCTGATCACCTTATCCGACTGCCAGTTTTCAAGTTTTCCAGTCTCTTCACTGATCACGTCCACAAGTCTTTGGGAAAACTGATGCCGCTCCGCGATCGAAGTGATCATAACCTTCATCGGATCATCAAGCGATACGATCCTCGGGTAAGAACCGGTTCTGCGGTCGACCGCAGCGGTTCCCATTCCGGCAACCAGGCGAAGCATTCCATCCTCCGGATGCTCCGTTCCGAGACGGTACGGACTGATCGAATATCCAACGCCTGCGGCACACGGCATAAAGAGCTCTTCATAACGGGAGCCGGAAACTCTTTGCACAAGAAGGGCCATCTGCTCATCCAGTTTCTCCAGCCCTCTTCTCTTCCGGTAGTCCAATGCGGAAATGCCGGCGGTGCTGGCATAAACGGTACGGACTGCATTTTCAAATTCCAGAAGTCTCTCTTCGAGATCGCCCTGACATCCGCAGAAAACAGATTCGTATTTTCCTGCAAACGCATTTCCAAAGCCATCCTCCAAGATCGAACTGGAACGGACGATGATCGGATCGTTTCCGTAATAATCCAGCATTCTCCGGAATTCATCCTCAATATTCGGTGAAAACTCTCCTTTCCGTATCTCTTCAGCAATCCTGTCTGCCAAAGAAAAGTATCCTTCGTCAGTCTTTGCCTGGATCTTCAGATCCCAGAATCCGTTATCTACGATATATGTATAAAAAACGTCTGAACCTACATAAAAGGAATCGTGCGGCTCGATCCTGCGGAAGATATCCGGTCTGTGGTTCTCCACGATCTTCCGGGCAAGCAGCATACCGCAGGCCTTGCCTCCGATCATTCCGGTCCCGACCATGCGTGAATGCACTTCAAAATAATCTTCCGGTGAAAAATTCTGTTTGATCAATTCACGCATGCGTTCATCACGGGTCAGCATGATATCACAGATCCTGCTGCACTCTTCCGTAACATCCATACCGTTATCATATTTCAGCCTTGTCAGCTGGAAGAAGCGTTCCCAGCTGTCAATGTTCTGATTCTCCTTATCCGTTTCCGAGCGGTTCATCTGCTGATAGAAATGGCTGATCTCCACACCTTCCGATGCAGCGGTGCACGCTCCGGTGCTCTTTACAAAGCGGTGCGGATCAAACATGGTCTGGGAATTCCTTCTCCAGACTTTCACCGGTCTGACAAAATACTCGTCTGTATCAACGATATTGTTTCCGGGAAAAACATCTAAGAACAGCTGTGTTGTATCGCGAATCTTTTTGATTGCATCAAAAGAATGCCTTCCCCTGAGCACCGGGAAAAAGGCAACGGTATCCAACTGGAAAAGGAACGGACAGGTAAGATGGAAAAAGTCGCCCATCAGAAGGTCTGTCGCCCAGGCTTCCTCCAGTTCCGAAAGACAGTCAAATACATAAAACGCATCTTTCCCTTCCTCAGCGATCAGGTTATGAATATCGATCGTAAAGGTCTCAAAAAGATGGGACAGTTTCATCTGCACCACTCGCACGCCTTCTATCTCAGGAAGGATCGGCTCGTGCTCAGCGAAACGGATATAAATGATGTTCCGGCCGTCCTTTACCGCTTGCTTCGCAAACGCCACTGCAAAGGTCCGGAACTGATCCAGAGAGGAGACTCTCCAAACCACATTATCTCCCATTCTGATGTTATCCAGCATTTTATCCACTTCCGGAAATCCGGACTCCACTCTTTCAAAAGCAGCCATGTCTCCTCCTTTCTAAAATCAAATTACTTTGCCATCTCGCTCAGTTCGCCATCTCGCTGCGCTCGTTGTTCGTTTTCGCCCAATAGCCATTCGTGCAAGCACGATAGCTGCTGGGCTCAGTTCGCCATCTCGCTGCGCTCGTTGTTCGTTTTCGCCCAATAGCCATTCGTGCAAGCACGATGGCTGCTGGGCTCAGTTCGCCACATACATCTGATGGTAAGGGTTATTCGTGTCAGGCGTTACGACAGTGAATGGGGCATTCAGTATTTCTTCTTTTTCCACGCCGAACAATCTGCAGTATTTCTCGACATATTCCCTGATCTCCGTCAGGTCTTCCGGCGTTGCCCGTCTGGCCTCCACCTGATCCGGGAAGATCACGTCCTTACAATCAGACCTTAAAAAGATCTTTCCGCCATGCATTCCTGTGCAGGGAAAATACCCAACGATCTTTTTCTGTCC
>JAFWLM010000095.1 GCA_017511045.1 Lachnospiraceae bacterium | reverse complement strand
GCATTGAAACGGCCGAACCACATGGGACTTAAAGTCGGAACCGTTGACTCTGTCAATGCGCCGAAAATCGCCATTAAACTGGACAGAAATCTTCACCGCGGAGATGTTGTGGAAATCAGGAAAAAGGTTTCAGAAAACGATACAGAGGCCTATATGGCAGTTGTAGAACTGACGAGCGGGGCAGAGGGTCCTTCAGGGCAGACGATCCGGCTGAATGGAAAAGATCTGAAAAAGATCAAGCCCGGCATGGAAGTCTGGAGAACGCGAAATGAGGAACTGCTTGAGAGGATCGATAAACAGATCCTGCTTCAGGAAAAGATGCTCCCGGTCTCTGCTGAGATCAAGGCACAGATTGGAGAACCGCTGAGTATTACGCTCCTGGCTGAAAGCCGTGGAAAAGACGGAGTCGACGCAGCTGTGACTGTGGAAGGAGAAGTAGTCGAGGCCGCATCCAAAGCTCCGACCTCCTCCGAAGACCTGATGGAAAAAATGAAAAAGAGTGGAGGCAGCGGAATACGGATCACGGACGTGGATTGTAAGATCGACGCAGATGCGTTTGTTCGTATGAGTGCCTTTAATCAATTGCGGCGTGACGCAGCAGACAAACTGAAAGAAACGATAGTGAATGCGTATCATAGATAAAAATGAAAAAACTTTATATTCGCGTTAAAAATAAAATACAGCTTCAGGCTGCACTCGCATATGGAAAGGCAGATGCGTTGCTGCTTGATTTTGGCTGCGCGTCTGTTGATATTGAAGCGCTGAAGAGCGAATATCCCGGCATGCAGTTTTGCCTGCAGCTTCCGGACATCCTGCGGGAAAAGAAGGCAGAATCTGTAAAGAAGATCGCCGAGCGGGCGCTTCTTTTTGACGGGGTCGTGATCAAGACGTTTGATGAAATTGCCCTGGTAAAGGAAGTGTTTAACGGAGCCGGAAAGCAGATCATCGGGGATTCGTTCCTGTATGCCTATAATACGGAAGCGCTTGCCTTTTATAAGAATTTTTTCCCGGACATGAAATTTATTCTTCCGGATGAACTGACGGATCGGGAGATCAGACAGCTAATCGTTCAGGCAGAAGAGAAGGGCGTTGCAGAAGAAAGTGATTTCATCTACAAGGCATATGGCTATCAGCCGCTGATGATCACGAACCAATGTCTGAACCGGAATTATGCCGGCTGTGAGAAACCGCTGATGCAGTTTGCGGATGAAAAGAAAAACCAGTTCTATATCACCAGTGAGTGCGGCCAATGTTACGATATCGTCTATAACGGACAGCCGACCGTGATGCTGGATAAAATGACGGTTGAGGGTGATACATTCTGCGTTGATGACACTTCGTTTAATCATATCCTTCTGGATTTTACGATCGAAACAGAAGACGAAATGAGGCAGATCCTTTCGGATCCTGACAGTCCCGTAAAACGCCTGACCCGCGGACATCACTATAAAGGCGTGGAATAGTAAGAGCCATGCATTTGACAATTCTAAAGTAAGAAAAAAGGAACCTTCCGAAGAAGATTCCTTTTACTGCGGATAACAGGAGTTGAACCTGCATGAGTGTTACCTCACATGGACCTGAACCATGCGCGTCTGCCTATTCCGCCATATCCGCATGACAACTGCTTTCGCAGTGCTTATCTATAATAAACGAAACCAATTGATATTTCAAGTAAAATCTGTAAAGTCATCTTGTGTATAGAAAGCATATATGCTATATTATTGACACAGGGACAGCCTGCTGTTCCGCACAGTATGGAAATTATTTAACTAATAACCACTCTGGCGCAAACAGGGTGGTTATTTCTTTATATTTCTAACGATTTCCAATACTAGTATTAAAGCTAATATTATCAACACATCATCCATATAATCACCCCTTTCGGGAGCGCGAAACAGCCACCACTGCCCCTGTGAGGATGTGAATATATCGAAGAAAACATTATATGTCAAGCGTATACATGATTATTACTGGTATACAGTTAGAAAAGAGAGAAGAGTATACATTTTGAGAACAAAAACAAGCAGTTTTGGAATGACAAAGGATGGCAAGGCAGTCTCCTGCATACAGATGGATAATGGAAATGGGATGAGCGTCTGTGTTCTTAATTACGGCGGTATCATTCAATCCATCGTAACTCCGGACCGGCGGGGAAATCTTGCTGACATGGTTCTGGGCTATGATATTCTTTCTGAATATGAAGCAAATGACTGCTATTTCGGAGCCACGATTGGCCGCGTTGCAAATCGGATCGCAGGCGCTTCCTTTGAACTGGATGGGAAGCATTATCAGCTTACAGCAAATGAAGGCGCTAATACCCTGCATGGAGGCGGAGGTTACCATAAAAAGATTTGGGACTATGAGATCCTGGAGGATGCGCTCGTTCTGAAATACAAAAGCCCTGATGGAGAAGACGGCTTCCCAGGCACACTGAAGGTGGAACAGAAGATAACACTCTCCGAAGAAAATGTCCTGAGGATAGATTACTTTGCGAACAGTGATAGGACAACGCTCTGCAGTCTGACGAATCACAGCTATTTTAATCTGGGAGGAAACGAACTCACTGAAAAAGAGGAGGGAGAACCGACCAGACAAACGGAAGCGGGCAGCAGACTCTTTGCAGTCACAGGACATCAGCTTCAGATTGCCGCAAATGAATACACTCCAGTCGGAGAAGACCTGATCCCTACGGGAGAAATCCTTCCGGTAGAAGGGTCGGTTTATGATTTTCTATCTGCCAGACCAGTAGGGACCGAACCCCTTGATGGAAACCTTGTACTTTCAAAGGCTTTCCGGAAATGGGATGTCCGTGTTTTTGAACCATCTACGGGAAGATTTCTTTCTGTCCGAACCAGTCTTCCGGGTCTTCAGCTGTATAATGGATGCGGGATCTCACGTCAGACAGGCAAAGGCAGAGTAGTGTATGGACAGATGAGCGGGCTGGCTTTAGAGCCGCAGTTCTATCCGGACGCGATCCATCATCCGGAGTTTCCACAGCCGATCCTCAAAGCAGGGGAAGAGTACCATCATTTTATTGAATATAAATTCGGTATTGTATAAGATGCTGCAGACAAAACAGCATTTACAAACAGTCATGTTCTTCGCTGAAAAAACTATTGACACAGAGCAGTGACTTGACATAGAATAACTTTTGCTCGTGTGGGCTAAAGTCCGCATGCCTTGCGAGCGGCGAGCTTTGATTTCTCCATCACTCTCTCTCGGAGAAAAGAAGCGAATGCATCGCGCGAAAAAACGCGCACAGTGAAATGGAGGACACGAAATTGGCTAATATCAAATCAGCAAAGAAAAGAATCTTAGTAAACCAGAAGAGAGCTGACAGAAATAAATCTATCAGATCTAAGGTAAAGACTTCTATCAAGAAAGTCTATGCAGCAATTGAGGCTGGCGATAAGGCAGCAGCTCAGGAAGCATTAAGACTTGCTACAGTTGAATTAGACAAGGCACAGACCAAAGGCGTATATCATAAAAACATGACAAGCCGCAAGGTCTCCAGAATGGCCAAAGCTGTTAACGCAATTCAGTAATTGCGAAACAGCAAACCAATTATGAAAAGCAGAGCACATCATCCGTAGATGATGTGCTCTTTTCGTTAGAGAGAAGATTTTCAAAAAAGAGGTTTTCGTTATGAAAGATCTCTTAACTGTACAAAACGTATACAACGGATCAGGAAACGGATGCCTGCTATGCTGAGGGCCGTCCCCAGTCCGGTATAGAAGAACGCAAAGAAAAAATCCGGAAGCCATCCGCTCCGCCTTAAGAAGATACCCAGCCCCATCATAAAAATCATGAGAAGATAGCTCTTCAGGTCAAAGAACTTCCAGAAGGGCTGTTTTGTCTCGTAGCTGAGAATTCGGATCGTGTGCTTTGCTACGATCCGTGAAAACATAAAATGAAAGCCGGTAAAGATTGCAGCGGCGAAGACGATCACCAGAACGATGCGCCAAAAGCCTGCTGTTGCAAAGACCCTTATAGCAGCGCTGATACCGATCCGAAGAATATTGACACCGGCAGCCATCCATACAAAACCGGCGATTCCCAATAAAGTGCGATTGGAAACCATATCGCCCCTCCCTTCTTTTTAATCCCGCATCAGAAATATTTGACGCTGGTTTTTTTCCATCCTTTAACGGTTCTGAGCAGACGGACAGTCTCTGTCGGAAGAGCCTTCTGAAGCTCAGAGACGGCTTCCTGCATCTCTTCCTCGGAGCAGGCATGCATCATGGCAAATACCGGATGATCCCAGCACTCTGGCAGTTCCCGGACGTAGCAGTGACTGACGTTCGGCGATTCCGAAAGGATTTCACCGACCCGGTCAAAGGCATCTTCTTCTGTTTCGCCCTCCTGCGGATTCGCGGTCCAGGCAGTCAGAATATTGGTCGTGTAACCTGCTTTTGTGTGACAGAGCAGAGCATTGATATTTCGGATGACATGCTTTTCTTTTAAGACTTCGATCCGTTCAAGGATCTCGTCCTCGCTGACTGCGTAAAGATCTGCAAGATCTCTGTAAGGTCTGGAAGTCAGCGGAATGTCTCCCTGCATCATCTCTAAAATTGCTTTATCGAGTCCATCGAGGCTTAATTTATTACTCATGACTGGCCCTCCTGTTCTTTCATCAGGAAGCGGACCTTTCGTTTATAGGTCTTTAATCCGGGGAATCTGTAGATTGTGATTCCCATTTTCTTTTCCCAGCGTTTCAGGATTTTGTCCATTTCTTTCTGTGTCTTTGTCGTGATCGTAAACCAAAGGTTCAGCTCGTTATTCCGCTGGTAATTATGCGTCACATTCTCACAGCGGTTGATCTCTTCGGCAACGGTCTGAATGAATTCTCCGGGAACGCTGACTGCGCAAAGACAGGAAATATAAGATAACGTTTTGGTATCTAACACGGCACCGATCCGGCGGATATAGCCGGCATCTTTTAATTTCTGAACTCTTCCGAGAACTTCCTCTTCCGTGAACCCCAGATCTTCTGCAATATCCTTGAATGGGGTTTTTGTCAGAGGGAAATTCTTCTGCATCATATTCAGCAATGTTTTATCTAATGCGTCGATTGCCGTTGTTTCCGCCACCGCTACGGCAGGGGCATTATTTAATTCCATCGTTAATTCCATTTCATACCTCCGATAAGCTGGGCAAGGTTTTTGTTTTGTATAGTTTCAGCACAGTTAGTGTGCCTGATACAGGCAGTTCGGGTCTTCCGCCATGAAGTTGCCGGTTTCATAAAATGCCCGCGCGCGGCAACCGCCGCATATTTTTTTGTAAGTACAGGAGCCGCATTTCCCGCCAACTTCCTCTGTTCGTAAAAGCTGAAGAGTGGGGTGCTCTTTCCAAAGCTTATCAAACGCGATTTCTTTTACATTTCCAATTGTGTTGTTTAAATAAGCACATGGCCGAACGTCGCCGTTTGACCCGATAATACAGTAGGAGATTCCTGCCAGGCATCCCTTGGAAAAACGCGTCTTCACTCCCATCTGATCTGCGACTCTTAGGAATTGCGGAGCGCAGGTTGGCTTTAATTCGATAGGGACCTCTTTTTGTTTCTGCATGATCCTTCGTATCGCCCGCTCGTAGTCAATATCGCTGATCTGTGCATGATCCATTTCCACCGCCCTGCCGGTCGGCACAAGGAAAAAGAAATGATGGGCACCTGCACCGACATTCACAGCAAAATCTGTGATAGCTTCCAACTCGTCCAGGTTCCAGTTCATGATCGTAGTATGGATCTGTACTCGTATCCCAGCCGTTTTACAATTTTCGATTCCTCTTAAAATCAAGTCAAAGCTATTTGGAAGTTTTCGGAAATCATCCATCTTTTCAGGGCTTAGGCTGTCCAGACTGATGCCGGCAGCAGAGAAGCCGGCTTCTTTTAGCTTCATTGCCATTTCTTCTGTGATCAGCGTGCCATTTGTTCCGAGAACAGGTATCAGTCCACAGCTTTTGGTGAAAGCTCCGAGCTCGCAGATATCAGGGCGCATCAAAGGCTCGCCGCCGCTGAAGATCATGATCCGAAATCCCGCCTTGGCAATCTCTTCAATCATTCGTTTTGCCTGAGCAGTCGTCAGTTCTTCCGGAGGAAGCAGTATCTTGCCATCCGGAGCAGTTTTTACAGCACTCCGGTAGCAATGCGAACAATTCATATTGCAAAGATTCGTTGTGTTCCATGAAATCAGATTCATGTTCTTACTCCGTTCTTTCCTGACTGGTTAGATAGCATGCCGGGTCTTCTGCCCAAAGATCTCCGTGAATTGCTTTCGCACGGATCCTGCAGCCGGCACATAAATTGTTGTAGCTGCACTCGCCGCACTGACCCTTTAGATGTTTTTCTTTTTCGCGCAGCTCAATGAGCAACGGATCATCTCCGTTCCAAAGTTTTGAAAACGGAGTATCTTTAACATTGCCAACTGTATAGTCCTGCCAGAACTGGCATGGATGAACATTTCCCTGTGGATCGACGTTGCCGAACTTCGTTCCTGCAGAGCAGCCGCCATGCATTCCTAAGAGCTGTTTCACTTCTTCTGCACGTTCCGGCTGGGTCTCTTTAATATAGTTATATAGCCAGATTCCGTCCGCGTGGTTATCTGTTGTCAAGATTTCAATTTCAACACCTTTATCATGCAACTCAATCGTTTTATCTGCCACATAAGCCATGACCTCTCGCATCCGTTCCGGAGAAAGATCCTGGCCTGCCATGTCTTCTGCTCGTCCGGCATAGACCAGATGATACATACAGAAACGTGGAATTTTTTCTTTGACCAGAATATCAAAAATCTCCGGAAGATCTCGCTCATTAAAACTGTTTAAAGTAAAGCGTACACCCGTTTTGATGCCGGCTCTCTGGCTTGCGTGAATTCCGCTGATTGCCTGTGCAAAGGCACCTTCCTTTGCCCGGAAATAATCATGTGTTTTCGGCGCGCCATCAATGGAAACACCAACATATTGGATTCCTGATTCTTTCAGTTGAATTGCTTTTTCGTCCGTGATCAAGGTTCCGTTCGTGGAAAGCACGGGTCTTAATCCACGTTCTGCCGCATAACGGATCAGTTCCATCAGATCCGGCCGCAGCATAGGTTCACCACCGGAGAACAAAAGCACCGGGGCTTTCATCTCTGCGAGATCATCGATCATTGCCAATGCTTCTTCGTGGGTCAGTTCATCTTTATAATCAACATCTTCCGCCTGCAGATAACAGTGTCTGCAGCGGAGATTGCAGCGGTTTGTTGTGTTCCAGACGACAAGCGGGCGATTGACTGCGGAAAACTGCAACATGTGATGCGGAATATTTCCTTTCGCTCCGTGAAGCTTGATTGCTTCGGAAACCGTCGCTGTTCCGCATAATAGTTTCGTGCATCCTACCATTGTTTTATGTCCTTCCTGGATTATTATAAAAAGAAAGACCGGAAAATGTCAGAGCATCAATCCGGTCCTTCATGGCAAGTATAAACCCCTCAATTATCTTTTATTTCAATCCCAACATCATTGGAATGATGACTCCGAAATTGAATTGCAGCATTGGCACTGCATGGATACACAGGCAGATCACAGCGAGCGTTGCTGTCGTCCGGTGAAGGATCCGCCAATAGTTCTTCAGAGGCTTGCGAAGCAGCCAGGCAATAAAGCACAGGAAAAAGAAAATATATGCGGCTTTTCCCCAGGTAAGTTCAAATGCTCCATAACCGTGACGGATCGTGGCATAGATCGCATGGTATAAACCGAACGCCATTACAAAGGCACCAAGCGGAATATGAATTGCTCGAAAGACTTTGTATACCTTCTGCCATCCGTTCGG
>JAFWLM010000094.1 GCA_017511045.1 Lachnospiraceae bacterium | reverse complement strand
CACCGAGGGTAGCGGCTGCAGCGACACCTGCTTTTGCAGCGTCTTCGAAGGCATCTTTTGCCTTGTCAACTGCTTCCTTTACTTCATCTTTTTCATCAACCTGTGAAGACTTATCAGCACCGATGGACTTCATTGTCGGGAGATGATGACTTACATTTTATAGGTCACGAATGCTCTCGAACACTATCGAAATAAGGCTTTCCGCATATCCGCACTGTCGAATACTCTCGGCCAATGTATGTTAACTATCGTAGAGTCTGTCTTACGGTTTGTCTTAGGAGTATATTGTCAATTTGAAAACAGTTTGTAAAGATTAATAAATACAAGACCCGCCCTGAAGCTGTTTCAGGACGGGCGAAAATGCCTGTTTACATTGATGCTTATTGTTTTTCATAGGAAGCCAGTACGCAGGTACTTGCAATGTTGTTAAACAGGATATCTTCCGTGTCGGACCTGGAGCAGTCACAAACCGGAAGCCGGAAGCCCTGTAGGATTGGTCCGTAAACTCTGCAGTCAGAAACCATCTGGATAAACTTGGTACCGATGTTGCATGCTTCAATGTTCGGAAAAATCAGAACGTTTGCTTTTCCTGCAACCTCCGACTCTCTTTGCACCTTCTTTTTTGCAACACGCTCGCGAAGCGCAGCATCCACCTGAAATTCTCCGTCAATCTTAAGATCCGGGCGTAATTCGTTCGCGATCTCTTTTGCACGAACCACCTTATCGACACTTGGTCCTTTTCCCGAGCCCAAGGTAGAGAAGGAGAGCATTGCACACCTTGCTTCATCACCCTTTAGTGCCTGGAAGGTGTTACAGGTTGCAATGGCGATACCTGCAAGCTGCTCCGGAGAAGGCTCCACGTTAACGCCGCCATCTGACATTGCGATAAAACAGTTTTCTTTACCATCAAAGTTTTTAAACTCTGCTGCAAAAAACATAGATGCGGTCGCGATTCCCTCGGCCATTCCAATGATGGAAGAAGCAGCCATGATTACAGTTCCAGTCGTTGCATCCAGTCCGGCAATCGTACAATCTGCATCACCGGCAGCTTCCATCACCAACGCCATGTAGATCGGCTGTTTCATTCTTGCAGCGATGGATCCTCTTCCCAGGATTGCTTTTCCGGTTGCAATATACCGGTCTAAAACATCCTCTTTATAGACAGCATCTTCAATGTCAACGATCCGGATCCCGGAAAGATTCAGCCCCTGTGTGTCTGCGACTGCCTGGATTTCGTCCGGCTTTCCGATGAAGATCACATCTGCAATCTGCTCCTTTGACACTTTGCAGGCTGCCCGCATCATAATTTCGTTTGTACATTCCGGGATGCAGATCCGCTGCTTATCTGCACGGGCTTTTTCATATATTTTTTCAATTGCATTCATTACATCATTTCCTTTACTTTGTTTGCAAAGTCTGCGATGGTGATCAGCTCACCGGCTTCTGCAAAATCGATGACCACACCGAACGCCTCTTCCAGACCGCCGACAAATGCAATCACCTTAATGGACTGCGCGGAGAGATCTTCTCTGATATCGGTTTCCGGGGTGATTTCGCTTTCGTCTACCTCATATACCATTGCGGCGCATTCTATAACTTTTTTGATAATCTCTTCCATTGTATTCCTCCTGATTTTATGCTAATTCCCAATGTACATTTTTATAACCGTCTTCCTGTACAATGACAGGTTTTACCGGCGCCGGCAGCTTTGCCCGGATTTCATCTACTTCTTCCGGAGACACATGAAGAAGGACAGAGCCGACTTCAAATGCATTTTCCGGCTGGATAGCTGCGATGGCATAATCGCCGACATTCGCCTTAAAATCCGGATCCATAAACATGGCAGAAACCGGGAGCACCTGATTGCACATTACTTTTTCCGGAAGTTCCACCCATTCGGTATCCAGATTGCCGCAAGCGTTGCAGGCAAGATACGGAGGGTATTCGATATGTCCGCACTCCGAACATCTGCGCGCAAGAATCTTGCCTTCCTCCAGCGCATCATAAAAAGTTTTTACAATTCGTTCGCACTTCAGCATTTATTTTCCCTCCTTTGCATTATTTTTCAGGATCGTGCATAACACGTTCTGGCTTCCGCCAAATCCGCGGATCATTGCATAATTGATCGGATGCTGTACCTGATTTTCTCCACGCTCCCCGCGCATCTGCATGATGGTTTCATAGAGATCGTGCATACCGCTGGTTCCGTGCGCATGTCCGTAACAGCATCTGCCGCCATGCGTGTTGACCGGTCTGTCGCCCGTTGTCTGAAGTCTTCCGTCCAGAACATACTGCCAGCCTTCGCCTCGCGGAATGTATTCACATTCTTCCGGAGCCAGAAACTGACACTGCTGGAAGAAATCGTTTGTAGTGAACAGATCTATATCTTTTCCGGTCAGTCCCGTCAGTTCGCGCACATTGTGATAGGCGGCTTCCGTTGCAAATTTCTCCAGTGCCGGTGTATTCTGCTCCAGGCAGGAGTGTCCGATACCTAAGACTTCCACCGGACGATCCGTGAATTTGTAGGCCATTTCCGTCGGGCAGACAATGGCAGCTGCAGCTCCGTCTGCACGTACTTCGAAGTGGCTTGCATGCATATAACGTCCCAGCTTTGGATTGTATTTTGACCGCAGAAATTCCTCCGCGCTTTCCATCTTAAACATTTTTGCCATGTCATCGTAGGTTGTATGGTTTACGCTGTAGGGGTTTCTTGCCGCATTTTCACGGGAATATTTTGAAAGCGTCATCAGAACGTCTTCAATCTTGTCTTCAATTTTGTTTTCCACGACATACCGGTCCAGCCAGGCTTCTGTTGCAAGCGAACCGCCGCAATGCTGCCACATGGTATAATCTTTTGCCTGAGAGTTGATCACGATATCATTCCACTGAACATCCGTACAATGTTTGCGCATAAAGGACGGATGTTTGTTGTCCTTATAAATAGAATAAGAAAAATCACAGCATCCGGTCAGAACAATGTCATAAGCACCGGAAGCAACATAAGAGACGGCCTGCTCCAGTGCAACATATCCGGTACCACAAGCTTCTGAGTGATGAACCGAAGGTTTTGCCTTCATTCCGAACCAGTTGGCAACGTGCATGTTTGGCGTGCCCATATCTTCCTGCCATCCCGGACCGGCATTTCCGTGCACATACATATCAACATCTTTTGCCGTGATACCTGCGTCTCTCATCGCTTCGATTGCTGCGTACCCAAACAGCTCTCCGTGGGTCAGTCCGCGTGTTTCTTTATTATCCATCGTGAGCATAAAAGGCGTTGCGCCGACTCCGATGATCGATACGCCTCTGGAATATGGTTTCAGAGGATTTACATTTTTAACATAGCTCATCGATTTATTCCTTTCGTTTAAAAACAAGTGGTTATCTTCCTGCAGCAGCGCATTCATCATTGATGGTCCAAAACCTGCCTCCGGGGGCGAATTCTCTGAAATCATATTGATACAGGGATGCACATCCCACGATATAACCGGTCGGCCCATAGGTCTGGATGCAGCGGCGGGTTTCTTCCCGAATTTCCGCTTCTGTTGCGTCCGGTTTATCGATGATCTTTATATCCAATCCCCCCATAAATCCGATCTTTCCATGCGCTTTGTCGATCATCTGCTTTACATCATTACATGGCTGGCAGGGATCGAGACTGTCAATTCCCATCTCCAGAAAATCACCCAGCAGAGATTCCATTTTTCCGCAGCAGTGCATTTTGAAAAGGATGTTTTCTTTATGGACTGCATCAATGATTTTCTGAATACGTGGCTTAAAAAGTTCGCGGAAGACATCCGGGCTCATCAGCAGGCCGTTTTCAAAAGCATAATCATCAAGATAAGTAAAAACATCCGGATGATAGTATTTTGCAGCATGCTTCACAACGGAAATTTTGTATTCTGTAATTGCATCCAGTAATTCACAGACGGCTTCCGGTTCTTCATAAATTGCGACCAGGGCTTCTTCAAATCCCATCAGCATATGAAGCCGTTCAAAGAGTCCGTTTGGACTCATGCAGTTCAGCAGTTTGTCCGGAGAGTGGTGCAGTATGGCAAGCTCAATCTCTGCCCCTTTCTCCCATGCTTCCTCGGAAGCATGGGGAAAGGTGACCTGTTCTTTCCATTTCGTAATGTCTGTTAGTACATGCGCGTCCACCGGACTGGGAGTAAAGGCACCGGCGGCAGAATCTGTTGCGGTCCAGAGGACTCCATACCCATCCGGACCTCCCGGAGAACCAAACGGCGGGAATTCCTGTGCCGGACCGGGATCAAAGGTCGTAACCGAGTCAAAGAAGCTTGGTACATATTCCACCGGTTTCCCGGTTAATGCATGAAGCAGGTTTTCTTTTTTAGTCATATCAATCCTTCTTTCCAATCATAGTGTCATCTGTCTTGATGATGATGATAAGGCTTACAATTGCAAGGATGATCAGGAAGGAATAAAGACCCGTGTATCCTAAAGATGTATTCATGAAAATTGCATTGATGGCAAAGGAGGAAGATACCAGGATAGCCTGGATAAATCCTACAAACCGGTTCGTTGCAACAAAATCCCAGCGTCCGAAAATCTGGATGTTGATAGAGATCAGCAGGTTATAAATGCCGCCCATACCGCCGACGATACCAATCGATGCAATCCAGACGATTGCTTTGCCGAAAGGCATCAGCAGACACAGGATCAGCATGACGATCGTAAAGATGCCGTAAATAATGGAAGCCTTTTTCGTGCCAAATTTCTGATCGATAAATCCGAAGAACCAGCTTCCGAAAAGACCGCAGATTGCGGAAATCAGAAGCAGCTTAAGAGCAAAGCTCAGATCATATCCCAGAGACATCGCTCTCGGAACAAGCCGGCTGATAAAGCAGACACAAACCATGATCAGCATTGCCCAGCCAAAGATAATCTGCCAAACCTGTTTCGTTTTTGCGCATTTTTTAAAGGAATACGGTGTTTTGTATTCTGCCAGCTGACGTCCGACTTCTCGCACTTTGTCCGCATCTTCGGCAATATTATCCGGAAATCTTCCTTCTTCTTCCGGGAAATTATGGACTGTTGTGGCAATCAGGATACCGATGATGATATAAATGGCACCCATGCCTAAGAAGATTGCCAGAATACCGATTGATCCCAGAAGATTCGGGAAAAACTGCGACCATGTAATATCAACGGCCACAATACCCATCGTTGCCCAGCCTAGCACGATACCCTTCTTTCTTGGGAACCATCCGCCCAAAAGGACCGGACAGCTTGCTGTCTGGAAACCATATGCCAGAGCTGTCAGGACGATTGTGTCGACAATAAACAGTGCCATAGACTGCACGACTCCCCAGAGCGCCAGCAGTACACCGGCGATGATCATACAGATGGATGAGACAAATTTTGCCCCTTTTTTCTGCACGACCCAGCCGAAAAGCAAAGTCGCAAGAGCGCCGACATATCCGGCGATCGTAATTCCGACCAGAACCAGAGATTCATTCCAACCGCGAATCCCGCAGATCAGGGGAATAACAACGTTTGTAGATCCTGAGCTGACCAGCGTGTAGCAGTAAAACAGCAGGAAGCCAATAATCACAATATATAAATGTTTTCCGACGTACCAACGTCCGCTTGCTTGTTTCATCTTACATACCTCCCATGAAACGTAATATCAATATGCGTGTCATCATTCGCCGACCGGTTTGATCTTGTAAGCAGCGCCTTCTGCTTTTCGAACAGCACTCCTTGACTCAAGGATCATATCTCTGACGTCTTCAGTAGTATTATAAAGGTCATAATTATAAGTTTCATAGTGAACAAACTGGCTCAGTTCTCTTCTGAATCCCGGAGGCGTATCCATGTCAGGATAACCGATCAACACAAATGTTTGCAGTTCCAGGTCGTCAGGAATATTTAAAAGTCTCTGCCATTTCAGCTGAAGCGGGCGCTCAATGCTGAGCCATTCAGAACCAAGACCCATGGAAGCAACGGCAAGGTGCATCATCTGTGCCACGTTTCCGAGATCCTTATAGAACGTTGGTCCGATACCGTCTCCGCCCTCGGATCCGTAGAAACCCGGATGAAGAACGGAAGTCTGCATTTTTCTTCTGTCGCCGATAATGCCGATCATGGCCGGGCAGTCTTTCCAGTTCGGAAGTCCTTCCGGGCGGGAGAATACAGGGTGACGCAGTTCCGGGACCCGGGACTCTTCAATGATCTTATATTCTTTGAAAGCAGCGTTCCAGTCTTTGGCCATCTGCAGTTTTGTCTCCGGATTTGTTACAACAATAAACTCCCAGGGCTGTGCGTTTCCGCCGTTCATTGCCCAGCGGCCGCATTCCATAATTTTTTCGACTGTACCTTCCGGCAGCGGATCGGATTTCAGTTTTCTGTAGCTCCTTCTTGTTCGAGCAAGTTCATAAAAAGTTTCATAATCACAACTCATGTTTATTCCTCCTGTATCAAATGATTTTGATATTTGCAAATTATTATTTTCTATTACTTCTGTCCCGGCATTTTTCTCTGATCTTCTGGTATTTCCTCACAGAACAAACGGAAAACCACATGTCCGAGACCGCCGTAATCCAGACCGTTATCCATGCAAGGGACACAGACTGTCATGCCATCGTTCGGCTCCAGGTGTTCAAAAAGCCGCTCCCAGATTCCATGCATATGATCTGCAAGGGGACCAAGTGCTTTAATGCAGCAAGGAGCAGTTGACTCTTCCGGCAGAAACATGTTCGGAACAACCTGGAAGATAAAGCGGTCGCCGACCTTGATGCCTGCTCCGCAGAACTTGCTCTCAATCGCTTCTGCAACAATGCGGTATTTGAACATCACATCACCGGCGAGCATCAGTTTTAAGTTGCAGGGGAAACTGACATATTTGTCAAATTCTTCCGATGTCATTCCGTGCTTGGCCATAAAACGTTCTTTCTGTGCAGCCAGCATTGCTTTCTGCTCGTCTGTAAGGTTTTCCATCATTTCTTTTGTGCTGATTTCAGGTACACTCATTATTCTTTCCTCCTTTGTTATTATCTGAGTTCCAGAGCGTCAATTTCTTCTTCTGTGATTTCTGAAATAAACTGGTTCAATCTGTTAACTGCAGCGTCCGTGACGAAATATTTACCGTCTTTTTCATCTGCATAGTTGATGCAGAGCATTTCTTCCAGCAGGAATTCTGTCATCTGCAGCGTCAGTGGCGGATAGATCTCGAGGATCTGTTTCTCGGTAAAGGAGCCGTGCAGTTCTTCTGCTGTCATTCCGGGTTTTTTATTGAGCTTGTTGATGATCGTCATGGAGCGACGGAAATACGGAGCGCTTTCTCCGAATTCGCAAAGGTCCACTGCTTCCACCTTGAACACAGCGCTTGTGCGGGCATCCGGGCAGATGACGTTTACGTCGGTAAGGCAGATCCGCTCGTTGACCGGAGGCCATTGGAATGCATGGGGATCGACCAGTTCAGCAAGTGTGTGCGGGGGCTCGTTAATGGATTCCAGGGTCGGCTTAAATCCGTTTCCGTCAAATTTTTTATTTTCCGGAGCAGCCGTGGAACACGGTGCGTACCAGAACAGGTTGTAATAGCCCGGATCCACATATCGCGGGCCTGCAGCATGGATCGTCTGAATTTTCTGTGCCAGTGCAGGGAGGATCTCCGGGCAAACGTTTCCTTCTAAAGTTCTTCCGTCAAATGTGATTGTGTCACCGATTTTGTAATTCTGATGGCAGGGATACTTCTCTGTGTTTCCGAGAAATCGGACCAGTGTAGCTTGTACTTTAAATGGCATTGCAAAACCTCCTTTTGTATTTTTGTTTTGTTTCATCGCAAGTATATAAAAAAAGCAAAGCTTTTAAATTAGCCGATTGTTAAACGTTAAAACATTGTTAGAAGAAAATTTTTGTGCTATAGTACAAATATCTGGGACGGTGATTTTTATATATAGAAAGGACCGGGCGTTTGAAATGGCAAAGAATCCATTGAAATATAAGGATTTGTATGAGGGCAGTCAGAAACTTTGGAAGCAGATGCTGGAAGGACAGGACAGCGATTCTATCATTGCGACGGCGTTCGGTCTGATTGAAAATCCTCTAGTCATTTTTTCTCATGCAGTTTTGTTCAAAACAGTAGGAACAGATCCGGAGTTTTCTGTAAAAAACCTGTTTCCATTAGGCAAGGAAGATACGGAAAGCAATGCGGAGAATATCTTTTTTTATGATGAAGATATGCTCCGGATTGATGATCCTCACGTCAGGCATGGCATCCTTTGTACGGGAATCTGCTACAAAGGCGAACAGCTGGGGCGGATTCTGGTTTTGGGGAAGAACAGAACATTTCATGAAAATGACGGAGTCTTTCTGTCCACCCTCGCAAAAATACTGGGACACTTTTTCTCCGCGGATGTTTTCCCCCAGATCAACTCTTCCGCGCAGGAGCTTTCACTGTTTCATTCCCTGATGAATCCGGACAAGTCTGATCCTTATGTGATCGCGCAGCGACTGAAGGAGTTGGAAATCAATCCAGAGCTGGGACTCCAGCTTGTAATCATCGGACAGCGGGATCAGTCTCTTCTGACAGCCATGGCGAATATGCGGAAATACTGCAATATTATGCAGTCATCGATTTATGCGCTGTATCAGGGAAACATTGTTGCAATAAACAGTAAATCAAAAAAATCCGATTATGGAATCTCGGACTTTCTGGTTCGGGAACTTGAAAAAAACAAATACGCCTGTGGAATCAGCAGAGAGTATTTTGATCCTGTCAGCACTCCGACGTTTTACACGCAGACCATGTTCTGCCTTCGCTTCCGTGAATTTATGCATCTGCCGGAGTATCTGGTTTATTATGAGGATTGTTCTGCAGAACACAGCATCTGTTATGCCAGCCTGAATATTGATGAATTGCATAATATGCTGGACCCAAGATATGCGAAACTTCGCCTCTTTGATGAAAGCGGGCCGAAATGCTTGATTGATACACTGCGCGTTTATATTCGGCATATCAAACATCCGACCGAAGCAGCTAAAATATTGAACATCCATCGGAATACGTATTTTTACCGGATTAATAAAATCGAAGAAATGACTGGATGGGATCTTGGCGATGGCAACGACCTGCACAAGATCATCTTTTATCTGAAGATTACAGATATGCTGGAACAACAGGAGAAAAACAACGATCCAAACCTGTCGTATCTATTGACAGATAATTATATCCCCAGCAGTTATTAAACAGCGACAAATTTTTAAACAAGCCTGTCCCGTCTTTTTACAGGAGAGGCTTGTTTTCTAAACATATATTCGAGTCATATCTGCTACAGAATAATTTAAACAGAAATGCTGGGGGAGATTGTTTGGTAAAGCGCATGTCGAGTATTTAAGTTTTGTTTTCGCCGATTGAGTTAGGAAATAGCTGTCATTGAGTTATTGAATATTTGCAAGCCTGCAACAGGGTGGCTCTGAAGCTTGCAAATATTCACTGAGACTCCTTCAGGAAAGAAAGATCATTGATCTGGATGTGATCCAGGAACTGATGGCAGAAGTCCGCATCGAACAAAAGATACTTGAGATCCATCCCCATAAGATCTGGCAGGGAAAAAATGGGAGATACACAAACTGTATATTAAAAATGTATCATAGCCCCCAACCCCCGTCAACACGTTTAAATCTCCATATTTAATATTTCAACAACAAGAGCTCATGGATTTCGCCATGAGCTCTTTATTTGGAAACTTTTATAAATAATTGTGCGTTTTTAAACACTTGCAGACTTGACTTTTTCCCATTGGCTTACACGTGGCTTAGGTCGCTATCGCTCCCTGTACGCTTCTCGCCGAATGTGCAAGCAAGCTTGCCCGCTCGGCTCGTTTCCGCTCATATTGGCTTACGGATTGGCTTATGGAATAATAATTCGTCCTTTTCTACCAGCCCATTTTAGTACAGTTTTGCGCCTGCCGGGATGTGTGGATCGACCATCAGAAGATTCAGTTTTTCTTCTCCCTCTTCCTCGTGGATCGCGCTCAGCAGCATGCCGCAGGACTCGATCCCCATCATCTTACGAGGGGGAAGGTTTGTGATGGCAATGCAGGTCTTTCCGACCAGCTCTTCCGGTTCATAGAATGCATGGATTCCGGAGAGAATCGTACGGTCTGTGCCGGTGCCGTCATCCAGCGTAAATTGCAGTAATTTCGTGCTTTTCGGCACTGCTACGCACTCTTTTACCTTCACTGCACGGAAGTCCGATTTGCTGAAGGTGTCAAAATCCACGTCCTCTTCAAACAGTGGCTCGATCTTCACTTTGGAGAAATCGATCGCACCGAGCTGCTCCAGCTTTTCACCGATCTTAGAGACCAGTTCCGCACCGAGTGTAGCGGCTGCAGCGACACCTGCTTTTGCAGCGTCCTCGAAGGCGTCTTTCGCCTTGTCGACTGCTTCTTTGACTTCGTCTTTTTCATCAACCTGTGAAGACTTATCTGCACCGATGGACTTCATTGTCGGGATATCATATGCTATTAGTACCATATGTAGTCACACCGATTCGTATCTCGTCATACCGGAACGCGGTTTCCAAACCTACCCGTCATAAGTCTCCGCTGAACGTCACAAGCGTCGATGAAATGGCACACAAAAGGTGTCACTGGCACAAAAGCACGT
>JAFWLM010000009.1 GCA_017511045.1 Lachnospiraceae bacterium | reverse complement strand
TGTACGATGCCTCTGCGGGCGGCTTCTGCTTCTATAGCATAGAGTTCTTCAAAACCGTCTACGACAAAATGGCCGATCCCCAGCTCCATAGCAAAGGCGATATCCGCATCCGTTTTATTATTGCTGTGGAAAAATGCCTGGCTCAGATTGTAGCCTGCTTTGTAGGCACAGAGGATCTCTCCACCGGAGACGACATCGATCCCCATTCCTTCTTCTTTCATTATCTTATATATATACTTAAACGAATTTGCCTTGCTGGCATAGAGCGGACGGGAATCCCCGCCGAAGTGCTCTTTGAAAGCCTTGGTATAGGCACGGCAGTTCTGCCGGATTCGCTCTTCGTCCATTAAATAGACCGGGGTCTGAAACTGTGCTGCCAGATCGGAAGTATCCAGACCGGCAAAGGTCAGATGTCCTGCCTCGTTGACATTGATGTTTTCGCAGATAAAGTTTTCGCTCATGATCCATTCCTTTCGTTAAAAAAACCGGTACGCATCTGCACCGGCCGTCATAACATAAGAATTCCTTCTTATCTCATTAATCCATAGCTCTCCGCAAATGCGACAGTCAAGCGGATATTCTCCGATTGCCCAGGATCCGGCCGCAACACCTTCTCCTTCGGCAGATGCCCCTTTCTCCCGTGCAACACCTTGCAGGCTTTTCCACATGGGGTACTTTTGACAGCTGCGCCTCTATCCTTTAATCCGTTGTTTAATTGGTACAGATTCTAACACTTGGATTGCTGCTTGTAAAGAAAAAGTGACGAGAGAATGGAATGATTTGTTTTTAAAAAAAACAAAAGGGAAAAAGTATTGAAAGGAAGACAGTTGGTATCATACAATAAATTGTCATATAATAATCAAAACTAAAAAGGGTTACGTCTTTCC
This sequence comes from Lachnospiraceae bacterium, assembly GCA_017511045.1. Taxonomy (GTDB): domain Bacteria; phylum Bacillota; class Clostridia; order Lachnospirales; family Lachnospiraceae; genus RGIG5612. The sequence goes on along the minus strand of JAFWLM010000009.1, from coordinate 9,307 downwards.
CTCTCTTCTATAAACAGGGAAAGGCAGGGGATGAAAACATGGGCATGATTAAGAAAACGACCGTAACGGCAATTCTTGCCGTTTTGTTAGCAATTGCATTTCTTCCGATTTCACAACTTCACACAGTGAATGCAAAGGAAAGCCTGAACAGTCTGCATGCAGATACAGAAAGGTATCAGGTGGCTGTTTCCTATGGGAAAGAAGCCGGGATTCCGGAGGGAGCATCACTGGAAGTAAGAGAAATCCCAGAGGGCTCAGACGAGTACTTCAAATATCTTGCTAAATCTGCGGAGGAAATGAATTTCCGCGAAGGCAAAGTCATTGAAACCGCTCGCTTTTTTGATATTTCGATTCGGACAAAAGAAGGCGCTGTCATAGAACCTTTGGCTCCGGTACAGGTTACGATTACCTATCCGGAAGTTGCAGAGATTAAAGAGACGGATTCTGTCAACATCGTTCATTTTGCAGATGATGGAGTTGAGGTAATTGATTCAACCGCCATAAGAAAAAATGGAACAGATCTGAAATATGAACAAAGTGGATTTTCTGTTACAGGTACGGTTGTGGCACGCGATGCACTGGAGGATGGAGAGAAATATGTGATTTACGCAAGTACTAATAATGGCTATTTTGCGGTATCACATTATTCAGAAGGACGTGATGCGGATCTTGTTTACGGAGTGCCAATTAACGGCTCGACAACTACTGGAAACACGGTTGGTACAGAAGAGTTTGGAAGCAGCATTGTTTGGACGGTTCATTCCGTAAATGTCGGTGGTACGACATATTATACCTTTTCTTTTGAAGAAGGCGGAAATACTTATTACTTGCGTTCCTATGGAGGCCTGATGGTCGGAGCAAACGATGAGATTGATGAGGCGACCTATAAAGAGGAGTCCAGATATCGCTGGAGATATGATAATGACCGTCGGTTAAGGAATCAACAGAGTCAGAATAATAATGGACGTTACTTACGGTATTCCGGAAGTAATAATGGTTTTAGAGAGAGAGACAATAATAATTATTCCAGCTTTTACTTTGCAAAAGTAGAGAATTATACCGAAGATGTCGTTGTTCTTCCAACGGTTCATTATGTAGATGAAAGTGGAAATGAACTGGCAATCGTTCATGGGAGAGATTGGACAAAAGATCAAACAACGTCACCAGCATATTTGATTTATGACATTGACGGCTATGATTATGTGAAAACCACATTCAATGCTGTCAGCGGAGATGAGATCCGGCCAATCCTCCAAAGAAAAGCTGGAAAATGGCAGTACACGACTTCAACAGAGCAGTCTTCCTCGATAACCTGGAACAATTTGCCAGAAAATCAAGATATTTATGTGGTTTATGAAAAATCCACAGAACCGGTAACGGGCGGCACTCCAAAGGTGAAAGAATCTTCGGCGACAGAAGATCCGGTAGATCCGGTGATCCACAAGGAGTCCCTTCCTAATAATGATGGAACAAATAAGATTGGACTGAGCATTATAGCAGATACATCTCCGCTTGAAGTGGAAAAATTAGCAGATGTTATCGTTATTGTTGATACATCTTCCAGTATGCGCAGAAAAATGGGAACCAGCACAACGACGTATTATGACAATGATACACCTGCTTCTGAACAGGAAGAAGAGGAGACAAGACTGTATCTTGCTGCAAAATCTGTCAATGCGCTTGCGGATATGTTGATAGGAGAAGATACGACATTTAAGGATTCTGCAGGCAATAAATTGATCCGTATGTCCTTGATTTCGTTTAACAGTGATGCAGCTGAGAAGTGCGGATTTACAGATGATGTTGATGCGTATAAAACAAAAGTCAACGCACTTACTACTAATACGGGAACAAACTGGGAAGCAGCTTTGGAACTTGCTAATCATATGGAGATTGATTCAGAGCGGGCAACGTTTGTGATTTTCGTTACGGATGGAAATCCATCTTATCGAACTTCCAGAGGAAACATACTGGAGTTGGAGGGATATCCGGATACGGTTAGTGATAAAAACGTAGATGTTCATTCATCAAATTCTTATTATATGTATCGCATCAATCAGTATTTTGGAGCACTCGATGAGACGGATGCAAGAAATTACAATACGGCTGTTGTAGATGCAAAATCCATCGTTGATCATAAAAAAACTCTTTTCTGTATCGGCATCGGCAATACAGCAGGTGTCAGCAGACTGACTGGGTTAACTAGTGCAGCCTATGGCAGCGAAGAAATTGGAAAAGAACGCACAAAAACAGCAGAAAATGAAGAAGAACTGAAAGAAGCATTTGATGATATCGCAGCCTCTATTATTGCACTTCTTGGATGGGGCGATATTCAGATGACGGACGGTATTACCAGTTTGGCAAATACCGTTGAGAAGAGCGGTTTGCTGGATGTTGATGGTAACTTTGAGTACTGGAAGGCACCAGCCCCGGACGGCTGGGAGAACATGACAAAAGCCCAGCGGAAAGAATTCTTAAAAACATATCAGCCGGCAGAGGAGGATTTTGTCAAATGGGAAGAGGATGATCGGGCAAGAGAAAATTGTCAGGAAGCAACATACGATACGGCCTCCGGTTCTGTGATATGGAATATGGGTCCTAAATTTGTTCCGGAATCTGGCTGTACTTATAAAGTCACATTCAGAGTCTGGCCGAGCCAGGAGGCATATGATATTCTTGCAAATCTTAAGAATGGAACTGTGTCCTATGATTCTTTGCCAGTTGCACAGAAAGCACAGATCGTTGATCTGGGTGATGGAAATTACAGTTTAAAGACAAATGATAAAGAACCAGAGACAACCTATAAAGCAGCCAGGAAGACCAATGACGGAGTTACTACTAGGGGTGATACGAAAACGCTGAAATTCAACGATGTTGACCCGATGGTGCTTGTTCCGGAAAAAATGACGGTCAAAAAAGAATGGGATCATGATATGAACATGAGCCATGCTGCAGACGCTTTGAAATTCCGTTTGTTAGTTGATGGAAAATATTACCAGAAAGACGGATCCTTAAACAGCGATCCTACTAATGCTCTGATTCTGGATATCACTGAAGAAGAAAGGGAGAAAGCAGACGGAACAAAGATCCCTGCATGGTCCAACTCTGTAAATATCGCACCTGGTATCGTGATCTTTGACGGAACAGGAGATAGTAAGAGAACAGAAGTCTATGAGACTGGACATAAGTATCAGCTGGAAGAATTTGATTTAACCTTAGACGGAAAGCCGGTTGATGCTTTTGACGGCAGCTATGAGTTTACAACACAGACAGTACGGCCGATGGTACTGACAGATGAAGAGAATGGTTATCATGCAGAGCTGATTTATCTGATCCTTGCAGATGATGATAATCCGGTTCCTGAAGGCGCTCAGACCTATACGATTGATGGAGAAACCTATTATATCGCAAAGGAGAATAACAGTACGGTCGTTGGTACGAACCACAGAAAAGCCGAGCTGGATATTACTAAACTGATCAATAACAATTCTGGGGATCCGTCCATCACAACCGATTATTTGGCTAACGAAACATTTACTTATCGTGTTACGCTCAATGTTCCGGAAGATGCAGATCTGTCTATGATGACCGCCTACGAATGGGTGGAAAGACCCGATGGGACCTTATATTATATCGATGGTTATAAAGAAAGTGATAATCCTTTGCCAGGTGATAAAACAAGGTTCAGCGAGCAAAAGTACAGATGGTATACGGTGAGATATCCTGGCACAGATAAACTAGAAGACAGCTTTACGACAGAAGGCGCAGGGGAAGGAAGAAAACAACTGGTCATTGATGTGACCTTAAAGAGAGATGAAGTTCTTCGTTTCACGAACGTTCCGACGGATACCAGGTATACGATCACAGAGGTGTATGCAAACTACCGGCAAGCAAATCCAAGTAAGAATGACGATGCACCGGGATCCGACAAACCAAGCAATCTTGCAGAACAAGGATATAGCGTAACGCAGATCCTTTCCTCGGCTGATGAGTTTGAAGTGGATGGCAATACCATTACAGGAATCATCACGGAACCAAATAAACGTTATTACAACCAGTTTACAAATACACTGGGGAATGTTGTAGAAGTAAAACTGGATGGAGTGAAACATTTAGAAGGCTATTCCTGGAGCGGGGAACGCTACTATTTTAACCTGTCAGGAGAAGGAAATCCGATGCCTGGCATCAATGGAAGAACGAGATTCTATCTGACCAGTGAAAGCGGAACCGCAGATAAGTCCTATACTTTTGGCAAGATCCGGTTCACAGAACCAGGAACATATACTTACACAATCGCAGAGGATGATGCCGGAACCCAGAAGATGGTGAATGGAAGGTTGATCACCTTCGGCGCGGCAGAAGAAGTGAAGATTACGATCGCGAAGAATGCTGCTGATCGTCTGTATGTGGAAAGCGTGGAAGGAATCCATACTACGTGGAATGCGGAAACACTTACCGCAACGACGAAAATAACAAATAAGTATGATTTTACAGATGTTTCCATAGATAAGATATGGGTTGATAACAATGGTCAGCTCGGTCAGCGCGTGGCTGCAGATAAGTTTGCAGGGTATCTGAAACTCTTTGCAGACGGAACAGAGGTCACTGGCGTGACACCTACAGTCACCGTTGATGAAGAAGATTCGAATAAATACATTATTACGTGGATGGGTCTTCCGAAAACTGTAGATGACGTTGAGATCACATATACTGTTCAGGAGTCTGCGATTACTGGATATACGACTTCTTATGGGCAGGAAGGCGCAACATCTGTAGAAAATGGCGGAACGATCACGAACACCTACAAAGCAACCGGTAAGGCAACGCTCGAGGTGACGAAAGCCCTTGCGGGAGCAGAATGGCCGGAAGGCAAAACGCTGACATTTACGCTGTCCGGAACCGGCGGAACACTGCCGGAGACCAAGACGGCAACACTGACAGCGGCCGGTAAGGCAACGTTCGGGGACATCACCTACACGGAGGCAGACGCAGGCAAGACCTATACCTACACGATCAGCGAGGATGGTTTCGGAGGCGCATGGACCGGATCGGGAGCCGTGAAAGCGACAGTGGAAGTTACGGACAACAAGGACGGCACACTGGGGACAAAAGTCACTTATTTACCGGAAGATGCAACGATCATCAATACATATAAAGCAGAAGGCAAGGCCACTTTGGAAGCTTCCAAGAAACTGACTGGCCGTGACTGGAAAGAAGGAGAGACCTTTACCTTCACGCTGACTGGTCCTGATGGGAAGGTCGAAGACAAGACCATCAACCGGGATGGAAAGATTGCATTCTCTGATATCACTTACACGGAGGCAGATGCAGGAAAGACGTATGAATATACGATTTCCGAGACTTCGGAGCTTCCGAAAGGTGTAAAAAAGAGTTCTGACATCAAAGCGGAAGTAACAATCACAGACAAAGGAAACGGAATTCTTGAAACGTCTGTGAAGTATACCCCGGAAGATGCAACAATCATCAATACTTACAGTTCAGAAGGCAAAGCGACCCTTAAAGTAAATAAAGATCTGACGGGCCGTGAGTGGCAAGAGGGGGAGACCTTCACCTTCACGTTGACGGATAAGAAGAGCGGTGCAAAGATTGAAGACGTACCAGTCACCAAGAACGGTGAAGTTTCTTTCTCTGACATCACTTACACGGAGAAGGATGCAGGAAAGACGTATGAATATACAATCTCCGAGACCTCTGAGCTCCCTGCAGGCGTAAAGAAGAGCGACGACATTACTGCAACGGTTAAAGTTACGGATAATGGAGATGGTTCGCTTGCGACAGAAGTCACCTATACGAATAATGCAACAATTATCAATACCTATACGGCAGCGCCTGTAAAGGCCAAGGTCAATGTGCTGAAGAACATTGATGGATACATTGAAGGAAAAGACAAAGATGGAAATATTGTCGACCGGACTTTTAACTTTACGATGACCGGACCAAAGATCGATGGCGCATTGACCACAAGCATCACGACGGCCGGAGGAACTGGAACGGCATCCTTCAGCGAGATTGAATATACCTTCGATGACATGAAAGATGAGACAGGAAAACGTGTCACGGAGAAACAGTTCACCTATGAGGTTACCGAAACGGCAGGAAGCGATGCAGGTTGGACCTATGACAAGAACACTTACAAAGTCATTGTAACGGTAACCGATGACCAGAAAGGCCATCTGACGGTGACAGATATCACCAAGGTGGACGAAGAAGGCAACAATGTCAAGGTCATCAATACCTTCAAAGAAGAGGAGTATAAAGTTGCTGTCAATCTGACCAAGGTGATCGATGACCAGTCCGGCAGTGCAAAGGACGCAGCTTTCACCTTTGAACTGTGTGACGAAGAAGGAGAACTGGTTCAGGAAAAAACGGTCACGACAAAGAACCTGACTGGATCGGTCGACTTTGACACACTGACCTTTGAAACAGCCGGTGTCTACAATTACACCCTGAAGGAGGTCGCGCAGACGGCTGAGGGCTGGACTTTCGATACCAGTGAGCACAATGTCGTCATTACGATCACAGACAACTTTGAAACCGCTAAACTTGAAGCAAAGGTAATGATTGACGGGACAGAGACGACAAAGCTGACAGTCACGAATGTTTACAAAGCAACACCAACGGATGCAACGCTTGAAGTAATCAAGACGATCGAAGATACCTCGGGCAGCGCACCGGAAACGGTCTTTGAATTCACGCTGACAGCCGGGGATAATGATGCGGACATAGATACACCAATGCCGACACCAGTTACCACTTCCGTAACGGGAGAAGGCAAGGCATCATTTGCACCAATTACATATGAGAAGGTCGGTACATACAACTACACTGTAAAAGAGACTGCAGGAGACGGTAACGGCTGGATTTATGATGAAACAGCTTATCCAGTCAAGGTGATAGTTGAGGATGCGGGCGGACATCTGGTAGCAACACCGGATTACGGTGAGGAAACGACCTTGACCGTCACGAACATCTATGACCCGAAAGATGCAGAAGTTGAACTGCAGGCGCGCAAGGTCGTGGAAGACCTGTCACAGAGTGCACCGAAAGAAGCCCAATTCACCTTCCAGCTCCTTAAGGGAGAAGAGATTGTGGAAGAAGTGACGAACGGAGCAGGCTTTGTCAACTTTAGTAAACTGACCTTTGCAAAAGTCGGTACTTACAATTACACGATTAAAGAGACTGGCGAGGCTCCGAACGGCTGGACCTATGATACCGATCCGCGTGAAGTGGAGATTCACGTAACCGACGGGGGCAAGGGAGAACTGCTGGCAGAGGTTAAGTATCTGACAGAGGAAGGCGAAGCCGTGATTACGAACGTGTACCAGGCAGCCCCGGTCGATGTCGACCCACCGGTACAGAAGATCTTCACCGGAAAGGATTCGGAGAAGTTCTATAACAAGGGAGACTTCACATTCAGGATCGAGTGCGTATCAGCACCGGAAGGTGTAACGGCACCGATGCCGAAGAAGACGGAAATCGCCAACGTTTCAGAAAACGAGTTTGAAGGAAAGAAAGGCTTCTACGAGTTCGGCGTGCTCACATTCACCGTGGCAGGAACCTACGAATACAAGGTAACCGAGTCTGGTTCAGTACCGAATGTAACGAACGATCCGGATGCGGTAACGGGCAAGACCTTGATATTCAAAGTCACGGACGACGGCGAAGGCAACCTGGTAGTGGATCCGACTTCAGATAAGGCACAGTTCTTGTTCACGAATAAGTACGATGCCCCGAAGACCGGCGATCATAACAACATCGTGCTCCTACTGGTGATTATGGGACTAGCACTGGCTGCCGGAGGAACAAGTCTGTTTCTTCTTAAGAAGAAAGACATAAAGAAAAACTGATGTATAATCATCATTAGAATAGTAAGATAATGACATAAAACCGCCTGTGGTATTTGCCACAGGCGGTTTTAACTGCAATTGCATTTCCCCTGAATCACGCGTAAAATAAGCAGGAACAAAGAAATTTGGAGCAGAAAGAAATGATCTACAGCAATGTATTAGAAGCAGTCGGTAACACACCGCTGATCCGTCTTAACCGTATGACGGGTCCGAAGGATGCGGAAGTTCTTGTTAAATATGAAGGCCTGAATGTCGGCGGATCGATCAAGACACGCACGGCACTCCAGATGATCCTTGCAGCAGAAGAGGCTGGCATCTTAAAGCCTGATTCTATCATTGTCGAGCCGACAAGCGGAAACCAGGGAATTGGACTGGCACTGGTTGGTGCCGTGAAAGGATATAAAGTCATTATCATCATGCCGGATTCTGTCAGCCGTGAACGGCGCCTTTTGATCCGCCAGTATGGGGCAGAACTGATTCTGATCCATGATGAATTCAATATTGGTGAATGCATGGAAAAATGCATTGCAAAAGCGCAGCAGATGAAGGAAGAAGACCCGCGTGTCTTTGTTCCAAACCAGTTTGAAAACCCGGAGAATGTGCAGGCACATCTTCTGCACACAGCAAAGGAGATCCTTGCACAGGCAGATGGTCCGATCGACGGTTTCTGTTCGGGCATCGGCACGGGCGGAACGATCACCGGCATCGGAAAAGTGTTAAAAGAGGCTAATCCGGATATGCTGATCTGGGCAGTTGAACCGGCGCATGCAGCCATTCTTTCCGGAGGCTCTATTGGCTCTCATATCCAGATGGGTATCGGAGACGGGCTGATCCCGGAGATCTTAGACCTTCAGATCTATTCTGATATCGCAATCGTGACCGATGAGGAGGCATTGAATACGACCAGAGACCTGGTGCGCAAAGAAGGAATTCTCTGCGGCATCTCCAGCGGAACAAATGTCTGCGCAGCACTGCGTATGGCAAAACTGCTGGGCAAAGGCAAACGTATTGTAACGGTCCTTCCGGATACTGGTGAGCGTTATTTCAGCACAGATCTGTTTCAGGATTAACGGCATTGACATCAAGTTATAATCATCTATTATCATGAAGATCATTCAATTTACAGATTCATTTATACCGGTCACAGACGGGGTTGGAAACGTTGTCTATCAATATGCTCTGACTATGGCAAAAAAAGGGCATGAGGTCTATGTGGTTGCACCGCAGACGGATACCGGATATCGCGGCAATCTTCCGTTCGAGATCATCGATTATATCGGATTTAATCTAGCAAAACTCAAGAGTTACCGTGCCGGCCTGCCGGCGCTGGATGCCAACTGCCAGTCAAGGCTGAACATGATCAAGGCGGATCTGATCCACGTACACACGCCTTTCACGGCAGGACAGGCAGGGCTTTTATATGCACAGAATCACAAGGT
>JAFWLM010000093.1 GCA_017511045.1 Lachnospiraceae bacterium | reverse complement strand
CTTCATGCAGATGCGCGAGATGTTTGTAATTATTCTTCTCATAGCGTGTCAGTCCACGCTTCCGGTTCTTCCCTTTCTTGCTTCTTCGGATGAACTGGTTGTAGAAGATATCCAGAATGAAATACAGGGCAATTCCATTCAGAAGAAGGAAGTAATCCCATTTCCCCGTAAAAAAAAGAAGACCTGTATCGAAACTGATTGCCAGTGTCCGATACAGGTATAAATATGCCACTTCTATTCCCAGCCAGTACACCACTGCAAGCACAGACAGTGACAATAGCACAAATACAATCACCTTTTTCATGAAGTCGTCACCTCACTCTTCTTGCCGGTGTTTTCTGATTGTTCAGATATGCTTCAATTTCGGTTTCAATCCGATCCTGCAGATGGTGAATCCGGTCATCATTATGAAGATATCCGGAGACTTCATTTCCGACTGACCGGCTGCGGAAATGACCCCAAACAGTATTGTTCAGCCTTCCCTGCATGGATTCATTAAATCCTCTGGGGTGGTGCTCACGTAAATAATCTATTGCCGGCGAGAAGCCGTTCATTGCTGCGGAAACCATATACCGGTATCCCGCATCACGATCCTTATCAATCTTCTTTCCCCTCAGCATTTCTATGGCAAGCAGATACTGCGACACCGCATCATCGTGCAGACAGCCGTTATAAAGGGAGTTCATGCCGGCACTGATTTCCTGGCGGGCAAAACAGATCTTCGCCATCAGTCCATACGAATGATTGGATCCCTCTGTCATGGCCTTCATACAATGCATCTTGGCGAGATTCAGATTCCTGGGAACACCTTCTCCATAGAATTCCATCTGTGCCATTCTGTGCTGGATAGAGCCCGCTATAAGGCCTCTCTCATTGCTGACCAGTAAATCCTCATACCGCTTATAGATTTCTTTCAGATCAGCCTGATTTGGGCTTCTGCGGCCATTCAGCAGTTCCTTATGCCTCTCAACAGTCATCCGGTATTCTTCAGCCCGTGAGTCTGTCAGACCATCCAGCTCCGCTGCTTCTTCATCGCCCATCCAGCTGATCAGTTCTTCCTTTGAGACTGTCGCTTTAAACGGTCTCTGATTCGAGAACTGCTTAATCTCCTGCAGGATAATATTCCCGATTTCCTTGTACAGTTTCTTCAGCTCAGTGGTTTTGATCGTGCTGTCTCCGGCATCATTTTTCATTGCCTGATCCAACGGTTCCAGAGCTTTCAGGTATTCTTCATATAACGGACTCAGCCGGTCTGTCTTAAGCAGATCATCGGTTATGCGATCGATCGTATCGCGATACGGAATCATAGCGGATGACCCGTACTGAAGCCGGCCTATTTTCGGAAGAATTCCGGCAAGGGCCTGTATGCTGTCGATCTTCGACATATCCACTTCATGCAGCACTTCCATTATTTCCGCTTTTTCCTGATCCTTCAGATTAAACTGCGTTTCATAATCGTTCCCTGTCAGATCACGAATCGTCTGCCTCACTGTCATTTCCTTGGCGATGATCTGTTTCAAGGACTTCATCTGCTTTTCCGTGAAGGCTCCGCGATCTCTTGTATGAACCTTTTCCATGAAGATCACATGCATATGAGGATGCTGTTTGTTATTGTGATAATCCATCCACCAAAGCATATTCTTCGGGTCAAACCCGACCTTCTTAAAGAACTGCGGCAGTATCTTTTCGATCACCGCCGCATAATCTGCCGCATGGTACAGAAGGTTCTTATGCGCCTGATCATAGGACTCCAGGGAAATCACCATATCCCAGATCAGATCACCCGGTTTACTGAAGGCTTCGGTCCCCTGCCGGCGGAGTTCTTTTCTTTTTTCCGCTGTCAGCACCCCGAGAGAGGAAACCGTTGCGCCAGTCGAAGCCTCCTCCCTGGATGTATATCCGAGAAAGCCATCATCAAAGAATGTCAGCTGATCTCTCACATTCTCCTCTACGGCATCCTTTCTTCCGGTATAGTCCATATAGCCATTTGAACCGAAGATCATTTTCGCATTCATGGTTCCCTTAAAGCGCGAGTTCTTTGGCGCAGGTTTCCCCCATTCAAAAAAGCGGACGGTATCAATGATCTTCGGCATTGCCGGTATCCTTTTCCCCCGTTCCGCTGATCGCCCGGTTCAGCTCATTTTCCAGTGCACTCATTCTTCTTTCAAAATCCTCTTCCAGCTTTACCGCCTGGCGCAGGCTTCTCTCCATAATCAGGCGCTGTTTCTTCAGAGAATCCAGTTCCTGCCTATCTAGGTCGATTTCCGCAGTCAGTTCCTGTTCCCTTTGCCGGATCCTGTCCAGATTCTTTCTGATCTCGCTGCTGTTCATAAGCACCACCCTTCATAACTGAGTTCATTTTCATCCAGATACTCTATTTCCACCGGCTGTTTCTCACCCAGCTGCATCGGCACCAGTTCTTTTAACAGATCTTTCCGGATATACGAGTCCACTCTGTCCAGAAATCCTCCGGTAAATGATTTTGCGATCATATTGTCCAGACCATCTGTTATGACCGTGTCATGTTGTCGGTTGATCATAATGAAAGAGGCGATGTTCTCCATCGTCCCCTCAAAGTACTGTCCGCCGGTATGATAACCCTTATTATCAAACACATATCCGATTACTGTTTCTGCCATTTTCATCCTCCCATAACATATGCATTCCTGCCTGCAACATAGTCTTCCACACAGTGCCTCATCGCCTCATCCAGCTGTGGATAGTCTTTCCGGTAATCTTCCATCCATTCAGCAATCAGTTCATAATCACTGCCGTCAAGCAGATAATCATATTCCAGTTCTTCTGCTTTCTTCTGAAGTCCCAGAATCAGATTCACTTCTTCCTGCGGCTGATCTGCAGACTGTGCTTCCGCTTTGGGGCAATTTGCCCCAAGCATCTCCTGGATGCTGTGGAAATGCTGTTTCTTCTTTTCCTGAACCAGTCCCATCCACCGCTCCAGAAACTCATTCTGCTTCTTATCCGTTACCGGCTGATTGAAAGCCAGGAACTTCTGACGGATCCGGTCACATTCCGGATTGATCTCCACTGTGATCAGAGATCTGTTCGGGCGAGCTGTCTCACGCATGACATAGATCAGGGACTGATGATTGATGATTCTCTGTCCGTAAGAGCCTACACAGTTTCGCTGCTGTTTGGCTTCATCGATCAGATCCGAATGATTCCGGATCCCGCGGATAAAGAAAACACCTTCCGAATAATCATTCTCCGAAAGATATTCACAGGCATTCTCCATTTTCTTCTCCAGAATCTCATCACGCTTTTCCCGTATTGTCCTGGCTGTCACGTCGTGCTCCCGTTTCAGACTGTCCGAGTCGATCCGGGGTTGGATCTCCAACTGCTCGCACATGCTCAGGTAATCGTTCAGCAGAGGGAATGCTTCTCTTGCGCTGATTGCCTGGAAGGTATCCAGCCGCTGCAGATAGTTCATCAGCGTATGCCAGGTAAATACCGGCTTACCGCTGTGCCTGCGGTTCAGGATGGAATTGACGGTCTTCAGATCATCCGCGTCAAAATGCATCCAGTATGCCTGTTCTATGGTTTCCTTCGTAAGCTTCCCGGTCTTTGCCATCTTCCGATACACATCCCAGATCTCGAGGTCTGTTTCACCGCGGAGCGTAGTATAGACATCCTTGGAAGTCTTGAATATGTTTTTGAGTTTCGTCCCCGGCTGCGTCAGCCGGTTGAATGCATCGATCTCTTTTGTCTGCCGCCAGAATCCCCGGATCCCATTCTCTACGAAGTCATATCCTGCTTTGATCAGCTGTTCCAGCTGCGGACACGTAAAGAACAGAAGCGGATTCGTACAGTCATACTGTCTTGCCGTTTCCATCCCATATGGATTGGTTCTCTCCAGAATATCCCACAGATCAAGTTCACTGTTCAGCAGCATATAACTACCCGGCTCCGGGTATTTGGCAAACACTTTCCATTTGCTGAACTCCATCTTTTCCAGCATGACGGGATGTTCGAAATCTACAGATCGGCCATCCGTATAATCTCTGGCCGACTGGTAAGAAATATACAGCGGCTTGTTGAAGTACATTGTTATCCTGTTTGACCACGGAACACCGTTCTGATCCACATAGATCAATGTCGTATTCAGATCCTTCTGGGAAGATGGCAGTTCCAGGCAGCTTGCTGAATTCCGCGGTCGCCGGTCAGAAACAATCAGGCGATTCCGTACTGCAGCAGCATACACATTTGATCTCCAGCCGGCAGGTATTCGAAACAACGGCTCTTCATCCTTTATTCCTTTTAGCTTTGCGGCAGACACTGTGAACTGTTCCAATGTGCCTGTACCGCTTAATTCCATCAGCACATCTGGCGGATTTACATTACCGACTTCAACCACGCCTTTCACGACGCTCTTTCCAAGCTTATTGGTTACTACCGGCATCTCGTCCAGGATATCGAACAATGTCATTTGCCTGTTTATTTCAGTCATTCACTCACCATAAAAGGGAATGCACATTCATATCACTGAAGTACATTCCCTTCCCTTTGGTCATCATTGCAGATCATCCTTCCTGTCTCAGACGGTTTCATCCATCTCCGACCGGCACCTGCAACCATGCCATCTTATTCCCCGGGGCAATTTGCCCCAAGGCTACATCAGTTCTTCATCTTCAACTTCCGGATTCTTCACCCGCATCTCTCTTGCCACCTTCTCCGGTATCAGGATGTCCCACGGCAGCGTCATGTACAGCAGCCGCTCAACACCATCCTTTGCCCGGTCAATGTTCAGCCCCTTGCACAGAAGCCTCATATATTCCTTGGATTCCCGCGCAAGGATATTCGTTGCGTTGAGTGACCGGATGAAACCGGACATATACTTCCTGAAGACTCTTTCAAATACGATCTCCAGTCTCTGCATATACGGATCATTGCAGTTATCCGCAAGTACGGAAAGATAATAGCTTTCGATTGCATCCGTTATGATCTCGGATTTCCCTTTCGGTTTGCGGTTCAGCTTTACTGCTGTTTCCTGATCAAGCTGCATCAGATGGGTCAGTTTACTCTGTATTTCATCAGAGACCCGGAATGTCATCACTTCTTTTGTCACAAATAAACCGTTCCTCCCGGGGCAATTTGCCCCAAAAACATGTAATACGCCCGTATCACAGCACCAGTGCATTCTGTATCACGGCAGTAATACCTGTGTAATACGTCATTATCCGCTTTGTTATCACCAAACTGCCCGTTGGGCTGTTCTGCTCAGGAGGATTTTGTAATACAAAATCCCTTATCCTGCTATATATATAAAATCTCCCTTTTCACGCCTGTATGAGGCAGCAGAAGAGCTGCCTTGTACCGCTTCAGTTCAGACTCTTTCTTCGCAGCTGCGCAAGCGTTAAGAAGGTGTTCATCTGACTTTTCAGGATCAGCGCCGGCAGTTTCTGTTCCGGATTGAGCGCGATCCCGAAGCATTCTTCGTCCTGAAAGACCATTTTGTTCAGTTCAAATACGGAAATGCGGACGGTCCGGATGCCTTCAGGAACCATCTCCGGATCCGAATAAGCCGCGTAATATTTGTTGCCTTTCTCATCGCTTACGCAAATGATCCGATCCTCATCCGGATCAAGCGCTGCCAGGATCTCCTCCTCATCCTCGTTCATATCCATGAAACGCACGAAGACCCTGACAAAAGATTTCCTTGAAGGATAGGCATAAAAGTATTGAAGCAGAAGATGCAGTTCATCCATTGTTGTTGTCCTCTTTCGTTCCACCGATCATAAATCAGGAATTCCAGAATGAAAACAGGGTATGGATAAACTCCATGAATCATGGAGAAACCGGTTGAACACGGCAACCGGTATGGCATGATCCATGGAGTTACGGACCGTACATTCCTTCGAGAACCGCGCCATAGGAATTCAGAAACGCCTGGAAACTGCTGAACTTTCTGACCCGGAAGCCATAGGAATTGGCCGTCGTCGCGTTGCATTCGCTGATCAGAACTGAGCCATCCGCCCCTACACCTTCAATGAAAACAGCGTGCCGAACCGAGCCAAAGCGGATCGAAGCGATCGATTGCGGAATCGGACTGTTCGGATCCCTGGAGTAAGTTCCCGGTCCGGGAGAGACATGGTCGATGGCCACTAGCTGGTTCCAGTTGTTCGGCAGCGGGAAGTTTCCGTCGTGATTGTTCACATCCCAGAAGCGTCCGGCAGCGTAACTTGAGCAGATCATCTTGTTCCATCTGCCTGTGATCGAGGCAATCAGGCATCGGTCATACGGCCAGGCGATATGGTTGTTGGCGTCGCAGACACATGGATTGCCGTGGATCCCGTCCGGATTGAAGCAGTAATACTTGCTGTCGAAGTCGATCACAACGCCTTCCATCTCCATGATTCCGCCCGGCTGGATATCACCCGGATCCGTGTCATCATCGTCATCACCGGATGGATGATGATACGTGTCACCATACTTCCAGGGCTGTGAAGACGCAAAAAGCAGCAT
>JAFWLM010000092.1 GCA_017511045.1 Lachnospiraceae bacterium | reverse complement strand
GGCAGTAACGAAGATCATGTTCTGCGCAATAATCATGAAAATATTTCATGATTTCTAAAAGGATTTCCTGTTGTTCTTTTATGGTCAGCAATTATCGTTCTCCGTAATGATCAGCTCTCTTATATTATGTTCATACACGTTCGGGTTTTTTGGCGGCTGCATATAGTCTCCATAGATTTGGGTCAGGTACTTATCGTAATTTTCAATACAGCAGATTTCTATATCCTCGAACGGAAGTGTATACTTCTTCCCTATCCATTCCTGCGGGGCAATCTCCCGCATAGCACACCGCCCTTCCGCATTGAGAAAATACGGTCTGCCTTTAAAACCGTATTTCTTCATGACTGCATCGTATTTTCGAAACTCTTTTTCCCTGTCCATCTTTTTGGGATTCATAAAGAATATCAAAAATTTTTTTAAAGCATTCCTTGATGCGCTTTCGCTCGCTTCATATTTCTGCAAGCGGGATAAGTTAAAGCGGAGACGATGAAATGAAACTTTCCACCAATAAAACTTCTGGGTCAGTTTCCCTGCAGGCAGTCCGTCAATCGGAAAAAGATCAATCCAGATATACTGCTCAACTTCCTGCTCATGAACAAAGCGGCGGACCTTCGTATCCGTCGATTCCACTCGTGCAGGGAACCAGTAACACGCAGGATCATTCTCCCATGGTCCTGTCAGCTTCAGAGGACATTTCCCTTCTTTCGCCAGCTGCAGCATTCGGTCGTAATCCTCCCGTGGAAGACCGAGGTCGATGTCATCGTCCCAGGGGATAAACCCTTTATGTCTTACCGCTCCCAGAAGTGTTCCGCCGATAGCAAAATAGGAGAGATCATTTTTCTCAAAGAAGTTGATCGTCTCCTTCAGCATTTTCAGCTCCGCGAGCTGCATTTTTCGTAAAAGGTCATCTGTCTGCATGCTTATTGTTATTCCTCTATGATTTCCGCATTATGCCAATTGCGTTCGTTTTCCGGAGGCATCGTCATGTAGTCCCCGTATATCATCGTGAGCATCGCGTGCGTATCCGCCGGTGCCATAAACTCTTCCCCTTCAAATTCCACTTTGGACCCTTCTCCCATGTAATCGCGTGGGATGATCTCGTGAAATCCCCAGGTGCCGAGATAGTTAATAACATAATTCGTATCGGAATCATAATCATAGGCAGCCAGTGCTTTGTTCACATTTTCCAGGCACTTCTTTGTATTGACGTTCCTAAACAGCCATTGGAGCTTCGATGCAATAGCAAGAAAGAACTTTACCCGCCTGGTTCTTTTCCGTTTCTGGTCCACCAACTCATCAAACTGTGCAAGATTATTCAAGTCCCACCAGTATGTGATACGAAGTTTATGAAAAAGTCGCCTGATTCCCGGATCAGGAAAACCATCTAGTGGGATAATATCTACCGCGACCGCTTCTTTCCGTGGGATGTTGGCGCTGTGGTTCATAATGTGGATACTGTTGTTAGCCAGTCTCGCGAAGGAATAATAATAGCCCGGCGTGAAAGAATAGTGATTTAAGGACAGCGGCTCTTCAAAAGCGTTCCTTCCAAGTTCCAACAATTTGTTGTAATCGTTCCGCGGCATAACGACATCGATATCGTCATCCCATGGGATAAACCCTTTATGCCGGACTGCACCCAAAAGTGTTCCTTCCAGCAGATAATACCGCAGTCCATTCTTTTCACAGAAAGCAACGAACTGCTTTAACATATCCAGTTCAACTAATTGTAATTGCCGTAATTCCATCGTTAAAAACTGCCCTCGTATTTTTTCCCAATAAACTTTGCTTTCAGGAAGGCAGTTCCCTTCTTCCACCAATTAATATTATCCATATGGATCACCGGAATCTCTTTAACTTCGTCTTTTTTCAGGTTCCCGGTCTCCAGCTGCCTTTCCAGCCAGACATTGAAGATGATCTCACTGATCCTGCCATAGAACCGACTCTGGAATACAGAAAGATCCTGCATCTTTTCGTTGCTCTCCATCCGGTCTTTCAGTTCAAAGAGGATGTCGAAAAGCCACCGGCAGTATGCGTCCAGCAGATCCTTCTGCATGATCATCATATTGAACATATATCCATAGGTTCGTTTAACGACCTGATCGAAACTGCCAATATAGTCCGGATATAGTTTTGCAATTATTTCACGGGTCTCATCCAGCTGCTCGATATAATGTGTATGCTTATAATGATCATAGAGAGACTCAATGTAATACTTTCGCTTATTCGGCGAGAAGACTTTGATCTTCCCGAGATACGGCTTGATCTGATCATAGGTCAGGACACTTTGGAAGAGATCCTTAGTCTTCTTACAGCAAAAATGGCGGCGGTAATGAGCCAGTCCGATATAATCCGCATCCAGATTTTTCCATGCCCAATAAAGGCCAGTCAACTCGCAAAAACTCGGATTCAGGATTGAAATGTTCTCTCCCGTATTGTCTTTCACATATCCCAGGTCAAGATCATTTCCTTCGGCATCTTTTTTCCCTTCCGCACCAACATGAAGCGGAAGATACATGGGATCATCCGGCATCTGATAAGACTTATGCGTGGCAATGATGATCGTAATTTCTTTGTTCCCCTGTTCAGACATGTTATGTATTTATCCAGGCCATTTTCCGCCTTTTGTTATGTTTTTGATTGTCTAGTTACCTCGTTCTCATTTGCGTTTTTTGATACACAAATAAGAAGACACATTTTGAGTCATGATATTATACCACATTCCTACCCGAATGTCCCCCCTTTTCCCAGATCTATACTATAAATTCATTTGGCTTTTTAAAGACATAGTAGTAAAATAGTAAAGATATGTAGGCATGAAAGAAAAGGACAGATTAGATTGCAGCCACTGATTAGTATCATTATACCATTTTACAATACCGAGAAATATCTGAAGAGATGTGTCTCCAGTATCTCTTCCCAAACATATCGAAATCTTGAGATCATT
>JAFWLM010000091.1 GCA_017511045.1 Lachnospiraceae bacterium | reverse complement strand
CGCTAGATCCGATCGAAAAAAAGCCACTTAGGAATTTCATGCCCGGAAGTTTTATCTTGTCTGTTGGCTCGTGGGGTTGTAATATGAAGTGTCCCTGGTGCCAGAACGACAGCATCTCAAGAGGCAGATGCAGACACATTGATATGACAGCCGAGGAACTTCTTTCCAAGGCTCTGGAAATTGAGAATAACATCGGCATTGCCTTTACCTATAACGAGCCGTTGATCGGCTATGAGTTTGTACGCGATACAGCGAAGCTGGCAAAAGAGGCAGGCCTTAAAAACGTGCTGGTCTCAAACGGGATGGCAACAGAAGAAGTGTTCGGCGAAGTCCTTCCGTATTTGGATGCGATGAATATTGATCTGAAGACGATCAACGCAGAAAAGTACAGGAAGATCGGCGGGGATCTTGAAACAGTGCTCCGGAATATCAAAACGGCACAGAAAACGGCGCATGTGGAAGTGACGACCCTGATCGTTCCGGGTTTTAACGATAATGAAGTTGAGATGGAAGAACTGGTCCGTACGCTTTCCGGGATCGACCCGGAGATCCCTCTTCATGTGACACGCTTTTTCCCTGCGGGAGAAATGTGGAATGCGAAGCCGACTCCGCTGAAAACCTTATACCGTATGGTGGAGATCGCAGAGCAGAGGCTTAAAATTGTCTATCCCGGCAATGTATGATAATGATGGTGACAGGCTGAAACACTGACATTTTATGAAACAGGAAAGCTTTAAAGACAAACTGATCAAATATCTGACGATCTACTGGACGATGTTCAAGATCGGTCTTACGACCTTTGGCGGAGGTTACGCCATGGTCGCTATTATTGACCGGGAACTGTGTGACCGTAAACACTGGATCGAGAAGGAAGAACTGTTAAACTACATCGCGATTGCCCAGATCACCCCGGGGGTCATCGCTGTCAACACTTCGACCTTTGTCGGGCGGAAACGGGGCGGCGTTCTTGGGGGCATCGTAGCGACCTTAGGAGTCATTACCCCCTCGATCATTATCATCATGATCATAGCGGCACTGATTACGAACTTTGCCGATAATGAATATGTGAAGCATGCGTTTGCGGGCATTCGTGTCTGTGTCTGCGTGCTGATCATAAATGCGACCATCGGGTTTATTAAAAAGACGGTCGTGGATGTCCTTACACTCATCATCTTTCTATGCGTCTTTGTGACAGCTGCATTTACCAGGATCGAAACGGTCTTTATCGTTCTGGTCGTGATCGCGGCCAGTGTGGTCTGGACGCTGATCGTAAGCCGGAAACCTCCGGCAGAAGGAGAGGGCAGTGGCACTCTGCAAGGCGATGAAAAGAAGGGAGGTACCAAATAATGCCTCAGCTTCTTTTGATGTGTCTCCAGTTTTTTAAGACCGGACTCTTTGCAGTGGGCGGAGGCCTTGCAACGATACCTTTCCTTTATGAGATGAGTGATCAATATGGCTGGTTTACCCATCATGATATCCTGAACTTTATTGCAGTTTCAGAGGCAACGCCGGGGCCGGTCGGAGTCAACATGGCGACTTATGCCGGATATCTGACAAAAGGCTGGTATGGCGCGATCCTTTCTACATTGTCTCTGGTCCTGCCTTCGGTCATTATTATCCTGATCATTGCCAGATTATTGGATAAATTTCAAAGCAATCGCTTTGTTATCGGAGGATTCAAATGGCTTCGTCCTGCATCAACGGCATTGATCGCGGCAGCAGGCCTTAATGTGATCCTGGTCGTTTTCTTCGATGCAGAGAAGATCACCTTTGATATGTTCGGACATATCGGCCAGATCATAACGCATATCAACTGGGTGGCGCTGATCATGTTTGCGTGCCTGTTCTTTGTAATGAAGACCTTTAAAGGACATCCGCTGATCTATATTTTGATCTCTGCAGGACTTGGAATTATACTGAAGTTGTAGATTCGGCAAAAAAGTAAAATAATCGTTGAAATCAGAAAAAGTTATGTTATAATAACACTTGCGTTTCGGGAAAAAACGAAATGAAAAATGCGGAGGTGTCGGAACTGGCAGACGAGCTAGACTAAGGATCTAGTGGCCGCAAGGCCGTGAGGGTTCAAGTCCCTTCCTCCGCAT
>JAFWLM010000008.1 GCA_017511045.1 Lachnospiraceae bacterium | reverse complement strand
TCAGTTTGTTGACAAAGTGGTCTTACCCGTAAGGGAAGGCCACTTTTTCTATGCTTTGCAGATAAGATCTTATATGCGGATGCCTAAAAATGACCAAAAGACCCCGAAAAACAAAGAAACAGGTCAGCTGACCCATTTCCATTTTGCCATTCTCTGTAAATTGTGACACGCAAAAATAAGACTCGCCTGGTGACTGTTCTTGCGAAGCCCTCTTAGCCGTGTGAATCTGAGACAGTGATTCTCTTTGTCGTCTGCGAATACTCTTTCGATTGTCTCTTTCCGCCGGGGATATATTTCTTTCCATGCAGGGGTGTGGCGGATCTCCTCCGCCCAGTCTGTGTACTCTGCCCAGACATGCCGGATAATTACTTTTTGATGATTTCTGCTGCGGGTACACTGATCGAGAAACGGACATTCTGCACATTCTTTCGGATCGCTCTTGTATTGCTTGTAGCCCTGCCGGTCAGTTGTCGCATACTTCAGGTCTTTTCCTGCCGGGCATTGATAACTGTCTGTCTGCTTGTCGTATGTATATTCTCCTCGGCGGAAATAGCCGGCCTTGGTCATCGGTCTTTTGTAGGGCATATATGCCGTCTGTCCCTGATCGTGTATCTCTTTCAGTACCGCCGGCACCTTATATCCGGCATCCAGACTGATATTGCGGATCTGTTCACCGAATCTTTCATTCAGTATCTTGTAA
Organism: Lachnospiraceae bacterium; assembly: GCA_017511045.1. GTDB lineage: Bacteria > Bacillota > Clostridia > Lachnospirales > Lachnospiraceae > RGIG5612. The sequence goes on along the minus strand of JAFWLM010000008.1, from coordinate 1,294 downwards.
GCAGCGTGGAAGGTAATACTGTCGTGGAGATTCCCCGGGGCTGTGTAATGACTCAATACGAAACCATTGCCGTCACAGAACACAGTTTGGCAGTATGCGAAGCGCTCTTCATGATCCTCTTTATGATAATTGCCTGACTCTGGATCAGTAGTGCTTACCTTGATCTCTTTCTTTTTGACTCGTTCTGTTATTTCTCCGGTCTCTTCATCAAAGTCCAGTTCTGTCCGGCTCAAATGATCAATTTCTTTCTGCCCGTGTTCACGCCGCACAAGATTGATCTCTTTCAGCAGTTCGTCTTCGTATACCTTCTTTGTCAGTTCCACATCTTCCCGTCTGCTTTTCCGCTTATTCGCACTGGCTTTGACATGAGTCGCATCTCCATATACTGTTTCCGGCTTGACGAATCCAGCCTCAATCGCCTGATTCAGTATTGTGCTGAAGATCTGGTCGAATACCTCTGAATCCTTATATCTCCGAATGTAGTTCTGAGCCCAGGTCGAATAGTTTGGCACCGCTTCTGTCATACTGATCCCCAGAAACCACCGATAGGCGAAATTTACTTCGATTTCTCTGCACGTTCGCCGCATTGAGTTATATCCGAATGTATAGTTGATGATGATCATCTTGAACAGAACAACGGGATCTATGCTTGGTCTTCCCATCCCGCTGTACAGATCCTTTACCAGGGGATAGACGAATGTCCAGTCTATGGCAGCTTCCAGTTTCCTGACTTCATGATCCGGAGGAACGATTTCCTCCAGAGTACTTAAGATAAAGGGGTCGTGTTTTAAATTGTTTCGATTGGTCATTACCATAAAAATCACCTCCGACGCCACTTCTATTATACCATGCATGCATGATATTTGCATTATAAAAAAGGACAAGAGGCACAAGTTTCTTCAATTGGCGTTAGAAGTGATTTTACGTGCTCTTCTTGTCCTTTTCCATTTTATCAGCCTTTTTCCTGTTTGTCTCTATACTTTGTCAACAGGCTGAAATGACCTCACGGTCATTTTTTAGTCCAGGCGGGCAAACCGGTCAGTCAGGACGCCGTCCCGTTCGATCTGTTCCTCGAACATCGCCAGCGGCCGGGCCCAGACATGCTCATCATCGGTATAGATGACCAGCGGTTCCATGGTCTCGGTGTGCGTGGCGATCATCAATACCCGGTAGAGATTGCCCTTGTAATGCCGGTATGTATGTCCCGGTTCGGCTTTACTCATCCCTGAGTTCTTCCATCTCGTTCAGGATGTCACGCAGCCGGCGGATTTCGTCAAAGGACAGGGTGATGCCC
>JAFWLM010000090.1 GCA_017511045.1 Lachnospiraceae bacterium | reverse complement strand
TCCGTGAATATATAGATTATTACAACAATGAACGGATCCAGGCGAAAACAAAATGGATGCCCCCTGTAAAGTACAGGGAAGCATCCATGTGTTCCACCTAAAAGGGCCATCATTGTGTCCAGGATTCTGGGTACATATCACAGTTTCAGGAAGCTTTTGTATCTGCTTTTATCCTGCATTTTTTATTTCAGAGGTCCGCGTGTTTTTCTTCGCTTAGGGTTTCTTCTTTTGACGTTTACGTCTCCCCTCTCTTTTCGTCCTCTTTGGTTCTCGCCGCCGCTAAGGAACTCTCTTCTATGGCTTTTTCTCTTTACCTCCGTTGCTTTGAGTCTCTGCCGCCGCTGAAAAGCTCTCGATCCCCACAAGTTTTTCGGCTTTTTTCACGAGTTCAAGGGTGTTTTCTATGGTATGACCGGCTATGGATTTCTTCTCTTCCGCCTCCAAAGCCTTACGTTCCTCTTCCTTCTGGGTTTTGACCTGCTTGATTATGAACGGGATCCCGACCGCTAAAAGAACGATCAAGCCGCCTCCGAGCATCACTAAGAAGCGGTAGCCCGTATACTCTGCCCAGAATAAAGGAATCACTTTATCCAAAACTCCAAGAATTACGGTCCCGAGCACCAAAAACAGGATATTTTTCGGCCTTAGGATCTTCTTTAGAGGCAGATGCGGAAAGGCGCATTTCATAGCCGCCGCAAACACACCGACTAAAGCCAGACCCGCAAGGACCCATTTCAGCAGAAATCCCAGGACCGGAGCAAGAACTGCTTCCCAGGCGATGCTTAATACATGGATGATCACCCAGCCGATCGCCCAGAGCGGAACTCCGACGATAGCACGGATCCCGGCAGGAAGCTCCAGGATCTTCTTCTTGATCTTTGCAAACAGCCCGATGCTCTCTTCCTCGCTGTTTTCTTCACTGTCGTTGTCCTCGTCCGTATCTTCTTCATCTAAGTTGACGGTCATTACGATCGGGGAAGGCTGCTGGCTTTGAAGAGCTTCCTTGTTCTTTTGCATCAGCTCTTCCGGAGACTCAAAAAGCCCGCCCAGAAGTACGCTTGCGCCAAGCCCTGCCGCAGTTGCCCCTCCGACGACCTTTTTCTTAACCTTCTTCAGTTTTTCATCTGTTTCATTTTTTTTGGCCATCTTAATTTTGTCATCCAACTCATCCCGCTGTTTCTCTTTTTTATGCCACCGAAAGAATACCACATTCCTTTCTTTTTTCATATCTTTTTTCCTTCCATCAACTTCAAAACAGACACAACCGCAATTTTCCTTGTATACAGCCCTAATCTCACCTCCGAAACAGTCCCAACCGCAATTTCTCTGCATTCCACTCTGTCAAATGCAGGGTTTTTACGGTTAGGGCTCTTTTCATCCGGCAAATACCGCCATTTTCCTTATATACTGCCCTAATCTCACCTCCGAAACAGTCCCAACCGCAATTTCTCTGCATTCTACTCTGTCATATGCAGGGTTTTTACGGTTGGGACTCTTTTCATGGAGTCACAACCGTGATTTTCGTGCATTTGCAACTTCAGATGCACAATTTTTCCAGTTGTGCCTCCTTTTTTGTATGGATGTGGAGGCACAACCGTCATTTTTGTGCATAAATCTAGGGCCGCGAGAGGCACAACCGTGATTTTCGTGTATTTGCAACTTCAGATGCACGATTTTTCCAGTTGTGCCTCCATCATTACCAGTACTGCAGCGCATACTATGGATGGGCCGAATGGAAAATACGAAAAAAAACGGGCTGAGTTAAGAATAGTACTATGACCTTTTACAGCATGGCACAGAAGATTGATTACGGCAAATATGCAGGATACAAGGATCAGGATCAAGCCCTGCTCAAAGCCAATATACAAAGTGATCGCAAAAAAGAGTTTTATGTCACCTGAGCCGATTCCTTTTCGTTTTGTCAAAAAGCGAAACAATCCGGCAACAATAAGGACGAGCATTGCAATCGCAGCCGCACCGAGAATTCTGAGAATGCCTCCGGCTCGAAGAAGACCCACTGCATTGAGAATCTCCCCTGCCCTATGAATGACTCCGGCTCCCAAAACACCTTCTGCTTTGAGAATAACCCCAGCTCTCATTATCCCTACTGTTTTGAACAGGGTCCCGACAATAAGGGGGTCTGCTGCCATAAAAAACAACTCGTTTATGAGCCACCATAGGATCAGGCCTGCCACATAACGATTCGGGATCTTCAGGGTATAGGCATCACTCCATCCAATCAGAAAAAGCAGCATCAAAATTAGTGTGTCCTCAAACAAACAGATGATAAGATTCATATAATATTGTTGGTTGCAGGGCATGAAGGGTGAAGCGAGTTCCGCATGGCTTGTTGTGGAAACTAGTTCAAGCCTATTTAAGAAAGCTGTTTAATCCAGTTCTGGAAACCAGTTTGAGTCTTTTGATGCCAATGCAGGGAAAACTTCATAACGATTTAAACTTTAGCGAACAAGAAAAACCGGCCGGGAGATTCCCGGCCGGTTCATTATAATCCCTTTATTTGTAGACAGCAAATGCTTTGCTTTGCCTTCTCTTTTCAGCCTGCTGGCTAAACTCATACAAGTACGAAAGACTTTGCACGAGATTATTCAGCCTTCGGCTTTCTTTCCCTCTTCTTTCCTTCCGGAACAACGTCCAGATCGAAAATAACTGTATGATAATCTTCTTTCTCAACGATAGTTGCATGGCATGCAACCGGCATCTGCTCGCGGACGATGTCCTTGTTTTTACGGTCGATACCACGGACCATGACATTGACAGATGGACCTTCCGGAAGATCAACAACACCGAGTGCATACGGTTTGATGAAATCCATTTCCGGTTTTCTTGTGATCGGAGACGGCATTACGAACTGAACAAGAGTTGCCTTGCCGCTGATCTCGATCCATTCCATTTCTGTGCTTCCGCAGGTATTGCATCCTAACAGCGGAGGCCATTCCACAGCGCCGCAGTCTTTGCACTTACGCGCCATGATCTTGCCTTCTGCAAGTTTATCATAATATGTTTTTACGATTTTCTCTAATTTAACACCCATGACGGACCTCCTTATTCCTTTGTACGTAAGATGATTGCTGCCAGGTTCTGCGCACCGCCGAAACCTCTGATCATACTTGTCTTCGGAAGTTTCTTAACATTTCTCTCCCCGCAGGCACCGCGCATCTGCATAACTGCCTCATAAATATCAGCTAAGCCGCTGGCTGCATGTGCATGTCCGAAGGAGCATCTTCCGCCGTTGGTATTGATCGGCTTGTCTCCATCATATGAGGTTCTTCCTTCGATGAAGTATTTCCATCCCTCACCTCTCGGAAGGTAGCCTGTCTCCTCTGCTGCAATGAGCTGGGAAGTGATAAAGAAGTCGTTTGCCATAAGAAGATCGATCTCTTCCGGTTTTACGCCTGTCAGTTCATAAACCTGACGAACTGCTTCACGGGTTCCGAGGAGCTCAACGTGCGGCTGGTTTGCTTCACGTGTTGCATTACCGATTCCAAGGACCTCGATCGGTTTCTTGTCAGTAAACTGGGAAGCCATCTCTGTCGGGCAGACGATCAGGGCAGCTGCTCCATCGCATTTCAGCTCGAGGCCGGAAGCTCTTAAATAACCGGTCATCTTCGGGTTGAAGAAGGACTTCATGTATTCCATGACATCGTCATAGCCGTTTTCTTTTGCAAGCTCTTCATAGGTCTTGCGAGCAAGAGCGAGCGGGTTCTTGGAAGCGCTCTTTCTGCTGTTCAGACCGATAGAGATCAGTGTCTCGTCCATTTCCTCATCTGTCAGACCGTATTCTGCCTGATACCATGCAGCACCGTCATCCTGGTGAAGGTTCGGACCGCACATCATTGCTCTTGTATAAGCTCTGTCATAGATCCACTTTAATGATTCCTGGAAGAGCTGGTCATCGAATTTCTTTCTGAAATGAGCCGGCTTATCCGGATCTGCGATTGCATCACCAAACTCAACGCAGCCGGAAAGAACAACATTGTATTTTCCGGAAGCAACCGCATTGACTGCCTGCTCAAGTGCAAGATAACCTGTGCAGCATGCCTCAGAATGATGGATGGAGCCTTTACCTCTCATTCCGAACCACTCGGATACCTGCATATTCGGTGTGATGTAGTTGGATCCGTTAAACGGAGTTGCCTGGCCATGGAAGAAATAATCAACATCTTTCGGGCCGATTCCTGCATCTTCCATTGCTTTGTAAGCAGCATATCCGAAAAGTTCACCCTCTGTAAGGCCTGCAGTTTCCGGATTGTCCAGCGTATACATAAACGGAGTGCAGCCGACACCGATGATGGATACGCTTCTTGAGTACGGATGAAGCGTGGTTTGATTCATTGGATTCATATTCGTTTACCCTTTCTTCTATTAAATGTATTTGGACACAATAAAAAATGCTAGTTCTACTATAACGATTCTTTCGTTTATTTTCAAACAACAATGATTGGATTTCTGTTGAATTGTTGCGCTCATTCAGAACATACCGGCTCGCAGATGTAATAACGCTGACTCATCGCGGTCTCCCTTCGCACAAAAAAAGAGACCGGCTGTTTAAGCCGGTCTCTTAAAGTTAATACTTTCGTTTGTCTTATTTAGCCGGAAGAAGAATAACGAGCATCTGAGCTGTGTCAGGGCCAACGTTTGTTACGCATTTCGGAGATCCGCCTGCGATATGAACGCTGTCACCAGCCTCGAGGATCGTCTCAACTCCGTCTTCACCTTTGAATTTCATTGTTCCATGAAGGATATAGTAGATGGACTCAGCCGGGTTAGCTGCGAACTCTGTGCCGCCGCCTGCAGGAAGGAAATGGGTCAGACCATTGATCAGCTGTCCGTTATCAACATCCTGAGGATCATGAAGTCTTGTGCATTTGCACTCGTTGTGTCCCGGTGCTGTGTAAGTATAGTATCCGTCTTTTTTTGTGATTTTGTAACCAGCCATTTTTAAATACCTCTTTTTCTCTTATTTGATGGGAAACCTTCCCACCAGCCGATATCTATTTTAAGACTTTCCCTCGGAAGTGTCCATAGCTTTTTCAAGATTATTCTATGATCATTAAGAAAATACTTCAAAATTGTTTGTAGTATCGCTCCTCCGATCCGTAGTATATAATTGAGGCGGAAAGGAACTCACAAAGCGTATGGAAGATAGACAGATCATCAGTTTATTTTTTGCAAGAGATGAGCATGCGATCGAAGAGCTTGCAAAGAAATACGGGCGTTTGATCCATCAGCTTGCAGGCAATATCCTGCGGAACGACTCTGATACGGAAGAATGCGTGAATGACACCTATTTAGGGGTCTGGAACTCGATCCCTCCGAATCAGCCGGAGTCTTTGATCTCCTATGTCTGCAGACTTGCAAAGAACATCTCCATCAAACGGTTCCACTACAACACGGCGCAGAAGCGAAACAGCAATTATGAAGTTGCCCTGGATGAATTGGAGGGCGTGCTTCTTTCCACAAAAGATGTGGAGTCTGAGATCGAAGCAGCTCAATTGACGAGAGATATTGAACAATTCTTAGAGTCGCTGAAGCAGACAGACCGTGTGGTGTTCCTTCAAAGATACTATTTTTCCGCTTCCTATGCAGATATCGCAAATCAGACAGGCCTGAGCGAAAAGAACGTTTCCGTTAAACTCACAAGGATTCGTGAAAAGCTGCGGAAATATTTGAAAGAAAGGGATTACGTCGTATGAAAGCGGAACGATTCAGGGAAAGTTTAGATCATATCAATGATAAATATATTGAAGAGGCGGCTCAATATGGGACCGGACAGGCGTTTCAAAGCTCTGCCCCTCAGAAGAATGCGAAACCATTTCGGGCGATAAAAGTCTGGCGTGCGGTTGCGATTGCGGCATGTGCCCTGCTGGCTGTCGGAGTCGGCTTTACAGCGATCGGTCTCCTTGCAGACGGAAGCAAAGCCTCCCGCTCTGATGCTGCAAATGCTCCGGCCTATGAAGGCGAATACTATGATGCCGGGGACAGCTACAGCACCGGAGAATATTCGAATTCATTTGAAGCCAGCGATGCCTATACAGAAGACTTTGCTGTGCCGGAAGCTCCGGCCGGAAGCGAGGCGGCAAGTGGTGCCGACAGCTTTGATTCGGCAAACGGCGCAGGCAGCTTTGAAGCTGAAACTGCTGGAGAAACGAAAAGCGATGGCATCACAGCAATGCTCCCGCAGGATGAAAACGCAAAGATCATCTATTCTGCATACATTGATATGGATACAACAGAATTTGACGATGCTCAGGCGCAGATCGAAGCAAGCACGAAGAACCATAACGGCTATTTTGAAAACCTTGACCAGGACAGCTACTCCGACTACCGGAATGCTTACTATCTGATCCGCGTTCCGGCAGAAGAATTCGACGCCTTCATGAAAGAAGCCCAGGAGATCGGAACGGTCACTTCGATCAGTCAGAATGCTGCCGATGTGTCGGAAAACTATTATGACATCGAATCCCGTCTGGAAACTGCAAAGACGAAGCTGGCAAGGCTGCAGGAACTTCTCTCAAAGGCCGAGAACATGTCCGATATTATCACGATCGAAAACGAGATCGCGGATGTACAGTGGGAGATCGACGATCTTTCCGGCTCCTTAAAACGCTATGACTCCGAGATAGAATACTCTACGGTCACCCTAAATCTGCATGAGGTCTACCGCATCACAGACGGCGATGCCCCGCTGACCTTTGGCGAACGGATCTCCAGTGCTTTCAGCAAAGGAATCAAAGCCTTCACAGGCGGTATGGAGGACTTTCTCGTCTTTCTTGCAGCAAGCTGGCTCTGGATCCTCCTGGTTGCAATTGTCGCAGTGGTTGTGATCATCATCCTGGTAAAGTGTTTAAAGAAAGATAAAAAGACAGGAAACAAAAAATAAAAAGGACGGTCAACAGAATCCAACATCAGTGCGGTATTCTATTCAATAAAAAAGAGGGACGGTTTCCGTCCCTCTTTTATCGTTTCATTAAGATTTAGTTTGTTTTCAGAACCTTCTTTGCTTTTCCAAGCAGGGCCAGGTACAGAATATAACAGATCAATGAAAGGATCGCTGAGACCAGCAGCATGGTTCCGGAGATTGAAGCTGTTGTCTCATTTGCTCCAAAGAAGACCGGAATAACGCTTGCGATCATACGAAGGATATAAAGGATCAGGAATATAATGAAGTAGGTCCGTCCTTTTTGTACCAGTTCTTCATGACCGAGTCTTTCTCCAAATGCCTGAATACCGTTAACAATATAAAGCGTTACTAAGAGCTCGAAAAGAGTTGCAATGGTTTTGATCAGATCATCCCAGATCGAATTTGTTCCTGTAATGGACGCAATAACACTGGATACGATCGTAAGGATCAGCGCAAAAATAGCAAAGATGAATGCCGTATTAAAGCGTTCTTCATCACGTCCTGCTCTCTTGATTCCGATCAGTTTAAAGATGTAAGCAATGATGGAAAGCACGAGGGCAGCAAGAAGAAATGCCACCGCACCTAAACCGCCGGCAATTGCACCGCCTGCAGCATCAGCCTCTGCTGACGCAAGGAAAACGATAGTCAATACAGCAAAAACGATCATGCAGACAGAAGCGATCAGATCCAAGATCTCTGATGTAAAAATCTTTTTAATTCCATGAAAACCATTAGGAAATGTCATAATACTTCACTCCTTTTTTATTATTTTTTTACCTAGTCATGTATATTAACACTCCAGAAGGAATAATTCAATCTCAGGGAGTGATGTACATGGCAGGATTCTTCGCAAATACCCTGATGATCCGGACGATTGCCGAATACAGAAGACCGGCTGTATAAATATACACACAGACCAGCATGGAACGGATAAAAGCCCCGCATGCCACAGCCACTAAAAGGTTCACGATGCCGGTAAAGAGCTGCCATTTATAGCCGCCGGCACCCAGCTTTTTCTGCTCAAGCGCACGCAGGATATTGATCACACCGGAGAACGCATGGATCACGATCAGATAGATCATGATATAAACAGGGGAAACATCGGATAAAGACAGACTGAATAAGGCAATATCAATGATCAATACTCCAAGATAAAGGATCCTCCGTCCGCCTACCATATATCTTGCCATAGTGAAATAGAAAATCAGTTCTCGAATTCCGTAGACCAGAAGCGAAACAAACAGGATCAGGGCAACAAGATAAAATCCTTTCTCTGATAAGGTGATCGGAAGGACGCTGCATATGATCATTAGGATCGCCGCTATGATATTTAATACTTTCTGTAATGTGCTCATATTCCCTATCAGGTATTCGATCTTTCAACGATCTTTCCTGCCAGACTGTTTCCGGACTCATAGATTTTCTTTGCAACCATATGCTTTTGCTCCATGGCCGCCGTACAGAAGCGGAAAAGGAAGGGCTCCTCTTTCCCTGAATAACGTTCCATATCAAACGGAGCGATGGTATATCCGGAAAGCTTTTCTCCAAATGCTTTCCAGTCATCACAGGCGATCAGCTGCCGCTTTTTCAAGATCATTTCGATTTCTTCTTTATGCTGCTCGATGGCTTCGAAATCATACTGTTCTTTTTCAAAATCCAGGCAGGCTCCGTTAAGAAACTTCAAAGCCGTGATCATCTGGCAGAAGGCGTGCAGATAATCGGAAGGATTATCCTTTATGATCTCTTCGTAGTCGCCCCACGCCGGAAGATATGCATAACGGAGAAAACTGTAATCCGGAAGGTGTCCTGCCCTTCCATGCCCGAGATTCATGATGGAATTCTCGCCCGCCTGATAAGGAGAGTGCGCAAAAATACCCTGCTCCAGATCATCCGCCTTTCCAAGGCTGTGAATAAAACGGATCTGTCTTCTTTCTCCGGATTCAAGCAGTTCATAAAACGGCTCCGTCGTATTGTTGATCACAAGAGACGGCGTGCCTGCAAAATACCGGTGCGCCCAGGTATCTGCCAGAACATGCATGGAAAGACCGATGTGCTCGAGGCTTTTTCCTTTGGCCAGACGAACGGTATCAACAACCAGATCCCCGTTTGGCCCGCAGACCATGCGGCGTTTGTTCTTATATCTGCGAAAGCCCTTTTTAATGTCCGCATAAAGGTCATAAGGAAGAAAATGAAATGACGCCCAGATCCCCGTTATTTCCTGAAGTCCCGGGATATCCGTCCTCATATCGGCCATCTCCATAGAAAGCTGGGTGGTTGCAGCTGCCACCGGTCCGTTCACTTTTTCCAGATAAGTCTTAGAACAAAGATCAACAAAATTAGCGCTGAAGGCAATCCTCTCGCTTTCTTCCGGAGTGTATCCGGCAATATAGGCGGCGCAAAAAGTCGCATAATAATGAAAATCTTCCTGCATGTTTATCCTTTCAGCAGCTTCAGCCTGATCCCGTAAATGATGGTCTCAACGAGAGCGAACAGAGAGATCATCTCAATGATCACAGAAACAAAAATATCAACAGCTTCGAGAGAACTGATCTGAAGAAATGTATAAATGATATTTGCAAATGTAATGATGCCGAGAATTCCCGCAATGATCAGATATAAAATGCTTTTTTTCTTTCCCTTGCTCTCTTTTCTTGCTGATACACCGACATAGAACCTGAGAAGCAGATCGATCAAGACATAAAGAAGGACTATCCCGAAAAAAGGCAGCAGGACGCTCTTATCGATCTCTACGGTATCGCCACTGCCCTGAAACGAATTCAGCGCAGTAAGAAGGATGGACTTAACGATGTTCCAGATTCCAAAAACAATGGTCGCCAGTCCGCTGATCCCAAGGATATTCTGATATTTTCTGCGTTTTTGTTCCATTTATGGCTTCTCCTCATTCTTCTTCCTCTGTCTCCAGGGGAAGATCAGGATCGACAGTAAACATAACAGGGCAATCGCAGCAATATAGGTCGCAGCCTTTTCTGCCGAATACTTTGAATATGTATCAAAGAAATTGCCTTTAAAGACAGTCCAGTTCAAAATTGCCAGTACCAGCAGTGCCGCTGTATAAACACTGCCCAGGATCTTCTTAAGCCTGCTCTGTGGCTGGTAGCCCTTTTCTTCTTTTGCCCTTAAGCATCTTATTAATGCACGCAGCGCTAGGATAAAGACAAACACAAGATTTAACGTTGAGCTGATCATCTTCACTGCTCCGATCTGGAGAAAATTCCATGTCAAAAACACGGTAAGCCCTGTCGTGAAGGCAATACCGAGGAGGTGAGGTATGATCACCCACAGATTGGAATACGGTCTCGTCCGTTTCTTTTTTCTGACCCTATGAATGATTCCGATGACAATGCTGACAAAGACCAGCAGTGTTGAAAAGATAAGGCATCCCATCACAATGTTGATCAGCAGCTCCACCGTCAGATGAAATTTCCCGCCTGCTTCTGTCGCCATCATTATCGTAGGAGAATAGGTATAGTCTACATCTATTACCCAGTCAATTGATCCGTCCAATGCCTTGATTTCCGGAACCTTTCGGTTGTTTTCCAGTACTAATTCATAGATTCCTTTATCCAGCACCGTAAGGACGAGTTTACCGTCATCCGGCATCAGAGTATCTGCGCGGTTTAAGATCTGGAAATAATCCACATAGCCACTTTTCTTTGTCTCAATTCTCAGTGTGTATTCCTTATCCATTGGAAGCGCAACGATCGTCTCTTTTCCATTCCGCTGCATAAAAGTATCTTCCATCCACCAGTCTTCATCTAATATCGTTATGTCGACATACTCTCCGGTACTGGCCATACCATTCATGAGTTTTCCGTTTTGGTAGATATAGGTATCTATATCTCCGGTCAGAACGATCCGTCTGGTATCCGCCGTCAGATCATAAATATCGGCGCTGTTGTTCTCTGAGAAGACCCAGTCGAGATAAATATAAGGGACATGCTCGATCATATAGTTGACCTGAAGAGACAGATTTGGATCCCAGTAGACCTCATTGGTTCCGGTTTCACCGCTTAAGTGTTCCGAGGCCATCAAAGAAAGATAGTCCAGAAAGGTATTGCTTGCTGCTGTTTGCCTCTGGTCCAGATCCTCCATCATTGAGATCACCTGCGTAAAGACCTGGATAAAATCCATGTTTTCCGGATCTGTCCATATCTTCATGATATTTTCCTGAAGTTCATCGGTGTAATCTTCAGCGGTTGGAAACAGTTCTGCCAGGAATTCGACGATCAGATGAACCCGGTAATTGACCTGGGGATTATTCCGGAAATAAGCACCTGTGATCTGCGTGTTGACCATGCTTGCGAGGGCAGTCAGTTTAGGATAGTTGCTGTCTGTTTCCTGCGCAGGAGTATAGACATCCGTTCCATAACGTTCAAATCCCCACGTTTCCAGAGGAAAACAGGTGATCGGATCAAACGCGCCGCAGATATTATAAATACCCGGGTAAGCTTCCGCTTTTTTTGTCGTTCTGGGAACTGCGAAGAGATATGCAAAGACATCCGCGAACTGACCGCTTTCGATCATGTCCGCTGCTGTCAGATTTGAAATTGCTGAAGCTCTTGAAAAACCGGAAAGCCAAAGCTTTTTCGTTCCGGTAAGTTCATGTTCCTCAATATAATTATTGATCTCTTTTTCAAAGAGCTGTGCTGCGATATTAAAGCCGTGATGACGTTCTTCATTTCCGACATCCAGGTTTCCGCCCCATTCCTTTTTATATCCCTGCCCGCAGGGCACTGCAGCAATCAGCGTATATTCACCGATCGTTTTATGAGCGATCACACCGGAACAGGTAGAGATCGACGTCGGCTTATCATAGCCGAATGCATAGATGTCTTCAAAACCGGCTGCTCCGAGATAGACCTCATACTGATTTGGGATCACTTTGTTATCGTAACGAAAGGCTGAAAACTCAAGACCTAAACTTGCCTTTGCAAGCTGGGGATCGAAAACAAAGGAACTGCTGTTAAAGTATTCGTCTGAATACGGAAACGACCATTTGTACTCTTTATTTCCCGGGGAAAGAAATGGAAGCTCAACCTCGATTTCCCTCTGATAGTTTTTAACAGAGATAGGAAGGGACTTGTCCGATGTACCTGCTTCCGCCGTTAAGCTCAGCGGCATCGCACAAAAGGTCAGAAGCAGGATTAAAGCAAATACAATGATTCGTTTTGATAAGTCTCGAATTCCGGTTTTCATGATTGTATCTTTCCCTTTAGAAGAGTAAAATAACTGATCAGTTTAAATCAGTTTTTATTATACTACAATCATTTTTTTAATTCACAGATAATTCATTGGAATATGCGATGATGTGACATAATAAATGACAAAGCGCAGGAGATCATCTGAACATGAAGAAAATACTAGTTCTTACAATATCTCTTTTATGTCTGTTAAGCCTTTCCGCCTGCGGAAACGGCTCTTCTTCTAATTTTCCAAACGAAGACGAATATGCATCAGGTCTGATCAATCTGGGCTCCGTAAACCGTTTTGCGGGTGTCATTGTAGCAAGCGGAGAGACTCGTGTTGAAAAAGATGATTCAAAGACCTTAGCTTCTGTTTCGGTCTCCGCCGGCGATACCGTGACAGCCGGTCAGGTCCTTTTTACTTATGACAGCCAACAGGCCCAGCTTGATTATGATAAAGCAGCCATTGAATTGGAACAGTTAAACATTACGCTGCAATCCTACTCCGAGCAGAAATCAGCACTGGAAGCCGAAAAAGCGAATGCCGGAGAGGGGGAACAGCTCTCGTATACGATACAGATCCAGGAACTGGACACCTCCATCCGGGAGACCAGCTACAATATCAGCCTGAAACAAAAAGAAGTCGAAAAACTCGGCAATGCACTGAACAATCTGGAAGTTAAAGCACCTGCTTCCGGTAAAGTACAGTCAGTCAATACCGAAGGCGGAACGGATGCAAATGGGGCGGCGCTTCCCTTTATCGTGATCATGCAGACGAATGCCTTCCGGGTAAAAGCATATATCAATGAGGAAAATGCCGGAGACCTTTCACTCGGCGCTCCTGTTACAGTCCGCTCACGTGTTTCAGATGATACATGGTCCGGCACTGTTGCCTCCATCGATTTTGAAAACCCTTCCCAGTCCGCTTCCGGTGATATGGGCACAGCTGATGTGGCCTCATCCTCCAAGTATCCGGTCTATATTGATCTTGCGGATTCCGAAGGGCTGATGCTCGGTCAGCATGTCTTTGTGGAGAGCGCCAAATGATTCTTGAAATGTATGACATCTGTAAGGACTTTCCGCTGGGGGACGGAATGATCCCGATCCTTAAGAATATCAATCTTCAAGTAGAGGAAGGCAGCTATCTTGCCATTATGGGCCCTTCCGGTTCCGGCAAAACGACGCTGATGAATATCATCGGCTGTCTTGATGTGCCGACGAGCGGCGAATACTATCTTGGTGGCAGGGATATCATCTCCTGCACGGACGATGAACTCGCAGACATCCGAAATCAGGAGATCGGCTTTGTCTTTCAGTCATTTAACCTGCTCCCTAAAATGTCTGCCCTCGAAAACGTTGCACTTCCTCTGCTGTATGGCAATGTCAAAAAGGCGGAACGCTTAGAGCGTGCAAGAGCAGCTCTTGAGACCGTCGGTCTTTCAGACCGTATCGACTTTACCCCGGAAAGGCTGTCCGGCGGCCAGTGCCAGAGAGTGGCGATCGCCAGGGCAATTGTAACGAATCCTTCCCTGCTTCTTGCAGATGAGCCAACCGGTGCATTGGATTCCACATCCGGCATGCAGGTCATGGACTTATTTAAACAGCTCCATGAAAACGGCTCCACTATCATCATGATCACACACGATGCCAATATTGCTGCGCAGGCCGAAGTGACTGCACAGATTTTTGACGGAGAATTGACAGGTGGCAGCACAGAGGATTCTGCTGACTTTTTTGAAGAAGATGAATCTTCAGGAGGTGAGCCGGATGAAGAATAAAAAGCGCCTCCTGATCATTCTCATCGCTGCCGTATTAGTGATCGCAATTGCTTTGATCTTAGTCTTTCAACATTTCGGCAGAAAAGCTGTCAAAGTCTATCCGGTCGCAGATCTCCTTATGATGGATTATTATGGAGATGACAGTGCTATGGAGGGGACAGTCCGCAGTGAAGGCATCCAGAAGGTCTTTGTTTCCGATACCCAGAAAGTGAATGAAATTTACGTGCAGAAGGGACAGCACGTCGAAGTCGGTGATGCCCTTCTCTCTTATGATACAACGCTCACGGAGATCGAACTCGAGCGTGCCTCTTTGGCTGTTAAAAAATTAGAACTGGAACTGAATAATGCAAAGGCGGAGCTTTCTAAGATCAACGCCCTTGTTCCTTCCTCTGAAGTTCTGATCGAGCCGGATAACTCCTGGATCCACTATGATCCCGTTACGACGCCTTATCTGATCAAGGGAACGGGAACGGAAACGGATCCGATGTATTTTATCGTAAACTCCACAAGTCTTCTGCGCCCTTCTTTCTTCGAGGAATATATGCCGGAAGGCGTTCAAAGCCTTTATGTTGTCTTATTAGAGCGCGAACATGACGCTGTGAACGGCGCCATCACGGATTCGTTCGGACTGATCATCAGCTCGGATGAGGAAGGCTTTTCTTTTAAGCCTTTTACTGCAACGATACCGGATGACATTGAAAAATACGATCAGCCGGAAGAGCCTTATTATGAACACAAGGGGTCTGACTATAGCGCAGCGGAAATCTCCGCAATGCGGGTGGAGACTGAGACAAAGATCCGCGACCTTTCCAGACAGATCCAGATTTCTTCTCTTGAATATGAAAAGAAAACCAAAGAAGCTTCTGACAACGTCGTCCGCGCAAGCCGCGCCGGAACGGTGAAGGAAACAAGAGACCCGGAAGCTGCTTATAAAAATGGCGAGGCCGTCGTTGAGATCTCGGATGGCGGCGGCTACTTTGTGGATATCCAGATTTCAGAACTTGATCTGGAGAAGATCCATCTGAATGATCCGGTATCTGTTATGTCCTATATGGATGGAACCGCGGTGGAAGGCGTGATCTCTAAGATTTCTGATGTTCCTGCCCAATATTCCGGCATAGGCGGATATGGAAACGTGAATGTTTCCTACTACCCTGCTACGATCTCCATTTCCGAAGATGCGAACTTAAAAGAGGGCGACTTTGTCAGCGTGACCAGGGAGGCTTCCTCCTCTGATACCAGCACGTTTTATATCGAGACCATGTTTGTCCGCCAGGAAAAAGGAGAAAGCTTTGTTTATGCTGCCGGTGAAGATGGAAAGCTTGAAAAGCGCACTGTGGTCACCGGAAAGAACATGTACGGAAGTTACACGCAGATCAAAGAAGGCTTAAGTGATACCGATTTGATCGCTTTCCCTTACGGCAAGAATATAAAAAGCGGAAGCAAGACAGAAGAGGCGCCTGTTTCCGAGCTTTATAACTATTAGAAAGGAGGCCGGCTTTATGCGTGAGAACATTACTCTATCATTACAAAGCATTAAGAATCACCGCTTAAGGTCTCTCCTTACGATGCTCGGGATCATCATCGGAATCGCATCGATCATCACGATCGTATCAACGATCAAAGGAACCAATGAACAGATCAAAGCAAATATCATCGGCTCCGGAAACAATGTTGTGACGGTATCTTTAAATGACTCCGAAGGCTATTATGATCCTGACTACTCTCCGGTTCCCGATGGCATTTCTCCATGCACAGAGGAGATCCGCAGAGCATTAAATGAACTTTCAGGTGTGAAAGAGACTGCCCTGTTCTACCGCCGCAGCTGGAGTGAAGGCACCTACTTCCGCAGTTCATCTTTTAGCGGCAAGATCATCGGGGCAGACGCTAATTATCTTGACGTCTATGAATATATGCTCGATTCCGGGCGGGGCTTTATCAGCAGCGACTTTAAGGAGCGCCACAAAGTCGTGATCGTGGAAAGCAATGTTGCATCCTATCTGTTTGAGGGTGAGGATCCCATCGGACAGACATTGGAAATCAAAGGGGAACCCTTTACTGTGATCGGGCTGGTCTCCCCTGCTGCCAATACCTCTCTTACGATCGAATCACCGGAAGATTACTGGATGTATCATCAGGATGAAAGCGGAACGATCTTTATTCCGATCGACTGCTGGCCGATCGTATTCCGCTATGACGAACCGCAGAATGTTGCGGTAAAAGCCAGCTCTACAGACGCAATGACGAAAGCTGGAAATAATGTGGCACGATATTTAAATGAAAAACTGGTAAGAAATAATTCGATCCAGTATAAAGCGGATGACCTTTTAGAGCAGGCCGCACAGATCCAGGAGTTTACGAACTCGACCAAACAGCAGCTGATCTGGATCGCAGCCATTTCGCTCTTAGTCGGCGGCATCGGTGTCATGAACATCATGCTGGTTTCGGTAACGGAACGTACAAGGGAGATTGGTCTTAAGAAAGCGATCGGGGCCAGAAAGAAGCGCATCCTCACCCAGTTCTTAACAGAAGCCGGCGTGCTGACCTTCTTCGGCGGCCTGATCGGCGTCATTGCAGGCATTGGCTTTTCCTTCCTGCTCTCTTTGCTGACCGGAGCTCCGACCGCGATCAGTATCCCCGCCTGCCTGATCGCCGTCATCTTTTCCATCGTGATCGGCATTGTCTTTGGCCTGATCCCGGCAGTCAAAGCAGCAAACTTAAATCCGATCGACGCCCTGCGGAGAGATTAGGTGACAAGGGGACGGTTCTTTTGTCACCCAAAAGATAATAAAAAGGGTAATATTTTATAGGGAATTAAGGTATAATATTGAAACAGGTCTTAGAGGAAAATGGGATAAAACATTTTCTATGAAGACAGATAATTAAAGCATTATAAGGAGAAGTAAAACAGATGAAGACCGTAAAATTCTTTTATAACCGTACCACTTACGATCTGAACGTACCGGATGACACTCCGGTCCTCACCTCCCGTGTGGATGAGCTGAAAAGCGACAAGAATGGACTTGAGATCGTAAAAGAAGCCATGGAAAATCCGATCGATAGCCCGCGCCTTTGTGAACTTGCAAAAGGAAAACCGGACTGCGTGATCATCATCAGCGACCATACAAGGCCAGTACCGAGTAAAGATATCCTTCCGAACATGATCCAGGAACTGAGAGAAGGCAACCCGGATATCAAGATTTCTCTGCTTGTTGCAACCGGTTTCCACAGACCTACAACCGTTGAAGAGCTGCGAGGAAAACTGGGCGATGAACTTTACGAAGAGTTTAAAGACGCTATCATCGTTCATGATGCACACGATCCTTCTACCAATGTGAAAGTCGGTGTGCTTCCATCCGGTCCTGACTGCATCCTTGACAAAGCAGCAATGAACACTTCTCTGCTCGTTGCAGAAGGCTTTATTGAGCCGCACTTCTTTGCAGGCTTTTCCGGCGGAAGAAAAAGCATTCTCCCGGGTATTGCAGATGCTGTAACCGTTATGGGAAATCACTGCTCCAAATTTATTGACGATCCTCATTCCCGCACTGGTATCCTCGATGGAAACCCGATGCATGAGGATATGCTTGCCGCAGCAGAAATGTCCAAGCTTGCTTATATCGTCAATGTTGTAATCGATGAAGATAAGAAAACGGTCGCTGCGTTTGCAGGTAATTATGAGACCGCACACCGCAAAGGATGTGATTTCATTTCCGATTACGTTTGCGTTAAGCCGGAATATGCTGACATCGTAATCACCACAAACGGCGGTTATCCGCTTGACCAGAACGCATACCAATCTCCGAAAGGCATGACAGCCGGTGAAGCAACCGTTAACGAAGGTGGTGTGATCATCATGCTGAGCTCCTGCATCGATGGTAACGGTGGAGACTTCTTCTATCACATCATTGCAGATGAGCCGGATATCGAAACTGCTTATCAGAAATTCCTGGCAACACCGCAGGAAGAGACGCGTCCTGATCAGTGGTGCTCCCAGATCCTTGCACGTATCGTAAGAAAGTACACGGTTATCTTCGTTGCAGACCCTGCACAGAAAGAAATGATCGAAGGCTTAAAGATGACCTACGCTGCTACACTTGATGAAGCATATGCGATGGCAAGAAAGATCAAAGGCGAAGACGCAACTCTTACCTGTATTCCGAACGGAATCTCCGTCGTCGTTCGCCCGTAGGTGACAAGGGGACGGTTCTTTTGTCACCTTTTCTAACTGAACAAAACATCATAACCAAATCAAGCAAAACAAAAGCCCTGAGGAAATCAATCCTCAGGGCTTTCTTTCATCTTAGGTGATGGCGACAAAAGGTGACAAAAGAACCGTCCCCTTGTCACATTATCTCATCATCTGTCCGGAGATTACCATCATCTGAACTTCGCTTGTGCCTTCATAGATCTCAGTGATCTTAGCATCACGCATCATACGCTCGATCGGATAATCTCTTGTGTATCCATATCCACCATAGAGCTGCAGGCAACGACGTGTTACATCGCTTGCGTTAGCTGCTGCAACGAGCTTAGCCTCTGCTGCAAGGTAGGTGTACGGAAGTCCTTTATCAACAGCGTCTGCAGCCTGATATACCAGGAGTCTTGCAGCGTCTGTAGCTGCCTGCATCTTAGCAAGCTCAAACTGTGTATTCTGGAATTTAGCGATCGGACGGCCAAACTGCTCACGCTCTTTTACGTACTGTTTTGTTACGTTGATAGCGCCTTCAGCGATTCCAAGTGCCTGTGCAGCAATACCGATACGTCCACCATCAAGAGTCATCATAGCGATCTTGAAGCCTTTTCCAACTTCGCCAAGAAGGTTTTCCTTCGGAACCTGAACATCTTCGAATACGAGTTCGCAAGTGCTGGAACCACGGATACCCATCTTCTTCTCATGTTTTCCAACAGTGAATCCCGGCATGCCTTTTTCCATGATCAGGCAGCTGATCCCTTTTGTTCCCTGAGACTTGTCTGTCATACCGAAAACGATGAATACGTCAGCATAACCAGCGTTTGTGATGAAGATCTTGCTTCCGTTAACCAGGTAGTAATCACCTTTGTCTTCGAAGATAGTCTTCTGTCCAGCTGCATCAGTACCAGCGCCCGGCTCTGTCAGAGCGAATGCACCAAGTTTTGCACCTGTGCAAAGGTCCGGCAGGTATTTTGCTTTCTGCTCGTCTGTACCAAACTTATAGATCGGCCATGCACCAAGAGAAGTATGAGCGGAAAGGCCAACGCCTGTAGAAGCACATACTTTAGAGATCTCTTCTACGCACTGAGCATAAGAAAGTTCATCAAGTCCAGCTCCGCCGTACTCTTCCGGGAACGGAATACCCATGAGACCAAGCTCAGCCATCTGTGCGAAAGTCTCTTCCGGGAAACGCTCCTCTTCATCGATCTCTGCAGCGATCGGGCCACATACGCCCTCTGCAAAGTTGCGATACATATCTACCATTTCCTGATGGAGTTCATCATTAAAAAAGTCCATTGTTTTTCTCCTTTTTAATTATTATCCTGCGGCGCCGAGGGGACGACGCCGCATTATCCTCTACTATCTCAATTAAGCTTTCGCTTTTTTGATTTCTTCTACGAATGCAGGGATAACCTGGAACAGGTCACCTACTACACCATAGTCAGCAATGCCGAAGATGCTTGCATCCGGATCTTTATTGATCGCGATGATGCAGTCAGATCCGCTCATGCCGGCAACGTGCTGGATTGCACCTGAAATACCACATGCGATATAGATCTTCGGAGCAACGGTCTTTCCGGTCTGTCCTACCTGATGAGAATGTGCGATCCATCCTGCATCTACGCAGGCACGGGAAGAACCAACAACACCGCCGAGTGCATCAGCAAGCTGTTTGATCACGTCAAAGCCTTCCGGTCCGCCAACACCACGTCCGCCGGATACAATGATCTCTGCACCTTCAAGGTCTACAGTCTCACCAACTTCTTTGATAACGTCGATCAGCTTCATGCGGATGTTCTCTGCAGGTACGTGGAAATCTTCTTTGATGATCTCTGCTTCTTTTCCTGTCTCTTCCGGCTTTTTAAATACGCCAGGACGAACAGTACCACACTGCGGACGAGTATCCGGGCACATGATCTCTGCCATCAAGTTTCCGCCGAATGCCGGACGGGTCCACTTAACGTTTCCGGTCTCTTCATCGATGGAAAGACCTGTGCAGTCTGCAGTAAGTCCTGTACGAAGTCTTGCTGCAATACCAGGACCAAGGTCACGACCTACGTTTGTAGCACCGATCAGGACTGCTGTCGGGCCATATTTTTCAATCAGGTGAACCAGTGCCTCTTTGTATGCATCTGTTGTGTAATTTTTATATTCGTCTCCTTCAACGCAGATTACAGAATCTGCACCAAAGTTTCCTGCTGCTTTCGCTGCAATCTCGGTATTTACACCGATTACAACACCAACAAGCTTTCCTCCCTGCGCAGTTGCAAGCTCACGGCCGGGATTCAAAAGCTCGAGTCCTACATTTTTGGGTTTTCCTTCGGAATCTGTTTCAATGAATACCCACAAATCTTTTGTTTTTGCTTCCATCTTCAAATCCCTCCTTTCTTACAGTACATGCGCATCGTTAAGTGCGGTAAACAGTTTCTTAGCCAGTACATCAGCCGTATCGTCATCAGACTCTTTCTCGAAGCGGACACCGCCTTCTTTCTGAGGAGGTGTGTAGGTCTTCTTAACCTTAGTCGGAGATCCCTTAAGACCGATTCTTGTACGGTCGATATCCGGGAAGTCTTCCTCGCTGTCTGTGATGACCGGGATCTCAGCTTTATTTGCCATCATCTTTCTCTTAACAGTCGGGAAACGAGGATCGAAGCTCGGCTTCGTAAAGGTTACGAGGCAAGGCATGGAAACTTCGATGATATTTCTTCCGTCATCACCTTCCTGGGTAATGATCAGGCCGTTCTCATCGTCTGTTTCTTTGCACTCAAGTCCGTAAGTAACCTGCGGAAGTCCTAAATGCTCAGCCATTTCAGGTCCTACCTGTGCGGTATCACCGTCGATTGCCTGCTTGCCGCAGAAGATCATGTCAAACTTGATGCCTTCTCTCTTCTCAACCATTCTGACTGCTTCAGAAATGATGTAGGAAGTTGCCAGTGTATCAGAACCACCGAACTGTCTTCCGCTGATCAGGAATACCTTGTCAGCACAAATGCCAAGTGCCTCTTTGAGGACTGCTTTTGCCTGCTCAGGTCCCATGCAGATCGCGTAGATATTGATATTCGGGTTCTTATCTTTCAGACGTGCTGCTGCTTCAAGAGCATAGCCGTCAAAGGTATTTAAGATACTCGGAACACCATCACGGATCAGTGTGTGTTTAACCGGGTCGATCTTAATTTCTGTTGTATCCGGAACCTGCTTAACGCAGACACAGATATTTAATGCTTTTGTCTTTGCCGGGCCGTCATCTGCCGGAGCTGCTTTCGGTGCAGGTGCTGCTGCCTTCGGAGCCTCTTTCTTCGGAGCTTCTGCCTTCGGAGCTTCTTTCTTCGGTTCCTCAGCTTTCTTAGCTGCAAGGCCTGCCTTCAGAGCTGCGATGCCTTTCAGAGGAGCTTTTGCTTTCGGTGCTTCCTCTTTCTTCGGAGCTTCTGCCTTCGGTGCAGGTGCTGCTGCCGGAGCGACTGCTGCAGTTGCTGCAACCGGCTGTCCAAGCGCTGCTGCTGCAACCTGAGCTGCTGCCTGAGCTACGTTTGCTGCTGCCTGAGCTACGTTTGCTGCTGCCTGATTGAGAGCTGCGTTATTTGCCGGAGCTGCTGCAGCTGTGCCGCCAGCGAGTGCCGGAAGCTCTGCTTCTCTTGCTTCTTCTCCGCCGAGTTCATAGCATACCTTACCAGGATTTAAGATCAGGTTCGGGTCAAAGACTTTCTTGATACCATACATAAGTTCCATGTTCTTCTTTCCGATGCTCTCTTCCAGGAAGCGGATCTTTCCAAGACCGATTCCGTGCTCACCGGATACAAGTCCGCCGACTTCTGTCGCTTTTTTATAAAGAATATGGAAGTATTTTTCTACTCTTGCCTTGAATTCTTCTTCGTCAAGGTCATTGCTGCACTGATAAATATGAAGGTTTCCATCTCCTGCATGACCAAAGCTCTTGATCGTAAGACCGCATTCTTCGCCGGCCTTTGTAGCAAAGGTAAGGAAATCAGCAATTTCATTTACCGGAACAACAACGTCGCACTCGTCGAGAAGTTTTGTCTCTTCAAGGATCGCATCAAGCAGACTGGAACGTGCTGCCCATGCATCTTTCATCTTCGGAGCAGTATCAGCAATGAGTACGTCGATAGCGCCGTTCTCCATTACGATATCTACTGCCTGTTCAATCTTGTTGTTAACGATTTCTTCAGAATCGCCATCGAATGTGATGAGCAGATATGCGTTCGCCGGAACTCCGTCAACTTCCTTCGGGAAAGTGCTCTTTCCGATATAACGTTCGGAAGCTAAAAGTGCTTCTTTCTCCATGAACTCAAGTGCCTGCGGATCAAGGTTTGCGTTCTTGATACGCGGAACGTTTGAGATTGCTGTAGAAAGATCCGGGAACGGAACGATCATGCTTGTGATGACCTTCGGTGCCGGAATGATCTTCAGTGTCAGTTCTGTGATGATTCCTAAGGTTCCTTCAGATCCGATCATCAGATCGATCAGTGAATAACCGGAGCTTGTCTTGGAAACTTTTGCTCCAAAATGGGTGATCTCACCGGTCGGAAGTACGACTGTCATAGCTCTTACATAGTCACGTGTCGTACCATATTTAACTGCGCGCATACCACCTGCATTTGTTGCTACATTTCCTCCGACGCAGGCAAGTTTCTCACCTGGATCCGGCGGATACATAAGTCCCTGATTGCTGCAGTCATTTGCAAGATCCTGAAGCAAAACACCCGGCTCGATCGTTACGACCATATTATCAAGGTCATAAGAAAGGATACGGTTCATTTTGCTCATGTCGATCAGCACGCCGCCTGCGACAGGAACTGCTGCACCAACAAGACCTGTTCCTGCTCCTCTTGCAGTGACCGGGATCTTGTTTTCGTTGCAGATCTTTACGATTGCAGCGACATCCTCTGTGCTCTGGGCAACGACAGCAAGATCAGGCATACGAGTTCCGTAGATCGGCATTTCGTCTTTCTGATAATCTTCGTTAATGTCTGCGCCCTCATAGACGGTTCCTTTCACTGCAGCCTTGATCTGGCTGATCAGTTCCGGAGTCAACTGGTTGTAACTGGGCATTACTCTGTCCTCCTTTAAATAATATTAATAACTACTGTTTTCAACTATATTCTGAATGCGGAATTCTCCGCATTGCGTGCGTTTTTTCAGCCTACAAATTAAAGATCTTCGGCATGAAGAAGCAAAGCAGACCTGAGATCACCACAAAAATGACCACGTACTTAAATGCTTTTCCGATGATCTTATTCTCTTTACCGGCAAGTCCTGCCGCAACTGCTCCGATCGCAACATTCGACGGAGAAATCATCTTACCGATACCTGCACCAAGTGAGTTTGCAGCCGCAAGCCACTCCGGTGACATACCGATTGCCTCTGCCGTGCTTGCCTGCATCGGTCCGAAGAGAACGCAGGTAGAAGTTCCGCTTCCTGTTACGAAAGCGCCAATCGTTCCAACGATTGGTGACAGGAACGGGAAGTATTTTCCGGTAACTGCGACCAGGGTTTCCGCAACATCCATCGTCATACCGCTGAACTGCATGATCTTCGCGGTGGCAAGGACGGAGCAGATAGTAATGATCGTCTTCCAGTTCTTCCCTATCGTCTGGAAGAACGTTTTCACGATCTCAATGAATTTCATTCCCTGTATCAAGCCGCCGACGATACCACTGATGATGATCCAGATACCCGGCGTATTGATCCAAGCAAATGAAAGGGTCTTTGATGAATCTCCAGTAAAAATATTGACCGTTGTTTTAATAGAAGAAAGCGGTCCGTTGATAAACGGAAGCAGGCTGCTTGTGATGACAAGTAAAAGCGCGATCAGAATAAACGGAGACCATGCTTTTACAGCTTCGCCTGTTTTGACTTTCTCTTCCCCTTCCGGTCTGGACATACGGTACTCTTCCGGAACAGGACGTTTTCTCGTAGCAAGTGCCAGCACAACGGTAACCACCATGCAGATGATCGAGCCGATGATATCCGGTAGCTGCGGTCCAACAAAGTGGCCGAAGACAAATTCCGGGATCAGCATTGCCAGAGATGAGATCAGCACGATGTGCCAGATTCCTTTCAGTGCTTTCACGCCTTTTCCGATCACACAAACCATGATGAACGGAGAAAGGAACATGAGTAAGGCTTCGATGATGATCGTATTGGAAGAAAGTGTAAGTTCGGAAAGACCGGTCACGCTTGCAAGTGTAACGGTCGGAACGCCAACGCTTCCGAAAGCAGTCGGAGCTGCATTTACAATAAGAAGCGCTAATACTGTAGGCAGCGCATCAAATCCCATGGCAACTAAAATACCTGCAGGGATCGCAACTGCTGTACCGAAGCCGGCCATACCTTCCATAAAGAAGCCGAAGCCAAAACCGATGATCAGAGCCAGAATTCTTCTGTCTTCCGACACACCGGAAAGCATCTTTTTGATCGTTTCCATACCGCCGGTCTTTAAAGACAGGTTATAAACAAACAGCGCGGCGATAATAACGAGAAGGATCGGCCACAGGGCATTTAATACGCCGTCTAAAGCTGCCGTAGCCGTATCCACAACCGGCATTGTTTTATAAAAGATTGCAACCCCGGCTGCAAAAAGAATGGATGTTGAGCATGCAATATAACCCGGAAGTTTAATTGCGGTAAGCGCAATGATCAACCAGATGATCGGCAGCAAGCCCAACAAAAATTGCCATAATAAATCCATGAATTACGACCTCCCTTTTCTATTGTTAGTCCATGTGGTAGATACCAAAAGGCCACAATACGCAATTCTGAGAGATTATAACATATCTTTTCCCGTTTTTATGGACTATATAAATACAATTTGTAAAAATATTACGAATTAGAATAGCAATTATTCCAAAACCGAATTCGCCTTACCATACGCTCTCGGATCCTCCTTGTTCAAGTCCCTTTCTGGGCGACGCGACTTCTTCTTGCTCCCGCACTCGGACTCTTCCTGTTCAGGTCCTTTTCTGGGTGACGCGACTTCTTCTTGCTCCCATGCTCGGACTCTTCCTGTTCAGGTCCTTTTCTGGCCGGCGTCGGCTCTTTCGTGCTTTTCGTATTCGGATCCTTCATGTTCAAGTCCTTTTCCTGTTCTTTTGTAAGAAAAAAGCACAAAATCCTTTAGCATGCTAAGAGTTTTTGTGCAGGAATCAAATTAGTCATATTTTACGCACCATTTAAGGATAAATAATACTGTTTGTGATGCTGTTTTGGTCAAAAATATAGCAAAATAACATGCCAACACAAAATCCTCCAGCATGCTAAAGGATTTTGTGCTTTTTTTGGTCATTCTTTCGTACTTTCTCCTCTTTCTGGCCGGCGTCGCCTCCTTCGTGCTCTCGCTCTCGGATCCTCCTTGTTCAAGTCCCTTCTTTGAATCCCACGAACAAAAAAAAGAGTGCCACAGGCTCTCTTTTTTCTTGTTCATGCGGAGGAAGGGACTTCCGCCGGGGCTCTCTCCCCTTTCTGGCCGGCGTCGGCTCCTTCGTGCTCCCGCACTCGGATCCTCCTTGTTCAAGTCCCTTCTTTGAACCCCACGAACAAAAAAAAGAGTGCCACAGGCACTCTTTTTTCTTGTTCATGCGGAGGAAGGGACTTGAACCCTCACGGCCTTGCGGCCACTAGATCCTTAGTCTAGCTCGTCTGCCAGTTCCGACACCTCCGCATTTTTCATTTCGTTTTTTCCCGAAACGCAAGTGTTATTATAACATAACTTTTTCT
>JAFWLM010000089.1 GCA_017511045.1 Lachnospiraceae bacterium | reverse complement strand
GAAAACTTCTCTATCCGCTAAGCGTTCAAAACCGGGTATCTCTACCCGGTTTCGCTTTCTCTTGTCCCCACAGATTGGCGGAGACCCTCCCCACTATCTGGCGGCACCATTTTGTGGGTCCCCACTACTTGGTGCGAACCCTCATTATGCTGAAGATGTATTATTCCATCTTTGTGATAATCCACTGATCATCAACTTTTTCGACATTTACTTTGAACTGGAGCGTTTCCCGTTCCTGTCCGTCAAAGTACTGGCCAATGCTGTCAATCATATAATCTGCCATCTTGTCCATCATCCAGGCAATCGCTCCATCCTCACCGACTTCATCTACTTTGGCATACAGTTCTTCCGTATTTTCGTTTACCCATCCGACTGCGTCAAATGCCTGATCCAGGTTGCCTACAGCGTCAAGTTTGACACCTGTATTTTCAACTATGAATGAGTAAGCATTGCTGTCAATCTTCTCTGTACTCTTGATTTCACTCTTTTCAAATACGGCTTTGACGATCATCGGAACTATCGATCTGTATTTTTCTGTTGTAGCTTCTTCTAATTCATACTGTCCCAGAACATCTTCCAGACTGCCTGCCGCATCCGTAATCTGACTGAGGTCCTTTGTAACTTCTTCATTGGCATATGAGGATGCTTTTTCAACATCACCTGCATGAAGTGCATCGAAGAATCCATTGACGATTGCCGTTGCTTCTTCCTCACTCTTATCCACTGCACCCGAGTTTCCGCCGCAAGCGACAAGTGTGAATGACATGCAGACTGCAGCAGCGATAGATAATAATTTTTTCATATTGTCCTCTCTGTTCAGATACATTTATTTTTTCGCATTTCAGCCGGAATACCTATTCGATCAGTCTATTTTTCTTCCCTTTTTAAAAGTTTCTCCGAAAAATTTTTTAACTGCCTGAACAGGATGAAGTTTCTTCTTTATTCCAATGACGATCAGTACTGCCAGAATGATCAGATACGGCCATGTATGCCCGATTCCGATTGCGATATCACCCAAAGCTTCTGTAAAGGAATCCCAGCCGTCAGCGAAAGATCTCGTAAATCTTGTGATGAAATCATCATTGTGTTCCGTATACTTTCTGACTTCGTCGAGTTCCAGGTAGATGGTTGAATATTCAATATCCGTATCCATCTCATTCTTCCATGTCTTCAGTTCATTCAGATCCATCTGGACTTCTGTCAGTCTGGTTTCCACGGTGATCATATCCTCGATCGTTTCTGCTTTTTCCATCATTTCCAAAAGACGCTTTTCCTGCAGTTCCAGCGCTTCGATCCGGGCAGAATTGTCATTATAGCGGCGTGTTATGTTTTCTACCGAACTGGACTTCGAAAGAACTTTTTCCGATCTTTCCAGATCATTCATAAATTCGTTGTAATGCTCTGTAGGGATACGGACGATCCAGCTCATATGCATCGTGGTGACATAATCCTCTTTATAGTACCAGCCGTAACCATTATCATATTCATTCTCGTTTTCTATGATTCCGCCGTACTGCGTTATCTTTTTCAGGATATCGGCTTTGGTCTCCTGATAATGGAGAGTCTGGATATTCATCCTTCCTGTATAAACCAGCTTCTGCTGGGACTGGACCGGATCGAACTCATTTGATATTTCATTCGAATCAGGTTGAGGTATTTCCTGTTCCGCGCTTTTCTCCTCTTCCGGATATTCATATGCAGCACTCTCCGAACCGGCTCCCTCATATTTTCTGTCATTTGTGCTCATTCCCGGCTGGCTTGCGCTTTTGGAATTTCCGCAGGCGGTCAACGTACATAATGCGGCCGCAGTCAGCCATATTTTACTGAATTTCATCTTTCTCCTCCCAGATCTTCAGTCCTTTCGTATCCGGACTGAGATAATTTCCGTCCTCGTCATACAGCTCCGTAATTTTGTATGACGGATATCTCTCTGTTTCGATACTGCCTGTATCGGTCAGGAATACTGTCATAATTTCATCTGTTCCGTACTGAATGAAATACATGGGGTATCCGTCTTTCTGCAGTGCCAGATATTCTTTCTGCAGTTCTTCTCCTTCCAGCAGCCTGCCTTCCGCATCCATGACCCGGATCTGTACAAACCGCATCGATACAGGACCGGCTTCTTCCGGATAAGGTTCCGGCATAGCATTGCTTTCCTGTTCTGCCGCTTCCGATCCTTTAGAATATTCCGTGCTTTTATCTTCGATCGCATAATCCGAACGGGCATTTTTACCATTCGGAACAGAAGAGACATGAAGGAAGAATAGACAGCAGGCTGCGGTAAAGGTTAACGTAAAGATCCATTTCAACTGAAAGATACTCTTTTTGGCATGATATAATTCGCTCTCTTCCAGCATCTTCTCATCCGTGTTTCCGACGGCGTGGATGATCTCATCTGTCAGTTTCATAAGTACCCTTCTTTCAGCAGATTATCTCTGAGTTTTCTGCGCACACGGTTCAGGATCACGTTGATGTTGTTTTCACTGAGTCCGTATTTTTCCGCAATCTCTTTTCCTGTTTCAAAGTAGAAATATCTTCTGATAAATACATTTCTTTCTTTTGCGGGAAGTTTCTTCAGGAATACCTGTACAGCTCTGTGCAGTTCTGATGCCAGAAACTCTTTTTCAGGATCATTGTTGTTTGAAAGGACATTTTCGAGTTCCTGCAGAGCAGCTTCCGTTTCGGTTCCTCCTCGTTTTTCTGCGCTGTTTTTCCTGAACAGATTCATTGCGATATTCCTCGTGATCTTTACCAGATAATATTTCAGCCTGACCGGTCTTTCCGGCGGAATATGATTCCAGGCGGTCAGCCATGTATCATTTACGCACTCCTGCGCATCCATGTTGTCAAACAGGATCCTGTAGGCAGTCTTAAAACAATAATGACCGTATTTGTCATCTGTTTCCCGGATCGCCTGTTCATCCCTGTTCCAGTACAGTTCAACAATCTCTGTATCTTCCATATGTCCCTTCACCTATACCAGTGTCTTTTTTTAATACCATCTTACATAAAAAAGACATATTTTTCTGATAATTATGATTATTGCATTTTTATCTGTTTTTGATACTATTGTTTATGCATTTCTACGGGGATATGGTGGAATTGGCAGACACGCCAGATTTAGGAATATACGCGCTTCAAATGGGGATATGGCGGAATTGGCAGACGCATCGGATTTAGGATCCGATGGGGTGACCCGTGCAGGTTCGAGCCCTGTTATCCTCACTGTTTATGGGCAAATATGAGATCCTGGACTTCTGAGTAAGGAGACTGGGATCTCATTTTTGTTGGCGTTAGATCCTAAGCTCCATTTGACCGGTTTCTGGATAATCTTACGTGCTTAAGTAAGATCCTCAGGAGGTTGAAAATGAAGAAGAGAATCGGAAAAATCAACACGGACGCCATCGTATTCAGCAACACAGACAAGACCGCAGAAGAACTGCTGGAACTGTTCCTTCAGGAGAAACAGGCTTTTAATTTATCACCTGAAACAATCAGTCTGTACCGCTATCACTGCATGCAGTTTGTCCAGTCCCTCGGCATTGCGGCAAAAAAGCCGGGGTATAAAGTTCTGACATCGGAGAGTTATAAAGAGTTCGTCCTGAGTCTTAAGAAAAGAAACATCAAGGACGTGTCTGTTGCTTCAATCGCAAGATCGGTACGCACCTGGCTTTACTGGCTGATGGAAAACAACTGCATTAATGCTTTCCATGTTGTGATTCCCAAATACCAGAAAACAGTTCCGGAAACTTATACTGATGAAGAACTTGCCATTCTTCTGGAAAAACCAAAAAGAAACTGTACAGAGGTTGAATACGAAACATGGGTATTTATTAACATTGCAATAGCAACTGGCCTTCGTCTGTCTTCCATACTGAGTCTGAAAGTCAGAGACATTCATTTTTCTGATAACACCATCGCTGTCAACAAGACTAAAAACAGAGCGGCTTTGAGTCTTGTGGCAAATGATGAGCTGCTGGCTATCCTCAAAAACTACATTCGCATATTTGACCTTCAGCCTGATGACTATCTCATGTGCACTGGGGAAAAAGGTAAACTCGCAAGGCGTACAATGGAGAATTTCGTTGAACGCTATAACATGAAACGCGGTGTTCAGAAAAAGAAAATCATTCACGCTTTCCGCCACACCTTTGCCCGCAATCACTATCTTCAGAATCATGACATGTACCGTCTGAAGGACTTGATGGGACATACTTTGATTTCAACAACTGAACATTACCTCGGCAGTCTTGGGCTCGATACATCAAAGAAGATTGAATACAATCCACAGGCACAGTTTATTAAGAAGCCGGAGCCAAAAAGATCACGCCGCAAGAAAGTCAGTCATCCATGATCCACATACATACACACCTGCGTTCTTCTTTATCCGCCTTCAGATTCCAAAGGTAGTAATCAAGTTCATAATCCGTTTTCATTTTCTCTTTCAAAACGTATCTGAAGTACTGTTCAGGTCCAGATCGCCAAAATCAATACATCTGCGCCTTTTTGCATGATGTTCCACCGGCATATCCAGAACATGTTTTTTCTGCGGATTATACTCAATCGTTTCTGTCAGAGCACAACCAAGTGTACGGATATAATGTTCCGTCATACTCAGATCACGATGTCCGAGAATTTCTTTCAGCTTGTAGACATCATGAGTTTCCAGATAATAGTTTTTCGCAAAAGTATGGCGGAACGCATGGACTTTTCTTGCTTTGATGATTCTTTTCCTGCTGAGATACTGCTCAATATAATCCTGGATGGTCCGTGAAGCATATTTTGATCCGGTACCGCTGGAGAACATATAATCATCCGGTTTCAGATGAAGCCGGGCAATATAATCGATCAGAATGGATCCTAGTTCAGAATTGATCGGCAGCGGAATCGGAAGATTATTCTTTGTTGTGTTGACCCTCAGTTGCAGCTCATTATATGAAAAGTCACGGACTCTTAACGATTTCAATGATCCCAGCCTCATTCCGGTCGCGATCAGTATATTGATCATGACCCACGTGATATATTCAACTTCTGTGCAGCCGGATTGCGGTCTGGCCAGCAGCAGCGATAACTCTTCATCCGAATACGTCTCACGCAGCGTTTCCTGATACTTAGGAATCGGCATATGGTATTTTTCAATCCACCCCTTTTCCATCATCCAGTTGAACCAAGTTTTGACAGAACGCATATAGCTTGCGACAGTGATGTCTTTGATTTTCCTGTCATCAATCAGATAACGGATATAGTCATAATACCTTGCCTCAGAGCAGCCGCTTTCAACATCACTGTAACCACGTTCTTCGCAAAAGCTGATATAGCCGAAGCAATGATTCTTGTATGTTGCAAGAGTCGACTGCGCCGTATTCAAAGCATGTTTGTCCCGCAGGAAATACTCCAGACTCTTCATAAGTTCCATATCTTCCCCTTTCAAAGTCATTTCTATCTTTCACGCTGCCGTTCAGGATGTTCCTTCTGCAGCTTCTTTGCCATATTCACATAGTTCTTTTTCCATTCCTCTGCTTCCCGGCTGGTGGAAAAACCTCTTCTGAGAGTCATGTCATCACCATCCTGTGTATAGGTGATCATAAACAGATCATCATCTCTGTTATCCGGTACAACCCGCAGTGTTCTCGGATCAAACCGGTTGACCTCCTTAACAAGTCTTGCAATTCCGGCAGAAAAATGACTGTTTGGGAACTCAGGTACCGAATCCTTCTCTGTTTCAAATCCCAGTAATGTGAGCAGATGTCTGCCTAGTTTCCCGGTAATATCCGCAAACTTCTTCTGCCATTGTTCAGCCTGCTCTTTCCAGTGTTCTGCCATTGTCTTCAACTGTGCAATCAGTGTATTCTTTTCGGCCAGTTCCTTTTTCAAGGTTCTGTTTTCATTTTCAATCGTTTCGTATGTCTCAACATCCGGCGCACCTGTCAGAGCCTTAAGCTTGTTTTCATATTGCTGTCTAGTGATATCAGCTTTCTGAGAACGTTCCTTATATTCAATATGTGCTGCTTCCACAATTTCCTTCTGCTGAGCCAGCTCACGTTTTTCTTCTGTAAGATTACCAATCTCATTTTGGATCACCGCAAGGCTGTTTCTTGCCTCTTCGACTTTTCTTGAAATCTGCTGTGCTTTATACTCCTGCTCAGCCAGATGCTTTTTTTTCGAACCCTGCTGAATTGGTTCCAGAAGTTCCAGCTGATGATCTGCATGGTTTCGGTTCCACTCATTGATCCATCGCATTGTGTAGTCCTGTCCATCGGCCTGCAGGTCAGTCAGGAACTTTGAGTCCACTATGTTCTTGGCCTGCAGTCTTCCATCTTTGATTGGGATCCAGACATATGTTGCATGCGGTGTTGTCTCATCCAGATGGATACAGACACTCAGCATACTATTCTCATCAACTCCCGCTTTATCCCGCAGATACAGTTCGTACCATCTGGCTTTTTGAAGGAAGTATTGATTACAGGCATCTTCATCCCAGCTTGGCGGTACCGATTCCACTGTACTGCACAGCACTACCGCATCTTTACGTACTTTCTTCCCCGTTGTTTCCTGTGTGCACTCCATTGCCTGTCGGACAAATCTGTACCAGTCTGACCCGCCTTCTGTCAGTTCTATGTAGCTGTTTCTGTCCGACATTTCCGGATGAACATCGTTTCGGTATAGTTCGGCATTTGAATATTCCCTGAACTGTTCTTTATGGATTCCGCCGATGTCACTCTGCTTATATTTTTCATTGTGAAAGTTATATTGCATGCACACTCCTTTTCGGCAGACGGGCTGTCGCCCTCGAAGCTGCCGTCTTTCTAAAATCCCCCCTGCCTGGCGGCAAACACAATCCTTTCCCTTTCGCTGTATGAAATATCATCCTGATCAGGAGCAAAGCGACGGCGGGAAAGTATAGCCCACTATACTTTGTAAACAAAGCAGTGGGCTCTCCGAGGGCTCCTGCAGAGAGCTGCTGCCTCCGGCGGCACCTGTGCGGTGAGCACTTCTGTCTGGCCGCAGAAGCAAGGCCACCTCAGGCAGACGAACTATCGTCCACAAAGCTGTCACGCTTTTCTTCATTGTGAATAGGCTGCGGATGTTTCTGTCTGAAATATCGCACCTGGATATCACTTGTGATCCAGACAAACAGTGTATCGCTGTCTGTCCCTATAAGCTCTGCAGCCTGTTCAAGTCTGTCCGATATTTCCCATCTTTTCAGCAATTCATCTTTGCGTGAGTCTGCCTCTTTCAGAAATTCCGCTTCAGCGCGCATCACTCTTTTCTCTTTTGCCTGCAATTCTCTCAGCAGCTTCTTTTCTGCAGCCGTCATCTTTTCCATATAGGTCTCCATTATGTTTTGTATCTTGAAATATAAATGCCGGAGTGGCTTCACGATATACTCACATCGTTTCAGTTCACTCCGGCGGTCAGTTCCGTTCATATGTCGGACTATTTGCGGTAGTTAGTGTCTCTATTTCTTTGATTCTTTTATAGCCTCAGCAACCTGTTTTTTAACATCATCCCAGGAAATACGTACCAGTTGTTTCTTTGAATTTTTTACTTCAAGATCCACACGGCCATTTTCAATGATGACATCGCAAAAGCGGGATGGGATCTGCTTTTTTTCCTTAAAATTTCGTATTGGATGTCTCATCCTTTCACTCACCTTTCTTGATCTTCATCAGCCATTTCAAATAGTCTTCTTCTGTTATAGAACCGTATTTAATCATTCCCAGCATGTTCTTGTTTTCCCGCTGCAGATATGTAAGTCGCTTCTGATATTCAGGATCATCCGGATGTCTTCTGAGTGCCATCTTGAGTGAAAGATACGTATTTCTATACGCACGTGTCAACACATCATTTTTTTCTTTGCGGCTTCTGGTATTCTTCGCTCCGACATCGCGACATGTTATTACTGAGCTGCGAGTTAATGGATACTGGCAATACTTTGCATCCGATCTTCCAGCAGGCACAAAATAGTTACCGCAATTCTGACATTTAACCAGTATAGTGTGATCTTTAATACAATTGGATATATCAAAAATAAACAGTGAAACAAGTGAATTGCAGGAGTATGTGGGCATTAGTTGGCCATCGATTCTGACAATCCTGTAATCAATTCTTTGCATTTCGATCAACTCGTCAAAAAAAGCAGAAATAACAGGACTGTCTTCAATATCTCTACCAGAAGCCCTTATTTCACAAAATTCAATAAACGTTTTTTTCAAGAATTCAAAAGAGTGAACAAAATACAGATATGCGCTCAGCATAAGCTGCAGCATTGTTTCGCCACCAGGTGATGTATAACCAGTTCCGTCAAATACACTCTTTCGGAATTCTTCAGTACCGTAACTATTGAACTGATTAACAAAATCCTCTTTAACCTCATAAGTAACTGCATCCATCCAAATGGTGATAACATTTGAAAATTCACAAAAAAGGATTTGCTGAATAATCGGAGAAGGATAAAAAATTTTAGAGAATCCCTTAAAATCCTGCATTGCTGCAAATGCGCTTTTTATAGAAAACTTATCATCCAGAAAATCACACTGCATGACAATTTCTTTAATTAAACTCGGATCCATTCTGAATAATTCACATAGGATTTCTCCGGTTCTGTATTCGCGAAGCTCATCTTTTAAAGGCAAATAATATGTATTTTTGTTATATATCAATGTAACTCCAGAACCCGAACTGATTTCCGATATAGTTGACACCATCTTAGCCCCCAAATTTGTTATCATTCGTTAGATTATATATCTATTGTTAACACCATAGTAATAGAGATGTAAATCAAAGTCAAATAAAAAGTGAGACTGTATTGCAGCCTCACTTCAAGCCTATTTAATCGATGTAGATGATTTAGAAAGATCACCCGGTTTATTCTGGTATGATTTTATTCTGTATAGCTGATTGGGCTTATTGGATTTTCCATCCTCACTCCATCCGGTGTTTTATAATCCAAGAAAGTTTCTTCTCTAGTTACTCTGTTAACACTAACTTTTGCAAAAACCGACCATAAATCATCATCATTTTCAAAGCCGAGAAAATACATCATGTCCACATCATCGCCTTCTGAATATGCTTCACATGATTTCTCGATATGATTCTTGAAATAATCTATCTATAACTGTTTTGACTATGATTTCTGCAGTCCGTTTATTAGGAAACCTGAAAACGCCCGTGGAGATACAGCAGAAAACTGTAGTCTTCAGATCAGGTTCCAGGTCTTTTGTGAGGCCGCGATTGCATTCCCCTATTCGCTGGAATCCTTCTTAAACTGTTACATCAGGTAATCCAGGCGTTCTTTCTGATTCATGGTCATATCCTTTCCGACAGCTCATTGTAAAAACAGGTCTCGGAAAGCGGCTTGCGATGACCGCCAAGACTTGTGTTCGGCACAAAATCATCTGCCGGATATCCGACATACAGCATGCAGACCGGTTTCCAATTCTCCGGAAGCTTAAGCATTTCTCTGGCCTTATCCTGATCAAAATAGGAGATCCAGACACTTCCCAGATCCAGACTTGCTGCTTCCAGCATCATGTGTGTTGCCACGATCGTGGCGTCAGTCACTCCGCTGGATTCGCCGCTCTGGGGATGTGTCCAGCAGGCGTCGGCATCATAGCAGACAAACAGGACAAGCGGTGCACCATAATAGAAATTGACGCCGCCTTTTTCTTTATCTTCGCATTCCTTTGCCAGATCCACATATTTCTGATCATAGCCGAAGGAACAGAATTCCCTTACCTTCGCAAGACTCTCTGATGTGTTCAGTATCAGGATCCTCTGCGGCTGCAAATTTACTGCAGTCGGTGACCAGCGTCCCGCTTCCAGGATCTTTTCCAGTTTTTCCTGTTCAACGGGAGTTTGGGAGAACCTGCGAACCGTTTTCCGCTTTCTTGATATTTCCATGAAATCCATTATCGTTTTCCCTCCGTATACCGGTGTGTTTTCGCAGACCGGTCTTTCTGAACACCTCTGGCATATTCGATTTCAGGATATCCGAAGCCTATGATCAGACCGGTATAGTGATCCTTCGGAATATTCAGCATTGCCCTGGCTTCCGGCGCCAGCTCATTCAGGACTTCTGCGGAATAGCTCATGATCGTCGTTCCGAGGCCATGCGCATTGCAGAGCAGTTCAAAATATGCTGCAGCCAGATGGCAGTTCGTTTTGCTGTCCTCCGCCCATTTGCCGACGCATTTCTCATGGGCGATAAACAGATGCGGCGCTCCGCAGAAAAGAAGATCACCTTTGCGGACCGTCTTTTCGGATTCCTTCATTTTCTGGTAATAGAAATCACTGAAGCTGTGCGTGTAAATATGTTTCTTCGCGTCCGCATCCATTTTAGCGTAAGCCACTTTGCGGATCTCTTCCACACGGTCTTTATCATCAATGACCGTATATTCAACGCCCATGGCGTTCCCGCCCGTCGGGGCTGCAGCCATTGTGGAAAGGATACCGGTGATCACCTTGGGATCCACATTCTTATCCAGGAATCTGCGGCAGGATCTTCTGTTTACGATCAGCCGCTCCATATATCCGCCCATCTCTTTTGGAGCAGGCGGAAGAGAATCCTCCGGTTTCTTTCCGAAGATGGAAATCGCACCCTGCGGACATACCGCCAGGCAGTGCTGGCACCTCCAGCATCCACGCCAGCCGAAGCGCTCAAACTCTTTCATCTGCGGATAACCGTCCGGACCGATTTCAATTACCATACCGGAACAGGTATTGATACATTTGCCGCATTTGATGCATTTGGACCGATCAATCAAAAAGTGTGTTTTGTCCTTTGCGTTCATGTTGATCCTCCCCTCAGAAATGAATAGTTTCCTTTTCCTGCGGCCCTTTCCAGAATAACAGCAATACGGCACCTGCTGCCAGAATGCAGAGCAGGAATATATACATGGCACTGTAACCGTATTGTCCTGCAATCTGTCCGCTGATCATCTGCAGCGGGATCGTGATCAAAGACTTGAATGTTGCAATCAGAGAAAGTGCGGTCATCTGCAGGTCATCCTCAACAGCGGCGCCGACCACCTTCATATTATTCATAACCATTAACATCATTGTCATGGAATTCGTTGCCAGCATGATCAGTATTTTGGCAGATACACCCGGCACGAATGCAAACACAGCACAATGGGCGGCCATCATTCCGTACAGGTACCATTCCGCAGTCCTGCCGGAAATACGGTTAAGAACCTTTCCGCCAAGAAATATAGCGGCCAGTTCGGTAAGCTGAGCAGCCGCAATCACAAGACCCGCGTTTCCGACTGACAATCCGCTTTTGACCAGAACAGCAGACTGATATGTTCCACGCATCTGCATTGCGGACCAGAACAGTCCCTGAATCAGCAGAAACATTAAGAACGTTTTATTTTTGAAAAGAGAGGCAGCGGAAGAAGGCTTCGTCTTTTCAGCTTCTGCACTTTCCGCATGATGTTCACGGACTGCCAGAATACTGAAAGCGGCAACCAGACAGCTTACAGCAAACGCTGTATATACGGCTGTATGGGAAATATAGTTGTATATCAATGAGGCCCCATACTGCCCCATCGCGCATCCGATTGTCCCCCAGAAACGGATTGAGCTGTAGCGATATTTTGACGTTACAGCGTATTTTTCAAGAATCGGATTCAGACTCTGAACCAGAGTAACACTCAATGCGTAGAACACTGAAATCAGAACCAGTGAATTCACTTTACCGTAAATGTAACCGGCACATGCGGCAAGGCACATGATCACTGCCGAAACCTTTCTGCTGTCAAAACGGTCTGCCAGTCTGCCTATTACAGGCTGAATCACCATCATCACCGCCATGGAGCAGCTTGCACAGAATGAGACATCGGCAGCTGTAAAGCCTCTGTCCAGAAGAGATACGGAAAGCAATACACCGAATAATGTAAAGCAGATGAAATAGAAGACATACATCAGGACATAAGCTGCATAGCTGTCCGCAAATCTTTTATATAACTGTTCCATATCAATCTTACTCACTGAATCCTTATCACTATTTTTCCGTTGACGCTGCCCACATCCTGGGCAGTCAATGCCTCTCGCATCTTTTCAAAATCAAATACTTTTCCTTTGACAGGAACCAGTTTCTTCTCATTCAGGAATGCGAAGATCTCATCGATCACCTTCTGAC
Organism: Lachnospiraceae bacterium; assembly: GCA_017511045.1. GTDB lineage: Bacteria > Bacillota > Clostridia > Lachnospirales > Lachnospiraceae > RGIG5612. The sequence goes on along the minus strand of JAFWLM010000089.1, from coordinate 2,793 downwards.
TGGGATAGTTGGAGAAGAAGCCAGTCAGATAAACGCCGTTCGGGATGTCCTTGATGGGATCAAAACCGTTCAGTGCATAGACACCTCCGAGAATTCCCGTCTGGCAGACAATGCCGCTCTTCTCAACTGAAGTCAACGTGTCCTTCAGATTGCGGGGACCGATGAGATCAAGCGCTTTTGTCACGCCATGGAGCTTGCCGGTCAGTCTGCCATCGTCGATGACAGCTTCATCCGCTTCTGCAATCAGAGGCAGCTTGCTCTCTCTGTGTGTCGTGGCAATTACCCTGCATCCCAATGCTTTGCCGATCTGCATGGCCGCATAGCCAAGCGCACAGGTTGCCCCGCGGATCAGCAGCGTATCCTCTTTTGTAAGGTGCAGGCATTCGAACAAGGATCCCCAGGCCGTAAAGTACGTTTCCGGAACAGCACCGAGCGCTTCCCAGGGAAGATCACTGTCAACTGCGAACACGATCCGTCTTGGAAGCAGCGCATATTCCGAATAGCTGCCGTTAAAAGACCGGCCCATACCACCCATGAGGGCGATGACCTTCTGGCCTGTCTTCAGATCCGTATCCGAGGGATCCACTACCTCGCCGGCGCATTCGATCCCGGGGATAACAGGTTTCTGAATATAAGGTGCATTGATCTCACTGTGACGGAGGATCTGCTCCGAATGATTCAGACCGAAGGCCTTAACTTTGATCAGTACCCAGCCGGGTTTTACCTCCGGAACCGGGCATTCAGCGAGCGTGATATTTTTTCCATCAGTGATTTTATCCAACAATACAGCTTTCATCATATTCATCGCAGTACCTCGCAATTAATCATTACACTCGATCTGCAGATTGCGGAAGTATCCGTCTGTTCCGATATCCACATAAAGCCCAACCGATCCCTTACTGTAAGGCCCGTGCTTGAAGCCATTAACTTCGAGCACTTTTACACCGTCGACAAAGAATACGCCTTTATCATCTTTGATTTCTGCCCGGATATGGCTCCATTCATTCAATGCAATTGTATCTACCTTATTCTCATAATCGGTGATTCCGAATTCCCGGAAATATGAGAATGTATAACCGGGATATGAGAAATACTGACACCCGTGAACCTTCCGGACAGGATCCGTGCAGCCTTTTCCGTTCGTAGGCCTGATATAGAATGATTCAAATTCGCTGTCGTTTTCATTGGCGCGGAACACAATTCCGATAAACCCTCTGGCATAATCCGGAGCGTCCGGAAGAAGCCTGCCGCATACATCCACTTCGATCACACCGTTATGGAATTCAATTCCGCTTACTTTCAAATATGTGTTTTCATCCGGGAGCTGCTTGTCAGTTTTAATAACTTCAACGGTCCCGCCTTCTTCATAATTTGCTTCTGTATGTACTGCTGTGAAATTTTCTTTTTTGATATCGATCCTGGTCATCTGTCTTTCCCCTCTTCCCTCGGTCTCAGTAAACCGTTTTCCTCACTCGCCCAGCACTGCGGGTCATCTGCGTAGAAATCACCGTTTGTCCCGCGGGCAACGGCCGGGCATCCCCGGCACCAGGCCAGCAGCTTGCAGCGCGAACATTTACTGAAGTTCTGATATTCCCGGTATTGTTCCATCCCGGTCAGCCATACATCTGCAATTCGGTCTTCGAACACATTTCCGACCTTGCTTTCCGCAACACGTCGGCAGGCATAGATCTCGCCGGTGGGAAGGATGGTGATGTGGCAGTTGCCGCAGTTGCACCCGCCGTAAATCATGCCTTCCTTCGCATTTTCCGGAATCTTAAATGCCCCGGTCTCATATTCATACAGCGTCCAGAGATGATCCTTCTTGTTGAAATAAGTCTGGCAGCCTCCCGCTTCATATTCCTTAAACTTCTTGTCACACATCTCAAGAAGCTGGCGATATTCCATAGCGGTCATGGAGGTATCCAGTTCTCCGCCGCTGGGAACATAGCGAGAGAAGGCAAAGATATTCGCGCCTGCCTTTACGACCTCATCAATGATCCCGGGAACCTCCATGCGGTTCTGCTTTGAAACCGTAGTCATGATTACGCTCCGGATACCGGCCCGGTTAATGCAGCCGATCTTCTCCAGGGTACAGTCAAAGGATCCGGGCTTTCTGAACCAGTCATGTGTTTCGCGGAGGCCGTCCAGGGAAAGCTGATACTTTTCGCATCCGTACCATTTCAGTTCGCGGCAGACCTGATCATTTAAGTGAAAAGGATTCCCCATGATCGTGAACTTCACCCCGTGCTCATGGAAGAGTTCCAAAAGCCTCCAGAAATCAGGGTGCAGGATCGGATCCCCGCCTGTCAGGTAGAAGTAGGGTGTACGGCCGAATACTTCACAGAAATCCAAACAGTTATAAAAAGTATCCTGCATCTCATCCCATGTCATGGATTTGAGGCAGGTATGGTCACCTGCCGCGAAGATATAGCAGTGTTTGCATCTCTGATCACATTCATCTGTGATATGCCATTGAAAAGAAAAGTACGGTTTCATTCTGTCATCCTCCGATGATCTTGCATCTCTATCTGAAATCAGCGTTTTGCTGATGGGATTTCGTAAGGAATCCCCCGGCCGGTAAAAGCCGGAGGATCAGGTGGAACAGTAAGAATGTTTCTTTATTGAGTGTTCTTACTTGTCGCTTGCGCCGCAGGCAGTTCCGCAGGCTGCAGGCTTTTCTTCGGGCTTGTCTGCTGCTCCGCAGGCTGCCGGTGCTTCGGCCGGTTTATCAGCTGCTCCGCAGGCTGCAGGGGTCTCTGCCGGCTTGTCCGCTGCACCACAGGCTGCAGGTGT
>JAFWLM010000088.1 GCA_017511045.1 Lachnospiraceae bacterium | reverse complement strand
CAATGTGTCTGCATCTGCCTCTTGAGATGCTGTCGTTCTGGCACCAGGGACACTTCATATTACAACCCCACGAGCCAACAGACAAGATAAAACTTCCGGGCATGAAATTCCTAAGTGGCTTTTTTTCGATCGGATCTAGCGCGAGCGAAGTGATCTCGCCGTAGTTTAAGCTTTGATTGCTTCGCGCGGTACAATATCCCGTCTGCCCTTCTTTCAACTGACAATGATGCGGACAGACCCCGCAGGTTTTTACAGCATTCACTTCACTCATGGCGCTCCACCGTAAATCTCTCTAACTGGATATCTTCGCCTTCCCCGATCCCGGCTTTCATCATCGCGATTCGGATCTGCTGCCCCGGTGTCTCAACGCCCTCCAGGTTCGGAAGCAAAAGACCCCGTTTAAAGCCGGAGGTTACGATCACTCCGTAACGCTTTGCATCCAGTTCATCAGGAGACGCCGGCTCTGCGGGCTGAAGAACATCCACATCATATACCAGCTCCTCTAATTCTTCCTGTCTTACTGCAGGAAAACGCGGATCTCTTGTTCCGGCTTCCACTGCCATTGAAAGGATCTCCTCCGCAACGCAGCTGGTCCACGGCGAGATCGTTCCGATACAGCCCCTGAGTTCTCCGTTCTTATGAATGGAAACAAAGGTGCCGTTGCGGCTGTTTCGCATCTCTTCTGTCAGCTCCTCCGGTGAAAGGTCTGCAAGACTTAACTGTTTTCCTTCCCGGATAAAAGTCTCAAGTGTTTTCTTCGCAAGCGCGATATATTTATCTACACAGTGAAATGCGCAGATTGCATAGCCGACTCCGAACGTACCCTCATAAGACAGGAACTCGGATGTCACATGATAATTCTCCAAAGCACCACTCATCATGATGAAGCCCGGAAGCCCGCACTCTGCGGCACGATCCAGGAACTGTTCATCAAACTCCCTGAACTCTTTGAGTTCGCAGCGTTTCATGATATCCGTGACCTGCGAGTCAAATTCAGGTCCTTCTTTGACGAAGCCGTAAGGTCCGTCTTCTTTTAATTTATGGGACAGATCGCCGCTGGCAAGAAACGTGATCTTACGTCCTACATGCGCCGCCGCACGTTCAATGATCCGGCCCATCTCAAGCAGGGTCTCATCCGGAAGAAACGATGGCGATATGCGCAGCACCTTGAAACCCTGATATGCTTCACTGATAAACGCAAGCGGAACGGTGCTTCCATGATCCGGGCGCTCTGTTCCCTGTTCCGTATAGACAACAGGAATCTTTGCTTCCTGACACAGCTTTACAACTTCATCCGCAAGTTCGAGATCATTTTCAAGATCCAGGCACACCTCAGGTGCAAGGAAATTGCTTAGATCCCCATGCCACTTCTCGCCTGCTGCAATATAGAAGGCGTCGCTGAATACAACGCTGTGCGGTGAAACTACGACGATCGTCTCCGGCGCATCCTCCGCGATCATCTTCGATGCTGCCCGATACGCATCAAGAGTTGCCTGAATCTTCTTTTCTTCCCCGCGTCCGACTTCCGGTCTTGCGATCGGCGGATGCGGCATGATATATGCTGATTTCATAATTCATTTCCTCAAAACAGAATCCGTTTTTTCGATGAATCCTGTTTACTTCCTATGATCAACTACAGTTCCCATTAATAAAACAAGGACAGTTCCACATCCTCCCCTCCGAGGAGTCTCTCCAATTCCTCCTGTGACAGATTGAGCCTTCCGAGTTTCGTATAAGCCCAGGAATTTGAGCCGTAGAAAACAACGATCTGATTTCCGGAATACAGAACGATATCGCCCGGTTCTGTCGTCACCTGCACATCGTTCCTGCTTAATTCTGCTCCAAGCTCTCCAACCTGCTCAAAGCCGCCGTACTTCGACATCTGAATCGTTACACCACCTTTTGCCAGCTGCTTCAGTTCATCCACGGAAGCATTGTTTTCCCAGATGACCGGAAGGTCTTCTCCGTTTATGCCCAGGTGGATGTTACTTGTCACTTCCGGTGTTATGATCTCACCGGTCCAGTCATTGATCCCGCCAAACTCGAACACGTTTGTGTATCCCATATCTGCGAGAGCCTGTGATGCCTCTTTGCTTCTTCTTCCACTCCTGCAATAAACAAGGATCTTCTGCTGTTTATCCGGAAGAATGGAAGAAACTTCATCCAATGCAGAACCCTGAGCGGGGTCCTGGTTCCCGTTTTCCTGCTGTTCGTTCCATGCGGCCTGAATCGTTTCATTCGGCAGGCAGACAGCTCCCGGAATAAAGGCCGAGTCATACTCTGCCTGCGTGCGGACATCTAAAATGAGAATGCCCTTTTCCTTATCCATGATCTTCCGCGCTTCTTCCTGAGAGATCTGCTGATACGTTCCGGCTTCCTGTGAAGATATATTTTCAGATGACCCACTTTCCAATTCTGTTTCCAACGCCCCTGCGTTCTCCTTCGAAGCCCCGCATGCACAGAGAAACAGTATTGCCAAAACAAGTGCGGCCGCAATCTGATAAAATCGATTCTTCATTCTCTCTTTCCTTTATTGATCTTTTTCTTTACTATTATAAGCGATTATCTCGGTTTTCGTTCTTTTTCTTCACAAAAAAGCACAAAATCCTTTAGCATGCTGGAGGATTTTGTGCATTGTCGTTTTTCGTCATAAAATAAGCGTAAAACAGGATTAATCTTCGTAATTGTGACTCATTTTCGCCTTAAAAATACCTGAATTTTGGTCAAAACACAAAAACGCTTAGCATGCTAAAGGATTTTGTGCTTTTTTCGAAAAAAATGCTGGCATTTTGAGCAAATGATGCCCCAAACCAGGATGCCGGCTGCGGGAATCTCCTGCAAGCGGTTCTGACGGACGATTTCCCATGCCAGAAAGACGACTAACGCGGTTCTGCTGCTGACGGTTCTGGAAAAAGATTTCGCCAGCATCGGGAACAACCAGGATTCGGTGACGGATTCATCTATTATCGGTTTTGGCGGACGATCTCCCATGCCAGAATGCCGGCTGCGACAGAAGCGTTCAGGGAATCGATGTCGCCTTTCATCGGAATGGAGGCAGTCATGTCACACTTCTCCCTGACCAGGCGGCTCACACCATTGCCTTCGTTTCCGATCACCAGGCCAATGGCACCTTTCATATTGACGTTATACATCACATCGCCGTCCATGTCTGCACATACAAACCAGATGCCCTTTTCTTTCAGCTGGTCAATGGTCTGTGCGATGTTAGTCACCTTTGCGATCAAAGTATGATAAACAGCTCCGGCGGAAGATTTTGCGACCGTTGCATTGACGCTTGCATTGCGGTGCTTCGGAATGATCACGCCATGGGCGCCTGCAAGGTTCGCGCTTCGGATAATGGCACCTAAATTATGCGGATCTTCGATCCCGTCCAGCACAAAGAGAAACGGCTTTTCCCCCTTCTCTTCCGCCTTGGCAAGAATGTCATCTACTGTCGCATATACGACCGCAGACAGATTCAAGATCACGCCCTGATGGTGTCCTGTCTCACTCATCTGGTCGAGTTTTTCCTTTGGAACCGGAACCACCATGATGCCGCGCTTCTTTGCTTCTGCAATAATGGTCACAAGAGGGCCGTTCTTTACGCCCTCCTGCACATATAATTTATCAATATTATCGTTTTTCTTTAAGGCTTCCAGAACAGGATTTCTGCCTTCCGCCATCAACTGGTTTTGAGACTCCGAAATGTTCGTTTTCGGATTCTTTTTTTCTTTATGATTCAGTTCTCTTTTATTCTGGTCTTTTCTGTTCTTATCCTGCATTTTCAAACCCATCTCAGTCTCATAAAATACTGCTTTTTTTACAAGACTAGCTTCATCTTTTTTCTTGGAATCATCTAAGCAAGTCCCCATAGCGGAACAAAGTATTTCAATTCACATGCTCGATTCCATATTCTAAAAGCTCCCGGATCCGGTCTTTCTGATCTGTTAAAAACAAGTAACCCATCAGTGCCTCAAGTCCCGTTGCTTTCCGGTATTCCGCCGGTGTGCAGCTTTTCGGGAGCGATGCCGACTTTGCATTTCTGCCCCTTTTAAAAACCGAAAGTTCTTCTTCCCTCAGTTTTTCTTCTTTCACAAGAAGGTCTGCGATCTTTGCCTGCGTCACTGCCATCGAAAGTTTCTTGGATGCTTTATTCAGCTTATCCACATGACCTGAGATCTCATCTAATACATGTTCTCTCACATACAGTTCATATACTGCATCACCCAGAAAGGCCAGCTGCAAAGAAGAGGGAGATGAAGTTTTCGTATTCTCTGTTAATTTATCCAATAAAGGCCCAACCTTTTTCTAATGATCTTAAGCAGCCCAGTCCGGCTACTTTCTGTGCCATTTAACACCTTCACGGGTATCTTCAAGAACGATTCCCATTGCGAGCAGTTTGTCGCGCAGCTTATCTGCTCTCGCGAAATCTTTTTCCTTGCGGGCTTCCTGGCGTTCTGCGATCATCTGCTCGATTTCAAAATCCAAAGCCTCTTCTTTTCTTTCCAGATCAATACCGAGAACACCGCACATGGTCTTAAGAACTTCTTCCGCTCTTTCCGCAAGCGCAGTCGAAGAGGAATCTGTCATGGTGACATTGATTGAACGAACCAATTCAAAAACTGCCGCGATCGCATCTGCTGTATTGCAGTCATCATCCATAGCTTCTTCGAATTTCTTCAGGTACTCTGCACCGAACTCGCGGTCTTCGCCTTCATCAAAATCGAAGGAACGGTTTTCCGCATTCTGCTCCATGTAGTCAAGCTTTTCTGCTGCGTTTTTGATCCGCTCAAGTCCGTTCTTTGCAGATTCCATCAGCTCATCCGAGAAATTGAGCGGGCTTCTGTAGTGTGCGCTCAGCATAAAGAAACGCAGCACCTGAAGATCATATTTTTCAGCAATATCACGGACGGTAAAGAAGTTGCCTGCAGACTTGCTCATCTTAGATCCATTGATATTTAAGAAGGCATTATGCATCCAGTACTTTGCAAACGTCTCACCGTTTGCGGCCTCGCTCTGCGCGATCTCATTTTCATGATGCGGAAAGACCAGGTCTTCACCGCCGGCATGGATATCGATCGTCGTTCCGAGATATTTCTTGCTCATCACCGAGCATTCGATATGCCAGCCCGGTCTGCCGTCAGACCACGGACTTGGCCAGCTCGGCTCGCCTTCTTTTTTCGGTTTCCATAAAACGAAATCGGAAGGATCTTCTTTATGCTCTTCACCGGTCACCTTGATATCACGGTGTCCGCTCTGCATATCGTCTAAATTCTTTTTGGAAAGTTTGCCATAGCCCTGGAACATGCGGGTACGGAAATAAACAGTGCCGTCCGCTTCATAGGCATAGCCTTTATCGATCAGGGTCTGGATCATGTCGATCATTCCGTCGATCTCTTCTGTTGCACGCGGCGCATAAGTTGCCGGCTTCACGTTCATGCCTTCCATATCTTTAAGGCATTCTGCAATATAGCGTTCAGAGATCACTGAGGAATCCACGCCCTCTTCGATTGCCTTGTTGATGATCTTATCGTCAACGTCCGTAAAGTTTGATACGTAGGTGACCTCGTAGCCTTTATATTCAAGATATCTGCGGAAGGTATCAAAAACGATCATCGGTCTTGCGTTTCCGATGTGGATCAGGTTATAGACCGTCGGTCCGCAGACATACATTTTTACCTTGCCCGGCTCGAGCGGTCTTAATTCTTCTTTTCTTGCGTTTAATGTGTTGTAGATTCTCATAGTTGTATCCTCTATTCTGCTTTTTTAAGAAGTTCATCCAGCTTGGCAGAGATTTCTGCGTAGCCTTCCTGAAGTGCCTGGATATCGTTCTTGACAGGATCCGGCAGATGAACCTGGTCGAGGTCTTTTCTCGGCGGAACTTCCACACTCTCACTCCTGACCACGCGGCCCGGAATACCAACGACCGTTGAATTCGGCGGAACATCATTTAAAACGACAGAGCCCGCACCGATCTTTGAGTTCTCTCCGATCACGATGTTCCCGAGGACCTTCGCCCCAACGCTCACCATCACGCCATCCATTAAAGTCGGGTGACGTTTGCCTTTTTCCTTTCCCGTACCGCCAAGTGTGACGCCCTGATAAAGTGTTACATTATCACCGATCACTGTGGTCTCACCGATCACGACGCCATGTCCATGATCGATGAAAAATCCTTTTCCGATCTCAGCTCCCGGATGGATCTCAATGCCCGTCTTTCTCGCGGCCCGCTGTGAGATCTTTCTGGCGCGGTAAAACCTGCCCTGTTGATACAGCTTATGCGCTTTCCGGTACTTATAAACCGCCCAGAAACTAGGGTATAAAAAAACCTCCCTGCGGTTCTTGATCGCAGGGTCGCGGTCCATGATGACTTCAGATTCTTCTTTATAATAGTCCAGGAATTTCATACTCGATAAAGTGTAGCAAAAACAGTAGCAATGTTCAAGCCATTGCCGGCGAAAAACATATCATTTTAGTAGTTATTTGATCGTATTCCGAAAAAAATGGCCTGTATTGTTATAGCAGGCCGTGATCCTTTATGCATAGTTTTTCTCTAATAATGCAACGGCGATTGCAGAGATGCCCTCTTTTCTTCCGGTGAATCCAAGCTTTTCTTCTGTTGTCGCTTTCACATTCACCTGGTCCTGCCCGATGTTTAAGACCCGGGCAATGTTTTCTCTCATCTGATCGATATAAGGTCTCATCTTCGGAGCCTGAGCAATAATGGTCGCATCGATATTAGAGACCGAATAGCCTTCTGAAAGGACGGCATCATGTACCTTTTCTAACAGGACCATGCTGTCGGCCCCTTTATATGCATCATCCGTATCCGGAAACAGAACACCAATATCTCCGAGGGCAGCTGCACCTAAAAGCGCATCCATGATGGCATGCAGCAAGACATCCGCATCCGAATGTCCATCCAAACCTTTTTCATAGGGGATCTCCACCCCGCCGATGATCAGCTTTCTGCCTTCGACCAATCGATGCACATCATATCCCTGTCCGATTCTCATATGCGCTCCTTCTGTTTGACACCTCAAACGTTTCCCATCGTTTACTCTTTGTGGATATTATACACGAAATACAGATAAATGCAGTGTTAACTTCAGTGGATTAACTGTCTTTTTCATGTATAATAGGCACATGCAAAAAAAGAAGCGCTGGCTGATCCCTGCAGTCATCATTGGAATCTTAGTTCTTTTCTGCGTGGTCACTTACATTGTGACACCGCTTGTGATCGTGCGTCCGAACTATAACGAAAAAGCCGCAGAAGAACTGACACTGATCGAGATGCAGGAACTCTATGCGGAGAAGCAAGCCCTGAATATCCCGCTGGTGGAAGATATCAAGATTGAAACACCGGATGGAAACCTCTATGGCTGGCGTCTTCATCAAATGAACAACACCTATTCCGGCGAAGCGGATCTTCTGCTCTATTTTGGAGGATATGATGAAGATTCCTCGACTGCTGCCCTCCGTTTTTTAGATCAGATGACAGAGACGGAACATTTTAAAGCCTACGACATTGCCGTAGTGGATTTTCCGGGCTTTGGAACTTCTTCCGGAAAAGCAACGGACGAGGCGATCCGCACAGCCTCGGCTGCTATCTATAATTATTTCAGGACACGGGACAATGTCCGGAACATATATGTGATGGGCTATTCTTTTGGATGCGGACCAGCAGCTTATGTCGCATCCCTCTACGACGTCTCCGGCCTGATCCTGCTGGCGCCATATGAATCGATCTATGATCTTTACAACAGCGTGACGCCGGTCTTTTACGGACCGATGCGTCTTTTGATCTCTTTCCAAATGGATACAGGCGTTTATGCGGAGAAAGTAAAGTGTGCTCCTTTGATCATCGCCTCGCGCGCAGATGAACGGATCCCCTACCGCTGCTCACTGGCTCTTTCGGAGCATTTTTCAGAAGACGCACAGTTTATCACGATCAGAGAAACCACACATGGCGATCTAACGACAGATGTTAAAGTGCTGGAAGCAATTTCTCTATATCTGAATGCTGCAAATTGATATGTGATTCGGGCGGGAACAGCTCAATCACCGGCTTACTGATAAGCTTAAGTTTCATCTTCAGAAAAACTGAAAATTGTTGTTGAAATCATTTTCGAATGTGTTATAATACTCAAGCACGACTTGAAAGCCTGCTGTTTTGGCTTGATACGTGACCCGGGGTCTTAGCTCAGCTGGGAGAGCACCTGCCTTACAAGCAGGGGGTCACAGGTTCGAGCCCTGTAGGCCCCATGAGTGAAGACTCAAATTTCATATTTACTATGGCGGGATAGCTCAGTTGGCTAGAGCATTCGGTTCATACCCGAAGTGTCGCTGGTTCAAATCCAGTTCCCGCTACTCTAAAAAAGGTCAGGAGAATCTCCTGACCTTTTACTTTTTCCTGTAATGTACTGTGATCGTGTATTCGTATCACAGCACTTTCTTATGTAACTTAGTTTGGATAGAATCTGGTTCCGATCCGCTTATGCTCGCTTCTTGCATGCATGCGTTCAATCTTCGCCTGCGCTTCCGGATTGGTTTTTCCTGTTGTTAAGAACTCATCGATCTCATCATATTTGATGCCCATTTCACTCTCATCTGTCTGTCCGTCAAAGAGTCCTGCAGACGGAGCTTTGGTCCGGATGTTCTCCGGAGCATCAAGCCATGCGAGGAATTCATATACTTCCGTCACGTTCAGATCCCCGATCGGATTGAAGTCAACTCCGCCATCGCCATATTTTGTATAGTAGCCGACATAAAGTTCATCCGCATTGCCGGTTCCGGCAACAAGGCGGCCTTCACTCTGCCCGATCGCATACAGGGTCGTCATGCGAAGACGCGGAGCGATATTGGAGATAGCCGGATCTGTCAGACTGTCACAGGCATCCTTAGCCGCAGCCAGAAGCGCTTCTCTCGTCGCCGTCAGATCCACCACGCGGTATTCGATCTGAAACTGCTTTGCCACATCGATCCCGTCTTTCATATCCTCTTCATAATTCCGTTTCGAGGCACATGGCATAATAATACCGACAGTATCTTCACAAGCAGCTTTACAAAGGATCCCGACTAAAGCGCTGTCTTTTCCACCGGAATTACCGTAAATCACGCCTTTGCAGCCGGCACTTTCGACCAGATTTCTGATCCATGCAACTCTTTTGTCAAATTCTTCCTGATAATTTCTCATTGACTTACTCCTTATAAATATCTGCCCCTTTGCTGTTTCTATCTTACACCAAGCTTCAAACAGAGACAAGAAATTCACAAACCAGAAGAGGACCGGCGCACCGGTCCTCTCCAAACTCTAGCTTGAACTTCGCTTCCCTAAGGAAACGTGATTCACATAGTTTATTCAGCGTTTGCAGCACGAACTGCGCACATAACGATGTTTCCGACAAGCTCAGAAACCGGTGCAGATCTGGAGCAGTCAGCTGCGATCTTCTTGAATCCCTGCATCAGCGGGCCAGGTGCGTCTGCGCCTGCGAAGAACTGAAGCAGCTTAACGCCGATGTTACCAACGTTGATATCCGGCCAGATCAGGATGTTTGCTTTGCCGGCAACTTTGGATTCTCTGTTTACTTTCTTTGCTGCAACCTTCGGGTCGATTGCTGCATCAAGCTGGAACTCGCCATCGATAGCAAGGTCCGGACGACGCTCGTTTGCAATACGAACAGACTCACGAACTTCATCAACCAGCGGATGTTCCATACTTCCGTCTGTAGAGAAGGAAAGCATAGCGCATCTCGGCTCCCATCCGAAAAGCTCTTTTGCAGTCTCGCATGCGGAGATAGCGATAGAAGCACGCTCAGCCGGTGTCGGAGCTGCACAAACAGCACTGTCACCGAAAAGGATGTATTTGCCTTCGCTTCCTTCGAATCCCGGAATGATTCCAAGACCCATGGAAGAGGAAGTATCGATGCCTTCTTTCAGGCCGATGATCGTGGTAGCTGCCAGGATAACATCACCTGTAGAATGGGAAAGACCTGCAAAGGTCACATCATACTCTCCGATTGCCTCAAGTACCATTGCGGTGTACATCGGATCCTTGCTGCTCTTTCTCTTAAGAGCTTTGAGGCTTAACATGTCAGAATATTCTGCAATATATTTTTCAAATGCAGCTTCATTCTTTGCTTCATCTGTGTTGTCGTAGATTGCCATAGAGCTGATGTCGATTCCATACTGCTCTGCTGCAGCTTTGATCTCAGCCGGATCACCAATCAGAGTTGCTTTGATGTATCCGTTGTTCTGTGCTTCAAGAGCTGCCAGAAGAATCTTCTCCTCGGTTGCTTCCGGGAAAATGACTCTCTGCGGGTTTTCTTTCGCTTTTGCGTAGATTTGCTCCATTAAATCCATAAAACTAATCCTCCAAAATAAAAATTGACCACTCCCGCATGCACGGGAGTGGTGCCGTAAGTTTACTCTTTACTCGTCGCAAAGCTCAGCAATGTACTCTGCTGCATCAGCAAAAGTAGCTTTTCTGTTGAACTCCATGTAAGGAACTTCTACATCGAACTCGTCCTCAAGTGTTGTTGTGAACTGAACGATGTTTGCAGATTTGCACTGAAGATCCTCTTTGAATCTTGTCTCCGGTCCTAATGTAGAAGGATCAAGACCAAACATTTTTGCTGCTCTGTCGATAAGAATCTGAATAACTTCCTCTCTGAACTCCATTTTCGGGTTCTCCTTTCATTATGTTAATTTTGATCAAAATATTTTTGCCGTAGGCATTATAGCATAAAATGATAATGAATACAAACAATGCATTACACTTTTTTGTTGTTTTTCTTCCGGTAAAAAACCTATTCTGTCTTCGCTTTCCGGATCACAAACCAGTAGATCGCAAAGGACACCGCAAAAGTCAGTACCATGAAAATAATGTACATCGTCTGAGACGCATATTCCGCGTTCGTGTATGTCAAAATGACAGACAGGACATTCGCTGCGAAGTGCAGCAGCATCGGCGCAAGAAGATGGTTAAATCTCCGGTACACTTCGCAGAGCACGATACCGAAAATAAAAGCATAGATTCCCTGTGCCAGGTTCATATGATAAAGACCGAAGAGCGCAGAACTGACCAGCGCGGCAGGCCAAAAGCTCGTGTAGTTTTTCATCCTGCGAAAGACCAGTCCGCGGAACACCAGTTCCTCTGCGATCGGTGCAAGGATCACTGCCCTGATGATCACAAAGATCACTCCCGGCGCGAAGATCTCCGCTTCCACAGCTTCGTAGCTGTCAAAGATCCCATTGATATTAAACAGGGAAACCAGGAGATTCAATCCGTGGGAAAATGCTGCTCCTAAAAGAAGAATGGATACCAGATACAAGGGCTTCTTCTTAAAGCTCTGCGACTGGACCACATAATCATTTTTAAAAAAGATGGATTCAACGATCGTAACTATGATGAGCCCGATAACAGCAACGATGCTGAAATACTTGCCCATATAGTCATCCAAAGTGCCGTTTGCCGCACAGGAAGCCGATGTAAAAAGGAAAATGCCTCCATATACAACAGCAAAATACAGCACAAAAAGAGCCAGTACAGGATAGATCACATTCCATATTTTCCTGCCTGTGCTCTCTGCGTACATATTAGAAAAGATTATTGAGAATAGATAAGATGATAAACAGGATCAGTGCAACTCCGATCACGATCCCGACGATTGCCCAGATGGTGCGGATGCGTTTTTCTTTTGCAATGATCTTCTTACGGTTCTTTTTTTCTTCTTTATATTTGTCAACTTTTGCCTGACTCATCGTTTGTGCTCCTATATTGTTTCTAAATATTTTATCTGAAAAATGCCGTTATCTCTGATCCGTCTATTGTTTCAGAAACTCCATGCACTCTTCCATGTGTTCATCCCAGAATTTCCATTCATGCATACCCGGATAGTCCTTGTAGGAATGACGGATCCCTTTGTCTATTAAAAGCTGGTGGAACGCCTCATTGGTCTCACGCAGGTAGTCTTCCCTGCTTTCGATCATAAAGATCTCCGGCAGTTCCTGATAGCGTCCTTCCAGAGCTTCGATCATCGGTACCAGATCGTACTCTGAACCCTTCAGTTCTTTCCAGGTTCCGATCGTATTATCCGTTTCCACTCCAATCGCCCGTATGATGCGCGCGGAATAGGAAACATCCACAACAGCACTCATCACCGCGCATTTTGAAAACAGGTCCGGACGTTTCAGGATCGTCTTCAGTGCACCGTATCCTCCCATGGAAACGCCGCAGATGTAATTATCTTCGCGTTTGTCGGAAAGCGGGAACAGGCCTCGTGCAAAGCCGATCAGCTCGTCCATGAAATAATCCTCATAGTGGACACCATACTTCGTGTTCGCATAGAAGCTGTTGCCAACAGAAGGAAGAACAACGGCGATCCCTGCTTCCTCCGCCATCCGGAGAACGCTGGTATTTTCCACCCACTGCTGCCCGCTGTCCCAGGCGCCGTGAAGTAAATACAGCGTTTTAAACGGTTCAAAGGTATATTGTTTCCGGTAATCCTCCACAGAATCCGTAAACTCGATGACATTCGGAAGATAGACATCTACATGGACTCTTGTGGCCAGTACATATGACTGGAAATCGCAATGTAAACTAATCATAACTTTAGTATCATATAATCATTATCCGCCAATTACAAGACATTATGGGTTAAATCGCAAGATATCATATGCTTCCGCATCACATCCGAGATCCACATAAAAGATCTGTTTGGGGTGAGGACAGCTCTCCATATGGTTTCCGTCTTCGTCGACCATATCCTTTACTGCTGCCTCAAGGTTTTCTCCATCCGGCTTCATGATCTCGATCGTATCACCGACCGAGAACTTATTTTTCTGGGAAAGCTGATAGTATTTCCTTCCGTCGATCTCTTTATACTCCCCGCTGATCATTCCCAGGAACACCCATTCCTTGACATAGGTGTTGGCATCATAGATCTGCGCGCTGTTATCCGGCTTTCCGAAGAAGAATCCCGTGGTATATTCGCGATAGGTGCATTTTGAGATCTCCTTCCGGTAAAAATCCAGTCTTGCCCGGTATTTTTCCGGATCCTCAAAATAGTCATCGATCGCCATCCGGTAAGTCCGGATAATGCTTGCCACATAAAGCATGCTCTTCATGCGGCCTTCCACTTTCAGGCTGTCGATCCCCGCCTCGATCATTTCCGGCAGATATTCGATCATACAAAGATCTTTGGAATTAAAGATGTAGGTTCCCCGCTCGTTTTCTTCGACCGGCATATACTCGCCCGGACGCGTCTCTTCCACAATATGGTATTTCCATCTGCACGGGTGCGTGCAGTCGCCGAGGTTGGCACTTCTTCCTGTCATATAAGCGCTTAAAAGACAGCGGCCGGAATAGGAGATGCACATTGCGCCGTGAATAAAGCTCTCGATCTCCATCCCCTCCGGAAGATGTTCTTTGATATCTCTGATCTCTGCAAGGGAAAGCTCTCTCGCGGTCACGACCCTCGTTGCCCCGAGATCATGCCAGAACTGAAAGGTTCCATAGTTTGTATTATTTGCCTGCGTACTGATATGGATCTCGATCTCAGGGACGATCCGTTTTGCGATCGTAAAGATACCGGGGTCTGAGATCAGGATCGCATCCGGTCCGATCTTTTTCAGTTCCCGGAAGTAGGCCTCTGCTTCCTGAAGGTCACTGTTATGCGCGAAGATATTTGCGGTCACAAAGACTTTTACACCGTGTTCATGCGCAAACTCCACGCCCTCTTTCATTTCTTCCAATGAAAAGTTATGGGCATTGGCTCTCAGAGAGAATGCCTCTCCGCCGATATAAACGGCATCCGCGCCGTACATGACTGCAACCTTCAGAACCGGAAGGCTGCCTGCCGGTGCTAAGAGCTCCGGTTTCTTCACTTTATTGATCTGCTCTGTCATAGTCTGTCCTATCTCTTATTACTCTTGTGTTTTTAAACTGCTGCCCGCAGCCGGTCAGTTCTTTTCACCTTCTGTTTTCTTATAACTCAGCGTCACTCCATCTCCGATCGTGAGCACACTCGTTAAAAGCTGCGGATGATGTTTTACTTCCCATACAAAGTCCCGCATACGTTCGTGGATCGTCCGGTCCCTGCGCTGTGTGACATAACGCGACCGGACCAGTTCGCCCTCCTGCAGCACATTGTCTGCAAGAAGGATGCCGCCTTCTTTCAGCAGGCGCAAAAGATCCGGAAGCATCGTAAGATACTGTGCCTTTGGTCCGTCTAAAAAGATCAGATCATAGCCGCCTTCAAGTTCGGGCAATACCTTTGCCGCATCGCCTTCGATCAGATGGATCAGGGCGCCGCTTTCACCGGACAGATCCTGATAGATCTGAAGCGTCTCTTTTGCCTTTTCGATCCTCGGCGGATAGTTTTCGATCGTATCGATCCTTTTTAAGAACCCCGAATGCCGCGCCATGAAAGAGGCTGAATAAGCGATCCCCGTCCCGATCTCGAGCACCTTTTCTGCTTTGCTCAGATTAAGAAGCACAGACAGAAAGCTTTCCATCTCTCTCCGGATGATCGGAACATCATGCTCTTTTGCATAGATCCTCAGTTCCTCTAAAAACGGCTCATTGTCCGTTTCCAGTGAATGCAGATACTTCGTTATATTTTCATTAACGATCATTTGGTTGATTCTCTCTTAATAAGATAGGATTGTTGCTTTGAACAATCCTATCGGTCAGTACATATTCTTTTTTGTCTCAGTCTACTCTTCCATCGTACCGTCAGAATAGTCATATCCGGAAAGGATGTTGATGATCTTTTCTGTGGAATAGGACGGGCTGAGCTTATAGGTCCCCGGAATATAGTTTGCATCATAGATGTAGGTACGAAGCTTATAAAGCCTTGCGTCTTTGATGACCCCTACCTCAACGAGCTGCTCTGCGATCTCTTCATCTGAGACTTCCGGATCAGTAATCGTAAACTCGACTTTTACATCTACAGCCTCTTCGTCCAGCGGTGTATCATAGAACACTCTGTAGGTAAAGAGGAAGCACGCAACACAGATCAGGATAACGAAGAGCGTAACTGCAAGCCGGATGATCAGCTTCTTTGTGCGCTGTTTTTTCTGTGCCTTCTGATTTGCTCTGCGGACCTGGCTTTCCGGTCTCCTGGAGGACTGTCTTGCTTTTACTGCTGAAACGCTATCGGAACGATAACGTTCCAGATTGTTCCGTATCGTTCCGGAATTATTTGCAGGCTCTCTGTTTATATTGTTCCGGCTTCGCATTCCTGTACTTCTGCGGTCCGTATTTCTTTCTGTCGCCATATTATTTCACTCCTGTTGAAAGGTCCTATTCCATTTCAAGAATAAAAGGTAAGATCATCGGGCCTTTATTGTTTTTACTCCGGATATACCTTCGGACCCCATCACCGATTATCATCTTTGCCTTGCCTCTGTTATAGTGATTTCCGGCAAGATAGTCGGTTAAAGCATTATATATGATTTCCCTGAGTTCTTCAATAAGTTTTTCGCTCTCTCCATCATAGACCCAGCCTCTTGTAAAGACCTCCGGTCCGGATACAATATAGCGTTCTGTAGTGTCAATACACACCGTCACGATCAGCACACCGCGCTCGGAAAGATCTTTTCTGTCTTCCAGGATCGTACGTCCGACATCTTCCACGCCGGAATTGTCAACATAAATACCGCCGGCCTGTACATGATCTATGACCTTCCCTTTCTTTTCACTGAGTTCTAAAACATCTCCGGTCTCGATCATGAAGACATGCTTGTTATCATATCCCATCTCATATGCCAGCTGTGCATTTGCTTCCCTGTGGCGGAATTCACCATGCACCGGAACGACATATTTCGGTTTCAGGAGCGCATACAGGAGTTTTAATTCTTCCTGGCAGGCATGTCCTGAAACATGCGCCTGTTCAAAAATAACTTCCGCACCCATCGCAGAAAGCTCGTTCATTACATTCGATACCGCCTTCTCATTTCCCGGAATCGGGTTGGATGAGAAAATGATCACGTCACTGGACTTGATATTGATCTTTTTATGGCTGTTGGCCGCCATCCTCGAAAGGGCTGCCATGCTCTCTCCCTGACTGCCTGTTGTAATGATCACGATTTTATGATCCGGATAGTTGCCCATTTCATCTACCGTGATCAGCGTATTCTTCGGCATTTTGATGTAGCCCAGTTCGGTTGCCGTCTCAATGATGTTTACCATGGAGCGGCCTTCCAGCACCACTTTTCGTTTATATTTATACGCTGTGTTAATGACCTGCTGCACGCGGTCAACATTCGATGCAAAGGTTGCGACAATGATCCTCTCCTTCTGATGCTGCGCAAACATGGCATCAAAGGTCTTTCCGACCGTTTTTTCACTCATCGTATAACCCCTGCGCGGAGCATTTGTGGAATCACTGAACACTGCCAGCACTCCCTTTTGTCCGAGTTCTGCCATACGCGCCAGATTGATCGCATCTCCATAGACCGGTGTATAGTCGACCTTAAAATCACCGGTATGAAGGATCAGTCCTGCAGGAGTACGGATCGCGATGGCGGCTGCATCCGAGATGCTGTGATTGGTACGAATAAACTCGATCTTGAAGTCATGAATGTAAAACTTGTTTCCGTACACTACTTCTTTCAGTTTTACGGAATCCTTCAGTCCATGCTCATCGAGTTTTCTTTCGATCAGAGCAAGGGAAAGTCTCGTTCCGTAGATCGGCGCATTGATCTCTTTGAAGATATATGGGATCGCACCGATATGGTCCTCATGTCCATGCGTGATCAGGAACGCTTTCACTTTGGATTTATTCTGTTTCAGATAGGTGATATCCGGAATGATCAGGTCGATTCCGAGAAGCGTATCATCTGCAAATGCCATACCGCAGTCAATGACTATAATATTTCCATTATATTCAATGGCGGTCATGTTCATGCCGATCTGCTCAAGTCCGCCGAGAGGGATGATCTTAAGCGAATCCGGTGTTTTTTTCGTTTTCGCAGTTCTGCTTTTTTTTGAGCTTGTTTTCGCGCTTGTTTTTACAGATACTTTCGATGCAGCTTTTGAACTTGTTTTCTTCGCTTGTGTATTCTGTTTCTTCTGTGTTTTTCCAGCACTGTTTTTCTGCGCTTTGCCTGTTTTATTATTGCCGCTTTGTTTTTCCGGCTGCTGATTGGTTTTCTTTCTTGCCATATTCCTCCAATAATGATCTCCGGCCCGGCCTTAAGAACACAACAAAAGAGAACCGGGATCTTCTCCCACGGTCAGCATGCAAGAAAGACGCACAGCTTTTTGTGCGGCTCTTCGCTTCTTTTGTTTGGTTGTTCAGGCTTTAGGCCTTTTTATACTCACGGTGCGGTCCTGTTCGCCGGTGCCGCATCCAAAATGATTCAGATTAGATCCTCGTCTTCTAAAAGCTCTGCAAAAATATCTGCAACGGCTTCAAGCTCTGTGTCGTCTTCGACAAATACGTAGACGGCCTCTTCATCTTCCGGAGAGGAAGTGTCTTTTAAAATGAAAGCCTCTGTTTCTTTTTCCAGGCTTTCGCAAACCAAAAGATAATTTACATCGTTGAGTTTAGTTTCTTCCACGACATAAAATTCTTCCGTCGTTCCGTCTTCGTCTTTAAATATGATCTTATTATCTTCCATTGTTTTGTTTATTCTGTGTTCAACGCTTATTGATCTTCCGCGGGCAGGTTGTGAAGATATTCTTCTAAGATATGACAGGCTGCCAGCTGATCGATCACAGCTTTTCTGTTTTCTTTTTTGATGCCCATTTCTTTCAGTTCTTCGTTTGAGGCATCTGTTGTAAACCGTTCGTCAACCAATATTACTTCCAAACCGGTGCGTTTGGCAAGCATAGATTTGAATTCCAGAGTCTTCTCCGCTCTCTCCCCTTCACTTCCATCCGGAAGCAGCGGAAGACCCAAAACAATTTTTTCCACATGATTAGCAAGGATCAGTTCTTCGATCCTTGCCAGTGTTCTTCTTAGTTTATTCTCGGAATTTCTTTGGATGGTTTCAACCGGCTGTGCAGTGATAAGAAGGTCGTCGGAGATTGCGACGCCCACTGTTTTAGAGCCATAGTCAAGACCCATGATCTTCATACAGGTCTCCTATTTGAGCTTGTTATCAATATAATATCTGATCGCTTCTTCAATCAGCTCATCCCGCTCGACTTTTGCAATAATGCCGCGTGCATTATTGTGGCTGGTGATATAGGTCGGATCTCCGGACATGATGTATCCGACAATCTGATTGACCGGATCGTAGCCTTTTTCCGCCAAAGCCGCATAGACCCGCTCAAATACCTCCGGTACTGTCGGGATCGCTTCTTTCGGGATCCTGTAATGCTGTGTGTAATATAATTCTTCTCTCATTGTTCCTCCGAACCTGGGATCAACTCCCTGAAACTTGTTAAAAGAAAAACTTTTGTAACATTTTTGTAATATTCTAAGTTAATATTACACAAGTTTCTATTTCTTGGCAAGTGCTTTCTTAATAATATATGAATAAAAAAGACTATATGATTTTCCTTGATTTTCAAGTAAAAGATATATTCAGCAGACTCATACGGTCAAAAGCGGCTCATTATGAAACTCTATGATCCGTTTCGGCGATAATGTTACGATTTTATTAACTTCTGCCTGCTCTTTTGCTACCGCTGCTTTTACATATTCCGGGGTGAACCCAAGGAGATACTCTTTTCCTTCAATTGAGACCGCCTCTTCTGTCAGGATACAGATCTCCTGTCCGATAAACTGCTCCATAAAGGCAAGCTGCATTTCTTTTCCAATGGCGATCAGTTCTCCTGCTCTCTTTGCTTTTTCCGCTTTGGTAAGCTGTCCCGGCATTTTATCTGCTCTGGTGCCTTTTCTTCTGGAATACGGGAACACATGCATCTCAGAAAAAGCAGCCTCTTTCACAAAACGTTTTGTTTCCTCAAACTCCTCTTCCGTTTCTCCGGCAAAGCCTGCGATCACATCCGTTGTAATGGCCGGATGGGCAAAACAGCTTCTGATCATCTTAAGACTTTTCGTAAATTCTGCTGCCGTATAATCCCGGTTCATGCGCTTTAAGGTTGCATCGCATCCGCTTTGAAGAGATAAATGGAAATGCGGACAAAGTTTCTTGCTGTTTTTGATCTGCTTCAGAAATGCATCCGTAATAATGCCTGCTTCTAAAGAACCAAGGCGGATCCGCGCAATTCCTTCGACCTTTTCGATCTCAAAGATCAGCTCAGCCAGATGATCCGGTGCGGTCTTTCCAGGGGCCGTTTTTCCATGTTCAGGCAGTTCTTCCCCAGTCTGTTTGAAATCACTGATATCGATTCCGGTGAGCACGATCTCTCTGATCCCCTTCCCGGCTAAAGTCCTTACTTCACTCAGGATCTCATCTATCTTCCTGCTCCGGCTTCTTCCACGAAGATAAGGAATAATACAATAGGAGCAGAATCGGTTGCAGCCGTCCTGGATCTTGACATAAGCCCGCACGTGGTCACCTGCATTTGTGATCGTCTGCTCTTCATAGTCGGTGCAGTGTGTCAGATCCTGAAGAAAAACGCTCTCAGCAGCACGCAGCTGGTTTTCCAGATAATCCCGGACCAATTCCAAGATCTTTGACTTTTCATTGTTTCCTATGACCAGATCCACTCCGCTTTCTGTCAGTTTGTCAGCTGCCTCCTGGGCATAGCATCCGCAGGCAACCACCAGTGCCTCCGGGTTCATCTTCTTTGCACGGTGCAGCATCTGCCTGGATTTCTGTGCCGCCACAGCAGTAACGGAGCAGGTGTTGATCACATAAACATCTGCTCTTTCCGAAAACTCTGCGACCTCAAAACCCGCCTGTTCAAACTGTTCTTTGATCGCCTGGGTCTCATATGAATTTGTCTTACACCCTAAGGTGTGAAAAGCCGCTCTCATCAGATCTCGATCACTTCAGTTGTTTCCAGTGCCTTCTGATATAATTCCTCGATGATCCCGTCCAGTCGTTTCTCCGATTTTTGGATCCGGTCAAGACGCGGTTTCGTGACCGGATGTTTTGCGACAAAGATCGTGCAGCAATCTTCATACGGCAGGATCGAAGTCTCATATGCATCGATCTTCTCGGAGATCTCAACGATATCCATCTTATCAAAGCAGCAAAGCGGACGGTAAACCGGAAGTGTGCACACTTCGTTTGTCACCACCATACTCTGCATGGTCTGGCTCGCCACCTGGCCGATCGATTCTCCCGTCACAAGCCCGAGGCAGTCTTCCTGCTTTGCAAAATGCTCAGCGATCCGCATCATGAAACGCCGCATGATGATCGTCAGCTCATCGTGCGGGCAGATCTCATAGATCTTCATCTGGATCTCGGTAAAGTTTACAACATGCAGCTTGATCGGCCCTGCGTAGCGGGATACGATTTTTGCAAGGTCCACGACCTTCTGCTTTG
Organism: Lachnospiraceae bacterium; assembly: GCA_017511045.1. Classification (GTDB taxonomy): domain Bacteria; phylum Bacillota; class Clostridia; order Lachnospirales; family Lachnospiraceae; genus RGIG5612. The sequence goes on along the minus strand of JAFWLM010000088.1, from coordinate 141,276 downwards.
CCCGTTCCGAGGTATACGGAGGAGCGTGGAAATAAACAGCGTCTAAGCTGACGCCTCTTTTCGCCATTAAATATCCGGCCACCGGGCTGTCGATCCCGCCGGAAAGAAGGAGCATCGCTTTTCCTCCGCTTCCAACCGGCATTCCGCAAAGGCCTTCGATCTGTTTGGAATAAATATTGACATCATAAGGACGGAGCTCAATATTTAACATCAGTTCCGGCTTATGAACATCGACTTTCAGCTGCGGGTAAGCATCCAGCAGGATGCCTCCGATCTCCTCATTGACTTCCATGGAAGTGAGCGGAAAGGCCTTGTCGACTCTGCGGCAGTTGACTTTGAACGTACTCTCTTCCAAAGACGGATATGTTTCCTGCATGTGTTTTAAGACCGCTGCTTTCAGCTCATCCATGCTTAAACGGTCATATTGGGAGACGGGACAGATCCACGCAATTCCAAAGACCTTTTTTAAAGCCTCAATAGCCTCATCCAGGTCTTTTTCCTCACAGTTCACATACATACGCCCCGACGCCTTCCGGACTTCATATACGCCGTCTACGACTTTCAGAGCGCTTTTCATATTTTTGACCAGCATGTCTTCAAAGACATAACGGTTCTTTCCTTTGACTCCGATCTCAGAGTATTTGATCAATAGTGTCTGCTTCATTGTTTCCTCACAGTGATATATTTCTTTGATCCGTATCAGGATCTTTATCTGCTTACAAATTTAGAAAGAAGCGGCAGAAGCTCTTTCAGCTGCTCTAAAGCGTATTCCACCTGCGCCGCAGTATTTTCATCGCTGAAGCTGAAGCGCAGCGTACAGTCCGCTTCTTTTTTCGAAAGCCCGATGGCTTCAAGGGTTCCTGAAAGTCCCGGCTTATTGGATGCACACGCAGATCCGGATGAGACATAGATCCCCCGCTCCTCTAACGCATGCAGCAGGACTTCACTTTTGACCGGAGCAAAGACACAGCTTACGATATGCGGTGCGGAGGCTTCTCCCTTTTTGCTGTTGATCCTGATGTCCACTTCAAGGATCTGTGCAGACAGCTTTTCCAGACCTTCTGTCAGCTGATCCTTGAGCATAGTCATCCGGCGTACATTGTCGCCCAGATGCTGATATGCATCGAGAGCAGCAATCGCCATGCCTGCAACGCCCGGGACATTATCGGTTCCGCTTCTTCTGCCCTTTTGCTGGCCGCCGCCGAATATGATCGGGTGGATCTTGATCTTGTCGTTAATATAAAGGAAGCCTGCGCCTTTCGGTCCGTGGATCTTATGCGCACTCACGCTTAAAAGATCCACGTTCCACTTCTTCGGGAAGATCTCATATTTCCCAAAGCCCTGCACTGCATCCACATGGAAGATGCAGTCCGGATCGTGCTCCTTGATCAGTTTTCCGATCGATGCGATATCCTGAACAGCGCCGATCTCGTTATTGACCATCATAACGGACACTAATATCGTATCCGGCCTTAAGGCGGCTTTGAGGTCCTCTAAAGAAATATGACCGGACTGATCGACCGGAAGGTAGGTCACTTCAAAACCTTCTTCCTTTTTTCCTTCGAGGTATTTAAAAGTCTCCAGTACGCTCGGATGTTCAAAGCAGGTCGTGATCAGATGCTTTCCGGCCCGTTTATTGGCCATAGCCGATCCGATGATCGCCATATTATTGGATTCGGTGCCGCCGGAAGTAAAGAGGATCTCCTTACTTTCCACTTTTAAGATATGGCTGATAACATCGCGGGCATCTTTCAGATAGCGCTCGCTCTCCACACCTTTCTGATGCTTGGAAGAAGGATTTCCAAAATCCTCCTTCATCACCTTCACCATCGTCTCTATGACATTTTCTTTTACGCGCGTTGTAGCGCTGTTATCAAAGTAACATTCCATAATCTGTGTATTGTAACATATTGTTCTGTAAAAACCACAGCTGATCAGCTTTCCAGTTGAAAGGTCAGAACACTTAAGAGCATTAAAGGAGCCGTCTCGGTGCGCAGAATGCGGTTTCCGAGGGAGATCGGAACGGCGCCGCTATTCTCTGCCTGCTCGACTTCCGACTGCTCAAAACCGCCTTCAGGGCCGATAAAGATCCCGATACGCATTCCCTCACGGATCTTTCCGAGTATCTCCTTTGTCGCCTTAATATCTTTAAAGTTTTCATAAGGGATCAGCACCAGATCTAGATCCTGCGCATATTCCAATGCTTCCCGCAGCTTCATGACCGGCTTAACTTCCGGGATCACACCTCTGTGGCTCTGCTTGGCCGCACTCTCTGCAATCTTTCCCCAGCGCTCTGCTTTACTCTTTTGTTTCTTCGCGTCATATTTCACAACGCATCTGGACGTTTCAAGCGGAATGATCTCATAGACGCCAAGCTCGACGGATTTCTGAATAATATGCTCAAACTTATCCGCCTTCGGAAGACCTTGGAACAGATAGAATTTTGCGGCAGGCTCGCTGCGGTTCGTCACGGTATCAATGATCTCGCAGACAACGCATTTTTCACCGTCTTTTTCAAAAGCGGCGATCCTGCAATGATAATCACAGCCTTCCCCGTCGCTCAATAAAAGTTCTTCGCCGGTCTTCATGCGAAGAACATTTAAGATATGATTGACATCGCTTCCGGAAATACAGATGATCCCCTCTTCTTTCCGGACGTCTTCAGGGCTTACAAAAAAATGATTCATGGGAAGGATTATAACAGAAAAGGGGCTGTTTTCACAGCCCCTTGAAACAGAATAGCAAACTATTTAGTGACTAGCGTAATAGTTGTCGATTGCATCTCTCCAGATCTGTTTTGCTTTGTCCATATCCGGATGAGTTGCTGCAGCGCCTTCAAGCTGTGCATCTGCATACGGCTGGATTGCTGCCTGCCATGCCGGGATCTGATCCTCAGGAATCGTGTACTGGTGCATTTCAGCATTCGCATCGAATTTAGCATGACGTTTTGTTTCCATGGTTTCTACAAATGCCAGGAACTCCTGATACATTGCATCGCCGAACTCTTCGTTAAAGATCTTCTGCAGAGTATCATCGAAGGAATTCCATGTATCAAGGTTGATACTGGTTGTCTTGATGTGTGTGGAAAGATCAACCGGGAAGGTGTACAGTGCTTTTGTTTCTTCATCAGCACCGAAGATCTCACCAACGTTCTGTGCAATAAATACACCGTCTGCAACACCGTTTCTCATGTTGCTTCCCATGTTCATGATATCAAGTGCAACTGCTGCGCCGCCCTGGCTATTGATGAAGCTGGAGATAACCTGGTCATCAGACATGATCTTCAGTCCGTTCAGGTCGCTCGGTGCTGCAATCGGGGTGTCTTTTGCAAGGAACAGGGATGTTCCGAAAACAGCAGAGGTCAGAAGCGGTTTTACGTTCTGAGCTGTGAACTCCTGGGTCATCATTTCATCCGGGTTGGTAATGATCACTTCACGAATGATATCATTTGCGGTGTAAATGTCCTTGAAGCCCATGAATGGCTGTGCGCATGCCTGGGTCGTATATACAAAGGATTCCGGATAATTCGAAAGAGTAAGATCGGAAATATCCGCAACGCCGGCACCCAGGCCTTCAAGTGCACTGGCTGTATCCAACAGTCCGCTGTACTCTGTAACATTAAACTTAACTTTGCCATCAGTACGAGCTGTGATTCTGTCAAGCGCATCGCCGAAGTACTGCATGTTTGCAAGTGATGAGGACAGGTTAACTTCCAGAGTCATTTCCGGTCCGTCATACTCACCGTAGACAACAGCCTGTCCGGATGAGCCCGCGCTTCCGGAGCCAGCCGGTGCAGGTTTCTCTCCACCGCACGCTGTGATCAGTGCAAGCGTGAAAGCGAGAGTAAGAACCACTGCCACAATCTTACTAAATTTCTTCATAACGTTTCTCCTCATATTTTTTTGTTAACAAAAATTTTAACCATATTTATTTTAACACATTAATTCATGATTAATGCATATGATTCGGTATATATGTAGCGAGCTGCGGGAATATGATCATCAGTGCCAGGATCGCTACGTCCATGATAATGAATGGTATAACACCTTTGAAGATCTTCTCCACCGGTTTTCTGGTAACACCGCTCATCGTATAGACCGTCATGCCGACCGGCGGTGAGATAGATCCAAGCGCCATCAGTTTAACAACGAAGCAGCCAAGCCAGATCGGGTCGTATCCAATCGCTGTAAGTGCCGGATATAATACAGGCATCGTAAGGACCAGCATCGGAACTTCCGGAAGGAACATACCCAGGACCAGATACAGGATGATCAATGCAACTGAGAGCACCCATTTCGGAACTGTCAGTCCCATGATGAAATTCGCCAGCATCGTCGGCAGATGACTCATTGTCATGAACTGTACAAAGATGTAGGTAGATGCCAGCAGGAAGAAGATCATACCGATCAGGACTGCTGTATCTTTAAACGCTTTCCACAGGTTCTTGACTTTGCACTGACGGAAAATGATCGAGATCACGATCGCTCCGAATGCGCCGATCGCACCGGCTTCTGTCGTAGTAAACCATCCGAGATAGATACCGCCAAGCACTAAGACCATCAGGAGAATGATTGGAATGACTCTCAATAATGATTTAAAGCGCTGTTTCCATGTAGCTTTCGGACCCTGCGGACCGAATTTCGGATTGATGCGGCAGAGGAACCAGATCAGGATGCAGTACAGGATGATCTGTGCCACACCGACGCCGATACCGGACATGAACAGTTTGCTGATCGAGTTTTCGGTAATGATTCCGTACATCATAAATCCCATACTCGGAGGGATCAGAAGTGCAAGCGGAGCGCCGGCTGCCGTAGAACCGCAGGCAAAGGACTCATCGTAATTATTTGCTTCCATTTCCGGAAGAGCAATACGGCTCATGATCATAACGCCGGTGTTTGCGGAACCGCAGATCGCGCCAAGGATACCGCATGCCACAACGGTAGCGGAAGAAAGACCTCCGCGGAAATGGCCCAGCCAGTGACGAACAGCCGCATACAGATCAACACCCATCGTCGTTTCTGCTATGACGCACCCCATCAAGGTAAACAGAGGGATAACAGTAAACGAATAGGAGTTGATATTGTTAAACGGTGCTGTACCGAGAATGGTCATGGCCACCGAAAAGTTTTTGAGGATCCAGATGCCTACAAAGCCGACAACTGCCAAAGCTGCGCCGACCCACATCTTAAGGGCCAGGAGGATCAATAATACAACAATACCGAGAATACCAATTAACTCAGAACTCATTGATCATTCACCTCCTCTTCTTTCGGAGCCTCTTCTTTTTCAATATCTATGTCTCCGCCTTTATCCGGACGAATGCCGAAAGCCTCCGGAGGAATCATGCTCATGTTATATTTTGTAAATGCAAACGGCACATCGGTCGATCCCAGACGCACCTCTTCTTCTGCTCTTCCCTGTGCCAGAGCAATGATCTTACGGATGATCGTCATAATAACAACAAGCGCAGCAACCGCATAACTGACGCCAAACAAAAACAGGAACGGCCACTGCGGTACTTTCACACTGCTCCATACGACATTGTTCTGCATGCTGCGTTGTCCTGCGCGGAACTGCTGGATCGCGATCAGAACGATGATAACCAATGATACGATAAGAACAATAACATCAAGTACGACCTGCGGCACCGGTTTCAGTTTTTTGGTGAACATATTGATTTCCACCATACTGCCTACCATGATCGACGCACCAAGAGAGGTCATGCAGCAGACGAGCATAACCTGAACCCACTCCGTCGCACCCGGAATCGGTCTGGAAAACACGGTTCTGGCGACTACGTCGGAAACCATGAGCAGCATCATCAGCGCAATCAAGATCATACAGATATAAGTTGTAATCAGTCCGATGATTCTAATAACTTTCAACTTTGCACAACCCCCTTTATTATTATTTCCCTTAATTGCATTTTTATTATATACTCTTGGGTAGGACAAGGTTCAAATGTCAAATTAGAAAAAAACGAGGTGAATTTTTTGTGAAAAATGCCGAAGAGAAACAATTCTCAATCAGTGAGTTCGCGAAAGCCTGCGGAACAACGAAAGACACGCTGTATCATTATGAGAAACAGGAACTGCTGGTACCGTCGTATGACGATAATAATCACTACCGGCTTTATTCCGCAAAAGACTTTCATCTGTTCCAATATATTGCACATCTGCGGCGCATGGGCTTTTCCGTTGCGGAGATCAAGGATAACATTGCTGACAGAAATGTGAAAACTTATCTGGAAATGCTGACACAGAGCCAAAAACAGTGTCTTGATAAGATCACTGATTTAAACCATCGTTATGATATCATTACCAACTCTCTGGAGACGGTCTCTCAGTTTACGAATATTCCGCTGGAGACCCCGGCGGTTAAATACGAGGAAGAGGCTTATTTTTACGAGTCTCCTTTCACCGGTAAGTTCCAGTCACTCGACGGGATCCGGCAGATTCAGGAGCATCTGCAGACAGCGGATAAAATGCCGGATGTCACAGGTAACATCACGGTCTTCCGGGTCGCAGGAAAAAGCATTCAGGAAGGTTTTTCTCCCCGTTTTTCGATTATGGTACAGACATCGAATCCAGATGCTGTAACGAAAGAAATGCTGCATACAAAACCTGCAGGATCCTATCTGCAGATGTACTTTACAACGGATGTCGTATCTTCTTCTGAAGAAGATACAGCAGTGCTTCTGCGCAGGATGAAAGCCTATGCGGAAGAACATAATTACCGGATCACTACTGATTATTACTGCTTTCTGCATATCAGCACATTCCTTACAGATGATCCGAAAGAATATCTGACAGAATTTTTGGTCGGAATAGAATAATCATTTTTCAGAATAAAAAAACACATACAAAAAGACCACTCACGGTGGTCTTTTTGTTTATTTCCTTCAGCCATGAAAAAGAGACACTATGTGTAAAAAGGAACAGGAGAAAAAATTACGGCTGTCTGTATTTCAATACTTCTTCCGGATTCTCTTTAGCCATTTTCGCGAGCTTTGTATAAAGACCATAATCATTCGCTTCAACAAGCTCCGTCAGTTCCGGATCGACGTCTTTTCTTCTCGGAAGCGGTACATCCTGCTCAACTAAGATATCCTGTACCCGTTTAATATCGACATCACGTACAGTTGTACCCTTCTCGACTGCAACTGCGGCGGCAACACCTGCGGCCTGTCCGGTTCCGACGCACTGCGGGATCAGCGAGATCCAGTCAAATGCTACAGCATCTGCCGAAGTATGGCGGCCCGGTGCCAGAAGGTTGTCCACTTTCTGCGGGAGGAGTACACGATACGGAATCTCAACCGGCGCGGAGTCGTTCATACGGCAGATCGTGCTGTGCCATGCAATGACGTCATCATGTTCTTTATGCGTTGCATAATCCAATGGGGTCATAACATATTCGCCTACCAGACGTCTTGAGCATCTTGCTCCGAGCTGAGGTGCGATATCATATAAGAAAGCATCATCAAATCCGGCAGCATTATCTTTCAGGAATGCAATGATTTCACGGATCTTTGTGCGGATCATCATCTCTGTTTTTGTAAGATCCTTGACATCGATGCAGTTCATCGGTTTGATCCAGTTGTTGATCCATACCACATCATTCCTCTCAGAAGGAAGCGGCATCATTCTCTGGCCTTCAACTAATTCAGAAAGACCCTGAACGATCTTGCCGATACTCTCCGGGTTTGATCTGTTGGTGCGGAAGAACTGCTCATAATCAACACCACCTACACGGAAGACCATAGCTGTGCTGACGTTTCTTGTATCTAAATCTTTCGTTTCACTATAAGGAGCTCCGGTCTGACTGAAGATATCACCGTCTCCTGTCGCATCGATCACGACTTTAGCAAGGATCGCTTTTCTGCCTTCTTTGCTCTCAAAGATCACACCCTTAACGGCATCATTTTCCATGATCGGTCTGCATGCCCAGGAATGACAATAGACACGGATCCTTGCACTCTCTTCTACCAGCATTTTGTCCATTTCGATTTTCAATTGGTTCGGCTCAAAATAAACGGAACGGACAACGCGTTTCGGAGAATCCTGGCAGTTGCTTGTGCAGTCCCAGATAGAAGACCAGCGGTCAAGCAGTGCAGGATCGTTACTTCCGACTTCATCACCTTCCGGTCCTAATATAGCGCCCGGAACAGCTTTCAGTCTCTGGAACCATTCTTCCTGAAGGCCTCTGACAAACTGTTTGTTTTTATAAGAAAGATGAGGCACCATAATGACGTATCCGCCGGTTGCATCTCCGCCCATATATCCATAGCGCTCCATCAGAATAATATTCTTAGCTCCTGCTCTTGCTGCTGCAATCGCTGCAGAATGACCTGCCGCACCGCCTCCGCAGACAAGAATGTCGCACTCATCAAAGATCTCTATACTCCTTGCTTCTTCCTGAAACATCTTATTCATATCTGCCTCCTATAAACCTTACAAATTCTAATCTACTCCAACTTCTGCACACATTGTAAAGTCTTGGGTTAGACAAAGGTCAAAATGTAAAAATGCCAAAAAAATACGGGCTGATTTGTAAAAATAGTACAACTGTTTCCTGCTGAAACACGAAAAAACTCCCGCCCCCTTTTTATCCTTCAGGGGCGGGAGAGATTTTATAAAAAATTGAATGAAACAGTTAACGATTCATTATTTCGCATTCATTCTCTTCTCATAGTCGAGACGATCGAACAGAACATCATCAGGCTCTAAACCAGCTGCGATTCTGAGTTTTCTGTCATATTCAGCAACTCCACGCGGCTTGAACAGGCTGATGCAGACGATGCAGACGATAGCCATGATTCCAACGAATCCGAATGCTGCTTTGTAGGACATTGCAGAAGCGATCGAAGCAACGATGAACGGGAATGCTGCACCGATAACGGTTCCAAGAGGAGGTGCACCGGACATAACAGACGGGAAGTCCTCTGCTCTCCAGTAACGAACAATGGAGCTTAATGCGAAGTTGGAAGCAGCACCCATGAACAGGCCTAAGCACCAGCAAGCAGCCACTGCACACCATACATTACCGATGATACCCAGGACACCTGCAACAAGCATGATCCAGGATGTAATGAAGACTGCTGTCTTTGTTCCATACTTAGTATCCAATACTCCGAGCAGCCAGCTGCCGAAGCATGCAAAGATAGAAAGACCAAACAGAACTGCGTTCGCACCGCTGCTCATAAGAACGAAGCCCGGTACTGCCAGCACATCCAGCTCTGCTCCATAGGAGAACAGGACAGGAATGATCTGAACCATGAATGCCATTGCGCAGGCCAGAAGCAGGGAACTTGGGATTGCCTGCAGCCACCAGTCTTTGCATCCCCAGATTTTGGAACGCTTCCAGCAGGAATTCTTTCTTGCTTCCAGTTCTCTCATCAGCATTTCCTGAGCCATCTCAGGTGTGAAGCTCTTATCATTATCTCTGTAAGCACCACACTGCTCCGGGAAGTCTTTCAGCCAGATAGCGCAGATGATAAGACCAATCAAGGAAAGAATCCAGTACGGTGAGAATGCTGTGATAGCTGCTACCGTAATGCTTCCGCTTGTTCCGAGTACGGAATAGAAATGTGTCATGAACAGGCTCAGGCAGATACCAGTTACGATCGGGAAGGACATTGTAACGATACCCATAACCGTTCCTTTTCTTCTCGGGAACCAGTTTCCGATCAGCTGTGTAACAAAGAAGCATCCCCAAAGCTGTGTGAAGATCAGGACGAGTACGAAGCAGATGCACCATAAGACCTTCTGTGTCGGCGGGATAAAGCAGATTCCTGCACAGACGATCAAGGAAACGATACCTAAGATGATACCTACGCGCTTCATGCTCTTGATCTTACCAATGTTCGGTGCCACGATAAAGTAGGTAACGCAGTAACCAATCAAGCTGCCGAACAGGTTCATCAACGTTGTGGTCGTCGTTCCACCGTAGTACTCAGACATTACGTTCTGCGGGAAGTTTGTAAACGCACAATAGCCCGCATATGCCAGCATCTGATAGATGATCAGAAGAGTACCTCGTGTTCCAAAGCCAATACTTTTCTTCTCCATAAAAATCCTCCTAATCTGTCTTTTTCAGACTATTTTAAAAATATTAATTCAAGCCGACTTTCCAGTCGTCTTTAAATTCATTGTAAACATCCGGCAGGATCTTTGCTAAATGCGTGAATTCTTTCACATTGTGCATCAGCAACGCTCTGCCCATTCCGTCGATTCGCGGAAATTCAGGAACCCTGATCACGCCGTTCGGGGTTGACATATATCCCATAAAGAAGCGGGTGCGCAGTTCCGATCCATTTGCTGTCGGTCGAAGGAAATGAATCATGATAGCAGGTCCCGGTGTACAAATAATCGTACCCTTAAAATCTTTCAGCTTCTCCGGATCAAATCCTACGACTGTCGGAGGAACAAATTTCAGGCGAACCGGGATTGGATCATCTCCGTCCAGCAGCCCCTCTTTGACCTCGTGCTCAGTATTCCAGAAACGTTCTCTGAGAGATAAGGAATCATCCAGGGCCTGCTCTACATTCTGTGTCTGGCAGTAATAATGATCGTCCTTATCCCAGATGATGTAGCGCATGGTATCCAAGCCGTGCCATGCAAACCACCAGTCAAACATTTCCGCTGTCACTCCCGGCATATCCGTCAGGTTGGACAGCATGCATCCTCCATCAGGATTACTGAAAAGACCAAACTCACAGTTCAGATAGCCATCATCAAACATCTTGTTGATGTCCTCATAAGCCATTCCTTCTGCATCGTCATAAGACATCGCCATGATCTTTTCCGCAACATCCTGAGGGACCGGATCAATCGGCAGCTCATAGTATTTGTATAATGGGCTTTGTTTTTGTTTCTCTGTTAAAACTACAGCCATCGGTTTTACCCCCTCCTTTCACTACTTTATATGTTAACTATCTGAATCGTTACGGGATCCTTTTTGCAAACATCCACATAATTGCGGCTATCACCATACCACCGGCTAATACAAAGATCGAAACATTGTATCCAAGATACTGGATCATATATCCAAGCAGGATCCCTGTAATGATCGAGCCCACCTGCATGATCGTACCCTTTACCGAATTGACGATTGGAATATCGGTCGGCACTTCTGCAATATCCGCAGAAGAAGACTGAACCATAACTGCAACCGATCTCGGCAGGGTTCCCCAAACAAGCACGTAGATGATGATCAGATTGCCCGGGAGTACTGCCAATAGTACAAATGATACAGCTGCTGCAAAACAGGACATAACTGCAATCTTGCGTTTTGTTTTCAGCTTATCCGACAAGATGCCGAATATGATCATTGATGCCAGGCCAAGGATCGTCGTAAGGCTATAGTAGTTTGCTGCCGAATGCTGCGTAAGCCCTTTCGTCATCAGGTATTTGATGATGTAAGCCGTAAAGGTTATGGAAACCAGGTTAAAGAAAATATTTGCAATCGCCACAAGCCAGTTGGACTTGTTCTTTATGACCCTCAGTGTCTGCTCTCTGGTCGGCTTCACACTGCTTCCTACTCCATGGATCTTCAGGGAGAACGGGACCAGGATCAGCCAGACGATAATGGCACCCAGGTAAATAAATGCTATGATCCGGAAGATCTGCTGAAACGAAAGTCCGCTGTTTATCATCAGTGCCGTTCCGCCCTTTGCCATTATGACCTGAGGCATGATCGTTGCCACTACAAATACGCTGCTCCAAAAAGATAGTCTCTTCGGATTGACCAGATTCAACGTCAATGCTGCTGTTACGAGTCCTGCAAAGCTGCTTCCTGCACCTTCTATTACTCTTCCGATCACCATTACTACAAAGCTTGCAGTAGTTGCCTGTATGAAGATACCGACCGCAGCAACTGAGATCCCGATAATGATGCTGACGTTGCACCTCAGTTTCCGAACGAGGAAGCCAAACGGAACCGCACATAAAACAGTTGCCCATCCGGAAGCTGTATTTAAGTAACCGTAAGCGCTTTCCTGGATATGGAAATAATCCATGATCGAGTTCTGCATCGGCACAAACTTAAAGTTTCCGAATCCTGATATAACAACCATCATCATGACGGCTGCAAGCATCAAACCTACTCTAGTCCTGCTATACTGTTGTTCCGGTCCGCTTACCCCGCTCATAACCTATTTTGTTTTTCTATTAGAATAATGAATACTGTTTCTTTAATAACTCTTCCCACTCAGCACAGAATTTTACGATTCTGTCTGCAACCGGCGGGATATCGTGAATCAGTCCTGCAACCTGTCCTGCAAGGACTGCACCTTTTTCTCTGTCACCTTCCAGGGAAGCGATCCTAAGAGATCCCATGGACATTTCGCGGATCTTATCAGCTGCTTCACTCCACGGAAGGTCTGCTTCTAACTGAAGCATTTCATCAGCAAGTCCATTCCGGATCTGCCAGCTCGGCTCGCCGGTAGATTGTCCGCAGGCTACGATGTCGCGGTCGATCGCATCTACGACTGCATCTTTGCAGTTCGGATGGATCGGGCATTCCTGCGTTGCCATAAATGCGGTACCCATCTCAATACCATCAGCACCCTGAACTGTAAGGCCTGCTGCCTGACGAGGAGTAGCAATTCCGCCTGAAGCAACGACCGGAACATCCGGAAGATTTTCAACAACTTCTGCCAGAAGGACTCTTGCGCTGACCTTTGTTACATGTCCGCCGCCTTCAAAGCCTTTTGTAATGATGACATCTGCTCCTGCTTTTGCAGCAACGAGAGCATCTTCCAGATAGTTGATCTTCGCAACGACCTTGATGCCTGCTTCATGGAACATGTCATAGTGTTTCTTTGTAAAGTCATAATCGAGCAGATTTAAACTGTCGATATAAGCAACTGCTGGTTTCCCTTCGAGGATCGCGGAAACACCTACTTCAAGCATCGGTGTCGGATCAATGAAAAGGTTTGCAGCGAACGGTTTATCCGTCATTTTCCGGACTTCCGCCATCTGTCCTAAAATGATCTCCTTCGGCATGAATCCACTGCCTAAGACACCAAGTCCACCAGCTGCGGAAACTGCGCCTACGAGCGGTGCCATAGAGGTCCATGCCATTGCGCCCTGGATCACAGGATACTCAATCCCTAATGCATCACATACTCTGTTTCCCATTTTTACCTTTCCTTTCTATACGGGCGGAAAGCTTTGAGGGGAAAAACTTCCCACCCTTGATCAACTAGTAAGAGTTATCTAGAATTTCAACGGCTGCACGTCATAACTCTCGATCGGAACATCTTCGGTATGAAGTGTCATCTCGCCGTCTTCATTCTTAACAATGATCCATTTCAGCCAGTTATCATTATCCATCATCGGATAGTCTTCTCTTAAGAACCAGCCTCTGGATTCTTTTCTCATCATGGATGCTCTCATCTGCATCTCGCAGCAAAGGACCATGGCCTCTGCCTCATGGCAGGAAAGCATTCCGTGAAGATCGTCCGCTTTCAGCTCTTTGACCATCTCTTTTGCTTTTGCGATCTTTCTCATGCAGATATCCAGACGATGCTTGCTCATGATGATACTATTCTCAACAGGACACATAACATCCTGGATCAGATCGATCACATCAACAGGATCGATTCCTTCTTCTCTGTTCAAAGGTGCATATGCATCTTCTTTCAGTTTTGCGATCTGCTCTTCGTTCAGCGTTCTCTTCTCTGCTGACTTAACATACTCAGCAGCACTCTCACCGCCGACAATGCCGTTAAATACAGCATTTAAGATACCGGAACCGCGGTTTCTTCCCGGAGGAGCCGGAACGGCACCAGGTCCGCCGCTGCCGCAGTAGCAGACATCGCCTGCTGCATAGAGGCCTTCAATTGAAGTCTTCATGTCGATATCGACACGAACCGGTGACTGCTCACCAACGAGTCCCGGAATGACTTCCATGTCTTTATCCTTGCCTTCTTCCTCACGGCGCTGCTCTTTCCAGAACGGTCCGCCATACGGACGCGGCCAGATCTTATCGAATCCGCCATCATCCGGTCTCGGAGGCTGATGCAGATAGATCGGTCCTTTGCCCTGAGACATCTGGTCATACCACTCGCGAAGTGCGGTTGCACTGATATCTGCTTCCGGGAATCTTCTGAAGTTTTTGGTGACATTTTCGCCTAAGCGGTTGTACATATTGTTCTCACCAAAGACGACCTCATGAAGACTCTCTTTTCTGAAGAGCTGACCGAAGTTACCAAACTCGGTGTTTCTCATTTCTGCGCCTGCGCGGTATGCTGCTGCAATACCGTCACCGCGTCCGCAGCTCCACATCTCGGAAACTCTGTAGTTCTGGCTGCCGGTTGCCATGATGACAGCCTTTGCTTCAAATACATAGAAGGTTCCGTCTAAGATGCTGTATCCGACTGCGCCGGCGATCTTTCCGTTATCCGTCAGAAGATCGGAGACCGGAACTTTATCAAAGATCTTAACGCCCAGCTTTCTGGCTTTTGCTGCCATCTTCAGCGTGCTGTCAAGGTCGATACCGAACATAAAGGTCATAGGTCCTGTCGGGATCTTGACCTGCGGTACGGTTACTCCCCAGCCTGCTAAGCGGTCGATCATTTCATTATTCATTGCAACATATTTCTTCATCACATCCTGGTCGCCTAAATAGCAGCCGACTGCATGAACGTGATACTGAAGAAATTCTTCCGGTTTCATGTGCTCAAGATCAAAATACTGAAGCACACCGCCGCCTTTATTTGCTTTTCCGCCATAACCTGCGGTCTGTTTTTCAACAACGATGATTTCTGCATCCGGGTTCTTCTCTTTTGCAGAAACAGCTGCCGTTAATCCTGCAATTCCTCCGCCAACAATGAGGATATCCGCAGACTCTCTTACTTCTTCGAAATTCTGTCCCATCATTTCCTCCTTTCCTTAGCGGTACATGTCAAAGCTCTGTCTGTAGCTCTGGCTTGAATAATCAGGTACTACTGTGATACAGCCTTTCTTGCAGGATGCCATGCAGTAATTGCAGTGTGCGCATTCATTTACATATTTAAAGATCGGCTGTTTCTTTTCTTCGTCCCAGCGAATGACATCGATGAAGCAAGCCTTGTAGCATAACTTACAACCAACACAATTCGTAGGATCGTACTCAATTTTGTGTCTTGTATGTAACATCTTACTTCACCTCCTATAATGTGTCTTTCTCTGCTGCATACAGTTCCGGAAGGATCGCAGCAAGGTTTGCCCACTCGGTTGCATTCTGGATCATCAGCGCCATCGGAACCATCGGCTGCATGAAGAACTCGTCCGGAAGTGCTTTATAGCTCTTTCCATAGCGAACGGTCCATCCATACCAGATCCGGCTTGTGACGTTGATTCCGCCCTCTGCCTCTTTTACCTGATGGCAGACAAAGTAGTCCGGAGCTGCCATTGGCGGCTGTCCGTCTGCAAAGTTTCTTGCACAGACAAGTGTCTTCGTCTCTTTGTCCGGGCCGATCTTTTCCATATCGAATCCAACGCTGGACGGACATTTAAAGTTCAGATAATCGATCTGCGGAGGGCCCATCGGTCCCATCTGACCCATGCGGCGGATCTCCTGTGTCGTATCCCAGTATTTTTCCTGAACAGTACGGAACGGATCCTTCGTGATGCAGGTCTGCATGGACATTGCACCAAGGTTCTCCTGCGGGTTTACGATGGTAAAGCGGAACGGATCCAAGCCTCTCCATGCAAAATACCAGTCAACCATTTCCGGAGTACCTCCCGGAATGAAGGTTGTATCTGAAATATATCCTGTTCCATCCGGCAAAACACAATAGCCTGTTTCATCTTCAAAACCCGGCTCTAAGATCTTTGCTCTTTCAGGGAATGTCAGTTTTCCAATCGGCATCATCGGCGGACCGAAGATCTTGCCCATTTTCTGAGGAGCGATCGGAGCCAAGTCACGTTCATAGTACTTAAAATAACTTTTCTGCTTATCAGCATCGGTTATCTGTACTTTTGGTTTCTGCATCATTTCCATAAAACCACCATCTCCTTTCTCTATATCGCCATAGTAAGAAAAAATTTTATTCACGTAAAATGCTAAAAAACTATGAGGTCATTCATGTAACGGAAAGCCTGTTTTTTCGGCGTTTCCCGCATTTTTCCTATCAAATTTTATTTATAAAAATTATGTCCGATCTCGTAGATCGCCTTATTAACGACATCATTGACATGCAGCATACGACTGTCGCCCTCATCCGGGATCAGGATCGTTGCAAGGAAACAGAAACCTCCGTTTTTCGCCCTGTCGTTTGCGATCTTCTGCAGATAATCATAGATATCTTCATCTGTCAGCTTCGGATCTGTGATCTTAACCGGATCCCAGCATCCGCAAAGCATCAATTTGTTACCGTATTTTTCCTGGACCGCATCCAGATCATTGCAAATCTGTGCCGGATTCCATGACTCGACTCCGATCTTCACCATATCATCAATGAAGATCTCGCACTTTCCACAGTTGTGATAGCAGATCGGAATTCCACGGTCTCTGGCAAACTTTGCCTCTCTGTCATACAGAGGGAGGAAGTATTCGCGGAACATCTCAAGGGAAACAAACGGATTGCCCCATGCGGCTGTATCATCAACAATATTGAACAGATCCGGCTTATAGTAATCGATCGTGTTCTCTATGATCGTGCAGTAAAAATCAGAAAGATAGTCAAATAATTCATGGCATGCTTCCGGTTCGTCATATAGTGCGCAAAGACCTTCGGTAAATCCCATAAAGGCCATCAGGGTCTGAAAATAACCGGATGCTGCCATCGAGGCAAGCGCTGTCTTGCTGCGGTCAACTCCGCACGCCTCCAGATCTTTCTTGCATGCCATCTCCCAGTCGATATCATCCAAAGAAGGAGCTTTGATCACATCACGCCATTTTGTAACATCGTCTAAAATAAAGTCCCATGTTTTGGGAAGAAGACCGCCGGCAGCTTCTTTACTGGTGATGTACTCAACTCCCCAGATATCCTTTCCACCCCCACGCCTGCGGTGCGCGCTGAGCATTTCCGGAGCAACCACGCCTACAGCAGGAGCCACACCTTCTAATCCGCGGACCGGTCCTAAGGTGTAACGAGGGATCCATTCCGGGATCTCGCCTTTAAACATCCTCATAAAGTTTTCTTTTTCTGTTAAAACAGCCATTTTCAACCTTCCTTTCCCTCTTATTTCTGCTTCAAAATATATGTTTACGGAATCTTTTTTGCAAAAAACCAAAGAATCGCAGCAACCACAGAGGTTCCCGCAAGTATAAATATCGTAAATTCATATCCCATATACTGGATCAGAAATCCCATTGAGATCGTCATAAGGACATTGCCGACCTGTGCGACCATATTCCTGACGGAGCTTACGATCGGAATATCCATCGGATATTCTGCAATATCGACAGGCGTCGCGTTGGTAAGCCCGGCGATCGAACGCGGAAGCGTTCCGAAAACGATGACATAGATGAACATCAGATTTGCCGGTAATAAAGCAAGAAGCACGAGCGACAATGCACATGACAGATATCCGACGATCACAATTTTCCGCTTTGTCCCAAGTTTATCCGCCAGCCATCCGAAGAAGATCATAGCAACAATACCAATCAGCGTTGTATAACTGTAGGTATTGGCTGCCTGAGACATGGACATTCCTTTCATATTCAGGAATTTAATAATATATGAAGTAAAGCCGATCGCGATCCCGTTAAAAGAAACAAACGCAATGGAGACCAGCCAGTTTGATTTGTTTTTATACACCCGCATGGTCTGTTCTCTTGTCGGTTTGGTAGAATCCGCGATACCATACACGCGGACTGTACGGGGAACAATGATCAGCCAGATAATGATCGCAAGCACGTACATCGCACAGATGATTGCAAAGACCTGCTTAAATGACAGCCCTGAATTCACCATCAGTGTTGCTCCGCCTTTTGTAATGATGACCTGAGGAAGCACTGTGGCAACGATATTCACGCTGCTCCAGAACCCTCTCCTGTTTTCAGGAACCAGCGTCAGGATCAAAGAGCCGGATGTCAGAGATACAAAACCAAACCCGCCGCCTTCCAGCATTCTTCCGACCACAAACAATACGAAGCTATGTGAAAGGATCTGGATCAGCATTCCTAAGGCAGCAATGGAAAATCCAATAGAAAAGCCCCATTTACAGGGGACTTTGCGGGCAACATACGCCAGCGGAACAGACAGCGCGATCATCATCCAGTTCTGTGCTGAACCCATGATTCCGTATGCGCCTTCATTGATGTGAAAATAAGTCTGGATCGCTTCCTGCATCGGGACAAGTTTGAATATACCGAACCCCTGAATCACCATGCAGAAAACAACAGCAAAGATCATCCAGTTGACTCTGGCTTTGCTGTAGGTGACTTCTTCTGGTTTTCTGATCTCGGCCATAAAAAAACCTCTTCCCCATAAGACAGATACTCTTCTGTATTTATCTTATGGAAAAGAGGCTTAAATAGAAAATGCTAAAAAACTATGAGGTCATTCAGTATCTTCAGTACGTCTGCCTCACTTCATCGATCAGAGAATAGAACAAGGCAATGGCAGGATTATAGTTTTCCTTATTCCAGCAGATGGAATAGTCCATATCAGGCATTTCCGCTACTTTGATCACGTCGATGTGGGAACTGTTCTTTACGTACTGATCCAGAGTGATCGCCGTTACGCCTTCTCCCGTCTCTGCCCAGAGCATCTTCGTTTCATAGTCCGGAGCCATCTTCAGGAGCGGTTCAAACCCTGCATTCCTGCAAAGCTCAATGACATTTTTATTGATCTCAGGATACTCTTCAGACAAAAGAAAGACCTGGTCTTTTAATTCCTTCAGCAAATAGGCTTTTCCTGCCTCAAACCCGGCTGTTTTCGGAACCACAAAGTATGTTGGGACGGAATAAACTTTTTCAAAGAGGATCTCATCCTTTTCATTCACAATACCTGCCATCATAAAGCAGACATCACAGATACCCTTCAGCAGGTTTGTTTCCAGCTCATACAGGGTACAACTTTTCAGCTGCACTTCGACCTGAGGATACTGTTTCCGGAATTTTTTAATATGATAAAAAGACTGGCTGTCCAATACGATGCCGTTTAAAACACCGATCACCAGCTTTCCTTCTTCTCCTCTGCTGATCTGTCTGGCCTTTTCCAGCAGATCATTATATTGTTTTTCGATGTCAAACAGGCCGTTATACAAAGAAGCACCTGCAGGTGTCAGGCGGATACCGTTCTGTTTGCTTCTCCAGAACAGTTTAAACCCCAGTTCCTCTTCCAGCATCGCGATATTCCTGCTGAAAGAAGGCTGGGAAATATGGATACTCTGTGCAGCCGTTGTAAAGTTTAATGTTTCTGTCGCAGCGCGAAAGCACTGGATCAATACATCATTCATAAAACACCTCTGAAAACAATTAAATTGCAATCATCTGCAAACGTATTTGTACATATTTTATCACAAGCGTCCGATTTTAAAAATGGTTCTTTTTAATTCTGCGTGTACATAAAAAAGGACAGAGGTTCCCTCTGCCCTTTGCTTCTCTCTTTGGTTGATCAAGCAAGCATCACTAATTGGTAAAATGATTCTTCTCATTCTGCCTTTTTTGTGCTTAGCTATTTACAAAACGATCAGCCGTTTTTTTCAGATTTCGCCGGTCGATCCTCAAGAAGTTTGCGTAGTTTCGGGATCACTTTTCCCAGATTTCGGAAGCTTCCATCCGGATCTTTATAAGCCGGTCGATTCTGATAAACTTCATAAAAAGACTCCATCGCCGTACAGATCGTCCTTGTATCCTCATCACTGAGAAGTCCGATTTTAACATACATGGAGATTCTCCAAAACTGACGGATCCGGTCATCAAAACCTTCTCCGTTGATCGCGATATCACAATACAGCTTAGCCACATCGGAGATCAGTTTTCTCTCCCTCCAGGGCAATTTGATCAAAACCATAATATCATCTCCCTAAAACAGCTTTTCCAGTAATTATACTCTCCCTTTGTACAAAACAAGTGTACCCATTAAAAGAAGGGATATGAAATGCAAATAATAGATGAGGTGATTCAGAAGCCCCCCACAGTATACAATGCCTATTCCGGGTAATATTCTTTCAGGAAGGTCAGGAACTGCTCCATTGCCTGAGACTGTTTTTTGGTTTTCCAGATGGCATAGAAATCGGTTGGTTTCAGCGGCTCATCGATCGGACAGACTTTGATGTTAGAGCTCCCGGAAAAGCGTCCGATAAAGTATTCCGGGAGAACGGTAAACCCCAGATTGGCATCAAGCATAAAGAAGACAGCATCGATATTATCCGTGCGGGCAAAGATATTCACGTGGACATCGGAAAGCTCAAGTTGGTGCAGGAACTCTCCGGTGAAATCCAGAACGGCTTCATTTCCGGAGGTATAGATATAACTCTTCCCCTCAAAATCAGAATATTTCAGTTTTCTTTTTTTCGCGAACGGATGGCTCTTGTGAAATGCGGCAACAGATTTATAGGAGCCCAGCTTGTGAAAACTCATGTTCTTACTCGAGATGCCGCTGAAAGACGGAATCAGGATCAGATCGTTTTCCTCGGACATTAATGTATTGATCAGATCTCCCGGATATCCTCCTGAAACCTGAAACAGAATATTCGTATGCTGTTCCGCAAATGTGCGAACCATTTCTGCAATGCCGGTTGCATTAACATCATCAGCAAAGCCGATCTTAATCTTACCAATATATCCCTGATCAGCATAGGCCGTAGCATCAACGGTTTTCTGGATCTTTGCAAGTATTTCTTTTGCTCCTTCCAGAAAAACTTCTCCGGCATAAGTCAGACTGACGGAACGACTGGTCCGGTCAAAGAGTTTCACATTCAGTTCTTCTTCCAGGTTATGAATTTGAAGCGTTACCGTCGTCTGCGAAAGATACAGTTGCTCTGCCGTTTTTGTAAAGTTCAAAGTTTCTGCTAAGGTTGTAAAGATCTCAAGCTGTCTCTGGTTCATATTCTGTCCTCTTCTCTTTTCAATCAGAACTGTAAGTTTTTGTAAAACAGGATGCAACATTGCTTCCCGGGAAACTGCACAGTCAACGATTTAGGAAGTGATTATATCTTTAACAGTTTTTATATAATTTATGTTACTCTCTATCAATTAAAAAAGCAAATCGTTTTATCATTATTTATCATTGGATTTTAAATAGATTGTGTTTTACAATGCAGACAGATGAGAGAGATACAGACTCTCAAAAGTAAAAAAACAACTTAAAACTCATAATAAATCAGGAGGTACAAACCATGAGAACTATCAAATCATTCTTCGAGAAACTTGCTCACGTCGGAATCAAAAGATACTGCCATTGCGGTCATGCAGTAAGCGCAAATCTTCCGTTTTGTCCTTTCTGTGGCGCAAGAATCGCTGATGAAAGCGAATTCCCGATCGACTAATTTCTGAATATTAAGGCGTAATGCCTACTGTGTTAAAAACCTTTTTAATCATCTTTTCATCAAAAAACGACTGTCCTGCCAGACAGTCGTTTTTATTCTTTTTTTACAGTCCGTTTTTTTCAGCCTTGCTCTTTTTTTACAGGCTTTGTTCTATTTGCGAACCGCCGTGATACTTACCCAGTCACCGTCGTGCTGAACCTCTTTCAACTCAAGATTTGGATTCGCTTCGATGGCATCCCGGATCAACTGCTCTTTTTCGTTTAATATTCCGGAAGTGATCAAAATACCGTCCTGCTTCAGATACTGATCCAATGCCGGCATCATAACAGCAATGACATCTGCAAGGATATTGATCGTTACAAGATCAAAGCCTGTATCACATTCCGCTTTCAGTGTTTCCTGCAAAGCAAGATCATCTACCACATTACCGATATAAAAGCTGCTCTTTTCTTTTGCAACTTCGTTGATCTCAAAGTTTTCTTCAGCAACTGCGACCGCCTGTTCGTCGATGTCTACAGAAACGATTCTTTCTGCTCCAAGCTTCATGGCCGCGATCCCTAAAATACCGCTGCCACAGCCAAGATCTAAGACCTTATCTCCAGCCTTTAAATAGTTCTGAAGTTCTCGGAGACAAAGCCTGGTCGTTTCATGCGTTCCGGTTCCGAATGCCATACCCGGATCGATCCGAATGATAATGTCCGGAGTCTGCGCGTTCTGCTGCGGTTCCACATTACCACCTGCATCGTAACTTGTTTCCGGTGCTTTGCCATCGGTATCAGAAACTTCAGCCGTTTCCTCCGTATGAACAAATGTGTGGATCTCCTCGACCGGGCTGACACTTCCAAGATCCTCCGGCAGCTCCTCCCAGGTCGGTGCGATCAGGATGCGGTCAACTGTAAAAGATTTAAAGAATTCTTTCCAGTTGTTTTCCCAATCTGCGGAATTCAGATCTTCACAAACCAGTTCGGTCGGCTCTATTCCGAAAAGCTCAACCGCTTCTTCCAGTCCTTTTGCAAGCGCATCGATTTTTTCATCCATTTCTGTCCGGTCAGCACTGTCTTCGAATTCCACATAAAAGCTTAATGAACATGAGCCATCATCCGGCGGCAGTTCTTTAACGAAATCCGCGTACATCTGGTTCAGTTCCTCATCCGTCAGCTGAACATTATTCTCAATCTGCACATCATTGATGTCATAGTCCATCAAAATGGCACTGACCATATCTGCATCTTTCGTCGTTGTCTTAACCGTATACTTTGTCCACCTCATCCTTATCTCCTCTTGTTTATCCGTAATTGCATTTCAGATTGTATCATATTTTTAAAATGATACAAGAAAGTCCTTGAAACACAAAACTCCGGCAGAAAACATCTCTGTCGGAGTTTATGTTGCTTGGATTCAGTTATTTATTTCTTCGGGTACATTACCTCATCAAACTTCTTTAACGCTTCTTTCTGCTTGGAGTTCATGCGCTCCGGTACTTTTACAACTAGGGTCGTATACTGGTCGCCTCGTTTGGACGGATCTCTTAAGGATGGAACTCCTTTGCCTTTCAGACGGATCTTGGTATCTGTCTGGGTCCCGGCTTTGATCGGGAATAATACATCTCCATCGATCGTTTTGATCTTAACATCTCCGCCAAGCGCTGCCTCCGTAAATGTGATCGATGCTGTTGAGAAGAGATTCATGCCATCCCGCATAAAGATCGGATGACGGGCAACAATGACTTCAACTAAAAGATCACCGCGGGAGCCGCCGTTTGTTCCCGGTTCGCCCATTCCTGCAATACGGATGCTCTGTCCGGAATCAATGCCGGCAGGGATCGTAACGGAGATCTTCTTTTTCGTGTTCTTATATCCGTTGCCGCGACAAGTCGGGCATTTTTCCTTCACGACTTTACCACTGCCGCCGCACTCATTGCAGACGCCCACTTCTCTCATCACGCCAAACAAGCTCTGCCTCTGGCGGACGACCTGACCGGAACCTCCACAGGTAGGACAGGTTTCAGGACTCGTGCCCGGTTTTGCACCGGTTCCATGGCAGGACTCACATTCTTCCTTATAGCTGATCTCAACCTGTTTTTCACATCCGAAGACCGCCTCTTCAAACGCGATACGGACTGTCGTTCCGACATTACGTCCTTTCATCGGGCCATTGTACGCCTGGCTTCTTCCACCAAAACCGGAAGATCTGCCGCCCATACCACCGAAGAGATCGCCGAAGATATCTCCGAAGCCGAAACCTCTTAAGATATCATCCACATTCATGTTCTGATAGTTGAATCCGCCTGCTCCGCCGGCAGCCCCATCAAAGGCTGCATGTCCGAACTGGTCATACTGTTTCCGCTTGGTCTCGTCGCTCAGCACACCATACGCTTCAGAAGCTTCCTTAAACTTCGCTTCCGCTTCCTTATCGCCCGGGTTCATATCCGGATGGTATTTCTTTGCCAGCTTTCTGTATGCTTTTTTGATGTCGTCCTGGGAAGCTGTTTTTTCAACACCCAGAACCTCATAATAATCTCTCTTGTCAGCCATTTTCTTTTCCTGTTATTGTCTTTTTATTTACATCAGGAACCCGGAAGGAAATTCCGGGTTCCTTAAACGTATTAGAATCTATTAATTAGATCTCTTTGAAGTCGCCGTCTACGACATCACCTTCCGGTGACGGGTTCGGATCCTGCTCCGGCTGTCCGCCTGTAAATCCGCCGCCCATGTTCGGACCGGCCTGTCCTGCCTGGCTCTGTGCCTGCTCATACATCTTGGTGAACAGTTTCTGAGAGCTTGCCAGCAGTTTTTCTTTTGCAGACTTGATGGAGCTTACCTGTTCCGGTGTCAGTTCTGCGCTCGGATCTGTTCCAAGGAGAGCTTTCAGTGTGCTGAGGTCAGACTCAACTTCAGCTTTATCTGTCGGATCCAGTTTGTCGCCTGCATCGTTCATTGCTTTTTCAACCTGCATTGCCAGGGAATCTGCTTCGTTTCTGGTATCAACAGCTTCCTTACGAGCCTTATCCTGTGCCTCAAACTCTGCAGCTTCTTTGACTGCTTTGTTGATCTCATCATCGCTCATGTTGGATCCGGAAGTGATCGTAATGTGCTGCTCTTTTCCGGTTCCGAGATCTTTTGCGCTTACGTTAACGATACCGTTTGCATCGATATCGAAGGTAACTTCGATCTGCGGGATTCCACGCGGAGCCGGTGCGATTCCGTCCAGACGGAACTGTCCTAAGGTCTTGTTATCTCTTGCGAATTCACGCTCACCCTGTACTACGTGGATATCAACTGCGCTCTGGTTATCTGCTGCTGTTGAGAAGATCTGGCTCTTCTTTGTAGGGATCGTTGTATTTCTCTCGATCAGCTTGGTAGCAACGCCGCCTAAGGTCTCGATGGAAAGTGACAGCGGGGTAACATCCAGAAGAAGGACATCGCCGGCACCTGCATCACCTGCAAGCTTGCCGCCCTGGATCGCTGCACCGATAGCTACGCACTCATCCGGGTTCAGAGTCTTGGAAGGCTCCTGTCCGGTCAGCTGCTGAACCTTAGCCTGAACAGCCGGGATACGTGTGGAACCACCAACTAAGAGAACTTTTCCAAGTTCAGCTGCGGTAAGACCTGCATCTCTTAATGCCTGCTGTACCGGGCCTGCAGTTGCTTCTACCAGGTCATGTGTCAGTTCATCAAATTTTGCTCTTGTAAGGTCCATATCAAGGTGTTTCGGGCCTTCCGCTGTTGCTGTGATGAACGGCAGGTTAATGTTTGTTGTTGTAGCAGAAGACAGCTCTTTCTTTGCTTTTTCAGCTGCTTCACGAAGTCTCTGAAGAGCCATCTTATCTGTGCTCAGGTCGATTCCTTCCTGCGCTTTGAACTGCTGGATCAGATAATCTGTCACACGCTTATCAAAGTCATCACCGCCGAGTCTGTTGTTACCTGCAGTTGCAAGAACTTCGATAACACCGTCGCCGATCTCAATGATGGAAACATCGAAAGTACCACCGCCAAGGTCATAAACCATGATTTTCTGCTCTGCTTCGTTATCAAGTCCATAAGCAAGTGCAGCTGCTGTCGGCTCGTTGATGATACGGTCGACCTTAAGGCCTGCGATCTTACCTGCATCCTTGGTAGCCTGTCTCTGGGCATCATTGAAGTATGCCGGAACTGTGATAACAGCTTCCTCAACTTTTTCACCAAGGTGTGCTTCTGCGTCTGCTTTCAGTTTCTGAAGGACCATTGCGGAGATCTCCTGTGGTGAATAGCTTTTTCCTTCAATGTTTACTCTGTAGTCTGAGCCCATCTCTCTCTTGATGGAAGAGATCGTGTTGTCAGCGTTGGTAACTGCCTGACGTTTTGCCGGCTCACCGACTAATCTCTCACCGTTTTTTGTGAATGCGACTACGGACGGGGTCGTGCGGACGCCTTCAGCGTTTGCAATAACGACCGGTTTTCCACCTTCCATAACTGCTACACATGAGTTTGTTGTTCCTAAATCAATACCGATAATTTTTGCCATTTTATTTTCCTCCTTTGATGGGCTCCGTGCCCTGGGTTAATTTTTATATATATTCGCCTCTATGGCGTAATCTCTAAATAATACAGCTCTGCTGTATAGCGCCGGATTTGATGTGCGAAGCACTTACTTTGTCAAATCCGTGTGCACTCCCTGTTGTGAATTAGGCGGAGCCTAATTTGCAACTTTGACCATGCTGTATCTGACAACATGTTCTTTGTACATATAGCCTTTCTGGAACTCCTCCACAACGATGTTGTCGCCGGCTTCTTCATCATCCACATGCATCACTGCGTTATGGAATGCCGGATCAAACTCTTTTCCGACTGCCTCGATTGGCGTAACACCGAGGTCTTCCAGCACCTTTACAAACTGCTTATGGATCATTTCCATTCCTTCTGCAAAGGCAGATGCTTCCTTATCATCCGGCACGTTCTTTAAAGCAAGTTCAAAATTATCCAATACCGGAAGGATCTTTTCGATCACATCTTTTGCACCCATGTCATAACGGGCTGCTTTTTCTTTATCCGTTCTCTTGCGGAAATTATCAAATTCCGCGAACAGCCTCTGGTATCTCTCAACAGCCTCCTGCAGTTTTCCATCGGCTTCTTCAGCAGATTCTTCTAAAACTTCTTCCGCTGCCTCATCGGCAGTGTTCTCTTCTGATTCAGAAGTTTCTTCTGCTGCTTCAGTCTCTTCCGCTTCCGCTGTTTCTTTTACTTCTTCTTCCATTTCTTCCTGGGCTTCTTTGACCCATTTCAGTTCTCTTTCTTTAGCCAAGACTCATTCCGCCTTTCTGTTTATTGTCTATTTATCAGGCTTCCGGAACTGCTTATCCAGATTTCCTGTCACATTCTTGAGTGCGTCCACGACCTTTTCATAATCCATTCGCTTCGGCCCGATGATTCCGACTTTTCCGTAAACACCTTTTTCAAATTCATAGGTTGCGGTGACGACTGCACAGTCTTCCATGGAGCTTACCGAAGTTTCCTGTCCGATATAGACCTGGATTCCGGTGTTTTCTTCTTCATCATCTCCAGAGGTATCTGCCAGGAGACCGGTCAGAAGTTCTTTTTCTTCCAGGGTTCCGATCAGACCGCTTGCCTTGGTCGTATCAGAAAGCTCCGGATATTTAAAGATATTCGTTGCTCCGCTGGTAAAGATCTGTATGCCGTCCGCACTGCCGATCGCTGCAGCGATCGCATTGATGATTTCCGATACCAGAGCACCAAGTTCTCCTGCAGAATCAGCCATGTTCGCTGCCATATCAAAGTTGATCTCACGAAGCGTCTTTCCGTTCAGCTCATTGTTAAATAAGATGTTCAGCTTCAGGAGCGTTTCCGGATCGATATCTTTATCAACCTGGATCATCTCATTTTTCACGATGTTGCCCTCAAGAACAACTGTCGTAAGGAGCTTCGTCGGCTCAACTAAGGTCAGCTGTACGAATTTCAGCCGGTTCTTGTTTGCCTGCGGCATGCTGATCACGGACGTATAATTCGTATTGTTCGCAAGCATTTTGGCCATTTCCTGAAGCACTTCTTCGATCCGGTCAATCCGGCGGTCGATTTCAGAAGATCCGCTTTCCGACTGCTCTTCTGCCTCACGTGCTTCTTTTTCCTTTGCTGACTGCTTTTCCGAAAGCATGTCGTCTACATATAAACGATAGCCGGCATCTGTCGGAATACGTCCTGCGGAAGTGTGCGGCTGGAAGATGTAACCCATCTCCTCAAGGTCCGCCATCTCGTTCCGGATCGTTGCGGAACTCAGGTTCAGATCCGTATATTTGGAAATGGTCCTCGAACCAACCGGCTCACCGGTTTCCAGATAATTCTTGATAATTGCCTGAAGAATTTTCTTTTTTCTTGCATCCAGTTCCATGTTCTCACCGGCCCTTCCGTACCTGCTTGTTTTTGGATTGTTAGCACTCAAATTAATAGAGTGCTAACATCTGTTGTTATATTAGCACTATAACACAATAGTGTCAATAAAATTTCCGCTTAATTTTTGTGAATTTGGTGTGAAAAAAATGCCGGTAGGATTATGGTGTCAGAGGGGTGTTTCCTTCTGAAAAAAAGAAAGCAGTACGAGCAACCATATCTTCGAGATACGTAGTTAACACCACAATTGTTCCTGTCCGGGAAATGTGTATCTTACACATCGGTTGCCTCTGGGCCTTTTTCGCTTTATTGACTGTTTTTGTCACTGAATCATCAAAAAAAGCACAAAATCCTTTAGCATGCTAAGGGATTTTGTGCTTTTTTCCATAAAAAATCTCCGTTTTACCATAATAGACAGGTAAAAGGCGGAGAAATCAATCTGTTTGTTATCAATTGGCAATCTCCTGATCCTCACGAAGAGCGGCACCGGTTAATACAATGCATTCTGCCGCTGTCTCCCCTGATGGATCAGAAACAGCACTTTTTTATAAAATATCCGGGCGGCGTTTTTTCGTCCGCTCGATTGACTGGCTTCTGCGCCATTTTAAGATTTCCGCGTGATTTCCGGACAGCAGGACCTCAGGGACCTTCATCCCCATAAAGACCTCCGGTCTCGTATATTGCGGATATTCCAAGAGCTTGATCTTAAGCTCTTCTTCCGTTTCATTTTCCTGAGAACTCCCCTCGGCTTCAGCCTTCGGTCTGCGTCTTAAGAGTTCTCCGTACACTTCTTTTCTTGCCTTTTTCGTCAGTTCCTGCTTCGGAAAGACTTCAGAAAAACTCTCATCTACTCCGGAGTCTTCATTATGAAGGACACCCGGCACCATACGGCTGATGGCATCTGCCATGACCATGGCCGGAAGTTCTCCTCCAGTCAGAACATAGTCGCCGATCGAAACATCCTCCGCTCCGATCAGATCTAGCACACGCTGGTCAACACCCTCGTAATGACCACAAAGGATGATGAGGTCCTCTTCCTTAGCAAGTTCCTTTGCCATCTCCTGATCAAACACTTTTCCGGCCGGAGACGTATACAGGACACGCGGCTTTTTATGATTCATCATCTGGAAATCCGGGTCCATGACCGCTTCCTCGAAGCTGATGTTTTTTGAGCGTGCAAATGCATTGACCTTGGACGCCGCAATTCCTGCCAGAACATCCCGGTATGCGTCATAGATCGGCTGACAGGTCATGACCAGTCCTGCCCCGCCGCCATAAGGTGCCGCATCGGTATGTCCGTGCTTATCCTCTGTATAATCACGGATCTGCACCGCATGAATTGAGATAAAGCCGGCTTTCACCGCCCTTCCGATAATGCTGGTATTCAATCCGGCCCGGATCATATCCGGAAACAATGTCAGAAAATGAAAATTCATATCAAATCAATCCGGGAAGAAGATGAACAAGGATCTCTCCCCTCTCAATATCTACAT
Organism: Lachnospiraceae bacterium; assembly: GCA_017511045.1. Lineage (GTDB taxonomy): Bacteria > Bacillota > Clostridia > Lachnospirales > Lachnospiraceae > RGIG5612. Next base: position 111,972 of record JAFWLM010000088.1, on the reverse strand, counting down.
TTAAAATACAGTCTTTAATGACCGGGATCAGAAGTTCCTTCTTTCCGGTATTTACGATATAAACATCGTTTGCTCCGGTCTGAAGCACATCTTTGATCGTTCCGATGCACCGTCTGGAATCAATTTCGATTGAAGAGTCCGCTTCCTTTAAGACAGGAACGCTTTCCTCATCCAGAAAAACGCTGCAGCCTAAAAGATCTGCGATATAGTATTCGCCTTCCTCTAACGGCTGGGCATCTTCTCTGTAGATCATGACGTCCGCCTGTCTGTATTTTGAGGCTTCCTCCGGCGAATCAAAGCAGGCAAACTGAATGATCGCCATATTCTTAAAGAATTTGACGCCTTTGATTTCTGTCTCGATCTCCCCTTTTTTGCTTTGAATGATCACCCGTTTCACTTCTTTGAAACGCTCCGGAGAATCCGTGGTCGGATAAACTTTTACTTCTCCCCTGATTCCGTGAGCCTGTGTGATCACGCCGATCCTTAAAAACTGTTCCATGACTGTTATACTCTGTCTGATGGGAACGTTCGTTTCGCCCACCAGCCTTTCAACAAACAACGGAAGAGCCCGGCCAAAACCCAAAGCCCTTCCGTTTCAATTTTACTCTACGATATCCACAACGACCTTCTGCCCCTTTTTTGTGGCAGCGGTCTTAACAACCGTTCGAATGGATTTTGCGATACGGCCCTTTTTGCCGATGACTTTTCCCATGTCGTCTTTTGCAACATGGAGCTCCAAAACAATTGTTCCGTCGTCTTCCTCATTCTGAACAACAAGAACTTCTTCCGGTGAATCAACAAGAGCCTTAGCGATAACTTCTACTAATTCCTTCATTCTTCACCTCTTTCTATTTTGTGATGCCCTCGCCTTTAAAAAGTTTAGCAACGACGTCAGTCGGCTGTGCACCATTGTTGAGCCATTTCTGAGCTGCCTCTTTATCGATGGTTACAGCGCTCGGCTCCTGGTTCGGATCATAAGTTCCGATTTCCTCGATAAATCTTCCGTCACGCGGAGAACGGCTGTCAGCCACGACAATTCTGTAAAAAGGTGCTTTCTTTTTTCCCATTCTTCTTAATCTGATTTTAACTGCCATTTTGTTTTCCTCTTTTCTTAAATCTTTATAAACTTATTTATTATTCACGGCTGTGCCGTTATGAACTTTAAAATAAACCTTTCATGCCCTTCATGCCGCCGAGCATTCCGCCAAGGCCCTTGCCTCGCTTTCCGCCCATGAGACCATTCAGACCGCCCATCTGCTTCATCGCTTTTTTCGCCTGTTCAAACTGTTTCACCAGACGGTTGACTTCTGCGATATCAACACCGGCGCCCTTTGCAATTCTGTTTTTTCTGGAAGGATTCAGAAGCTTCGGGTTCCTGCGTTCTTTCTTTGTCATGGAATTGATGATCGCTTCCACACGCATCAGTTTGCTGTCATCTAAGACCATGCCGTTCATGTTGACGCCCGGCATCATCTTAAGGATCTCTGCCAGTCCACCCATTTTCCGCATCTGCTGCATGCTCATCAGATAGTCCTCAAAGTTAAGGTCGTTCTTTTTCATGCGGGCAGCCATATCCATGGCCTGCTCTTCATCGATTGCGTTTTCCGCCTTTTCGATCAGGGAAAGAACGTCTCCCATACCAAGGATCCTTCCTGCCATACGGTCCGGATAGAACTGCTCAAGGTCTGAAAGTTTCTCGCCCATGCCGGCATACAGGATCGGAACGCCTGTGACGGAGCGAACAGAAAGGGCTGCACCACCTCTGGAATCACCATCAAGTTTGGTAAGGATCACACCATCAACACCGATGCGCTCATTAAATCCCTTGGCGATATTGACCGCATCCTGACCGGTCATCGCATCAACGACAAGGAGTGTCTGTGTCACATCGATCGTGTTCTTGATGCTTTCAAGCTCTGCCATCATATCTTCATCGATCTGCAGACGTCCTGCCGTATCAATGATGACCACGTTATTGTTGTTTGCCTGTGCATGCTCCATTGCTGCTTTTGCAATGTCTGCTGCTTTTTTATCGGTTCCCTGCTCAAAGACCGGAACTCCGACTTTTTCCGCATTGATCTTCAACTGATCAACTGCTGCAGGACGATAGATATCGCAGGCAACTAAAAGCGGACGCTTGCCCTGCTCTTTCAGCTTTCCTGCGAGCTTTGCGGCCGTCGTTGTTTTACCGGAACCCTGAAGACCTGCCATCATGATGACCGTCTTAGCCATACCCGGAAGGAGTTTCAACTCTGCCGGCTCGCCGCCCATCAGGGAGGTCAGCTCTTCGTTAACGATCTTGATGACCATCTGGCCCGGTGTCAGGCTCTTCATGACATCTTCACCGACCGCACGCTCTTTGACAGAAGCAATGAACTGTTTTACGACTTTAAAGTTAACATCGGCCTCTAAAAGAGCCATCTTAACTTCCTTCATCGCGAGGTCGACATCGGCCTCCGTTAAGCGTCCTTTGCCTCTCAGCTTTTTAAATACATTCTGTAATTTATCCGATAAGCTTTCGAATGCCATTTAGCACTTTGCCTTTCTTTATAAGATATCCAGGATCTCTTCCGCGATCGTCTGCGCCTGCTCTAAGCTGTCACTTTTCCGGATCTTCTGGACCTCTTCTTTGATATTCAGGAACTTCTCAACCAGATGCAGCTTTTTTTCATAATCCTGAAGCGCATTCTCGACCCGTTTGATCAGGTCGTGTACGCCCTGCCGGCTGATTCCGGAGCTCTCCGCCAGTTCTGCAAGCGAAAGATTCTCCAGCACATAGCCTTCATAGATATCTTTTTGATGCTCTGTCAGCAGATCTCCGTAAAAATCATATAACAGAGACTGCTCTACGATTTTTTCCATAGCTTTGCCATATTACACTACAAGGCAGGTGATGTCAAGTATTTTTACTTGACATCCAAGATGCTTTTTCGGTTTATGTTTTTTCCCGATAGAGCTCTTTTATATTGAGAAAGAAGCCGTTTTATAATAAAATGTTTCCAAATCTAAAGTTATCGTATTGGAAAACAGGTGAGAAAATGAAAAAAGTTGTTAAATTTCTTCCGGCGATCATATCAGTAGTCTTAATTGCAGTGATCTGCATCGTTTTAAGTGTGGGGCTGACCTCATGTGACGGCAATACACCAAAAGAGTCATCTGTACCGAAGTTCGCTGCATCTGATACAACAGAAGTTGCTGTATATGAACTGACAGAAAACGAAGAGACGAAAGAACTTGAGGCAACTCAGGCATATACGATTCCTCGAGGAACGCAGGTGAATGTCTACCCGACTCCGGTCGTTGCCGGCGAGATCAATTATCTCCGTCTGGAGGAAGAAGCCCCATCCGTTGAAAGCGACGAAGAGCCTCCGATCCACTATTTCCTGGAAACAGATCTTGCAGACGACCAGGCAGATACTGTTCGTGAAACTGCCCGTTTTGTAAGAACTTCCGTTACTGTCTATGAGAATCCGGACACTCCGGATATCGCTTCCTTCTTTAAGAAAGGAACAGCTCTCGAAGTCACCGGCTTTGACAAGATCAATGAGGACGGCACGGTTGAGATGTATAAAGTAAAATCCGGCGAGACGGAAGGCTATGTATTCAGCAAATATCTTGTTCCGACCCAGGAAGAGGCGGATGCAGTTAACACGGAATACTATGATCTGAATAAAGACAAGATCTATGATACAGAGTTATACTGCGGTCCTCCGACAGCTATGGACTACTTCCCTTATGATAAATCCTTTGATACTGACAAAGAAATGCCTGCCGAAGCAAGGACGCTGTATATGAACATGGGTACCATTGATGTGATCGATACCTATATCGAATGCGCCCAGGATATCGGCTGCAATGCCTTTGTTATCGACATCAAAGACGGACGGCTTGCATATAAGGCAGAAGCCGCAAATGAATACAGCCCGACATCCTATAACCATGGTCTGCACGATGTAGCGGATTATAAAGCTGCAGTGGATAAAGTGAAGGCTGCAGGTATCTGGACGATCGGACGTATCGTCGTCTTTAATGATGAGGAATTCGCCGCAGACAATCCGAATGAGTGTATTTTCAATAATGGTGTCAATCAGGAATGGCCGTCTGCTTACTCCCGTCTTGCCTGGGAATACAATGTGAAACTGGCTGTTGCCGCAGTGGAAGAGATCGGATTCGATGAGATCCAGTTTGACTATGTGCGATTCCCGGAGAACACCTTCTTCATGTCGAGAGACGGCGGCGCGGATTTCAAGAATACCTATAATGAGGAAAAAGCCGAAGCGATCCAGAACTTCTGCTTCTATGCCGCAGACCAGATCCACAAAGCAGGCGCATACTTCTCTGTTGATGTATTCGGCGAATGCTCGAATGGATATGTAACTGCTTACGGTCAGTACTGGCCTGCTATTTCCATGGTGGTTGACGCGATCAGCTCAATGCCATACGTTGATCACTTCGGGCGTGATGTTGACACATGGTCAGATTACTATACAACAGTATATAACTGGGCAGAAAAGGCAGCAGAAGCACAGACGATCACTCCAAACCCTGCAAGTGCAAGGACCTGGCTCACCTGCTACGATGTTCCGTACTGGGATCCAGTGGTCTATGCAAACTCCGCTTTCCTTGGCGGTCAGGTGCAGGCACTTTGGGATGCAGGAATCGGTGACGGCGGCTTCATCACCTGGAATGCTGCTTCCAATCTGAACATTTACTATAATGTTGGAGACGCATTCAAACGCGACTACACGGCTAACTAGACAGCCATACAAGAAAGAAAAACTCGAGAAGAACCCCGGCAGAACAGCCGAGGATCAAAAGTATCACAAGCAGGACCGACTTCAGGCCCTGCTTTTTTTTATGATCAGCAGTCTGCAGTGGCTTTCCGACCAACGCCGCCCGCTCTGATTGTTCCGAATCCTTTGTCCTGCGAAAACCGGCCTCTGATTTTAGTTTCTTCAGTTCATACGCCAGTATCTCTGCGCTCTGATACCGCTTTAACGGCTCTGTTTCTGTGCATTTCAAAATCAGTTGAAGAAGAGCCTGTGATGCAGCATTCCTAAGCATCTCCTTACCTTCTTCCTCTGCAGCGATCCTTGCGGGATCCACTCCGGTCAACAGATAAGCTAAAACCATTCCGAGGCCATACAGATCCGAGCGGGCATCACTTTGCGCGAGGCTTTCTCCGTATTGCTCCGGAGCCGCATACCCTCTGGTCCCGAAATGGTTTGTATCCTGGTCTTCCCACTTCACATATTCCCTTGCTATGCCAAAGTCGATCAGTTTTACCTTCCCATCCGGCTGCAGCATGAGATTATCCGGCTTTAAATCCCGATAGATCAAAGGCGGATCGAGACTGTGCAGATAGTTTAAGATCTCACAGATCTGAAGCCCGATCCCGATCGTCTCTTCTTCCGGAATCGGCCCGTTCTTTTCGACATAAACGGTCAGAGTTTCTCCCGGGACATACTCTTCGACCAGAAAAACAGAATTCAAAGCGGTACCTGCCTTATGCCCTGAAGACACAGTCCCGAAAGCTTCTGCTTCCGGAAATGCATCCAGATATCTGACAATACCGGGATGACAAAGTCCGGAAATGATCCGCGCCTCCTCCGCTCTCGTTTTCTTAATGATCACAAAGTCACGGAGAAGGATGTCTTTTGCCGTATAGACCTCGCCCATCTCTCCTTTTTTCAAAAGCCTGACAAGCTGATAACGGCCATTTATTAGCCGGCCGTTTTGAGGGATCTCTGTCATATTCAGTTTTGTTACAATGCATGAAAGAAAAAGAAACGCTGCAGAAGGTAATTCCTGCAGCGCCTGATACAAATTGATCGCTCTTCTGAAAAAAAACTTTAGTTGAGCGGATTTCCGTCTACATCAAACAACGGAAGTTTTTCAAGAAAGATAATATCGTCTCTGTCCGCTGCTGCGCCTTCTGCAAGGATCGCCATACGTCCGACCACATTGCCTCCGGCTTCGTTAACAAGCTTTTCAACCGCTGCTAAAGATTCACCGGTTGAGATCACATCATCCAGGATCAGGATCCGCTTGCCGTGCATTTTCTTTGCATCCGCACCGTCCATGTAGAGTTTCTGGGTCGCTTCTGTTGTGATGGACTTCACTTCTGTTTCAAAAACGCCGTCCATATACAATTTCGGAGCCTTACGAACGAGGAAATATTCATTCCGTCCGCTCTGCTTTGCCATTTCATGGATCAGCGGAATCGCCTTTGCTTCCGGAGCAACCATATAATCGAATTCCGGTGCCTTCTTAAGAAGTTCTGCTGCGCATGCACAGGTCAGCTCCACATCGCCGAAAATAACAAATCCGGCGATCACAAGGGAATCTGATGCCTTACAAAGCGGAAGTTCCCGTTTGCAGCCTGCAATTGTCATAGGATATCTCGTTTTCATGTTTTCATCCTCCAGAAGTTTATCGTTATTACCAAAGGTTATTATTAGTCTTCGTCAAATTCCACATCTTTGAGCTGCGTGTGGGATGCGAGTTCTTTTTCCCAGGAAAGTGTCGCTGTATTGTAGGTCCATTTAAGGACTGAGCACGGAAGGACACAGGTATTGGTCTGGTCAAAATCCACCACTCCGAGAACGGTGTCCACATTCATACTTCCGGCCGCAGAGATCACATCCTCTGCATCCAGTGCCATGGCAAGCTTAACCGCATCGATCGCAATCTCCACGTTTCCATGTTTATAACCCAGCAGTTCAGAACTTGACGAAAGGAAGGTGTCTTCCCACCAGAGTCCAAGCACACTGCCATCCTCGTCTGTAAGCGAAGATTCGAACGGATACTTTTTATCCCAGGACGTTACGGTATAAAACTCCTTGATATCAATACCGTGAGTAATGTCCGCGATATCATTCACGAATAAATGGTTGTTCACAAGAACACTCATCTGCGGGGCAAAGCTCTTCATATCATCCGTTGCCCAAAGTGCAGAGAATTCGTCTGCTTCCATAAAGCAGATCACGGCCTGTACTTTTGCAGACGCTAACGCTTTTGCCGCTGCACTGTAGTTCGGCGTATCCGGGTCTAAGTATCCAGGATTTGTGATCTTCAGACCGTTTTCAGAAGCGAATGTGGCAAGCGTTTCCGCAAAGTCCTCTGACTCTTCTGACCGGACTGCCATAAAACCGACAGAAGTGATGCCCTGCTCTTCAAACACATCCTTCAATGCTTCCAAGCGGGATTCATTATCGTAAGAGCAGTTAAAGCAGTACTGATAACTTCCGCTTTCAAGCCATGCTCCGTTTTCCGCATCAACAGAAAAGAACGGAACCTTGGCACTTTCGCAGACACCAGCAACAGCAATCGCAGTCTCTGCACCGCTGCCGGAGATCACAAGATCGACGTTTTCCTCGTTGATCAGCTGTTCTGCAGCTTCTTTAGCACCCTGCGCAGTTGACTCCGAATCCTTTACAAGAAAACGGATCTTCAGTTTCCGCTGCAGAGTGTCAATGTAGATACCTTCGTTCTCGTTGATTTCAGCGACTGCAGCCTCTTCGGTTTCCAGTGTTCCCTCACCATAGGAAGCAAGCTCTCCTGTCAGCGGGCAGACACATCCAATCGTTATAAAGTTTTTCTGAGTAGCATAGTTGCCGCTCTCTCCACATCCGGATAGAACGGCTCCTACAAGCATGGCCAGCACAACGACTGCCATGATCAATTTTTTGTTCAAACGTTTTTTCATAAAAGATTATTTTAATTCTGAAATCACTTTGATTGCTTCGTCGATCTTGTCATTCTTGATGAATTCAAATCTTCCCTCATCAGAAAGTTCTGTCAGTTCCGGCATGATCGGCATCTTGCCAAGGACTGGAAGATTCATTGCTGCTGCCAGCGAGTCAATGTGGCTTTCACCAAAGACTTTGATCTTCTTACCGCAATCCGGGCACTCCAGGTAGCTGTAGTTTTCGATGATTCCAAGTACCGGAACATTCATCTCTTCAGCCATGTTATATGCCTTTTTAACGATCATGGTAACAAGATCCTGAGGGCTTGTTACGATCACGATACCATCAAGCGGAATGGACTGGAATACTGTCAGCGGAACATCTCCGGTTCCCGGAGGCATATCTACCAGAAGGTAGTCCAGTTCTCCCCAGATAACATCGGTCCAGAACTGTTTTACAACACCTGCAAGAACAGGGCCTCTCCAGATGACCGGGGTCTCCTCATTCTCTAAGAGCATGTTGATACTCATGATGCGGATTCCGCTTGCAGTCTCTTTTGGATAGATACCGTTCATGTCGCCTTCTGCCTGTCCCTGAATACCGAACATCTTCTGAATGGACGGTCCGGTAAGGTCTGCATCCAGGATACCGACCTGAAAGCCTCTCTTGGACAGCTCTACAGCAAGACTTCCTGTTACAAATGATTTTCCGACCCCGCCTTTACCACTGACGACACCGATTACTTTTTTAATATCACTGAAGCGGTTCTGCTCTTCGATCAGGCTCTGCGGTCCGCCGTTTGCACTCGGACAGGAGTCTGCATTTGCACATCCCGCACATGCTTCAGGGGCACATCCTTCTTCAGGTAAGTTTTTCTCATCTGCCATTACTATATCCTCCCACTTTAACTAAAGTATTTTGACTCACTTCGCTCGTTTTCCGTTCTCGCACAATGTCCGCCCGAGCAAGCTCGGCGTCCGCTGCGCTCATTTCGCTAATAATACCATTATTTTGTTGCTTCGTGCAATGAATTTCGACATTTCCTCCGCGGTCAGCGGCTCATTGCCGAGTTTCGCCAGATCATAGAGCTGCTCGAGCATCAAATCCGCATTTTCGTCTGCTTCCTCACCGATATTCTCAATGACATACTGCACCAGTTCGTTATTATTATTCAGAACCAGCGTGCCCGGAGACTTGAACTGCTCAAGGTTTGCATGATCCATGCCCATCATACCCATCTGCATCATCATGTCTTCCATACGCTTCTGCTCTTCGGAAACAGTCAGAACTGAAGAAGTCTCCGCATTCTTTAAGTTCTGAAGCTTCACTTCGATCTTATCATTTCCTTTCAGCTTGCGAAGACGTTCCTGAATTTTTTCCGCCTTTTCGTCCAGTACTTCCTGATCTTTCTTTGAAGTCCTCTTTGTAAAGGCCTTATCCAGGTTCGTATCGATACGCAGGAACTTCACGCCTTCATTTTTCATTTCCAGCTGCTGAATATATGCAGAATCGATCATATGCTCTAAATAGACGGCATCGATCTTTGCTTTCTTAAACATCTCGATGTAGCGGGCCTGCTGCACTCTGTCAGAAATATAGAAGATCGTATTCTCATGTTTCTCCTGGTTTTCCTCCAGCGCCTCTTTAAAGGTCAGATATTTGTCATCCAGGTTTCTGAACAGCACATAGTCATTCATCTTTTCTGCAAACTTGGTATCACGCAGGCAGCCGAATTTGATGAATGGGCTGATATCGTCCCAGTACTTCTCGTATTCTTCTTTCTCTACTTTGTACATGCCGCTCAGTTTGTCTGCGACTTTCTTTGTAATATAATCTGAGATCTTCGTTACAAATCCGTCATTCTGAAGCGCACTTCTGGAAACATTCAGCGGAAGGTCCGGGCAGTCGATGACACCCTTAAGGAGCATTAAGAACTCCGGAATGACCTCTTTGATATTATCCGCAATAAATACCTGGTTATTATAGAGCTTGATCGTTCCTTCCAGAGTATCATAGCTGTTGTTTAACCGTGGGAAATAAAGGATTCCTTTTAAGTTAAACGGATAATCCATGTTCAAATGGATCCAGAATAACGGTTCTTTATAGTCATTAAATACCTTACGGTAAAAATCGATATAATCTTCTTTGGAGCAGTCGTTCGGATGCTTCGTCCAGAGCGGATGCGGATCATTCAGTGGTTTCGGTTCTTCCGGCTCCTGTGCTTCGCCCTCTGCTCCTTCTTTCTTCGGCTGCTCTTTCCCGATCGTATCAGTATTAACAAAGTATATCTCTTCCGGCATGAAGCTGCAGTATTTATTGAGCACTTCTTTTACGCGGTATTCATTGCTGTATTCATAGCAGTTTTCATTCAGATAGAGCGTAACTTCTGTTCCGACGTTTTCCTTGTCGGAATCACTCATTTCAAACTCTGTACCGCCGTCGCATTCCCAGTGAACTGCTTTTGCGCCTTCCTGATATGACAGCGTATCGATCGTTACCTTGTCAGCGACCATAAATGCCGAATAAAAGCCCAGACCAAAGTGTCCGATGATCTGATCGTCGTTTGCTTTATCTTTGTATTTCTCCAGGAAATCCGTAGCACCGCTGAATGCGATGTTGTTGATATATTCTTTGACTTCCTCTGCCGTCATACCGATACCGTTATCGATAAAGCTAAGGGTCTTCTTTGTCGGATTCGCAACGACCTGGATTTCAAAATGGTTTTCTTCCGGGAACTGGTACTCACCCATGATCTCAAGCTTTCTGAGTTTCGTGATCGCGTCGCATCCGTTCGAGATCATCTCCCTTACGAAGATATCCTGATCGTTATACAGCCATTTTTTTATGATAGGGAATATATTTTCGCTGCTGATTGATAAGTTTCCCTTTTCTGTTGCCATGTATATCACTCCTTTTATTTCTATACTTTCTCAGCCTGTCCAATGCCAAAGCATTTCTTCATGCAAACATTCTGAAATGCTTTGTCGCTGTCCGGAACTTTCATACATATTTTAGCACTCTTCTAAGAAGAGTGCTAGTAATTTTTCATGAATTCTTTGTGAATCGAATAATGAATAGCGGTTCCGTTTACTCCTGAACGCGGGTCAGGAACTTCATCATCTGCTCATCCCATGCATATTCAAGGCTTTTATCCATGGTGAACTCTTTCATGGACGTTCCTGTCGTACAGACAAGCTTTCCTTCCTGGAAATTGACATTTAAGAACAGGGCGTTGACCTGTACCGGCTCATAATCGAGCCCCACACTATCTAAGAAACTGAGCACAGTCTCAGATGGCATCATGAATACGATCTTAAAACGGAGAGGAACTTTCTGTCCCTTGATAATATCGTAGCAAAGCGGCCTGAGTTTTTTCCAGAAAACCGTTCCTTCCTTGTTTTCCGGCAGCGCGAGCTCTGCTTCTCCCATATATTCACGGTTGATATGGCCGTCGATCGTAATATTGGTGAGCGTACTGAAAGAAGCTTCCGTAACAAGAAAGCCATCAAATGTCTCCCTGGCAAAAAGATGTGTTGTAAAGTTCTTGATGTTTTCGATTTCGATTGATCTCATACCATTTCTCCCGCTGCATTCATATATGATGGAAACTATTATCGCTTATCCTAACACCCTGAAATGTAGACAGCAAGATGTTTACAAAAAAAGATAGTCTATATAATAAAAAACGGAAACCCAATCAAGGATTTCCGTTTCCAGCCACAAACGGGATTCGAACCTGCGACCCCTTCATTACGAGTGAAGTGCTCTACCGACTGAGCTATTGTGGCCTGTGCGTCTTTGAAACGCGCTTAAATAAAATATCATATAATGATAGATATTTCAAGGAAAAATGAAGGTGTGCCCCCTACTCTACTTCCTCGTACTCACTGGTCTCCGGAGACACCGGGCCTTCGTAAGTCAGTTCGCCTTCAGATCCGCATTCCGGGCAAAGACCAAAGTCCGCGCCGAAATCACCGATCAGGTCGATGGCGTATTTATATTTCTTACTGCACTTTTTGCATGTATAGCACATGTACTGAGCTCCCCAGGTCATGTTCTTCTCCTCTCTTGCTGTCCGTTATCCGAACACCTTCTTTTGCAGAAACGGGCCGGAACGAATCCGGCCCGTTTGCTTGTGTTAGCTAAAACGTTTGATCGTTAGATCAATTATGCCTGATAAGGAGGCAGGTTCAGCATCTGACGAGCCTCGTCCGGAGTAGCTACTTCGCGGCCAAACAGTTTAACTGCCTGAACTGCTCTTTCGATCAGCTGCTTGTTGCTCTCTGCAAGAACACCCTTGGAGAAGAGAACGTTGTCTTCCATACCAACACGGATATGTCCGCCAAGTGCAACTGCACCATAAAGCATTTCCATAGCGCTGTGGCCAACACCGAAGCAGGACCATGTGAAGTTGCCGGCACCAACAAGACGCTCAGCTTCTTCTTTCATGAAGATCAGGTTCTTCATTGTTCCGCCGATACCATTTGCGCATCCCATGCAGAACTGGAAGTGTACAGGAGTCTTCAGAACGCCCTTCTTGATGTAGTAAGCAGCGTTTCCGATCATACCCGGATCGAAAGCTTCGATTTCCGGTTTAACATTCAGTTCCTGGAACAGATATCCGCAATCCTCAAGGAATTTCGGGGTGTTCAGGAAAAGTCCGCTGTTTAACCAGTTCATAGAACCGCAGTCATAAGAAGCCATATCCGGCTTTAATTCTTTAACATGAGCAACACGGATCTCGTCATCAGCATGAATATCGCCTGATGTTGTCAGGTTCAAAACGATATCACAGTCTTCATGAGCTTTGATCAGTTCAACAGTCTTTTTGAATCTGACCGGATCCATGATTCCGTTTCCGTCATCATCTCTCATATGAAGATGCGCGATTGCAGCACCGGCTTTCCAGCACTCGTAAACGTCGTCAGCGATCTCTTCCGGAGTCATCGGAACGTTCGGGTTGTCTTTCTTTTTCGGCCATGCGCCTGTCGGAGCTACTGTGATGATTGTTTTGTTCTTTAATGCTTTTGCATCTGCCATTTGTAAAATCCTCCATAACTACAAAAAATTTAGCTAAACTTAGAAATCCACTATTGAATTTCCATGTATTTTTATAACACTTTACAGGCCTTTTTTCAAGGGATATACTGCCGACAATTACACTCAATATGTCGCTGAAAATAAGATAAAAAAAGTGCAGCAACTATACTGCTGCACTTTCATGGTATATTTTTTTTTAAATCTTATGAATGAACAGTCCGCTTTGGAGTTTAGGTTCGAACCAGGTGGATTTTGGTGGCATGACCTTGCCCTCATTTGTGACATTGATCAGCTCCTCCATGGATGTCGGATAGAGCGCAAACGCTACTTTCATATCTTCTCTGCATCGTTTTTCAAGTTCGTTCATTCCACGGATCCCGCCAACGAAATCGATCCGACTGTCTGTTCTCGGATCTTTGATTCCTAAGATCGGTCCCAGGATATTGTCCTGAAGCAGGGAAACATCCAGACACCCGACTGCATCTTCTTTTAAGATCTCCGGCTTCGCGCGCAGACCATACCAGCGGTTCCCAAGGCGCATCGCGATCAGACCTTTACTCCGCGGCTGATTGGCGCCGTGACGTCGTTCTCTTGCCGTAAAGAATCTGGTTACTTTTTTCACTCGGAATCCTGCATTCTCAATTGCCTGCAGAAACTCTTTTGGCCGGAGTCCGTTCAGATCCTTTACAACACGGTAATACGGAAGTACCAAAAGCTGATCGCAAGGAAAAGAAACAGCCATAAAATAATTAAACTCTTCACTGCCGTCATAATCCGGTTTCAGCTGTCGCCTCTGCTGGCAGACTCTTGCAGCACTTGCGCAGCGGTGATGCCCATCAGCAATATACATGTTTTCAATCTTTCCGAACGTTTCCGTAATCTTTTCGACTTTTTCCGGATCATCGATCTTCCAGACGATCTGTCTGACGTTATCATGGGAAACAAAATCATAGATCGGCTCTCTGTGGGTTGCCTGCTCGAGGATCCTCTTCGCGTCTACCCCATCCTGGAAAGCCAAAAAGACAAGACCCGTCTGAGCGGAACAGATATCCACATGTCTGGTTCTGTCATTTTCTTTTTCCGGTCTCGTGTACTCATGTTTCTTGATCACATTGTTCAGATAATCATCAACGGCAAAGCAGGCAACAAGGCCGGTCTGGGTCCTGCCATTCATGATCTGCCGATAAATGTAGTAACACTCAGAATCATCGACCGTGAAGATTCCTTTTTTTATGTTTTCATCAATGAGCGACCTGGCTTTTTCATATACCTTATCGCTGTACATATCGGTGTTTTTCGGAAAGGTGGTCTCCGGTCTTACGATTTTAAGAAATGACATCGGATTCCGGAGCACAAGATCCCTCGCTTCCTTTTGGGAATAAACATCATAAGGAAGGGAAGATACTCTTTCCACATATTTCGGCTGAGGCCGAAGTGCTTTAAACGGTTTGATATTGATCATATACTTTTACCTTGATTCAACTTAATGAAAATTGCAGGTACGCCTATAAAAGCATACCTGCAATGATAATTCAAATATTATTTACAGATTACTCTGACTTTCAGAACACCATCAAGAGCAGCGATTTTGTCAGCTGTGCAGTCACATGTATCCACATCAAACATGGAATATGCATAATCGCCTCTTGCTTTGCTGATCATGTTTCCAGCATTCAGTCCTGCTGCTTTTAAAATGTCTGCAGCTGTTAAAGAAGCTTTGTGTGCAACACAGATCCTGCATCCCTGTGCCGGTCCGAGGTCAGCTGCCGGATAGTTTACGGAATTCTTAATGTTTCCGTTTTCGATAAAGTCAGTCACTTCTTTTACTGCCATGATCGCGCAGTTGTCTTCGCTCTCTTCTGTGGACGCTCCAAGGTGCGGGATCAGGATCGTATTCTTCATCTGACTAGCACCTGCAGTCGGGAAGTCGCAGACATATTTTGCAACTTTTCCGGACTCCAGCGCTGCTGCCATATCTGCTTCATTTACCAGCGTATCTCTTGCAAGATTGATCACAACGATTCCATCCTTGCACTTAGCAAGCAGATCTTTATTGATCATGCCCTTGGTAGACTCTAATGCCGGAACATGGATCGTGATCATATCAGCATCTTTAACGAGGTCTTCCACGCTGTCCGCGATCTTCACATCATCATTCAGCTGTGCCTTCATGGCATCGCTTAAAAATGCATCATAACCGCTGACATCCATTCCAAGGTCAACTGCCACGTTTGCAACTTTAACGCCGATCGCGCCAAGTCCGATGACGGCAAGCTTTTTGCCATAGACTTCATGTCCGACAAATCTCTTCTTTTCCTTTTCTGTAAGAGCTGCAATATCCGGATCCTCAGCTCTTGCCTTTGTCCAGCCGATTCCGCCAACCACGTCACGGATACTTGCGATGGCTGCAAAGACGAACAGTTCTTTTACACCATTTGCATTTGCGCCCGGAGTATTGAATACCACGATACCCTGGTCTGCGCATCTGTCCAGTGGAATGTTGTTAACACCTGCACCGGCTCTTGCAACAGCAAGCAGTTCCGGTTCAAACTCCATTTCATGCATCTTTGCACTTCTTACAAGAATGATCTCAGCAGCTTCTGTTTCTTCTACTTTTGTATACTGATCCGAAAAATTATTCAGACCAACTGCTGCGATCGGGTTTAAGCATTTATATTTATACATTCTGTTTACCTCTTATTTATTTTCTGCTTCGAATTTTGTCATGAACTGAACAAGTGCTTCCACGCCTTCATAAGGCATTGCATTGTAGATGGAAGCTCTCATGCCGCCGACAGTTCTGTGGCCTTTGAGCTGAACCAGACCGTTTGCAGTTGCTTCCGCGATGAATTTTGCATTCAGATCATCATCTCCCGTTACAAACGGAACGTTCATCAAGGATCTGCTGCCCGGCTCTACTGTGCCCTTAAACAGCTGGCTCTGGTCTAAGAAATCATAAAGCAGTTTTGCTTTCTTTTCATTTCTTTCTTTCATGACTTCCAGGCCGCCCATCTTCTTCAACCATTTGAAGACCTTGCCGCACATATAGATACCATATGCCGGAGGTGTATTGTAAAGGGAATTGTTGTCTGCCTGGGTCTTATATTTCAGCAGGGTCGGAGTGCCTTCCAATACATCTTCTCTGATGAGGTCTTTACGGATGATCACTACGACAACGCCTGCCGGACCGATGTTTTTCTGTGCGCCTGCAAAGATCAGGCCATATTTTGTAACATCAACCGGCTCGGAAAGGAAACAGGAACTCTGGTCAGCAACCAGGATTTTGCCTTTGGTATTTGGCAGCTGATGGAACTTTGTTCCATAAATCGTGTTGTTTTCACAGATATAAACATAGTCCGCATTCTCGCTGACAGGAAGATCAGAGCAATCCGGAATATAAGAGAAGGTCTTATCTTCGCTGGATGCGATCTTGTTTGCCTGACCAAAGATCTTTGCTTCTGCAAAGGCTTTCTTTGCCCACTGGCCTGTAACGATGTAGTCAGCAACGCGGTTCTGCATCAGGTTCATCGGGATCGCTGCGAACTGCTGGGAAGCTCCGCCCTGTACGAAGAGAACTTCATAGTCTTCCGGGATTCCCATAAGGTCGATCAGATCCTGTTTTGCATCGTTGATGATCTTCTCGAATTCTTTACTTCTGTGGGACATCTCCATAACGCCGAGACCTGCTCCACGGTAATCCAGCATTTCATCTGCGGCTTCCTGCAATACCTCTTCCGGCAATACAGCCGGACCTGCTGCAAAATTGTAAACTCTAGCCATTTTTTTATTCCTCTTTCCTATAAAAATATGTTCTATTTTCTGTCCTAAAGCCTTTAAAGACAGCGTATTAATAACTTTGTTCTACCTCAGCAGTTTGTCACTTCAACGCTCTACCGAAATAAACTGTTTTTAAAAAATTCAAATGATAGTTTACTCTAAATAGCCTTTGATAGCAATACTTTTGTTTAAAAAAAGGACCGCCACTTTTTTAACGGCGATCCTTGAAATTCAAATATATCTGTCGGAATTATTCTGCTTTGTCTTCAACAGCTTCTGCGATATCTGCGATTACTTCTTCTGCTTCTGCCTTGATATCTTCTTTTGCTGCTTCGCTCGTAGCTTCTTCTACTGCTTCTTCTGCAGTTTCAACTACTTCTTCAACTGTTTCAGCTGCAGCTTCCTCTGCGGCTTTCTTTCTTCCGAAGAACTTCTTCTCGCCCTGTCCTGTCTGTGTCTGTGCAACAGCAGCGCCATTCGCTTTCTCGATCTGTGAGATTGCCTGTCTTGCCATTGGGATACGACAGTTTTTATTGTTTCCAAACTCTACGATTACAGTGTCGCCGTTGATAGCTACGATGGTTCCGTAGAATCCGCTTGTCGTAAGTACGCTATCGCCCGGCTCAATAGAGCTCATGCGTTCTTCCTGCTGTTTCTTCTGTTTTCTCTGAGGTCTGATCATTAAGAAATAGATAAACGCACCAAAGATAACAACATAGATAACAATGACCCACCACTGAGAGCCTTTGGAAGCACCATCTGCTGCTTCTGCTGCCTGCTGCTGTCCGAAACAGGCTCCAAATAATAAGTAATTTAAAAAGTTCATTATTTTCCCTCCGATATGGTTTGATACGAACGATTATAGTTCAGATTGAAATCCTTCCAGCTTACGTTTTTTAAACTCTGCGAAGCTGTCTGTCAGAATCGCATCTCGCGCATCAGCCATCATTTTATTATAAAAGTGCAAATTATGCAATACACAAAGTCGAAGTCCGAGCATTTCTTTTGCCTTAAGCAGATGACGGATATAACTGCGGGAATACCTCCTGCATGCAGGACAGGTGCAGCCCTCCTCGATCGGCCGTTCATCTGTTTCAAACCTTGCGTTCAAAAGATTCAGTTTTCCATGGTCCGTGTAGACATGACCATGACGGCCGTTTCTGCTCGGATAGACGCAGTCAAAGAAATCAACGCCCCTCTCGATCCCCTCAAGGATGTTTTCCGGGGTTCCGACACCCATCAGATAGACCGGTTTATTCTGCGGAAGATGAGGCACAGTCACATCCAGGATGTGATACATTTCCTCGTGAGTCTCGCCGACGGCAAGCCCTCCGAGGGAATAGCCCGGAAGATCCAGTTCTGCAATCTTCTGTGCATTTTCGATGCGGATATCATCAAAGCAGGCTCCCTGGTTGATTCCAAAAAGCATCTGGTTTTTATTAATGGTCTCCGGAAGGCTGTTTAAGCGTTCCATCTCTGCCTTACATCTTAAGAGCCACCTCTCAGTCCGGGCAACGCTTTCCTGTACATAAGAGCGCTCTGCCTTGCTGCTTGGGCATTCATCAAAGGCCATTGCAATGGTGCTTGCAAGGTTCGACTGGATCTGCATGCTCTCTTCCGGCCCCATAAAGATTTTTCTCCCGTCAATATGGGAATGGAAGAAAACACCTTCCTCCTTGATCTTCCTGAGGTCTGCCAAGGAAAAGACCTGGAATCCGCCACTATCGGTTAAGATCGGCTTGTTCCAAACGGTGAACTTATGAAGACCTCCCATCTTTGCGACCAGTTCATCGCCGGGCCGAACGTGAAGATGATAGGTATTGCAGAGCATCACCTGCGTTCCGATTCCTTCAAGATCTTCCGTCGAAACCGCTCCCTTGATAGCCGCAACGGTCGCAACATTCATAAAGACCGGTGTCTTTACGGTTCCGTGCACCGTTTCAAAGGTGGCTGCTTTCGCCTTACCGTCCAAATGGTCAATCGTATATTTATTTGTTATCTGATTCAGATTCTCCATACCTTAATATGAGATGATCAGTCCTGTCTTTGCAGGCAGAACTGATCATTTAGTTTCATTCTGTGTTTGATTATTCTTCCGGCTGCTCTGTAAGATCCAACGCGATCTCAAGTTCTTCGAGCTGCTTTTCATCAACCGGACCCGGAGCCCCGGTCATGAGATCGGAAGCATCTTTCACCTTCGGAAAAGCGATGACATCACGGATGGATTCGCATCCAAGCATCAGCATTACGAGGCGGTCAAGACCATATGCCAGACCTGCGTGAGGCGGCACGCCGTATTTAAACGCATCGATCAGGAAACCGAAGCGCTCATTTGCTTCTTCTTTTGTAAAGCCTAAGGCTTCAAACATCTTCTCCTGGATCTCCGGATCATAGATTCGCTCGCTTCCTCCGCCAAGCTCTACACCGTTTAATACGATGTCGTATGCCTTTGCTCTTGCCTTCCACGGCTCCGAATCCAGATATTTGATATCTTCATCCATCGGCATTGTGAACGGATGGTGCATGGATACCCAGCGCTCCTGCTCATCAGAGTACTCAAAGAGCGGGAATTCAACGACCCAGAGGAAGTTGAACTTGCTGTGATCGATGAGACCCATCTGCTCTCCAAGTTCTAAGCGGAGGGCACCAAGGACAGACCATACGATCTTATTCGTATCCGCTGCAAAGAACATTAAATCTCCCGGCTCTGCATTCATCTCTTCCACGATTGCCTGAAGTTCTTCTTCTGTCATGAACTTGGCAAAAGAGGATTTATAGCTGCCATCCTGGTTGATTCCAAGATATGCCAGGCCTTTTGCGCCATAGCCTTTGGCAAATTCCACGAGGGCATCGATCTTCTTTCTCGGCATCTCCACCATGCCTTTTGCGTTGATGCCTCGCACAGAAGAGCCCTGTGTCTGTGCCGGGTTTGAGAATACGCCAAAACCGCAGTTTTTCACGGATTCCGTAATATCTACTAATTCCATGCCGAAACGCGTATCCGGCTTATCACTTCCATAACGGTCCATAGCTTCCTGCCAGAGCATCCTCGGGATCGGAAGCTGTACTTCATGTCCTAAACACTCTTTAAAGATATGAGCTAAAAGTCTTTCGTTGACATCCATGACTTCGTCCTGGTCAACGAAGGAAAACTCCATATCCACCTGTGTGAACTCCGGCTGACGATCTGCACGAAGGTCCTCATCGCGGAAGCACTTTGCCAGCTGGAAGTAACGGTCATATCCTGCGCACATCAGCAGCTGTTTAAAGAGCTGTGGTGACTGAGGAAGCGCATAGAAGTTGCCCGGATGCACACGGCTCGGGACCAGATAGTCTCTTGCGCCTTCCGGTGTGCTCTTGCAGAGCATCGGAGTTTCGATCTCGATGAATCCTTCTTCATACATAAAGTCACGGATGCTCTTAGCCACTTTGCTCCGGAAGATGATATTCTTCTGGATATCCGGACGTCTTAAGTCTAAGTAACGGTATTTCAGACGCAGCTCGTCTTTCGTCTGCGAATCCTCTTCAATATGGAACGGCGGTGTCAATGCCTCGGAAAGAATGCGGAGCTCTAAAACCTTGATCTCAATATCACCTGTTTTCAGGTTTTCATTGATCGCGCCTTCTCTTTTCTGCACCAGACCGCGGATCGCGATAACAAATTCATTTCTCAGAGTCTGTGCTTTTTTATATCCTTCTTCGCCGATGTTGTTCTCGTCAAAAAGAAGCTGCATTAGGCCGCTTCTATCCCTGAGATCAACAAAGATCAAACTTCCGAGATTTCTCCTTTTGTTGACCCAGCCCATGAGCACAACGCTCTCGCCGATCTGTTCATTCGTTACTTCTGTGCATCTGTGGCTTCTTGTAAAGCCACTCATTGATTCTGCCATGTCTCTCTCTTTCCGGATGATTCCTGTTTATTTTACAATGTCTGCAATCGCATCGATGGAAGTTTCTGTTTCACTTCCGTCTTCCATATTCTTAATGCGTACTTTTCCGCTCGCGATCTCATCAGCGCCCAAGACTATAACATAAGGCGCATGGATCTTATTTGCGTATTTCATCTGCGCTTTTACGGATTTTCCCATGTAGTCGGTCTCCACAGAGATCCCCTGAATGCGCAGACTGTTGATCAGCTTATAGCCTTCGAGCTTTACGTCCGGCATCATTGCGATATAAAGCTGCGGCGGAGTGACACCGCCGATATCGATGCCTTCAAGATTTAAGAAGTATAAAACACGCTCAAGTCCCATACCAAAACCAGCAGAAGGGATGTCATGTTTCTCATCGATCTCTTTTACCAGTCCGTCATAGCGGCCGCCACCGCAAAGCGTGAAGCCGTCTTTATTCACAAACTCAAATACCGTTCTTGTATAGTAGTCGAGGCCGCGGACGATTCCTGTATCAACTTCAAACGGAATATTTAAAGCGCCAAGCATCTTCTGAAGTTCTTCAAAGTGAGCTTTGCACTCATCATCTAAATAGTCAATCGTGCGAGGAGCATCTTTTACGATCTCCTTGCAGCCTTCCACCTTGCAGTCCAGCACGCGCAGAGGATTCCGTTCCATACGCTCTCTACAGGTCGGGCAAAGATGATCTTTATGTTCATTCAGATAAGCAAGCAATGCTTTATTATAGTCTTTTCTGCAGTTTCCGCAGCCAATGGAATTGATGTGGACGGAAATATCTTTCAGACCAAGCTTTTCCGTGATCCGCTTCACCAGACTGATCAGTTCGACTTCCACCATCGGGCTTTCCGAACCAATATACTCCACACCGAACTGGTGGTGCTGACGGAGGCGTCCGCTCTGCGGTTTTTCATAGCGGAATGCCGGCGTAATGTAAAAGAGTTTAGCCAGACCGCTCTCCGCATAAAGGCTATGCTCAAGGTAAGCACGGATCACACCCGCCGTTCCTTCCGGCTTTAAGGTGATGCTTCTTCCGCCTTTGTCTTCAAAGGTATACATCTCTTTCTGTACAACGTCCGTTGTCTCTCCTACACCGCGCTGAAAAAGCACCGTATGCTCAAACATCGGTGTCATGATTTGCTTAATATTATAGGTGGCAGCGGTCTCCTTGCAGATCTCTTCCACAAGTTCCCTTTTTGCCATCTCCTCTCCGTACCAGTCCGCGGTTCCGCGGGGTGCCTGTGTTATCATAAGTAATTCTCCAGTCTCTTTAATTAAATATCAAAGCAGTGCCCGTGTATTATCACGCACACTGCTGAAAAATGCAATGAGTTTCTCTAGTCACGGTATCCGTGCATGCGCCTCTCATCCGCGATCTTGGTCGCCATCTCATGTCCCGGATAGACGACTGTCTCCGGCGGCACATTCTCAAGCAGATATCTTAAAGAGTTCATCAGATCCGTTTCGGAGCCTCCCGGGAAATCTGTCCTTCCCCAGGAACGGTAAAACATCGTATCCCCGGAGAGCATAAAGCCTGCTTCGTAGAAATAATAGCAGACACCGCCCGGCGTATGTCCCGGAGTAAAGATCACCCGGATCTTCATTCCTCCGATCTCCAGTTCTTCTCCACCCTTCAGGCGGATATCGGAATCTTCCAGATAAATAGAAAAGCTGCTCATGTTGAAGCGGCCGTTATTCAGCATCGGCTCATCGAGCTCATGCATATAAACAGGGACCTGATAGCTTTCCCGAAGTTCCGGAAGTGCCATGACATGATCACCATGTGCATGCGTCAGGAAGATCGCTACCGGAGTCACACCGCGCTCTTCAATACACTCTTTAATAAAGTCAGCATTATCGCCCGGGTCTGTGATGATTGCTTCTTTTCTTTCTTCATCATAGATCAGGTAGCAGTTGGTCTCCAGCATGCCGACCCGGATCACATCCATTTTAATTCCCATACCATTTTCCTCCAAAGGCCAGACAGTACGAAATCTGCCTGCCAGTCTTCGTATGCTTCTAAGGTCCCGTTTGCCGTTCCGGCCGTGATTAACTGTTCTCATCAGCCGGATGTCCTGTTGATATCCACAACATCATCGATCTGTTTCAGCTTATCCATGACCTTGGAAAGCTCATCGGTAGATGCCACTTTAAATCCCATATCAATCGTTGCCATCTGCTGTTTATTCGTCCGCACATTCATACTTAAAACATCCAGGTCTTTTTCAGACATGATCTTTGAGATATCGACCAAAAGACCGGTCCGGTTGCGTGCGAAGATGCTGATCTCAACAAGATATTTTTCCTCTTTAAATGCAGAAGACGGTTTATCCCACTCCGCATCGATCAGACGGTCACGTTCTGCGATGTTGAGGTTTACGATATTTACGCAGTCTGTCCTGTGAACTGTGATTCCCCTTCCTCTTGTAACAAAGCCGACGATCTCATCGCCCGGAACCGGGGAACAGCATTTTGCAAAGCGCACAGCCACATCATGGATGCCTTTGACCACAATGCCGTTTCTGTTTTTATCGCTTGCTTCTTCTTTATGTGCGGAAGCTGCAGATTCCAGAATATCTGCATCGCTTACTTTATTGACCTTGTTCTTGCGGTCATACTCCGCCAGCAGACGGTTTACGACCTGGCCTTCTTTTAAGCCGCCATGTCCGACAGCCGCAAGAACAGAATCCCAATCTTTGCAGCTGTATCTTGTAAGTACCGACTGCTGATATTCCGGAGCAAAGATCTCCATGTTGTCGATGGCTTTGGTCCGCATATATTTTTCAATCAGCTCACGGCCCTTCTGAATGTTTTCTTCCTTCAGGGCATTGCGGAACCACTGATTGATCTTCTGTTTTGCACTTGGGCTCTTTACGATATTGAGCCAGTCCATGCTCGGTCCCTTAGAGTTTTGGGACGTGATGATCTCGATCCGGTCACCATTCTGGATCTTGTAGTCGATGTTTACGATCTTATCGTTTACACGCGCACCGATCATCCGGTTTCCGACAGCTGAGTGAATGCTGTACGCAAAATCGATCGGCGTAGAGCCTGCCGGCAGGTTCTTTACGTCACCTTCCGGGGTAAAGCAGAATACATCATCCGAGAACAGGTCCAGGCCGCTCTTCAGGAAATCCATAAACTCAGTGTTATTAGAAGTTTCGTTCTGCCAGTCAAGGATCTGCCTCAGCCAGGCAAGCTTTTCTTCCTCACTCTGTTTGATCGTCTTATCGCCGACACCTTTTCCTTCTTTATATTTCCAGTGTGCTGCGATACCATACTCTGCCGTCCTATGCATCTCAAAGGTACGGATCTGAACCTCAAACGGTGTGCCCTCCGGACTGATCAGTGTTGTATGGAGAGACTGATACATGTTCGGCTTCGGCATCGCGATATAATCTTTGAAGCGTCCCGGGATCGGTTTGTAGATCTCGTGGATGATTCCCAGTGCCGCATAACAATCTTTTACAGTATCCACTTTAATACGGACCGCAAAGAGGTCGTAGATCTGGTCTAAAGAGCGGTTCTGGTTCACCATCTTTTTATAGATGCTGAAGTAATGCTTTACGCGGCCGTCCACTTCACACTTGATATCCGCTTCTTTCATATGCTGGCGGACCGCTTCGACCATCTCGTCGATAAAATCATCCTTAACATTTTTTCGGGCTTTGACTTCTTCCACCAGATTGTAGAAGACATCAGGTTCTAAGTATTTGAGCGCGAGGTCGTCCAGCTCGATCTTGATCTTAGAAATACCAAGACGCTGAGCGATCGGAGCATAAATATCCATTGTCTCGCGTGCTTTTTCCTTCTGCTTTTCACGAGTCATAAACTGGAGCGTACGCATGTTATGCAGACGGTCAGCCAGTTTGATAATGATGACACGGATATCTTTTGCCATGGCAAGAAACATCTTTCTGAGATTTTCCGCCTGTACCTCGATCTTATCCGTTGTGTATTTGATCTGAGTCAGCTTGGTAACGCCGTCTACTAAAAGAGCGACCTCTTCACCGAACTCCTCTTTCAGATCGTCCAGAGACATGTTCGTATCCTCCACAACATCATGAAGGATCGCAGCTGCAACAGTCTCCTTATCCATTTCCAGTTCAGCAAGAATAATCGCCACCTGGATCGGATGACTGATATAAGGTTCTCCGGATTTGCGCAGCTGATCGCCATGTGCCTCTTTTGCCACATGGTATGCTTTTTCAATCAGCGAAATATCATCCGATGGATGATATTTCCGAATCGTTGTTATTAACTTGTCGTATAAGTCTTCGATGGGAACAGGCGCCGACGCTTCATTCAGTTTTGCAAGCGTCTCCTCTGTTTCCTGATGGACCATTGGCCGCATGCTCTCATCTTTAACTACTACTTGTTGCTCACTCATCGTTTAACTGTTTATTTATTTCCTCAAAACTTAGTATCGTCGTTTCTGTCTCTGCAGAATGATTCATATCTTCATAACGTAAGATCGTCGTCTCCGTTTCCGGATTATGATCCATGTCTTCAAACCGAAGGATCTGGGTCTCGGAGGATTCCCCTGCTTCTGCAGTCAGATCAGCAGTATCCTGAGCAAACGCTTCCACTTTTTCTCCGATAGCCGGACTGAAGTCTGTTACTCCTTCATATGGATCGATCTTGATGTCTGTCGTTGCGACCGTAGGATCCTCAGTTTCATCTGCTTCAATCTCTGCCTTGTCTTCGTCCTTCGTATTATTATCATCCGGAGTATTTCCCTGTTTCCGTTTCTTTTTCTTCGCAGATACAACGATCAGAGCAATGAGTAAAGCAAGGATTACAACTGCTTCAGCGATCATGACACAGGTTTTCCAATCAAGTGTAAAACCTTCTTCCTCAGTTTCTTCTACTACAGGAATCGTTGAGCGTGTCAGGAAATACTCGGAAGCATGCTCTAACGGCAGGATCACTGTTTCTGCACCTGCTGATATTTCAGCCGGCTGAAGTACTAAGCTGTCATTTGTTTTGTCATAATAATAGAGATTCAATTTCGTTCCAGCTTTAAACTCTTCTTTATTCTGAATACTCAGATAAGTTTCTGCCGGGAGTTTTCCGGAATGAGCCAGATTGATCACTTTTCCTTTTGCAAAGTTGGAAAGCTCGTCCAACTTTTCTGCGTTAGCAGTCTCAAAAGTAACTGCAGGGTCAAAGGATGTCATATCATCTTCTATATTCGCGCCTTTGAGCGCCCAGCTGTAGATGATCTTGCTCTCTTCGTCATATTTATTCAGGAACAAGGTCTTTCCCCAGGTCTTGATTGCCTTCAGAAGTTTTGCATCCAGCTTATCTCCATCTTCCAGCTTTACCGTGAGGTATTCTGCCTTGCTTGCCTTCATCTCTGCTTCGAGATCAGCAAGCGCAATCTTGTCATCTTTTCTTGTGATATTGATACGATATCCCTGTTGCAGACCATTCTCAGCAGTGACCACAATATCAATTTCATTTGCACCGACTTTCAGTTCTTTTTCTCCGGCACCGGCAACAGTTGCCTTCGCATCAGCGGCTGCTGCTTCGATCGTAACCTTATCTACACTGTTCAGAACCGTTGCGGAATAGATTCCGTTACCTTCATCTTTCAGCGCGATTTCTTTTTTATCTGCATCGATTACTTTAAGAGACCCTAATGCAGTATTACCGGAGCCCGGCTTTGTCGGGTTGTTATTGATAAAATTTCCGGTGCCGTCACCGTAGTTGTCACCCCAGTTTGCACCACCACCGGTTCCGCCTCCGGTATTCCCACCGCTGGATGGGACAGCATTTACAGTAATGGCAATGCTTCCGCCTGCTTCTTCTGAAGACTCTCCATCAGAAACACTTCCATAAGCACTGATTGTTCCGGTTCCGCTGCCATCTGCATATAATGTGCATCCAAAAGTAGCAGAATAACCTCCGGATCCTCCGGCTGCTACTGAGTCCCCACCAGAAAGAGCTCCTCCGCCACTTATGGAGATTTCATAACCATATATTTCAATGCTCGAGGTAATAGTTACTGAAACATATACACTTCCGCCCTGGGTTACAGTCCATGCACTTGGAGAAATGGATATTCCAGCTGCATAAGCCGGCTTTGAAATGCACAGGCAAAGCGATATCACACATACAACTGCTAAAGCAACACTGATAATCTTTTTCTTTACTTTTAAAATATTTAACATGTGGTTCTGTACTTCCTATCGTTTTTTAATTGATCTCTCGCTTACGGCTGCAAGGTCACTTCTGTATCCTCGCCTGCAGAAGCTTCTGTATTTAAGTCCGCGGCATTGTTATCTGACTGCCCGGAGCTCTGGTCATCGGAAGTTGGCACAGCCGGTTCATCCGGAGTTACCGGATCCTCCGGTTCTACAGGTTTCTGCTCCTCGATTAGATCGATCTTACCAAGGATATGTTTCTGAACTTTTGCAAGATCGATAACGCTGATCGTTCCATCGCCGTTAACATCCGCACAGGTAAACGCAATACCCTTAATATTGATCTTCTTCAAGATGGCTTTCTGGATGTTCGCAAGATCTTTCACATCGATCTTTCCATCTCCATCCACATCACCACGGATTTCTAACTCAGAACCATTTGTTCTTTCATAGTCTTTTATCGGGGTTGTTGCAGCAGAAGCACCAGTAATAAGTTTGAACAGCGGGCTTCCTGAGAATACCCAGTTCATATCAAAGCGTCCGCTGCCTCCGGCAATCGTACCATCAGAAGAATACTGCCACATTGCACAGTCAAATCCCGGAGAGCTTACTCCCCAATGTGCTAACCAGATCATACCTTCTGCTTTGATCTTGTTGTAGTTCAACACATTATAGAAATAGTCCGGGTTGGCATATACACCAACTCTGGCATAACCTTTTGCTTTCATGCCGCGAAGGTAACGCAGGCAGAAATCTGTCAGCTGGCTGCCATGGGTATATGGATTAAAGTTATGACGTGCTTTATAAGAATCGGCATCTTCCATATCAAACCAGATACCAAGTGTTGGGTTATGTCCCTGGATCATACGAACCGTATGGGCGATCTCACTGTCGACTTCTGCGGTTGAGATTGCATAAGAATAAATATAGACACCGTAAGGGATTCCATATTTTTCACACTGCTGCATATTGTACTGTGCTTTTCCGTCATCCTGATTGGTCAGATCATCGCCCCAGCCAATACGGATGATCGCGAATTCAACGCCTCCGGCCTTTGCCTTTGCCCAGTCGATCCAGCCGTTGTGATCAGACACATCGACTCCAAGGCATTTCCCTGCCGCTGCAGTAGCGTATGCCTTTTTCACGCCGCCTAATGGAAAAGCGACAATAGCGCTCAGCAACACCGCGAATACTAGTAACGATATGATTGCTTTCTTTACCCGAACCAAAACTCTTTCCTCCAATAGTGCTAACCTATGATTCTATGAAAACCATTTGACACAGTAACGTTCGTTGTGATATAAAATAACTCGTGCTTTAGGGGAATCATACAATGGCAGTATGACGGTCTCCAAAACCGTTCATGGGAGTTCGAATCTCTCTTCCCCTGCGCTAAGGCTGTCGAATCCGGCAGCCTTTTTCTTTGCCAAAATTCCTTCAAAAAATAACCGAATTATTATACCACTATTTCCTTACTTTGTTAATGGCTTCTTTCACATTATCCACGCCTTCCAAGGCGATTCCATCGATATTCTTAAGTGCCTGCATTGCTCCCTTCGGAACGATGCAGCGTGTAAATCCAAGTTTCTTTGCTTCCTGGATCCTGGCTTCCATCAGATTGACGCTTCTGACTTCCCCCGAAAGTCCAACCTCACCGATCGCGATCGTGCCCGCATCTACTGCAAAATCCATGTAACCGGATGCTAAAGCGATCACCACCGCCAGGTCCAGGGCGGTCTCATTAATACGGATGCCGCCAACCACGTTCAGGTAGGCATCACATTCCGAAAAATGAAGCCCCAGGCGTTTTTCCAAAACCGCGATCAAAAGATTCATACGGTTGTAATCGATTCCGGTTGAAGACCTTCTTGGATTTCCAAGCCCGCTTCTCGCAACCAGCGCCTGTATCTCAACCAGGATCGGTCTGGTTCCTTCAATCGAACAGGAAACAATGGACCCCGATGCATTTTCCGGTCTTCCGGAAAGCATGAAAGCAGACGGATTTGCCACCTCTTTGAGTCCTTCTGAACGCATTTCAAAAATGCCGACCTCATTGGTGGAGCCGAAACGGTTCTTGACCCCGCGAAGCACGCGGTAAGAGGCATGCTTGTCGCCTTCAAAGTACAGCACGGTATCCACCATGTGCTCTAAGATCCTCGGACCTGCGACCACGCCCTCTTTCGTCACATGTCCAACAACAAAAATGCTGACTCCGATGCCTTTTGCAAGCTGCATCAGGATATTCGTGCATTCACGAACCTGGCCCACGCTGCCTGGAGCCCCGGTCGTATCTGCGCTGAACATGGTTTGGATCGAATCTATGATGGCAACCTCCGGCATTTCAGAACGGATCGCACTTTCTACGATTTCGAGATCCGTTTCTGCCAGAAGCTTCATATTGCCATTGAACGTACCAATGCGGTCCGCCCGGAGTTTGATCTGGCTCAGGCTTTCCTCACCGGTAATATAAAGGACTTTATGTCCCGCATCACTTAAGTTTTTGCAGAGCTGCGTAAGAAGGGTCGATTTCCCGATACCGGGATCGCCGCCAACTAAAACCAGTGAGCCTTTAATAATGCCTCCGCCTAAGACCCGGTCGAACTCCTTCATACCGGTCTCTGTGCGTACGCTGACCGTTGCCTCGATCTCACTCATGGCAACAGGCTTTTTATCTTCCGTAAGCCGCAGGGAAGCATGCGCTCTTCCGGGCGCAGCCTTTACACTCTTTTGCGAAGGAGCTTCCACAAAAGTGTTCCATTCATGGCAGGCAGGACACTGTCCCGCCCACTTAGCGCTTTCAAAGCCACATTCTTTACAGAAAAATATGGTATCTTTTGCCTTTGCCATCTTAGTTTCTCTGTGTGGCTTTCGCCTTCTTCTCCTTCACAGCTTTTTTCGGCTCTTCAGCCGCTTTTTTTCTCTGTTTTGCAACCGTAAAGACCAGCTTCTCGCTATCTTTCGGATGCTTGATGGAAACCGTATCTCCCCGTTTAATGCTGCCGGAAAGGATTTCCTCTGCGATCTCATCTTCTAAGAGAGACTGCACTTTTCTCTTGAGCGCACGTGCGCCGTATTTCGGATCATATCCCTGATCGACCAGGAAGACCTTTGCACTGTCTGCCACGCGGACATTGATCTCCATCTGTTCCTTTGCACGTTTCTTAAACTCAGCGAGTAAGATCTCGATGATATCTTTCATATTTTCTTTGGACAAAGCCTCGAAGACGATGATGTCATCGATACGGTTGATGAACTCCGGACGGAATATATGCTTGATCTCGTCCATAACGGAGGATTTCATCTTCTCATAATTTGCCCTGTCATCCTTTTCTGTTGCAAAGCCCAGGCTCTTCGGCTCCATGATCCGTTGCGCACCTGCATTGCTGGTCATGATGATGACGGTGTTCTTAAAGTCCGTCATACGGCCATGGGCATCAGTGATGCGGCCATCGTCCAGAACCTGAAGCAGCACATTAAAGACATCCGGATGAGCCTTCTCTACCTCATCAAAGAGAAGGATCGAATACGGATTTCTTCTTACCTGTTCGGAAAGCTGTCCGCCCTCATCGTATCCGACATATCCCGGAGGCGATCCGATCAGCTTGGATACGCTGTGCTTTTCCATGTATTCCGACATATCAACGCGGATGATTGCATTCTCTGTTCCGAACATTGCTTCAGCAAGTGCCTTGGAAAGTTCTGTTTTACCGACACCGGTCGGCCCTAAGAACAGGAAGGTTCCGATCGGTTTATTCGGATCTTTAAGACCAACTCTGCCCCTGCGGATCGCTTTGGCAAGAGCCGTAACTGCCTCGTTCTGGGCAACCACTCTCTTATGCAGCGTTTCTTCTAAGTGACGCAGGCGTTCGCCTTCTTCCTCTTCGAGTTTCCGGACAGGGATCTTTGTCCACTTGGACACGACGTCTGCAATATCTTCCGGACCGACTTTCAGTCTTCCGCCGCTTTCATCTAAGAGTTTCTGGCGGTAGTCATCAATGCGTCCTCTTAAGATCCGGATATCCTGATGGGTCTCAGAAGCCATCTTGATATTTCCGTGTTTTACATAGTTTTCACGTTTTGCCTCCATCTCCTTCAGTTTTTCATCCATCTCTTTGAGATCCGGAGGAAGGATATAGGAGGATAAACGGACCTTGGACGATGCTTCGTCGATCAGGTCAATTGCTTTATCCGGAAGGAAACGGTCGTTGATGTATCTGATAGAAAGATTGACAGCAGACTCAACCGCTTCATCTGTGATCGTTACATTATGGTGGTCTTCATATCTCGGACGCAGTCCTTTTAAGATCGCGATCGTCTCTTCTTTTGTCGGCTGTTCAACATGAACCGGCTGGAAACGGCGCTCAAGTGCGGCGTCCTTTTCAAAGTGCTTCCGGTATTCATCAAGCGTCGTTGCTCCGATGATCTGGATCTCGCCTCTCGCCAGCGCCGGTTTTAAGATGTTGGCAGCGTCAATGGAGCCCTCTGCTCCGCCGGCACCGATCATGGTATGGATCTCATCCATGAACAGGATGATATGTCCGTCATCCCTTACTTCGTTGATCACGCGTTTTACACGTTCTTCAAACTCGCCACGGTATTTACTTCCTGCGACCATCGCCGGAAGATCTAAAGCAAGCACTCTTTTGGATGCAACAGGACCTGCGATCTCGCCCTGGACGATCTTCTCTGCCAGAGCCTCTGCGATACTGGTCTTTCCGACACCCGGTTCACCGACCAGACACGGATTATTTTTTGTTCTGCGGCTTAATATCTGCACGATACGGCTGATCTCATCTTCTCTTCCGATGATAGGATCAAGTTTTCCGTTCCTTGCCTCTTCGTTCAGATCACGGCTGAAGTCTTTTAAGATGCCTTCTGCCTTCTGGCCGCTGTTTTGACTGCCGGCGATCTCTTCTTTATGTTCACTGACATTTTCGCCCATGGCAGCAAGCAGATCTGCATACAGCTGCTGCCGGTTGACGCCAAGTCCTGAAAGAATGCGGATTGCCGCACTGTCTTCCGCTTTTAATAGCGCAAGCAGAAGATGCTCGGTACCAACTTCAGCAATATGGAAGCGCTCTGCCTCTTCTCCTGCATCCT
The DNA here is from genome assembly GCA_017511045.1 of Lachnospiraceae bacterium. Lineage (GTDB taxonomy): Bacteria > Bacillota > Clostridia > Lachnospirales > Lachnospiraceae > RGIG5612. The sequence goes on along the minus strand of JAFWLM010000088.1, from coordinate 80,307 downwards.
GAAGGATCGCTTCTGCTTTTGGTGAAAAACATTCGCCGTCACTCACCACTACCATATCCGGGGTATTAAATGTCTTTTTGATCAGGCTCTTGACTGCCTCAGTTGTAACTCCATGGACAGAGAGCACTTTCTGTGCAACAGAGCCATCCACGAACGTCAGTCCGATCAGGATGTGTTCTGTACCGATATACGTCATCCGCAGCTCAGCAGAAACCTCTGCAGCTTCTGCAATTGCTGCCTGCGCCATTTTAGTAAATGGTCTTCTCCTCATTATATTATTCTCCTCTATTTCATTTCGTCGTAAAGATCATCGATCAGCTGCTTAAACTCTTCCCGTGACAGACCTTTGCAGATACCGCGGGCGATGAGCGGTTTCAGATATGCACGCATTTTATCCATCGACTGCATTTTATCTACGTCGACAGATACCACAGCGCCTCTCCTGCGGTCGACTTTTAGAAAGCCGTCCTGCCTTAAGGTCGTATACGCTTTATTGACTGTGTGCATATTGACACCGATGTCATCAGCCAGAGCTCTTACAGAAGGAAGCGAATCGCCTTCCTTGATCTGGGAAGTCGCGATTGCCAAAAAGATCTGGTTTCTCAGTTGGATGTAAATAGCTTCATCGCTATTGAAATCGATTTCTACAAACATAGAAAGACCTCTCGTTCTAATTGTTATACGAATAATATAACAATTGTCACGGGAAGTCAATCTAATAGAACTATCGCGATATTAAATTTCTGTTACGATTTTCTTAAATTCAGTAAAATACAGCTTACTGCTCCGGATGATCGATCTTATCCTGCACTTCGTCATAGATCTTATCTAACTCACCCTGTACCTTACTAAATTTCTGCTGAGCAGAATCTGCAAAGTCCCCAGCTTTATCTTCCGCAAAATCCTTGATCTCTTCTGCCTTATCATCCGCTGCATCTGCAAAATCTTTTACTTTTTCTTCTGCATTTTCCTTAAATTCCTCGAACTTTGCGGTGGCAGTTTCAGTATACTCTTTTACTTTCTCTCCGGCCTTACTGGAAAACTCTTCGATTTTTGCTTTTGCATTCTGAACAGTCTCGCTCTCAGCTGCCTTCTTTGCTGCCTCGCTGATCTCCTCTCCTGCCTGCTTTGCATAGGCTTTCACTTTTTTACCGGTGTCGCTTTCATTAAACTTATCGACACCTCTTTTAACCGTTACAAAAGCAGTGATCGGAAGAACGATCAGTTCTGCTGCCACATTTAATAATGAGTTCTTTGTTTTCTTATCCATAGCATTCTCCTTAACTTACGGAAACAATACTTTATTGATGTAATTATCTTACCATATCCCTGTTTTTTTGTTAAATCAAATCTCTTTTTTCACAGTTTTTTCAATTCTGAAACTGTGGTCATTCTAAAACACCAAAATCGGAAAACGGGAAATAGCAAAGCCAGGCTTTTCCGATTATCTTATCCTTCGCCACGAACTTATTATCCCACATACGGGAATCACGGGAATTCCCCCTGTTATCACCCATCATAAAATAGCTGCCTTCCGGAACGGTATAAGGACCCGCATTATAGCGGAGACCCTGCGCTTCAACCATGGCCGGATCGTCCTTGATCAACTCATATTCGATCCAGTAGTCATCGTTGATATAGGGTTCATCCAGCTGAACGCCATCGATATATGTTATGCCGTCAACCACCTCAACGGTCTCGCCCGGAAGTCCGATCACTCTCTTTACAAAAAACTGGGAGGGATCATCCGGAAAGCGGAAAACAATAATGTCCCCGCGCTGCGGCTCCTTGAACAGGTAAGCGACACGGAAACCGATCATCCTGGATCCGCTCATGATCGTAGTTTCCATAGAACCAGTCGGAACTGTTGAATTGACGATAATAAAGAAGTTGATGAACAGGGCAACCGCAAGCGCCGCAAGAATAATGATGGCCCAGTCCATAAAGATATAAAAACCGGGATTCGCCGCCCTCTTTTCTTCTCTTCTTTTTTTCCTTAATTCTTTTGGAGAAAGGATCGGCTCTTCTTCGTTTTCCGTTTCTGAACTTTCATCAGCATCAAAGTTCAGCCTGCTTAAAGCAGCTTTGCTGTCCTCTTCTTCGATTGGTTTTTTCGGTGTATAGACACTCATGTATTATCTGTGATTCCTTTTTAAATCATATATATTTCGAATATTTATCCCCAAATGCTCTGATTTATGTGGATAACTATTCTTTTTTTACACATTTTCTCTGTTTTTGTCGACCATTATATCAATTGCGTGATGATCATTTTCGATATCTACGCACTTATGCTTTCCTGCATTTTCGCCGTCAATGACCCACTGAACATTGTCCCGGGACTCGACCTTGATCTTTCCGGTCTTGAATTTTGTCACCAGTTCATTGTTACTGTCTTTGTCGGGAGCCAGGAACAGATTGTCTACGATCTTGCTGAACTGTCCTAATGATCTCGGGCGTTTGCAGAGAACGACTTCAAAGAGTCCATCCTGAAGATCCACATGTCCTCCCGTAATGCCGTTAAAGCCACCGACACTGTAAGTATTCGTGATCATACCAAGGAAGAAATTTCCCTCTAAGGTCTGTTCCTTTCCTTCTGTGTCTTCATAAGTGATCTTAAGGTCATACGCATCCAGATGCAAAAGCACCTTGATTCCTTCTATCAGATAGGCTAGATAGCCCCAGCGTTTTTTGACTTCCTGCGGAGTGAAGCAGGAAACAGCAGAAAGCTTGCCGAGTGAAGCCACGTAAGTAAAAAAGGTATCATTAAAATGTCCGATATCTGTTGTAAACGGTTTCCCCTCAACAGCGATCCTGGCTGCATCTCCGATCGATTTCGGAAGTCCGTAGCTTTTTCCGGTATCATTCGTCGAACCTGTCGGGATAAAGCCGATCGGTTTCCTCTGCTCTTTCGGGAGTTTCATCATACCGGATACAATGCCGCTTAACGTTCCGTCTCCGCCTGAGCAGACGATCAGATCAAAAAGATCCGCTTTTTCCGTCACTTCCTTCGGTCCGTCACCCGGCGCCTGTGTACGATAAAGCCCAACTGAATATCCTGCTTTTTCAAAAATATCCGTAACTTCATCAAGGTGCTTCGGGATCACACCTTTTCCGGCATTTGGATTGTAGATAAATAGAACCTTTTTATCGTCCATCTTAAATCGGTCTTGTATACTCCTTTAACCACAGTTTTAATTCATCATCTAAATAAGGAGCCATGGTTTCATATACTGACTCATGGTAGTTATTTAATAACTTTTTATCTTCTTCTGTCAAGTAGCTCGTATCGATTCCGTCAAGGTCGATCGGGATAAACGTCAGGTTTTCAAACTGAAGGAACTTTCCGTCTTCCGTTTCCGTAAAAGGTACAACGAGCATCTCATTTTCTGTACGCACACCGAACTGTCCTTCTCTGTATACGCCCGGCTCATCTGTTACGACCATACCTTCTTCCAAAACTGCTGACGGTCCGTTTGCACCGATCCGGTAACGGATGTTATGCGGGCCTTCATGTACATTTAAAACATGGCCGACTCCGTGACCGGTTCCGCATTTATAATCCCAGCCGGCCTGCCACATCGGCTCTCGTGCCATGATATCGACATTCTCTCCTCTGCAGCCCTCGATAAATTTCGCATTTAAGAGACGCAGCATTGAGGCCGCGGTCAGTGTGAATGCTTTCTTTTCTTCCTCTGTGACAGGGCCTAAAATAAAGGTTCTGGTGATATCGGTCGTTCCGTCTTTATACTGTCCACCGCTGTCAACTAAGAGCATGCCTTCCGCTTCAATCGACTTTGCTGTCTGCGCAGTTGCTTCATAATGCATCATTGCGCCGTTTTCTTTATATGCAGCGATCGTATCAAAGCTCGGTTCCATAAAGAGAGGATCCTCGGAGCGTTTCTTAAGCAGAAACTCATCAATGCTCATCTCATCCAGGTGGATCTTTCCGGCCTGATTCTTGACCCAGTGCATCAGCTTGATAATGACAGCACTGTCACGCTTCAGAGCTTCTTTTAAGCACTTGATCTCGGTCTCATTCTTGACTCCCTTCATTCTGGTGGAAGGGTCATCAATATGCATTACCTTGATTCTGCGGTCATCAAAATATCGGAATACACTGTATCCGACGCGGTTCATATCCATCAGAATACAGGTCGTGCCCTTTTCAGCTTTCGGAGCATTTCCCTTTGCCTCTTCTGTTTTTTCTCCCTCAGCTGATTTGATATCCTTATCATCAGAAGCAATGTTTTCATTTTCGATCGTATCGTACAGAGTCTTCTTCACCTGTGCGATCACAAACTCTTTGAGTTTTTCAATGTCCACATTATCCGACAGGGTCTTTGCCACAGGATTGATCACTTTTTCTCTGATCTTTTCTTTGACGACTTCAGGGACGGTATCCGGAAGGACCGGTTCTGCTTTGACGCGCTTATACCATTCCCGGCCGTAGCCCTCTCCGTGTGTCAGAAGCTGGTTTGCCTCCGGTTCGATCACTGCGTACGCATAGGCGACCGGATTATTCGGAACGTCATTCGCCCGGATATTATAGATCCATGCGATATCATCCAGGGAAGCGATCAAATAGGAATAGTTACTGCATCCGAGATCCATCTTTTCGATTTCATCACGGATCCTTCGAAGTTTAGACTCCACGCTTTCCCCGCAATACTCCTGCGGCATTCTCCAAATATCGGTAAAGCTCTGTTCCGGACGGTCCGTCCAGATCTCACCAACCAGGTCCCTTTGGAACCTTACAGTTTTGGCAGTCTTAGAGATACGCTTTGCAAAGTTCGTATTAACAACATTCCCGTCAAACCCAAGCACCTTATCTTTCGCCTGGCTTTGAACGAAGACATCGGGTTCCGGGACATCCGGCTGTCCCCATTTCATCAGTTTGATGCCGCTGCCTTCCAACTGGTTCGCTGCCTGAATGTAGTATCTGCCGTCCGCAAAGAGCCAGGCTTCCTCTTTGGTCACAACTACATGGCCCGCAGATCCGGAAAAACCGGAAATAAATTCTATGCAGCGGAAATGATCGCCTACATACTCACTGTTATGACAATCGCTCATCGGAATGTAGTAAACATCAATTCCTTCTTCCGCCATCAGTTTCCTTAAATGATCGATTCTATCTGAATAGATATTCATTTTTTTGTCCCTTCTTTAACGTCAATCTATTTGTTTATTTGGAATTCAGCTTTGACCAGAATTTTGCAGTCTCAACTGCTTTATTCCAACCGTCTAATTTTTCTTTTCTTTCTTTCGCGCTCATTTCAGCCTCGAAGACTGTCCCGACCTTCTGATAGGCCTTTAGTTCTTCTTTATCTTTCCAGTATCCTGCTGTGAGGCCGGCAAGATAAGCCGCGCCAAGCGCTGTGTTTTCCACGACCTTCGGCCGGACGATCTCAGTATTGATAATATCCGACTGGAACTGCATCAGGAAATTGTTCTGGCTTGCACCTCCATCAACCTTCAAAGAGTTCAGGCTGTATCCGGCATCTGCCTCCATCGCACGGATCACATCGTGCGTCTGATAAGCGATCGATTCCAGTCCGGCGCGTACAAAATGCTTTTTGTTGAAGCCACGGGTCACGCCGACCATCGTTCCTCTTGCATCCTGATCCCAGTGCGGAGCTCCAAGTCCGGTAAACGCAGGGACCAGATATCCGCCGGCGGTATCTTCCACCGCTGTTGCAAGCTTTTCGCTGAGCGGAGATTTCTTGATGAACTCCATCTCATCCCTCAGCCACTGCACGACCGCACCGCCGATAAAGATGCTGCCTTCCAAAACATACTGGACCGGGTCCTTTTCCGTATTCGCAGCGATCGTAGAAAGCAGTCCGTTTTTCGATCTGATCGCTTTTTCTCCCGTATTCATAAGGAGGAAACATCCGGTTCCGTAGGTGTTTTTGACATCGCCTTTCTGGAATCCGCAAAGGCCGAACAGCGCCGCCTGCTGATCACCTGCGACGCCGCAGATCGGGATCTCACCGCTTGCGATCGCTATATCGGTATAGCCGTAATTGTATCCGGAAGGATGGACTTCCGGCATCATGGACTTGGGGATTCCGAAGTAATCTAAGATCTCCTCGTCCCATTTCAGTTTCTTGATATCGAAAAGCATCGTTCTGGATGCGTTCGTATAGTCAGTTGCATGGATCTTATGTCCGCTCAGCATCCACATGATCCAGGTATCGACAGTTCCGAAAAGAAGGTCTCCTTTTTTTGCAGCTGTCTTTGCACCTTTCACATTATCCAGTATCCACTTGATTTTTGATGCGCTGAAATAAGCATCCGGGATCAGGCCGGTTCGGTTTCTGATCTTCTTTTTCATATCCGCCGGAATCTTATCGATCATATCGGCTGTTCTTCTGCACTGCCAGACGATCGCGTTATAGACCGGCTCGCCAGTCTTTTTATTCCATACGATCGTTGTCTCTCTTTGGTTGGTGATTCCGATACCGGCGACGTTTTCAAAACTAATGCCGAGCTTTGCAGCAGCCTCGATTGCCACACCGATCTGGGATGACCAGATTTCCATCGGGTCATGCTCCACCCAGCCCGGCTTTGGATAGATCTGTTTGAATTCTCTTTGGGCTACGCTCTGCACTTCACCTTTTTTATTAAATAAAATACAGCGGGAACTCGTTGTTCCCTGATCCAATGCCATAATATATTTTTTCATCCTACACCTCCGTATGATGCCCCTAATCTCGCAGATTAATTATAGCATTAAAAATAAGTATTAGACAGAAAATCGTATAAAAGAAGAAAAAAATCCCACCACATTCTTTCGAAAATGTGATGGGATATTCGAATCTTTCTTAAGCCAGTGTTATTTCAGGAAGCCTGCAATGATCTGCTGCTCGGCTTCTTCTTCGGAAAGGCCAAGTGTCATCAGCTTCATCAGCTGCTCTCCTGCAATACGTCCAATTGCTGCCTCATGGATCAGAGCCGCATCCAGATCATTTGCAACGATTTCAGGGCTTGCAGAGATCTTTGCATTATCCATGATGATGGCGTCGCACTCCGTGTGACTTGCACACTTTGCATTACCGATGATGTTTGCCTTAAAGGTCTGGGTAGAATCATCTTTTGCGACAGCACGGCTGATCAGGTCGCAGGTCGAATCGAGACCGTTCATTTCCACATCAAAGATGGCATCTGCATGCTGCTTTCCGTGTGTCATCAGCTTATCCCGGACAACGAGCTTTGCGCCTTCCCCTTTTAATACCGCTTTGGTATCACGTACCGTGTTATCGATACCCTTGATCTGGGTGGTCTCCATTTCCATGTATCCGCCCTCTTCGATCTCAACGACAGTTGTCGGATTCATAACATTTTCGCCGACCGCTTCCGGATCGTTTTCGCCATAATGCTTTTCAATATATTTTACGCGTGCATTTTTTCCGACATAGAAGGTATGGATACCATCATGCTGGCTGGTCTGGTCTCCGCAGTTGTGAATGCCACAGCCGGCCACGATCGTGACATCCGCATCTTCTCCGATAAAAAAGTCGTTATAGACCATGTCTTTTAATCCGCTCTCGGAAATGATGACCGGAATATGTACGCTTTCGTTTTTAGTTCCCGCTTTGATGATAATATCGATGCCCGGCTTATCTTCCTTTGTTACGATATCAATATTAGCGGTTGTATTTCTTCCGCCGAGTCCTCCGTTGCTGCGGATGTTATAGGCGCCTTCCGGCACACCATGGATGTCCGCTACGGTTGCAAGTAAATCCTGTTGAATCTTGTCCATAATCAATTCGTCCTAAATAAATATTTTATGTCAGTCAGTAAAGCAAACGCAAAAAACATTTACTGATAGAACCTGCAGCTTTCGGTTCCCCTCAAAAGTTCCGGAAGGATCGCATCCTTCTTATCATTTGCTACGATCTGACCGTCTTTTAAAACCACGATCTCATCCGCGATATCCAGGATCCTCTCCTGATGGGAAATGATCAGGATACTGCGTTTCCGGTCTTCTCTCATCTTTTCAAATACCTTGATCAGATTGGAGAAGCTCCAAAGGTCGATGCCTGCCTCCGGTTCATCTAAAACACTGAGCTTCGTATTACGCGCGATCAGCTGTGCGATCTCGATCCTCTTCAGCTCTCCTCCGCTTAAGGAAGCATCCACCTCCCTGTCGATATAATCTCTTGCGCAAAGGCCCACTTCACTGAGATACGCACAAGCCTGTGCTGTAGTCGTATCTTTTCCTGCTGCAAGACTGATCAGATCTTTGACCTTGATACCCTTAAAACGAACCGGCTGCTGGAACGCAAAACTGATCCCTGCGTTTGCACGATCAGTGATCGACATATGCGTGATATCCTGTCCGTCAAAAAGGATCTGTCCTTCCGTTGGCTCATAGATACCAACGATCAGCTTTGCCAGGGTGGATTTTCCACCGCCGTTCGGACCGGTGATGGCAATAAACTTCTCGTCATCGATCGTCAGGCTGACGTTATTTAATATTTCTTTGTCTTTTTCATTTTCGTCCTTAACAGATAACGAAACATTTTTCAGTTCTAACATGTTGCTTTATTCTTTCTTTTTATTTCTCGCTTGTCCCGCAATGGTTAATTAAGATAAGAGACTCTGCCGGTGCCGTCTGCAAATGCTTCGACCTTTGCAATCATACCATTGATCATTACAAACTGCGGTCCTTTGTGTCCGATATCAGCATCCAGGATGATTGGAACACCCAGGTCTGCCAGACGCTCTTTTACGACCTGCTCATATGTCGGAAGCGGGGTTCCGTCAAAGCTCTCGTTCTTATAGAACAGCGGGCGTCCGAACACAAAGCCTTTCGCATGGTCAAACCATCCCATCTGACGCAGTTTCCAAAGACCTTCCATCATCTGCTCACAGCCGAGGTCAAAGCTCTCGAAATACCAGACGATACCGTCTTCTTTATATTTCTCTATAAATTCCATTGTTCCGTCAAACGGAGTTCCTGCAATATTAAAGATGACATCCAGGCATCCGCCGAGGAGACGTCCCTGCATAGAAACAGGAGACTGTCCGCAGGCGATCTTCCACTCAACTTTTTTATCTGCCTTATACCCTTCAAGTCCTGTCTCCCGCTCTACGAAACCATCCTGATAGGTATAAAAACTGGACTGGACTTTTACAAATCCTTTGAGGACATCCAGCCCCCGCATCACACTTTCATCCCACGGCTCCATGCCGAAGTCAGCGAAATTGCAACCATAAGCAGTTGCGACATCCGCCTTGGTCGTCAGGTAATAAAGGATAGAAGTATTATCCGAGTAGCCCTGCACCCATTTCGGGTTTGCCTTGAACAGTTCAAGATCAACATACGGAAGCATCTCAGCGAGGTAATCTCCGCCGCCGGCAGAAATGATCGCCTTCACTTTCGCTTCTTTCACCAGTGCATTAAACTCGAACGCTTTGTCTTTGCCGCTTCCGCTGCGTCCAAACTCATCCGGATCCGCAAATACATTATTTGTAAAGACTGCGCCAAAGCCATTGCGAGCCATTTTGTTTGCCCCATGATTAAAACGATACTGATCCAGCGGATCATTGACCGGATGGCTCATTGCCGTAACTCCGATCCAGTCGCCTTCTTTCAGATATTCAGGAATGATCATACTTCTTCTCCCTTCAAAATCGATCTAATTAGTTCAATCAGCATATGGTCCCACACCCATAGAACCATGCTGTATTTATGCAGATTGCGTAAGGTTTATTTTAACAGTAAACCCATTGGAAATTCAATACTTAAGTACTGAAAAATCAAGGCAGATAGATTTCCTTTCCAAGCTCCACAGAATACAGGATCTTTTCTGTGACCGGCAGGCCAAGAGCCGCCTCGATCGCCTTCGCATACTGCTCCTGCTGCCCCTGATAGGTCCTGATAAAATAGTCCTCCCCACGGCCACGGTCAGTCTTATAATCCACCAGGATCACATGCTTTCCTCTCTCAGCTTCTTCAACGAAGAACGCATCAATGATTCCCTGCACTAACCCGTCCGGATTGCCTTCGATCTCGGCAGACATTACAAACTGCTGCTCTCTTTTCAGTTTTCCGGAAAGAGCTGCCTTCCGCATCCGTTCTCCGATATCAGAATGAAGGAAAGTGACGATCTTCTCTGTTTCTACAGCTTCTGCTGCCTCTTCTGTTAAGTGACCGGATTCCTGCAGGGATGATATCTGCCCCGCGATCAGGGACTGCAGAGCATCATCCGCATTTCCCATGGCAGCATCGACCGCTGCGTAATCCAGAAGCTCAAAGAACTTATGATATGCATTGCCGCGTTCAGCGCCTGTAAGCCCCTCGCCGGAAAAGCGCTTCTGATAACGGGCCTCGTCTTCCGAATCTCTGTCCGTCTCATGGTTCTCCATCTGCGAAGCAGTTACTTTAATATTTGTCCTTGTAGCGGACTCAAACGGATACTGATAAGCATATATTCCGGCATCGGAGGCGCCTTCCTCCCCGGCTTCCGCAATCAGCTTCTCTATTTCGTTCCTCTGTGCCTGCTCATCAAAGATCTCTTCTGCTCTTTCGATCTCGATCTCTTCCAGATCCTTGATCGTCCAGCGGAATTTTTCTTTTTCTTCTTCCGAAGCACACTTCATGGCATCAGCCAAAAGAAGGAGATAACTGTTATCTTTCCGGATACTGCCTGCATCCGGAAGCGCCTGTGGAAGATCCCCTTCCCAGACTTTCCTGTGACTTGTCATGGTACCGCTTGAGCCGGTGATGACCAGCTTTTCCTTTGCGCGGCTCATGGCAACATACAGCAGGCGGATTTCCTCTGCAAAAAGTTCTGTTTTTTTCTTTGCAGCGATCGTCTCCATCATCAGTGTTTTCTTTTTGATCCTGGTGTCCGTATTCCGGTATTCGATTCCGACACCGATCTCATCATCTAAATAGATTGGGCTGGAACTTTCCAGGTCGGAGATCTGTTTCCCGCCATCCGCAATGATAACGATCGGAAACTCCAGTCCCTTGGATTTGTGGATCGTCATCATCGTTACAGCATCCTCTGCACCGGAGATACCCTCCGCAGTTCCCAGATCCATATCGCCCTTCTGCATCGCATCCAGATAGCGCAGGAAATTGAACAGACCGGTATAGGAGCCATTCTGGTAATTTGCAGCAAGGTTTCGCAGCGCATCAAGGTTGGCTCTTCTTCCCTCTCCATACGTCATAGCTGTGCACATATTATTAAGCCCTGACTCTTCCAGGACTTCCCTTAAAAACTGGTCAAAACTGAAGTACAGAGCTTTCTTCTGCCAACGCTCAAGCTGGGCGAAAAATCCGGACAGCTTTTCCGCAGTCTCATCCGTATGATCCTCACAATAACTATGGCAGGCGGGATAAAGCCGGAACGGATTATCCTGAAAACCTGTTTTGATCCTTGCAAGTGCATTCGCATCCAGCCCGGCAATCGGACTTAACAGTACTGCTGCCAGTGGAATATCCTGATATGGATTATCAATGATCTTTAAAAGATCTAACGCCAGGCGGATCTCAAAAGATCCAAAGAAGCCTTTACTGGAGGATTTGCGGACAGGAATATGCCGGTCTGTCAGCATTTTTTCAAGTTTTGGGTTATTCGTTTTTCGGGTGAGGATCGCGATGTCGGAATATCCTGCTTTACGCAGTTCTCCGTCATTCTGCTCATCCTTCACATAATAACTGTCTATAATCTCCTCGATCTTACGGGCGATCTCATAGCTTTCCGCATTCTTGCCGGCAGACCCGCTGCCATCTACGAAAAGCACTTCCGGGATCATCTGCCCCGGAACCGCTTCCTGAGGATAATCAGCGCCGGTACTCATCTGATTTCCATCTGTGTAATCAATTCCACCGACAGACGGAAGCATGATCTTTTCAAAAACAAAATTGATAAAGTCTACTACTTCCCGGCGGCTCCGATAGTTATCCCCAAGGATGATTCGTTTTCCAAGCTCCGAATCATCTGTATAGGAGTTATATTTTTCAATAAACAGATCCGGACAGGCCATACGGAAGCCGTAGATACTCTGTTTCACATCGCCGACCATAAAGACATTCGGTCTTCCAAAACGAGCAGAAGACAGAGCTTCGATCAGTGCATCCTGCATGCGGTTCGTATCCTGGTATTCGTCAACTATGATCTCCTTTGTCTGATGTGCAATACTGTCCGCCGCATCCGTATATACAAGATTTCCGTCCGCATCACGCCGCATTAAGACCTGCAGCGCAAAATGGTTAACATCATTAAAGTCTGCGATCTGCCTGTCACGTTTTGCCGCATTTAACTTACGTGTAAATTCAAGCGTCAGATCTGCGATCGTCTTTGCAACATCTGCACACCTGCCCATATCCCGATGCATGGATTCCAAGTCCTGATAAAAGAATTTATCCTGCAGTTCTTTCAGTTTTTTCCGGATATCCCCGTAGAGTGCCTTCGCAGCTTCCCGCAGTTCCGCATCGATCTCATCGCTTTTCTTTGCACGCGGAAGCGACTTCCACTCTTCTGTCATTGATTTGATCGTATGGATCTTATTATCAAAGATCTCATCCGCTTCCAGCTGGTTCAGCTGTTCTAAAACTGTTTCAAAGTTTTCTCTGTATGGATAGGGGCCCCAGTTTGCATCACAAAGCGCAATTCCGCGCAGAGCCATATTTTTCAACGTTTCTTCTTCGCTCAACAAGTATTCTCCAAGGGTAAGGAGCCACGCGTCAGCTTCTTCAAATTCTCCGCTCCCAAAATGTTCCGCATGAAGATAAGAGCCGACCGCATTTTCGATCCATCGCTCCGGTTCCGGATGACTCTGTGAATACTTATAAAGTGTCAGAATAATATCATCGAGCTTCGCGTCATTTTTATCCGTGTAATAATTTACGAAATTCAGGAATTGCTCTGTCGGAAGGGCATAGTGCGACTCGATCAGATCCGCAAGCACATCCTGCATCAGAAGATTTACTTCCGCTTCATCTGCAATGCGGAAAGCCGGATCAATATCCACATACTGGAAATTCTCCCGCACGATCTCCATACAGAGAGAGTCGATCGTTGAGATCCTCGCGCTGAAGACCCGCATTTGCTGTCCCATTAAATGTTCTCTTTTTTCCGGCGGCAATGTTTCGTCAGCTAAGGCAGCACGGATCCGTTTATAGATCTTTTCTTTCATGTTGGCGGCAGCTGCTTTGGTGAAGGTCACAATGATCAAAGAGTCGATACTGACTCCCTCTTCGATGATCATCCGGACAACGCGCTCAACAAGCACCGTCGTTTTTCCGGAGCCTGCACCTGCGCTGACCAGGATATTCTTCCCTTCTTCATTTATGGCGGAGGTCTGCGCCGGATTCGGTCTAAACTCTGCCATAGACTTCTGCCTCCATTTCTGCTTTTGTTTTCTGCGTTTTTTCCTTCCAGTCCGTTCCGAAATTCCCGGCATCAAACTTGCAGACATCCCGGAACTCACAATAGACGCAGGCGTTGGAGCGGTCCTGCTCGTAATATGGATGGATCTCTATATTGCCTGCTTTGATCTCCGAACTGATGGATTCGATCTTTTCTCCTACAAAGTCCATTAAATGCCGAAACTCTCCCGAGTTTGCAACAGCCGCGGTCTTTGCAGGTGTTCCGTCATTATTCAGTTTGACCGGAACGATCAGACTGCTTGCGCCGGGAGCCAGACCTGTATCCACAGCCTGAATCATCCCCTCTTCGCAGGAGGTCAGACCGCTCAGCTTAAAGCGTTCGCCCGCTTCTGTTTCATCCTTTGCAAACTGATCATTGATCCGGTAATAATAAACGCCTCCCGGTTTCACCTGTTTATCAGGATGCAGTTCTTCATAATGGCTGATCGCCTCTTTCAGATAAGCCACCAGCTGAAGCTGAAGACCGGAATAGATATCCGCCAATTTAAACTCTTTCTTTCCGGATTTATAATCAATGATCTTGACATATACATCATCCGCATCGTAAATATCCACGCGGTCGATCTTCCCTTTAAAACGGACGCCCTCACCAAGCGCATCCCGGAACTCAAGCTCATAGGCATCCGGCTCATAAAGACCGGCTTTTACCTGTGCGCGTAAAACATCCGTGGTTTTCACGGTGACATCGGTGATCCTTTTTACAAAGAATTCATTTCGTGAAGAGCTGTCCATGACATCCGAGGGCATTTCAGAAAGCGCTTGCTCAACACTTTCTTCCGCCAGACTGTGGCTGACCTCCTCCGGAACATTGCGGTAGGTGTATCCTGCTGCCTCCAGTGCACCGGAGTATTTTTCAAGCGCCGCATGATAGATCGTTCCGACATCCGTTGCAGCAATTTCATATTCCGGCCGTTTTTCCAGGCGGATCCCATAAGAGAGGAAATGTTTGAACGGACATTCACTGAATTTTTCATAGCGGCTCACACTTCCGGAAAGCACATCTCCATAGAGGTCTAATGCCACCTGCGGATCGAGCGCGGTCTGTGCATTGGAAAAATAGGCCGCATCCAGAATCTGCTTTAAAACAAACGGATCTTCCGCTGCAAAGAAACGCATCAAAGATTCCTCCGGATCCTTTCTCATTTCAGCTGAAAGTTCCCTGAGCGCCTGCATCTTCCATTTAATATCCGGAAGGCTGTCAAGATAACAGATCTCCCCTGCCTGATCTAAACCCTTCAGCAGTTCCGGAAGCTCATCAATAATATATGACGGCTCCATCTCTTCGCCATCCTCACCGGTTGAGGCATAAGTAATATAAAGCTGCTCCGTCGGTTTATTCAGCATCAGGTAAAGATAGAACCTCTGGTTGTACATATTTTCTGTCGCGGTCGGTGCCAGCTCAAATCTTTCTGTCTTAAGGAATTCACGGTCACGCGCCGAGAAAACTCCTGCCGGCTCTGACGCTGACGGGATCCTGCCATTGTTCGCTCCTAAAAGGAAGATCACTTTCACATGATCCAGACGGGTTCTCGTCAGGTCGCCCACCATGAGCGTATCCATTGTCGGAGGGATCACTCCAACCTTAATTTCTGAGATGCCGCTTTCAAGAAGCAGTCTGAAATCTTTTACCGAAAGAGCTTTCTCTCCTGAAAGAAGTTTGGTCTTTTCAAGCAGGTTCATCAGCAGATCATAGACCTGCTCATACTCTCTTTGTTCTTTCAGCCGCCCCTGTTCTTTTAACGCACCTGCCTTCAGATCGATCTTTTCACGAATGTGATTTCTCTGCAGCTGACGGACCAGGGCATCAACATAATCACCCACTGCCATGTCCTTATGGCTGATGTCACGGTAGAAAGTCCTTACATCATCCAGCACCGCTTTACGGATCCTGTTGATCTCATCCAGATCCCACTCCTGCCCCGCGAAAGGATCTTCTGCCAGCGCTTCTTCTCCCGGATCCGCTCCATAGAGTTTTTTATTGTGTTCCATGTCTTCATACCATGGACGAATGCCTTTGATGCCAAACTCCAAACAATAGTTTTCCATGATGCAGATATCGTCCATGGAAAGATCTGTCAGTCCCGTTTTCAGATATGTAAAGACACTTTCATAGGAAAAACGCTGCTCCATCAGGCCAAGTGCTGAAAGCATGTACCTCGAAAGCGGATTGTCGGTGATCCCTGATTTATGATCGATAAAACATGGGATCCCTGCTTCCGCAAACAGGCTCTCGATCTTCTCGTGATAAGCCTCCATATCGCTGGTGATCACGGCAATCTCTCTGAAGCGGTAAGCTTCATCCCTGACCAGCCTTAGTATTTCCTTTGCAGTAAAAAGGACTTCCTCTTTTTGATCCGAAGCCGGGAAGATCTTACAGCTTCTCCGATTTTCCGCATCCGCTTCTTTCACATCAATCACAGGAAGAACTTCAGTCCCTGCAGCGGCCGCGGTTTCTATTAGTTTGATATAGGTTTGATTACTCAGATAAAAGAGATCATATTCCGGACAGTTCCCACAGATTCTTTCCTCAGGAACGGTGATCGTAACGTTTACATCATTTGCATACCTTAAGAACTGCTCTAACAGACGGTACTGAACCGGAGTAAATCCGGTGAACCCGTCAAGATATATATGAGAGTTTTTTATCCGCTCCGATTTGGAAACACAGTCCGCAAAAAGCGCCAGAAGCTCTTCTGCAGACCGATATGCATCTTTAATTTTTTCATTGAATTTTCTTGTGATCAGACGCAGGTCCTGAAGTTTCGCATAAAGCAGGCGGTTGCCGCTCGTCTCTGCGCTTTCCTGCATCAGATACAGAAGATTGTCGTCGATGCCGTATTGTTTAAGCTCCGTGACCTGGGACTTGATGCGCTGCGCAAAGCCCGACTGATGCACCTTGCTTTGGTAAACTGCCAGATCTTCTTTACAGTCTTCCAATACCTGTCTAAGGATCAGGACTTTTCCGGTATCGTCCAGGATATTGGCAGCATCAATTCCAAGGTCCGCAAACACAACATGAGCCAGCCGGTCGAAACTGACAACATCAATATTCATTGTCGCCGCCGTCTTCAGGACAGGGGTCCCTTTTGCACCCTGCATCTGAAGATGTTTCACAACGTTCAGCTGCATGTTCAGAGTTGCCTGTTCCGGCACAATAATAAAGAACTTCTCCTCAGGAAGCCTCAAGGAACGCTCTGTCAGATCCGTGATCAGCTGATTTGATTTTCCGGAGCTCGCAGCCCCGACAACGATTTGTAAACTCATGACTATATTATAATTAATACTCTGTCCAAAAAAAATACCATAATCAAAAACCTTTACTTTTTATTCCTGTTTTCAATAAAAAGTAAAGGTTTCTTTTTGCTGTATTTTCTATTTGTTGTTATGCCATCAATGTTGCGTACATTACCGCCTTGATCGTGTGCATGCGGTTTTCCGCCTCATCAAAGACAACTGACTGCGGTCCGTTGAAGACCTCGTCCGTTACCTCAAGTTCAGAAAGGCCAAACTTCTCAAAGATATCTTTTCCGATCGTTGTCTTTGTATCGTGGAAAGACGGAAGGCAATGCATGAAGATGGCATCCGGCTTCGCAAGACTCATCAGATGCTGACTGACCTGATACGGTTTCATCACATTGATCCGCTCAGCCCATGCCTCGGCCGGCTCTCCCATGGAGACCCAGATATCAGTATATAAAACATCTGCATTTTTTGCGCCTTCTTCCGGATCTTCCGTCAGACAGATCGTGCAGCCATTCTCTTCAGCAATCTCCTTGCAGGTATCGACGAGATCCTGCTCCGGCCAGTATTCCTTTGGTCCGCAGGCTGTATAATTAAGCCCCATCTTCGCGCAGGCAACCATCAGGGAATTCCCCATGTTAAACCGCGCGTCACCGAAATACGTGAAATTGATTCCCTTGAGACTTCCTTTGTGCTCTTCGATCGTAAGGAGGTCCGCGATCATCTGCGTCGGATGGAACTGGTCTGTCAGACCGTTCCAGACAGGAACTCCGGCATACTCAGCCAGAGTCTCCACGATGCTCTGATCAAAACCTCTGTATTCGATGCCGTCAAACATACGTCCAAGGACACGTGCCGTATCTTCGATACTTTCCTTGTTACCCATCTGACTTCCGGACGGATCCAGATAAGTCACATCCATTCCGAGGTCATGTCCTGCGACTTCAAAGGAACAGCGTGTTCTCGTCGACGTCTTCTCAAAAAGCAGGGCTATATTTTTGCCCTCTAAATAACGATGCGGCTCTCCGGCTTTTTTCTTTGCCTTAAGTTCCGCTGAAAGATCCACCAGATACCGGATCTCCTCCGGCGTATAGTCCAGTAGTTTCAAGAAATTTCTTCCACGTAAATCAACACTCATTGTACGTTCCTTTCTGTATCCCTGTTCAGAATAGTTTATTTTCAATAATTACATAACTTCTTATACAAATCCCATTGTTCTTAAAAGGAACAGGAACAGCGTGATCGTCACCGACGTGAATAAAGTCGTTATGACAACAGCACTTGATGTGACCGTTCCTTCATATCCATATTGCTTCGCCATGATAAAGCAGGAAGGTGTTGTTGATCCGGCAAGCATGATAAAGATCGCGATGAGTTTTTCTGTCCGAAAGCCCATGAGGACTGCGATCGTCGTAAAGACAACCGGAAGAATAATGATCTTGATCACAGATGCAACGACCGAAAGTTTCAGCCTCTTAAACGCATTCTTCAGATTAAATTCCGCACCGATACAGATCAATGCCAGCGGTGTCGCAAGGCGGGCGATATAATCCATCGGTTTTTGAATCATCTCCGGATAATGAATGCCGATGATCGAGGAAAGGAGGCCTAATATGATTCCGATAACGATCGGATTCTTAGCGATCCCGATCAGAGCTTTTTTCATATTGCCTTTTTCCTTTGTCTTATCAGCAAGCGGAGACTCTGTCTGCAATACGATGACTGCATAAATATTATAAAGCGGGACCGCACCCAGGATCATCATCCCAGCCATTCCACTGCTTCCGTAGATATTCTGAATGAGCGCAAGACCTAAAACAGCCGTGCTGCTCCGGTAGGATGCCTGAACAAATTCCCCGACAACGTTTTTATCCTTCACATAGAGTTTGGCAAAGCCCCATGCACCCCAAAAAGCAATACTGGTTGCGATCGCACAGAAAAGCAGGAATTTGAGGTCAAAGGTCTCCCTGATATCCATAGACGAAAGATCGACGAATAAAAGCATCGGCAGCGTCAGCGTAAAATTGAATTTATTTGCGGTTTTTAAGAAGCCCTCATTATCAAGGATCTTGACTTTACGCAGAAAGTATCCCAGCGCGATCAATATAAACAACGGAATCGTTGCGTTAAGAGCAAACATTAAGTTTGACATTCAGGTAATGCTCCTTTTACTTCAGTTCTTCGCCGGCTACTTCCAGTGCCCGCGCGATGACCTGGTCCATATCATAGTATTTGTATTCGCCTAAGCGGCCTCCGAAGATGACCTTGTCTTCCTTCTCTGCCAGCTTTTTATATGTCTCATAAACAGCACCGTTCTTCTCATCATTAACAGGATAGTACGGCTCGTCACCCGGTTTCCACTCGGAACTGAACTCGCGGCTGATGACCGTCTTCGGAAGATCGTTGCCTTCTTCATCTTTTCCGAACTCGAACCATTTGTGCTCGATGATACGTGTCCAAGGTGTCTCTGCATCTGTGTAGTTCACAGCCGCATTGCCCTGGAAGTTTGGCTTATCAAGAACCTCTGTCTCAAAGCGGACGGAACGATACTCCAATGTCCCTTCCGAGAAATTAAAGTACTGGTCGATCGCACCGGTATAGACGACCTTGTCTGCCATCGCATCCAGCTCAGCTTTCTTCTCGAGATAATCCACACCCAGCTGCACCTCGATGCCATCGAGCATGTTTGCTACCATCTTTGTGTAACCGCCGATCGGGATTCCTTGATACAGTGCGTTGAAATAATTGTTGTCAAAGGTCAGACGGACCGGAAGTCTTTTTATGATAAACGCCGGAAGCTGATCGCAGGGTCTTCCCCACTGCTTCTCTGTATATCCTTTGACTAATTTCTCATAGATATCTGTACCGATCAGGCTGATTGCCTGTTCTTCCAGGTTCTTCGGCTCTGTAATACTGGCTGCTTTTTTCTGCTCTTCGATCTTTGCCGCAGCTTCTTCCGGAGTGACCACACCCCACATCTTATTGAAGGTGTACATATTGAACGGCAGTGAGAACAGCTCACCTTTGTAGTTTGCGACCGGGGAATTCGTAAAACGGTTGAATTCCGCAAAGCGGGTCACATAATCCCAGACATGTTTCAGATTTGTGTGAAAGATGTGTGCGCCGTATTTATGCACATGGATATTTTCAATATCCTCTGTATAAACATTGCCGGCGATATTCGGTCTTTTATCAATCACTAAGACGCTCTTTCCCGCATCCTTCGCTTCTCTTGCAAAGACAGCACCAAACAGGCCTGCGCCGACAACTAAATAATCGTATTTCATGTGAAGTCCTCCGTCTTTCTATTATGCAGAACAAAATGATACTTGTTACATATTAACATAAGAAGAGCTGATTTGCTATTTTTTCAGGTTCCGACAAAAAAAGACGCATAAATCGTATACCTGAAACGATTTATGCGCAAAAATCGAAACACATTTTGTGTCATTATTTAATCACAGTTTAATATCTTCTGCTGTGATCCCATATAACCTGCAGATCCTGTCAATCAACAAAATATCTGCTTTTTTCAGATAATCCGTATCCTCTTCCAGCCGTTTTAAACAGTCATTCGTTATTTCAAGCATATTGGCGGCCTGTTCAAGAGAAAGATTCGCATTCACACGACATGCTTTCAAACTATATTTCATATCCTCCCCCCGCCAAAAACACTGTAATTATGCATTATTTAAATACAGTATTTGTGTTTTATCAATCAGATTATACTTCTCCACGCCTTAATTATCAATGTTTTCCGCCCCTTTTTTTCAACATTATGTTATAATACTTATTGCAGAGATAAGAGGAGAAGACATGAAAGAAGAATACCGGATTTTTGCTAGAAATTTAACTGCTTACATGAAGTATTACGGGTTCAGACAAACATCTCTTGCAAAACAGTTGGGCATTACCCCGGCAACCGTCGCCTGGTGGTGTCACGGCGAACGGCTTCCCCGTTTTGGCAAAATGGTTGAACTGACAGAATTGTTTCATTGTACTCAAGATGACCTCCTGCGGGGTGATATCAACGGACAAACGATCCAGACGAATGAATATCGTCAAAAGATCATTTCGTTTTCAGATCAATTAACCGAAGAAGGCCTTCAAAAGGTGGTAACCTATCTGGAAGACCTGAATCCAAAGTATTATAAAAATAACGGTAATTGAGACAGCTGAACAGACCGTCATCGAAGTGCGCTCGTACACAAGAAGGGGATGCAGGGATTCATTGCTGAATCCCTGTTCGCAAAGTTATGTCAGCAGATGTCAGGGTTCACGCGCAATGAACTCTTTCATCTGCTGAAGAAGGATATCCGCATTGAACGGTTTTTCAACAAATGCATTCATACCGGCATCGAATGCGGCGACGCGGTCCTGTTCCTCTGCATTTGCAGTCATGGCAATGATAGGAACAGACGCTCTTTCCTTATCCGGGAGGCTCCTGATCTGCCGTGCTGCCTCAATGCCGTTCAATTGAGGCATCATGATATCCATCAGGATCAAATCATAATAACCGCCCGGCTTTTCCTTTACCATATCCACACAGATCTGTCCGTTTTCAGCAAATTCCAGCTCGGCATTTGTCGTTTTCAATATTTCCCGCGCGATCTCCTGATTGACCTTGATATCTTCAGCGATCAAAATACGGCAGCCCTTGAAATCATAAGCCGGCTCAGTAGAATTACGTCTGCCCTCATTCACTTCGAGCAGTTCTTCCAAGGCGCCGGAAGACTTGTCGTCTTCGCCATGCATCCGGTTCACGGCGGAAAGAAGATATTCTCCGGAAACACGGATCGCATCCAGATATCTTTTAAACTTCACCGGATTATCCTTGTAGGTTTCAAGTAGATCTGCACATCCCAGAATGATGTGCAAAGGTGCCCTCAGATCAGAATAATTCATATTCTGCTTCAGCAGCGCGTTTGATGATTCGCCATCAGATTCCCGAAGTAGATCACTTACTGTAACGCCTAAAATATCTGCAAGCTGGGGAAGAATGCGGATGTCAGGATAAGAAAGGTCTCGTTCCCACTTCGAAACAGCCTTATCTGTAACATGCAGTTTCTCCGCCAATGCAAGCTGAGTCAAACCTTTTTCCAAGCGCAGAGAACGGATAAAGGAACCAATTGTTGACTGTGTCATACTATATTATCCTCCTAGTCTCAATAGAATATCATTATGACAGGAACGATACAATCGACTGTTGGTCGAGAAGAAAAAGAGCAGACAAAAAAGCCTGCTCTTTTTCTGTGTGCGAAATTTGTAACAAACTGAAAAAATCAGTTGGTATCAATATTTATATAAGTATGCATCAATCTCCCAGTTGCTGACTCTGTGGCTGTACTCTTCCCACTCTCTGCGTTTTGCGGAAATATAACGATCATAGATATGTTCTCCTAAAACATTCGCTACAAACTTATCTTTTTCCACTTTGTTAATGGCCTCGTACAGATTTCCCGGAAGTTTTTTCACCCCGCTTCTGGTCAGTTCCCGTTTGCTCATTTCAAATATATTTTTATCGATCGACTTCGGAGGTGTCATTTTCTTTTCGATACCTTCCAGTCCTGCCTCAAGGCAAAGTGCCAGAGCAAGATACGGATTTGCGGAAGGATCCGGGCTCCTCAGTTCGATCCTTGTCCCCCGTCCTCTGCTGCTTGGGACCCGGATCAGAGGACTCCTGTTTTGTGCTGACCAGGCAATATATACAGGAGCCTCAAAGTCCGGTACCAGACGTTTGTAAGAATTCACAAGGGGATTTGTGAAGATCGTGATACCTTCTATATGCTTCATAATACCGGCCATAAAGGAGTATGCCTCCCTGCTCAAGCCATTCTTATCGGTCTCATCCACAAAAGCGTTCTCGCCGTCTTTTTCCAGAGACATATTAAGATGCATTCCGTTTCCGGCCTGACCGAAGATCGGTTTCGGCATAAACGTCGCATATAGATTTCTTTTTTCAGCTACGCTTTTAACGGCGTATTTAAAGGTTTGAATGCTGTCGGCTGCGTGCAGGGCTTCCTCATAACGGAAGTCGATCTCGTGCTGCGCCGGTCCGCATTCGTGGTGGCTTGCCTCGATCACAAAGCCGAGATCTTCAAGCGCTAAGACAATATCTTTTCTAGCTTCCTCTCCGATGTCATTCGGTCCGAGGTCGAAGTAGCCTCCTCTATCATATTCGTCTAAGGTCGGATAGCCTCTTTCATCATTTTTAAAAAGATAGAACTCACATTCCGGCCCGACATTCATGGTGTAGCCCATGCTTTTCGCCTTATCCAACGCTTTTCTCAGGATATAGCGCGGATCGCCTTCAAACGGTTTGTCTTTCTGATATACATCGCAGATCAGTCTAGCAACTTTTCCGTTTTCCTGCCCCCACGGATGGATCGCGAAGGAATTGTAATCCGGGTGCAGACTCATATCAGATTCCTCAATCCGGACAAAACCGTCAATTGAGGATCCGTCAAACATCATTTTGTTATCAAGTGCTTTTTCAAGCTGGCTCGGGGTGATCGAAACGTTTTTCATCGCGCCAAAAATATCCGCAAACTGAAGGCGGATAAATTTAACGTTTTCCTTCTTCACGATATCGATGATCTTTTGTTTACTGTACCCCATCTTATACTTTGTTTATTTGTTCATCCTATATCTTATGCCGAATGGCGAATCTTTGTATTTGAGGGTGCCTGGCAACGGGAATGTCCTAATCGTCAAATGAGTTGGGCAGTCATATCAAATTTTGAACATCCACGTCACCAGACACCGCAGGCCTCTTGTTTACTTTTTATACTTCGAGTTTCAGGTCTCCTTCTTTGATCCACTTGATCTTTCTAAGAAGAAGAGATACGAGCCAGGAGACGATGGCAGGAACTAAGAAACTAACAACTACCAGTCCGATCCAGTCCATCGCCGTGATTCCGGCTTTCAGTCCGTTGGTTACATCATTCACCCAGCCGGTGTAAACACCGATCTGTCCAACAAATCCACAGGTTCCCATTCCGCTGGATACTGCCGCTCCATTCATCTGAAGCCTGAACAGGCAGGTCGCGATTGGTCCGTTTACGAGTGACGCAACGCAGGCCGGGATCCAGATCCTTGGGTTCCTTACAATATTGCCCATCTGCAGCATGCTTGTTCCGATTCCCTGGGCAACGAGTCCGCCCCATTTGTTCTCCCTGAAACTAATGATCGCAAAGCCAACCATCTGTGCACAGCATCCTGCGAGTGCTGCTCCGCCGGCAAGACCTGTCAGTCCTAATGCGGCGCAGATCGCGGCACTGCTGATTGGGAGGGTTAATGCAATGCCGACGATCAACGATACAAGCATACCCATCAGGAACGGCTGCAGTTCGGTTGCCCACATAATGGCATTGCCGACTGCAGATGCAGCCTTTCCGATATATGGTGCGATAAATACACTGAGAATACCGCCCACAAGGATCGTCACCAGGGGCGTAACGATAATGTCAACAGGGGTTGTTTTGGACACTAATTTTCCGAATTCACAGGCAATGATTGCAATAAAGAAGACGGCAAGCGGTCCTCCTGCTCCGCCGCATTCACTTGCTGCCCATCCGACAGCGACCAATGAGAACAGAACAAGCGGCGGCGCATTTAAAGCGCGGCCGATAGCGATCGCCATCGCAGGTCCCATGATCGCAGTTGCAAAAGCACCAATCGTAACTAACAGTTCAACATGCGCCTGCTCTCCAATCGTCTTCAGGATCGTTCCGATCAGAAGGGACGCAAACAATCCCTGTGCCATTGCACCAAGTGCATCAATAAAATACCGTTTCGGTGAAAAAACGATATCCTGTTTCTTTAAAAACTTTGCAAATTTTGATTCAGAAGTTTTTGACATTTTCTTCTCCCCTCAGAGAAAACAGATGATTATTTATTGATCGTCATAATTACATATAGGTCTTGTCATTCTGTCACTAAAACCACGTCACTATGTCGTATATAATATGTCATTTCGTCATATATGTCAATATTTATTTACTATTTTTTATATTATTTTTGTCATAATGACATTATATTTATGTCATTATGACATATCTCAGGTGTCAATTTGTCATTTTTCTGAACACTTCGGCTGATTTTGACGTACGTAAAAAAAGCCCTCCTGTTTCAGAAGGGCTTTATAAACACGATAATCTTTTTTCCTATCCCTGAACAGAGGTTGAATCCAGAGCCGATTCTGCCTCGATCTCCTTATCTGTCCGGATGGTTTTCATCCACTTCCCGCTTTTTAAGCGGAAGATGCATATGATAACTTTCAGGAGGTGATCGATCTTAAGGAAGAAATAGATCCAAAACGGAGGCCAGTGCAGCACCAGCCCGGCAAGTGCTCCCAGCGGAACAGAGGCGACCCAAAGGAACAAAACATCCCCGATCATTAAGAACCTGGTATCACCGCCTGCCCTTAATACTCCCTTCGTAAGAACGGAGCCAATACACATAAATATCGTTGTGATCCAGATCGCGTCAAGCAGCTGGTTTGCGATCTCTTTTGCTTCTGCAGAGACTTTATAGTAGTTTACGACCGGACCCCGCAGCACAAAGATCAGCCCGGCAGCGAAGAGGCCGAAGAGCAGCCCCATAAAGGCAAAGGTATACGCCTGCTTTTTTGCTTTATCATACTCTCCCCGCCCCATTGTATGTCCGGTAATGATACCGCTCGCATTGCTGACGCCCATGGAAAAGATCGTACTGCATTGTGTGATAACTGAGGTCACTGAGTTCGCCGTGACAAAGGTCGTACCGATATTTCCCATGATGATAGCAATAAAGTTATTGCCGAGTGCCAGAAGAACATCGCCGATGACAACCGGGATACTGATACGGAAATACTCCTTGACCAGCCCTTTAACAGGCATAAAGATATCCCTGATCCGATAACGGATCGTTTTATCGATCACAATAAAATAGCCAAAGATGAATACCAATTCAAAGACACGCGCGATCAGAGTACCAAGAGCCGCACCTTCGATCTCCATCCGCGGCATTCCGAAATGTCCGAAAATAAAGACCCAGTTAAAGAAGACATTTACAAAAAAGGCGATGATAGATGAGATCAGCGGGATATGCACACGGTTTACAGTACGCAGAACAATGGTGCACGGAACCGTCAGGCTGGTCGTAAAGAACGTCGGAATCATCCAGCGCAGGTATTTAACGCCATATCCAATCACTTCCGGATCCGGGGTGTAGATCCTCAGGATCTGAGCAGGAAACAGGATAGAAGCAAGCATAAATACAGCCGCGAATGCGAGTGCAAAACGAAGCATGATCGTAATCGTCTTTTTCAGCGATGACATCTCCCGCATGCCATAATAACGGGATGTCAGAACCGATGCTCCCATTCCGATTCCGGTTGCGCTGATGATGAACAGCATCACAAACTGCCCCGCTTGTGCAGAGGCTGAAAGCTGCGCGTCTCCCATACTGCTCAGCATAATGGTGTCCATCAGGTTGACGCCAACGGTGATCAAGCCCTGAAGAGAGACCGGTATCGCGATCTTAAACATCTGCTTATATAATTCTTTTGTCCCAAGGTATTCTTTGATCCTGCTCATAACTACTCTTCCTAATGATCCGGCTCTCACGTCTACAGTTATGACAATTCTTCATATATATCATAGCACCCAAAAAAGGGGACTCGGAAGGTCCGAATCCCCTTTTCTCAATGCTTATTTTAAATGAGCTGATTCATTAGAACTTGCCGACTCTGGTAAGTTTCTTCGGCAGCTTCGGCATCTTGCCTTCGACAATGACGATTGCTTCCTCGTCACATGCCTCAACACACTTGCCGCAGCTCTCGCACATTTCCTGATCGATCATGTGGATGAAGCCCTTCTTACCTTCGATCGCCATCTCATCGCATTCATCAATGCAGTCCATGCAGCCGGTACATTTATCCGGAAGGATCACATAAGTTGCGCCCTTCTGGAAGCATACATCAGCCGGACAGGTCTTTCTCTTGATGTGAGCATCAAACTCAGCAGCGAAGAGTGAAAGTGCGTCGATCAGCGGCTGCGGCATTCCCTGTCCATACGGGCAGTATGCGCCGACTTTAACAAGCTCGCCGACTTCTGTGATCAGAGCAGGATCGCCGACTTTTGCTTTGCCGGAAACCATTTCCTCAACAATGGTCTTGAACTGGAGGCTGCTCTCACGGCACATGACGCATTTCCCGCAGGAAGCAGTCCACGCTGCATTCATGTGTTTGATCATGAAGTCTACGATGCAGGCGCTGTTCGGGATGACGCAGACAGAGTTGAACAGTTCATCAACTGTCACTTCCATCTCAGCAGCTGCTGAAGGAAGAACCATCTGTCCTTTCAGTCCGCCAAGCAGAACTGCTTTTGCATCAGAGATATCGATGGAATCTCCAAGTTTAGAGCCGACTGCAACTTCTTTCACTTCCCCATTGATGGTGATGTGCTTCACGGAGAAATCGTTCTTTCCGAGCCAGTAAGCATTCTCCGGAAGGATCACTGCGATCTCTCTGTCCTCGTAGACAGCTGCGAAATCGTCCTGGATCATCGGTCTTGGAAGCTTTCCAAGGAACTGCTGCTGGACGGAGTACGGATTATCAGCAGTCGGAGTCTGGATGCCTGTCTTGCATTCCCATCCGAATCCCGGATCTGTCATGCCTTCCGGAAGAAGGACCATGCACTTGTCCGCGCTGTTCATTTCCGCAAATTTCTCCACGCCGGCTTTCATTTCAGCTACGTGTTTCTCGAGGAAGTGCTTTGCATTATTTGAATAGCAATCATCTTTAACGCAACTTAAAACGATCATTTTATTCATTACTGTGCACCTCCTTCTGCAGCATCGCCGGTATAATCGTTCCAGAATTTCTGCGGAGCGATCTGGAGTCTCAGATCACACTGCAGGCATCTGCCGGATTCGCATTTTGCCTGATCGCAGGTGAAGCCTTCGGATACCGGAGCGAAGTCCGCTTTTCTTTCAGCTGCTGCTCTCTCAGCCATTTCATTTCTCGGAATGTCTGCGAAGCCTTCGATCTTACCAATGTACGGAGACGGATCACGCTCTGCAAGCTTCTCTGTGATAACGCCGTCGCCGCCTAAATATTTGTCCATAATCTCTGCAACGTCACGTCCGCCTGCGATCGCATCGATCAGGAAGCGGGTTCCCGTGATAACGTCACCGGCTGTGAAGACGCCGTCGATGGAAGTCTTGTATCCGCTCTTCTCTGTTGCCGGATCGATCGGATAACCGAACTTATTGATCGCAAGACCAAAGTCTTCTGTAAGGCCGGTCACCTGTCCTGCAGCAAATACGATAGAATCGCAAGGGATCGTGTATGTGCTGTCCGGGATCGGATCTTCTACCAATGCTCTGGTGTCCGGATCAAAGTAGAAGCTGTTGATCTTATGAACCTGAAGACCTGTAACCTTTCCATTCTCGCCGATGATGGCCTCATTGGAATGGGAGTCGAACAGGTTTGCGCCTTCCTCTAAAGCAAGGTCGCGCTCTTCCGGAGAAGCCTGGGACGCATCTTTTTCAAGGCAAACAACATTAACAGTCTTGCCAAGGCGGATGCAGGTTCCGGCAACGTCGAATGCAACGTTACCGCCACCGATGATATTGACAGTCTCGCCAAGGTCGATCGGTGTATTCAGACGGGATGCCTGAAGGATATCCAGTGCGGAATATACCTGCGGCAGGTCTGAACCCGGAAGATACATCAGTTTCTTTCCAACACTTGTTCCGATCGCAACTAAAACTGCATCATAATCTTTCTTAAGATCAGCGACGTTGTTCACCGGAGAGTTGCAGATAATCTTTACGCCGGAATCTTCGATCACTTTGATCTCGTCCAGGACAGCCTGGGTCGGGATCCTGTATTCCGGCATACCGCTTGTCATGTGACCGCCCGGGATCTGTTTGGATTCAAATACCGTAACGTCATGACCTTTCTTGTTGAGATAGTAAGCAGCGGTAAGACCGCAGCCACCTGCACCGATCACGGCAACTTTCTTGCCTGTTCTCGGAGCAACTGCAAGGTATTTCTCCTTCCAGCTCTGGGTCTCGTCATGCTCTGCTGCATATCTCTTCATGTTTCTGATGGAAACAGCGCTGAGCAAATCTTTATGTTTGCATCCGTCTTCGCAACGATTGTTGCAGACCAGTCCTAAAGCGTGAGGGAACGGAACCCTCTCACGAATGATCGCAATCGCCTTGTCACAGTCGCCCTCGTTGATCGCACGCAGATAAGCCGGAATATCAATATGAGCCGGACATTCTGCCTGACATGGAATGAGAGCCTGCTCACGAGGAAGATCCTCACGGAATACGCCGACTTTATCACGGATGGAACCGGTCGGACATACTTCAACACAGGCACCGCAGAATCTGCAGTCAGCTTTCGCAAGGCTTTCGCCATCGATAACGACCTGCATTCTGCCGTCCACTTTTGCAAACTTTAATGCTCCTACTCCACGAAGTTCGCCACATGCACGTACGCAGCGTCCGCAAAGGATGCAGCGGTACATTTCGTGAAGCATCAGCGGGTTCTTCTCATCTGCTGCAGCACGGATCTTGATCTCTCTGAGCTCACGTCCGGTATCTCCAACATACTGGGAGATAGAAGCCAACTGACATTTACCATATTTCGGACATCCGGTACACTCACTTGGATGCGTCTTAAACATAAAGTCGCAAGCGAGCTTGCGGAGTTTTTCCGCAAGCTCACCTTTCGTGTTAATGACCATGCCCTCTTTAACTTTAACGGAGCAAGCTGTTACTACTCCGTCTACGCCTTCTTGTTCTACAACGCAAAGGCGGCAGCCGCCGTTCGGATTCAGGTTTTCATGATAGCAAAGATGCGGAATATATATTCCGTTTTCAAGAGCTGCCTCTAAGATATTCTTGCTGTCATCTGCAATCACCTGACGGCCGTCGATCGTTAATTTAACCTGAGCCATTCTTTTTTACTCCTCACAGTATTCAGCAACGCCCTGTCCTGCAAAACGACCTGTATTTACACAATAGCCCATTGTGTTTCCAGGAAGTAAGAACATGTAGCTGTCGCCATAAATCGTACATGTATCAGTTCCTGCTGCATAGAATCCAGGAATTACGTTCCAATCATCATCAAGAACTTCGCAGTTTTCGTTGATCTTGATTCCACCGAGTGTTCCATATCCTGACGGACGGAAGAGACCTGCATAGAACGGGCCTTTCTTGATCGGCTTCATGAACTTGGATGGTTTATAGAACTGAGTATCCTGGCTCTCGCACATATCGTTGTACTCTTCAACAGTCTCAAGGAAGTTGTCCACATCGATACCGCACTTCTCTGCAAGTTCTTCCAGAGTATCAGCAATAACAACGTCCGGGTTTGTCGGATCGTTCATGATATCCTGGCAAGCCTGCTCGAAGTCATCGATATCAGATACATGGTGTACAAAGTTAACAACGTCAAGGCCTTTCTTCTTGTAGGTCTTGATGATGGAGCTGTCGATGATGGAGAATCCAATCGCGCCCTTCTGGATCTGGATCGCATTTCCTGTGAAGGTCGTATTCTGCATCTGCTCTTCGTTGATGAAACGTTTACCCTGAACATTTACTAAAAGGTTCGGCTGCATGAATACAACCGGAACGGACTGTACGCCCATGTCAGAACTTGGCAGAATGTAGATCTTCTCTACTGTCATCTCTGTGGTAGCTGCACCTGCTGCAATAGCCATCTTGATTCCTTCGCCCTTAAGACCCGGGATAACGATGTTGAAAAGGTCTTTTCCAAAGGTGTAGCCCATACGCTCTTTCATATATTCCGGAGAATCGCCTGCACCGCCTGTAGCAACTACAACAGCTTTGCAGTCAACATGGATCTCTTCGCCGTCTTTGTCAACAGCATTAACGCCGCAGATCTTGCCTTCAGCATCTCTTAAGATCTCTTTTGCCGGAGTCTCATAGAAGAACTCAGCTCCGTTTTCCTGTGCTTTGTCAAGCATTGCCTTGTTCATGATCGCACCGCCGTTACGGCCGATTCCGCCGTTAACTGCAACGATGTGCCATGTAGCTTCAGACTTCGGGAAATATTTGTAAGCGCCTGCAAATTCAACGCCAAGGTCCTCTAACCACTGAATTGTGCCTGCAGAAGCTTCGAAATATTTCTTAACCATGTTAGCGTCTACTCTCCAGTGAGTATACTCCATGAACATTTTGAATGCGCGCTCTACATCGATGTCGACCATCTGATCCTGCTGGTGACGGGTTCCGATTCCAAGAGGTCCCATACCCATGTTAGCTGCACCGCCGGAAACGTTCTGTTTCTCGAAAGCGATAACTTTTAAACCAGCCTCAGAAGCTTCTACAGAAGCTGCAAGACCTGCAGGGCCTGTTCCGATGATAACAACATCAGCCTGTAAGTTTTTCATAAAATTACCTCCGTGTATTACTTTATTTACCCCAGGTCGGGAGAGCACCCTCTCCCGGCCCAAAATTATTCCTTTTTGTCATTTTCATGACACGGTGTCATCTACTTTGTAGAGACATTATGCGACGGAATTATCTATAGTCGTAACCGTCATCTGTGAATTCCATACCCAGTTTAGCGAACTGCTCAGAGATCTTTGTCGGGATGAACGGAACCTGAAGCCAGGACTCATACTGTCCGCCTGTATGGATAACATGTTTACCTTTGTTATCAACATCCCATGACAGCGGCTCGAACCAGCCCTCGCGGATGTAGTTACCAGCGATCTGGATACGAAGTTTCTGTCCTTTGTGCCAGATACGGCTGGACGGAACGATTGCGATATCAACCGGAACAACTTCGCCTTCTTTCAGCTTAACTTCACGAAGCTGTGCCTGTACCGGCCAATATTTCTTTGTCTTCTTCTCATCAAGCTCACGACGGGAGACTCTCATCTTGCCCCATGCGCCCGGATGCGGCTCATTCAGAGTTAACCACGGGATCCAGTTGCCCTTGCTGTCAGCTTTCTGAATGTTGACGAACATATCCATATCATCATAGCCTTCGCAGGATACCCACAGACGCAGCCACATGTAACCTGTAAGCTCTGTGTCCTCATTGAAGGTCATATCGAACTCAACTCTGTCGATGTAGCCGTCTTCTCTTGTTGCACCTTCATAGGATACAGAAGATTCAACTGTAACAGGCTCGTCGCGCATTGTCAGGTTCTCCGGATCAGAAGCGTCAAGATAGTATTTCTTGTAGATCGTTCTCTTAAGCGGGAACTCGTTCTCCGGACGTCTTACTGCATAGTCGTGATCCATAGCGTCCATGACATCCAGTCTTACCTTCGGAGTCATTTCCCAACCGTTGTGGATATCTTTCAGATAACGGTCATAGAACAGACGAAGATCTTTCAGGTTCTGCGGATCATATGTATCCGGCCACTCGAAATCTCTGTGCGCACGGAGCCATTTCAGTCTGGACTTGCACTGTACGTATGCTCTGATAGAGCCCGGAAGGTGGAAGTGTGACCAGCCTGCTGTCTGATATACAGGAATTCTAACTTTCTTGAAATCAGCAACCTTGTCATTCCAGTATCCGTTACGGAACGGGTATTTACGTGCCATAGCGACCTGATCGTCTACTCCGCCAAGACCTGTAACCTGAGCTGCAATGAACTCGTTAAAGGAAAGTGCCGGGATTCCGCCTTCATACAGGGAATCTGCGAAAAGGTCTGTTGTGCTCTCCCAAGGAGCGATGCATGCAAGGTGCGGCGGGCACTCAGAAGCGATACCCCACTGATGCATTGCAACACCGGAGTTACCTGTCATACCGATCTTGCCATTGCACCAATCCTGCTGTGCAAGCCACTCAACGAAATCATATCCGTCTTCTCTGTCCTGATGTGTGAACATATGAACGTTGCCCTCGGAATGTCCTGCGCCACGTACGTCTACGTTAGCTACAGCATATCCATAGTAGCACCAGTATGCCGGGTCAGAAGACTCGAACTTAGCCAGTTTAGAAACTGTGTGTGGCGGAACACCCATGATCTGCCACTCGCTCATTCCATCGCCAGGTCTCTTTCCGAACCAGCTCCAGGAAACGATGCAAGGGATCTTCTCTGTCAGGTTCTTCGGCATGAAGAGATCTGTGTAGATCTTGCAGCCGTCTCTTAAAACAACTTCTACGTCCTGGTGGCAAATGATGCCAGGAGCAGCTTCATAAGTTCTCTGATTGAATGCCGGGCAGAAGCCCTGTCCCATTCTTGCCATCGGATCTTCAGCCTGAGAAAGATCGATCTCTTCCTGATTGTCTACAGGTTTTCTTGCGACTCTGTAGATGGCCTCGATTTCTTCACCCTGAAAGACTTCTTTCAGTGTGAAAAATTGTCCATTGTCTGCCATAAATTTTTCCTCCATCAATTAATTCTTACTAGTAAAAATTACTGTAGTTGCATTTGCTCATCAGTCAAAATACATCTTCAGGCTTATATACTCCCCTCATATGAATCTGTCTTCAGAGCAGTGACGGGGTCTGTTCTGCAGCCACTTTCCCCAATCTACTTTATTATAAAAAAAGCGTCCGTTTGATGCAACGGACACTTTATCTATATTTGTCGATTTAATAATTCTTTATAGAATCAGTATACTTCTTAATTACGATTCACGAACAACTACTTTACTTCCCAAACCTGGGCATTCATTTTGGATTTCATCTGGCTCTTTTCCACTCCCAGAGCAATTGCAAGCTCTCCAAAGAGTTTATCCTCTGCCATGTTAAAATATCGTTCATCGCTTGCGGTCACTTTTTTCCCTTCCGCAAGTCTTGTCATTTTACGATTGTAGATCGTTTTCAGAATGCTTACAAATTCCCTGCAGTCACAGGTCTTCATCGTTTCCTTATAGCATTCTTCCCTTTTCTTTTCGTCCCTGATCACAAGAACACCAATCTCAGGTATTTCCTTTAACAGTTTTTGAGCTTCTTTTTTTGACATTACCGGTCGCATGACCACTTTGTCATTATCACAAGGTGTAAAAATGCGGCTGTTTCTCGAATAATACGGTGCCAATGTGTAATAATCTTTATCATCCGAAACTCCGGCCAGATCCGGTTTGCCTATCTTTTCTACCGTACATACCCCTGTGTTGCCATAGACTATCAGATCTCCAACTTTGAACACAAAACCCTCCTTTCTTTAAACCTATATTCAGTTGGAAAAAGTATACCACAAAAATGGCGGATTTGTAATCTTTTTTTTACAAAACATATAAAAAAGCCTGATAAATCAGGCTTTCACAAGGCAGTATGGTAAAGGATCTCTGTTTTTACTAATTCAACCACGGAACAAAGGCTGCTGCCACCGCGAAAATGATAGCCGGCAGCATGTTCGCAACCGGGATCTTTTTCTCCCTGATCAGGTTTAATCCGACGCAGAAAATGAGGATATTTCCGACCATAGAAAGGTCATCTAATGCCAGATCGGTCATGATCGGCATGATCAGCTTTGCAAGGACCGTGATTATCCCCTGGAAAAGGAAGACAGGAATCGCCGAGAAGATCGCTCCCTTTCCTAATGCGACGGTCATAATGCAGATTGTGATCATATCGATGATACCTTTCATGATCAGGATCGAATAGTCATGGAACATCGCATCATTGATGGAACCGATAACCGCCATCGCGCCGATACAGATCGTACAGGAGGCTGTGATGAACGCATCTGTAAAACCGTTGTCATTCGTGCTTTTTGTTTTCTTTTTCAGCCAGTCACCGAAGCGGCCGATCTGCTTTTCCAGATCGATCAGCGAACCGACGATCGTACCAAGTGCCATGGAAACAACGATCAGGAGAGCACGCTGCGTTTCAAAGCCGCCTCCTTCCGCCGTTACAAGCATCTTTGAAAGTGCTCCTCCGGCACCAATAAACATGACCGTGATGCCATTACAAAGAAGCAGAGCTTTCTGCACCCTCTCAGGGATCAGCTTGCCAAACAAAAGGCCGATGATGCCCCCTGCTATGACCATTGCCGTATTGATTATGGTTCCTAATCCAATCATTCTTTCACCTTGTTATATCAGCCCACAGAGCGTCTGCGGCCATGGTACCGATCAGTTCATAACCCTTCACGGATAAATGTGTCCGGTCGGGGCTGTAAAGCTCATTCCAGGTATATGTTCCGTCTTCCACCCTGTTTTTGACCATCGTATACAGATCGATCAGCGGAAGCTGATACTTCTCTGCCATCTCTGAGATGACTTCATTTGCGCTTTGAAAATACTGCATCAGCGGTCCGTCAGGGTACAGAGGATAGTTCGCCAGATAAACGATCTTCCCCTGTTTTCTAAACGCATCAAGATTTGCCTCAAATGCCCCGTTAAGGGGAACGTTCAGGTAGAAGTTGTTTCCGCTCATCAGGAAAACGACGACATCCGGATCGCAGGTCATCCGTTCATGTGTCCACGGCATGATCCAGTCTCCGCAGATACCGTCATTTACCGTTGTAACACTGTTGTTCTTTCCGGCCGCATTCAGTCTTTGGTTCAGTTCTCTCTCAAGTACCTCCGGGTAGGAAGGCTCACTCTGGTAGGCACTTGAAACGTAGATATCAAAATCATCAAACATCTGACCGCCGTCATCATATCCGGTGTATATCTCACCATTATCAATGGCTTCTTCCAGCTCCGGTGTGGAATACATGCCCCAGGTGATAGAATCCCCCAGGCAGTCGATCGTGATATTCTGTTTTTCCTGAAACAGTTTCTGTAATGACTCGCCCATCTCTGTTACCGGAAGATCTGCAGTGACATCTCTATCTGCCGCCGGCGTTCCGCCAGACGCTGCAAATCTATACGTCAGTCCCGCTGCCGCGATCAAAATGCAGATGATCAGTGTGATGATAACCGGTTTGTTATTCATAGCTTTATGATCAGCCGGAGAGCATTTACTCCGGCTGGTCCGTTTCCAGATTCTTGATGCTCTCATCCTCTACCCTTCCGGAGAGGTCTGAATAGTTGCTGGCACCGCTGGCGACCAAAACGTCATTGTCATCCAACAAGTCGATCCGTACTACGGAAATATTCCTGCCTCGTTTGATGCAGGTAGCTTTTGCAGTTAATCTTTTGACCCCCGTCGTCGGACGCAGATAATTGATATTGGAGCATAGCGTGGTTGGCAGTACGCCGAGGGTTCTTGCTGCGAAGCCTCCAATCGTGTCCATAATGGTAAATACCAGTCCGCCGTGTAATGCTCCGCCGGGATTCAGGTGATGCGGCAGGATATCGATATAGCCTTCCGCATATCCATTCTCTGCCTTAGTCATCTTTATTCCGGAATAATCAATAAACCCTACCGAGCAGGCTTGAGTCAGTTCTTCTTTGTCCATGTTCTGTCCTTAAAATTCGAATCTATGTCTGAAGTATTCTTCAAGGTCTGCGATTGCTACGCGCTCCTGCTGCATCGTGTCTCTGTCACGAATTGTGACACATCCGTCTTCTTCGGAATCGAAGTCATAGGTGATGCAGTACGGAGTTCCGATCTCATCCTCACGGCGGTATCTCTTACCGATCGTTCCTCTGTCGTCGAAATCACAGTAGTAATACTTACTGAGCTGCGCATAGATCTTTTCTGCCTGTTCATTCAGCTTCTTGGAAAGCGGAAGCACGGCGATCTTGACCGGTGCCAGCGCCGGTGAGAAGCGCATTACTGTACGGACGTCGCCGCCTTCAAGCTCTTCCTCATCATATGCGCTGCAAAGGAATGCAAGAACGACACGGTCTGCGCCAAGTGACGGTTCAATCACATATGGGATATATTTCTCTTTCTTCTCATCATCAAAGTAATCCATCGGCTCGCCGGAGAATTCCTGATGCTGTGTAAGGTCATAATTGGTTCTGTCTGCAATGCCCCAAAGTTCTCCCCAGCCAAACGGGAAGGTAAACTCGATATCGGTCGTTGCTTTGGAATAGAAGGAAAGCTCTTCCGGATCATGATCACGAAGACGGATCTCCTCATCTTTTAATCCGAGGTCTTTCAGCCATTTGATGCAGAAGCTTCTCCAGTACTCAAACCACTCAAGGTCGGTATCCGGCTCGCAGAAGAATTCAAGCTCCATCTGCTCAAACTCACGCGTACGGAAGGTGAAGTTACCAGGAGTGATCTCGTTACGGAAGGACTTTCCGATCTGGCAGATTCCAAACGGGATCTTCTTTCTGGACGCTCTCTGCACGTTTTTGAAGTTTACGAAGATTCCCTGTGCTGTTTCCGGTCTTAAATAAACAACATCTTTTGCATCTTCAGTAACACCCTGGAAGGTCTTGAACATCAGGTTAAAGTGACGGATCGGGGTAAAATCACTCTTTCCGCAGCTTGGGCACGGCACTTTGTTGTCCGCAATAAACTGCTCCATCTTTTCATCGCTCCATCCATCAACAGAGCCTTCCAGTTCAATGCCTTTTTCTGCAGCATAATCTTCAATCACTTTATCTGCACGGAATCTTTCGTGGCATTCGCGGCAGTCCATCAGAGGATCGGAAAAGCTTCCGATATGACCAGATGCTTCCCAGGTTCTCGGGTTCATCAGGATCGCGCAGTCTACACCGACATTGTACGGGCTTTCCTGCACGAATTTCTGCCACCATGCTCTTTTCACATTGTTCTTCAGCTCAACACCCAAGTTTCCATAATCCCAGGTGTTTGCAAGTCCGCCGTAAATCTCAGAGCCGGGGAAGATAAATCCTCTTGCCTTACATAATGCTACGATTTTGTCCATTGTTTTTTCCATGTTGTTCTCCATTTCTGTGTCATACATCTGCCTGCTTTCCGCGGAGGATACTGACACGGGTCCTTATTTTTCGATGCTGGCTTGCGGCAGCTTCCCTGCCGTTGGATTGCACCGAATGTTAACTTTTAAATTTTACTTGAATATATAGAATGTAGCAAGATGAATTTGCAGATAATTCGCCGAAAATCGTATGATTTTCAGATCGTTTCAGCAGAAGGCTGATTTACAGGATCTCCTCCAGCATTTCGAGGGATTTAAAGCGTTTGTCTACGACTCTCCTTAACAGATTGGAGCTAAGATCAGCAAACTGTTTCATGACCGGCTCTGTCAGCGTAAAGGTATAGAGTTTCTCCACGGGACTCTGTTTTACAAAGTCTGCGGCATAAAATGCAGACTGGTCAAGATCATAGCGTGCCTTGATATCCTCGATGGAAGGACAGATACCATTGATCTCAAGCATTTTAAGTTCAAATATGGCTCTGACAAGGGGATGGGAAAGGCTTTTTACGCTTAAAGCCCTAAGGCTTTGATAAAGGAGTTTTAAGCTTTCTGTTGCATCCAGCCCCTCTCTTGTAAAGAAGGAGACGAGTTCCAGAAAATAAAAACCATAGAGATTCTTCTCGACATCAGAGGCAAGTTCCTCAAAATAGTTGGATATCCTTGCAGCATTAACGCTGTAAGAATTGCGGCCTTCATACAGGTCAAATTCCCCAAACGCAAAGACACGGCTTGCCGATACCAATGCAGAGGATGGTTTTCTGGCACCGCGCGCAAACGCAGAGATCCTCCCAAGGCTGTCTGTCAGGATCTCAAGCCTTCTGTCATATTCTCCTATCGGCATGGAGGAAATGACCATGCCCCGCACTGTGATCGTGTTCATAATACT
Organism: Lachnospiraceae bacterium; assembly: GCA_017511045.1. Classification (GTDB taxonomy): domain Bacteria; phylum Bacillota; class Clostridia; order Lachnospirales; family Lachnospiraceae; genus RGIG5612. Next base: position 42,032 of record JAFWLM010000088.1, on the reverse strand, counting down.
AATATTGATTAATTACGCCGGCCCGGGTCATTGTTCTGTGAAACGACAAACGCCGGACGTTTCTATACTTCCCGGCTGTCGTAACCGAAATTACGAAGCTGGCTATCAGAGTCGCGCCATTCTTTGCGGACTTTGACCCAGAGTTTCAAATTTACTTTACACTCTGTCAACTTTTCAATGTCTTTTCGGGCAAGAATGCCGATCTTTTTCAGCATGGCCCCTTTCTTTCCGATAACGATCCCCTTATGGGAATCTTTCTCACAAACGATCGTTGCCTCGATATCGATGATCGGCTCTTTCAGAACAGTTCCGTCTTCGAGTTTCTTTGTTCTCTCGCGTTCATGGAAAGTATCGATCACGACTGCGATACCATGAGGAACTTCTTCATCCAGACAATAAAGAGCCTTTTCGCGGATCGTTTCCGCAGCGATCTGCTTGACCGGCTGGTCCGTAAGCTCATCCGGATCATAGAACATCGGCCCGTAAGGCAGATATTTAAAGATCTGTTCCATCAAAGTATCCACATTATCGCCTGTTTTTGCAGAGACAGGTACGATCTCCGCAAAGTCAAACTCTTTACTGTATGTATTAATAAACTCCAGGATCTGATCTTTTTCTACAGAGTCAGTCTTGTTCATTGCCAGAATGACCGGAAGATCGATCTTTTTAAGTTCTGAAAGGATATACTGCTCTCCTTTACCGATATAATTTGTAGGTTCTACCAGCCACAGCACAACATCCGCGTCCTGGATCGTCCGGAGCGCAGCGCCGAGCATATACTCACCCAGCTTATTTTTCGCCTGATTGATCCCCGGCGTATCCAGAAAAACGATCTGGCCGCGCTCATCCGTAAAGATCGTCATAATGCGGTTTCTTGTCGTCTGGGGTTTATTCGACGTGATCGCGATCTTCTGGCCGATGATCCGGTTCATCAGCGTAGATTTTCCAACATTCGGGCGTCCGATGATCGCCGCATATCCGGATTTGACCTGCATGTTGTTCATCATTGTATCATTCATCCCGTTCCGTTCTCTTTCTGCATCCTGTTTTATTCAAACAGATTCCGCGTCGTATTAAATAATTCTTTTTCTTCTTCGATCTTCTTTTCGTTACCGACAACGCAGATATTGCCATCCGATAATGCCCGCTTAATATAAGGAGCGAGTTTCCGGATATCCTCCTGCGTACAGTCGATCGTTGCCGACCGGATCTTCTGTGCTTCCTCCATCGTGACATCAGCGACATAGGCATTCATATCACGACTTCCTTTTCCTGCCGGAGTCAGTGGCGTATCAACGGAGCTCATGGTTCCGATCACGTACTTCGTCATTTCGCGGTCATCCGCGTCAAAGTTTTCGAGATATTCCGGAATTCCTTCAAAAATATCATTGGAGCGGCTGAGATTCGGATCGCGGTAGGTCACAAACGTGCTCTCCCCGCTTAAAGAGAAGTTGCACATGCAGCCATAAGCACCGCCCTGCACACGGATATTGAACCAGAGATAGTCATAGCTCATGATCGTCCGGAACACACGCATGGCTCCTGCAAGTTCCGACCCGTCTTCCGCAAATCTGCCGGCACGTGCCACATACTGGATCTGTGCAGAGGTTTTAAAGCCTTCGTTCTTTTGGACAGGGGCCAACTTATCAATGAATCGGTAGCCGCGGTCTTTGAGCGGAAGAAGTTCCCCACTGTCAGCAGGAGTATCTTTTGATGCTGCTCTCAGAACCTCCGCAAAGGATGCAAAGCGCTTCTCAAAGAGCTCAAAGCCTGCCTCATCTCCGGTAAAACTTACCAGCATTCCTTCCGGACGGAGGATCTTGGCAAGGATTTCCTTGATATTACAGATCAGTTCTTCTTTCCGTTTCTGATAATCGCGTTCTAGTTCCTCAACGAATTTGTAGAATTCAATTCCGTTAATTCTCTCTTTCAGCTGTCCTGTTTTCGAAAAGTATGAGCTTGCTCTTAACACTGCAGCCACATGCCCTGCACTGTTGAGCGTCATCTGCAGCCGGCTTTTAAGTTCTGCAATGATCTCGTAAAGCCTGTCTGCATCATCATACCTGCTGCTTCCGATGATCTCCTCAACCAGATCCAGAGCTTTGTCCATATTTCCGTACAGACATTTTAAGGAAATATCCGAAAGCACGGAGATCTTGTCCTTGTTTTTCCGGCTGCCGTAAGCACCTGTTTCAAAGGATAATCCGCCTGTATAAATATTCACTTCGTTATTCAAATCTGAATAACTGTGTTTCTCCGTGTCCACAAAACTGAAGATCGATTTCAGGAGGCTGAGATAAGGAAGTTTTTCCGGTTCCACCTGATTGCTGTCAAAGATCAGATTGATGTAGGCGATGCCATTTGTAAAATAATCATGGAAAACGACAGGGATCCCTGCGATCTCGCGTTCTTCGTTTTTATAAGCTTCCGATTCCCGTTTCAGATCGCTTCGCTCAAGCAACGGGATCGTTTCGATCGCTTCTCTGCTGTCCGGAGCTTCCTGAAATGCGGCAAGAGCTCTGCTCTCTTCGATCAGCCGGTTCAGTTCCTCCTCAGAAAGGCCGGCCTTAAATTCAGCCAGTTTTGTCTTTGTTACTTCATCCCGTTCCGCTGTAAGTCCTTTCTTCGGGATCAGACACAGAACTGAACTGTGCGCATTGTCCAGGAGATAGGTCCTGACGAGTTCTTCATAATAATCACTTTCGATCTTTTCTCTTAAGAAACGGAAGGTCTCTTCACAGTCGATATGAAGCGTCGGCTGGGTTTCATCATAGATCCAGCTGTCTAAAAGATTCAGTCCGTAGATCAGCCCCTTCGGATAACCTCCGAAGTCTGCCTCTTTATATTTAAACTCAAGCTGATTCAGGCTCGCCGTCAGGCTTTTTTTATTAAGCCCCCCGTTTGTTGCTTTTTCAAATTCTTCACGGATGATCTGAAGGAACTCCTCCTTCTGCTTTGCTTCCGCGTTCTTCGCAATGATATTAAAGTATGGCTGGCGGATCCCGTTCTCATACCCGGAGAGGATATCTTTTCCGATCCCGCTCTTTAACAGACGGTCGCGGATCGGCGCCCCCTGGTTCTCCACAAGCGCGTAAAGGATCATCTGCATTGCATAATACTGATGGGCATCCAGATTGTCTCCGCAGACCAGGTTATACGCAAGATAAGTGTTTTCACTCTCCTCCTCATTTTCTGAGATCGGATATTCCAGGCTCACATCCTTCATCGTTTCAAACGGTGCCTGTACCTTCACTTCCGAGTCGACCTCAATGGCGTCATATTCGCTTAAAAACTCACGGTCCAGAAATGCGAGGCGTTCTTCGATATCCATATCTCCATATAGATAAATAAAGCTGTTGGACGGATGATAGTATTTTTGATGGAACGCGATAAAGTTTTCATATGTCAGTTCCGGAATGTGTTCCGGATCCCCTCCGGATTCCACTCCGTAGGACGTGTCCGGATACAGGGAATGCAGGATCTCTCTTTCCAGCACTCCTTCCGGAGAAGAAAACGCACCCTTCATCTCGTTATAAACGACACCGTTATATTCGATCGGATCGTCAGGCTGATCGATCTTGTAGCTCCAGCCTTCCTGGCGCATGATCTCCGGATGCTGATAGATCGCAGGATGAAAGACCGCGTCAAGATAAACATCCATTAAATTGGAAAAATCCTTCGCATTTCTGCTTGCTACAGGATAAACCGTCTTGTCCGGATAAGTCATAGCGTTTAAGAAGGTATTCAAAGAACCTTTGACCAGTTCCACAAACGGATCCTTCAGTGGATACTTTCTGCTGCCACAGAGAACGGAATGTTCCATGATATGGGCAATGCCGGTGTCGTCTGCGGGCGGTGTACGGAAGCCGATATAAAAGACTTTATTATCATCATCATTTGACAGGATAAATACCCTCGCACCTGTCTTCTCGTGTTTCAAAAGAAGCGCCTTGCTGCCCAGCGCTTCGATCTCTTTTTCAAATATTGTTTCAAAATTGTTATACTTCATTATCCTATTCCTCTGCAAAAAGCCCTTCTACATAATCATCTACATTAAACTTGCGAAGGTCTTCCGCTTTCTCTCCATATCCCATATAAAGAACAGGAACGCCCATCTCTTTAGAGATCGCTACTGCAATACCGCCTTTTGCCGTTCCATCCATTTTTGTCAGAATGATGCCGTCCACCTTCATGACCTCTTTAAACTGGCGCGCCTGCTCTAAGGCATTCTGCCCTGTCGTAGCATCCAAAACGATCAGGTTTTCTCTTCTTGCGTCACCATATTCTCCGGCTAAGATCTTATCGATCTTTCCGAGCTCATTCATCAGGTTCTTTTTGTTATGAAGTCTTCCTGCAGTATCACAGAGCAGAAGGTCTGCACCGCGGGCTTTTGCTGCTGCCGTCGCATCATAGATAACGGAGCCGGGATCTGCGCCTTCTTTTCCAGAAACCATATAGCATCCCGTCCGGTCAGACCAGATCTTAAGCTGTTCTGCAGCTGCCGCACGGAAGGTATCCGCGCCGGCCATGATCACTTTCTTGCCCCTGTCAGAATACATCTTTGCAAGTTTTCCGACGCTCGTCGTTTTCCCGACGCCATTTACGCCGATCAGAAGCACAACGCTTTTCTCATTTTCAAATGCATAGGCATCTTCCGGGACGGTCATGATCTCCTTGATCTTGTTCATCACATGCTGTTTTGCGTCTTCCTGCGTTTTTACAGTTTTAAAAAGAACATGGGTCTTTAAATTCTCTACAAGTTCTTCTGTTGCGCTTGCGCCCATGTCTCCCATAAATAAGGTCTCTTCGACCTCATCATAAAAATCGTCATCGATTGCTTTTCCGCTTTTAAAGAGTTTTGAAAAAAATCCTGCCATTTTCTGTTCCTTTTCTGTACATTTTTTTAATTATCTGCCGCCTCATAATCCGCCGGCGATTCTAATGAGATCTTTCCGAGTTTTGCGTTCCGGAAGTTCTCCAGAATGATATTTGCAGCCTTAAGATAGTCGATCTCACTGCCCTTCATCAACGCGCCTCTGACCAGTGCAACAGCTTCCAGTTCTGCTACTTCCGGCTTTCCGGGATATTTGTCGTAATCGATCGTTTCAAGTCCGTAATACTCTTTGAGCAGCCCCGGATAGCGTTCGTCCAGCATTTTGATTAGTTCCATCGAAAGCTCTTCGATATTCATAATCTCGTCTTTAATGGAGCCGATCAGAGCCAGTTTTAATCCCACGCTCTGGTCTTCAAATTTCGGCCAGAGGATACCGGGAGTATCCAGCAGTTCAAGACTGCCTGACAGGCGGATCCACTGCTTGCCTTTCGTCACGCCCGGCTTGTTCCCAGTCTTGGCAGCTGCCTTTCTGGCATAGGTGTTGATAAACGTCGATTTTCCGACATTCGGGATGCCTACGACCATCGCACGGACAGGCCTGTTCTTGATCCCGCGTCTTTTATCCCGCTCGATCTTTGCCGCACAGGCTTTCTGCACCTCGGCATTGATCTTTTTGACATCCGCCGGGTTCTTGGAGTTGATCACACAGACATGGAGTCCCTGATTCTTAAAGTACGCCTCCCACTGCTCTGTGACAGCACCATCTGCCATATCTGCTTTGTTCAGAAGGACAAGGCGGGATTTGCTGCCCGCAATACTGTCAATGTCCGGATTCCTGCTCGAGAGCGGAATTCGTGCATCAAGAAGCTCGATCACCAGATCGATGAGCTTCATGTCCTCCTGCATTTGTCTTTTTGCCTTGGTCATATGACCCGGATACCATTGAAAATTCATGGCAGATATTTTACCACAGACGGGAGTCAAAATCCACCGTTGGACTCCTCGCATTGATCGCTTGCTTCGCTTCGCATGAACGCCCCGCGCAAAAAGGCTGCCACTTTCGTGACAGCCCCTTAATTCAATGAAAAGTATGATTAGCGAATAACTTCTTTGACCTTTGCGCTCTTTCCTACTCTGTTTCTTAAGTAGTTCAGTTTTGCTCTTCTTACTTTACCTCTTCTGACAACTTCGATTTTCTCGATCGTCGGAGAGTGAAGCGGCCAGGTCTTTTCTACGCCAACACCGTTGGAGATTTTTCTAACTGTAAAGGTTTCGCGGATTCCGCCGTTCTGTCTCTTCAGAACTGTTCCTTCGAATACCTGTACTCTTTCTCTGTTACCTTCCTTGATTTTTGCAGATACTCTGACAGTATCTCCAACTTTGAATTCGTCAACGTTTTCTTTACGCTGAGCGTCTTCGATTTTTTTGATAATTTCGTTCATGTGCGTGACCTCCTTAAAAAATTTCGATGTTCTTAATACTTAATCGGCCGTTCCATGAACGCCTCGTAACAGCGGACCATCTGTTTCACAGCGTGAATTAGTTTATCACAAGGAAATGCCCGTTGCAAGCACTATTTTCAATATTTTCAGACCTTTATTCCGCTTGTTTTTTCGTTTCTTCTACGCCACCCAGCGGATGATCTGCTCGGTGACAAAAACAGCCGCACACGCGATCAAAGCGACCGTGATCATGCTGCGCTCTAAATATGCTGCGATACAGGCCGCAACAAAGCCCACAATACCGGAGATCAGATAAGACGTCGCGCCTAAGATCGCCGGGAAGGTCATCGCTGCAAGGCAGGCATACGGCATATAGAAAAGAAATGATTTGATAAAGGTATTCGTGATCTGCTTTCTCGAAAGGAGAAGCGGCACTGCACGGACCAGATAGGTGACCACAGCCATCACGAGGATATATAAATAGATGCTAATCTGCATGGCCATCCTCCTCTCTGATCGGACGGATGATCGCCGCCAATGCGGAAACCAGCACCGTGATGATAATGATCACAAAACCGGAAGAGATCTTGTTTAGACCCGGAACATATTTAAAGATCGCGCCAAGGGCCATGGCAGAAAGGATCACGATCCACAGAAAATGGTTTTTCTTTGCAGGCGGGATGATGATTGCAAGAAACATACCATAGATCGCAACGCTTAAAGCGCTCATTACGATTGCCGGAAGGATCTCACCTGCTGCGGCCCCTACTAAGGTTCCGATCGTCCATCCCGGTATCGCAAGCGCCATCGCGCCGTAATGATACCAGGGACTGTTCTTTCCCGGTCTTGATGCGCTGGCTCCGTAGATCTCGTCCGTAATTCCGAATGCCACAAAGAATTTGTGGAAGAACGGATATCTTCTGTCTAGCTTTTGAGAAACGGAAAAGCTCATCAGCATATAGCGAAGGTTGATAACGAACTGGTTTAAGGCCAGTTCTACGAGGCTGCCGCCCGCGGTAATGATCGACAGGGAAGCGAACTGACCGGCGCTGGTAAGGTTCGTAAGCGAGATCAGCGTCGACTGCCAGACTGTAAGCCCTGCCTGGACCGCCATCATACCAAAAGTAAAGGACACTGCAAAGTATCCCAGCGCGATCGGTATGCCCGCCTTCATTCCTCCTATAAATGCCTGTTTCCTGCTTGCCATTTTCCTCTATTGATCCAATAAAAATTCTGCCAGAACTGTATTGCTGATGTCCACACCCTTATCTGTTAAAAAGACCCTGCCCTCTTCTTCCTTGAGCAGACCTTTTTCCTTCAGTTTTAGCACAGTTTCCCCATAAGTATAATCAAAGTCCTGCCTGAAAGTATCAAAAAAATCCTGTTTGGAGATCCCCTCTGTCATGCGGAGCCCTAAGAACATAGATTCTTCCATCTGCTCCTTGTGACTGAGCAGATGCACATCCTTTATGATCGTACTGACAGGAACGTCCTGCCTTCCTGTCTCTTCCGGTTTCAGTAGCGCGTTATCTCCCCGGAAGAAGTCTGCCTCTGAGAACGGATTGGAAAACACTTCAGTATAATCGGACAGATCCTCTGTGTTTTTCCAGCGGAGATTATCCACCATGCTCGAAGAATTAAGCCCAAGTCCCAGGTAATCGTCCCGTTTCCAGTAGCCGATGTTGTGCCGGCACTCAAATCCTGGTATCGCATAGTTTGAGATCTCATAACGCCGGTATCCGCACTTTTCCAGGAACTCTTTTGTATAGTAATAGATCTCACGTTCTGTATCTTCATCCGGAAGGGAAAGCTGCCCTTTCTGCTGCATCTCATAGAACGGGGTTCCTTTCTCCACGATCAGGGAATAGGCGCTGATATGCTCCGGTTTCCAGGTCGTAAGGAGCGCAAGCGTTCTCTGCCACCCGGATAGGGTCTGCTCCGGGATCGCCTGCATCAGGTCCACATTGATGTTATCAAAGCCTGCTTCTCTTGCGGACTCAAATGATTCGATAAAATCATCAAAGCTGTGGATCCTTCCAAGCGCTTTGAGTCCCTCCGGATCACTGGTCTGAAGTCCGAAGCTGATCCGGTTGATGCCCATCTTTTTATAGGCTTTGAGTTTTTTCTTATCAACGGTCCCCGGGTTGCACTCAATGGAAAACTCCGTTACCGGCCGGATCTTCTTTTGCAGATGAAAGCCCTTTCTCTTCTCTTTTGTTCCAGAGATATGAAAACTTTGATTCAATGCATTTACGATCCTTTCCAGGAGATCTTCCGGAAGGATCGACGGGGTCCCGCCTCCGATATAAATTGAGGAGATCTCCCGGTCTTTATAAACCTCTCCCCGGACCCGGATCTCATTACACAGTGAATCCACATACGCTTCGAACTGTTCTTCCTTCCCTGCAAACGAAACAAAGTCGCAGTACTTACACTTGCGGACGCAGAAAGGAATATGAAGATAGAGCCTCAGCTTTTTATCCATAACAGATTTCATATTACACCTGCTTACGATCGAATGTCAAAGTAAAAGGACGGTCCAAGCTGAGCCGGACCGTCCTAATTGTATAAGGATAGCTATGAAAAAGATGTTTTGCTTTATCTTTGTACTGTGCTTTATGCTTGCGCTGCTTTTGGCGGTGTTCCGCTGACCTTCTTCGCTGCATTAATAGCGGCTCTTGTCTGCAGAGTATCAAGTGTAACTGCTGCCAGAAGAACGATACCAAGTGCTACGTACTGCCAATACTGGTTGATGTTCAGGAAGTTCATACCCTGATTCAGGACTGCGATGATGAGAACACCGACAACCATGTTGCTCATCTTTCCGCCGCCGCCGCCCATCTTGACGCCGCCGAGCATTGCACCGGCCATGACTGTAAACTCAGCTCCGATACCCATGGAGTTTGCTGCAGAACCGATCTTACCAATGTTAACGATCTGGGCGATTCCGAAGAAAAGACCTGCAAGTGCGAAAACTGCGATTCTCATCTTTGCAACAGATACACCGGAAAGTGCAACTGCATCCGGGTTGGAACCTAATGCGTAAACGTTACGTCCGAAGTGGGTCTTATTCAGGATCAATGATCCGATCACGACCATGATGATCATAACGATAACGCCGGACTTCAGGAAGCTGTTTCCAAAGAACGGAATATTTGCTCCTCCGAAGAATTTGAACATACCGGAAAGCCCTTTGTAGGTATGTGACACACCGCCTGAGAGCAGATAGGTCGCACCGTTTAACATATACTGTGTTGCCAGAGTGATTACGAACGGGAACACCTGCAGCCATGCGTACATGACGCCGTTAAAGCCCGAGAGCACTACGGAAAGTGCAATACCGACCAGTGCCGTCACGATGAAGATCGTACTTCCTCCGCCGGAATCTCCGCCGTCAACCAAAGCCATTACAATACCTACAGTTGATAACAGGTATCCTGTTGATAAGTCCATGGCACCGCCAAGCATGATGAAGGTGATACCGATACCTACGATCACGAGGTAAGCATTCTGTCCAAGAATATTCATCAGGTTTGCCATACTCAGGAACTGGCGTCCCGTTACGATCGGACAGATGATACCGAACGCGATGAGAAGGACGATGAGCACGATGAGCATGATGTACTCCTGAAGGTAGTCTGAAAATTTCTTCTTTTGCATTTCTCTTCTCCTTTATTCTGCAGCGGCACCACCGGTCGATGCCATATCAAGAATCGTCTCCTGTGAGAACTGATCTTTCTCGAGTTCTCCTGCCAGACATCGCTCGCCGAAAACGACGATCCTGTCTGACATTCCAAGAAGCTCTTCCATATCCGATGTTACCATGATTACACATTTGCCATCTTCACACATCTGATTTATGAGCTCGTAGATCTCATACTTCGCACCTACGTCGATACCTCTGGTAGGCTCATCAAAGATGATGATGTCTGACTGGGTTGCCATCGCTTTTCCTACAACGACCTTCTGCTGGTTACCGCCGGAAAGCGTCATGACTTTTGTTTTTTCAAGACTCGGGGCCTTGATCCTCATCGCATCGCCATAGAACTTCGCGATCTCTTTTTCTTTTTTCTTATTAACAAATCCGCCTTTGGAAATATCTCCCAGCACGTTATAGACCAGGTTCCAGGATATCGTTTCCATAAGGAAGCAGCCTTCCCTCTTCCTGTCTTCCGGGATCAGGCAGATGCCGTATTTATGAAGGGCATCTTTCGGGGATCTGATATTGACCTCCTTGCCGTTGACCTTTACCGTTCCCCATTGTTTTTTCTCAGCTCCGTAAATGACCTTCATGATCTCGGTACGTCCGGCTCCGACGAGTCCCGCTATTCCAAGGACCTCACCCTTATGTGCCTTGAAGGAAATATTCTTAACCTTATTACCTGTCAGATTCTCCACTTCCAGCGCAACGTCGCCGATCTCTGCGTGACGTTCCGGGAAGGTTGCGGTCATTTCACGTCCAACCATGTATTTGATCAACTCCGCGCGATTGGTATCTTTTGTCATCAGTGTGGTGATATAGACACCGTCACGAAGGATCGATACCCGGTCTGAAAGTTCAAAGATCTCATCCAGTCTGTGAGAGATGAAGATAATTGCAACACCTTCGGCACGAAGCTTATTTACGATTTTAAATAAGATGTCGACCTCTGCTAAGGAAAGAGGTGCTGTCGGCTCATCTAAGATGAGCACTTTGCATTTCTTGGAAACAGCTTTTGCGATCTCCACGATCTGCATATGACCCGGTGTCAGGTCGCGAACCAAAGTTCTCGGATTGATATCCACTCCAAAATCGTCAAAAATATCTTTTGCGATCTTGTTCATCTGTTTCTGGTTGACAAATCTGCCGAGTTTTTCACCATAACAGATATTCTCTGCTGCACTTAAGACGTCGATCAGGTTAAACTCCTGGTAAATACATTCAACGCCATGTTTTCTGGAAAGTGCAGGAGTCATTGCATTATAGGTCTCACCATCGATCGTGATGGTTCCGCCATCCGGTGCATGAGCACCTGTAATTGTTTTAATAAACGTTGATTTTCCCGCTCCGTTTTCTCCGATCAGAGCATGAACCTCTCCGGGATAAAAGTCGATCGATACACCATCCAGTGCCACAACGCCCGGAAATACTTTTCTGATATCTTTCAGAGATAAAGCAGGTGTTTTTGATTCTGCCATAAACTCATACCTCTCTGTTTTATGAAAACCAACATTGCCTTCGTTTGCTTATCCCCGCGGGCCGCTCAGGGCCCGCAGGGTGATTGTTACTTAGAAAAGGTAATTCGGAACTTCGTACTGCTCGCATGGGTTCGGATCACCGTTTGCCCACTGCAGGTCTAAACCGAATACGTTTGTTGCGGAGATATCATCATAGTATGCTTCTCCATAGTTCCATGTGTAGCTGCCTTCGCCGCAGACACCAAGGAGGATGATCGCAAGTTTTTCACCTGTCGGAGAGTAAGCGTTTGCTCCGGTCGGATCATATTTCTGCTGCTCTTCTTCGGTTGCTGTTGCGCCATAGCTGGAGTAGCCTTTGATTGCGTTTGCTGCGTGATTCTCTAAAACTGCTGCATAATCTGCCTGGAAGGTCGGATCTTCAGAGTAGCATGGGAATACTGCGAAGTCTTCAAGGCTTAAACCTTTCTGTGCTGCATAGTCAGCGATTGCTGCAGCTGCGCCCATAGCTTCATCCGGCTCATATGCGATGAAGATACGGCAGTCAGGATGTGCTGCAAGAACTGCCTGTGCATTGTCATAAGCATCCTGCTGTGCGGAGTTTCCATATGCCTGTGTTGTGGAAACACATGTTAAGGTCTCTGAATCCTGAAGAGTTCCTACGATTGCGTTGGAACGATAGATACCGTCTGTGATATCCAGATAGTAGTCAACTGCAACTTCATATTTTCCATCTGCACCTTTCGGGATATTGCCGCCTTCAGCAACACGTTTCTCAACCCAGTCTTCAGCTGCATTTACAGCATACATACCTGTGATGGAATATTTGGTTGCGATGTAGCCAGCGATCTCATAATCCGGAGCTGCTCCTAAGAAGTCAACTGCAATACCGGCTTTTCTAGCCTGCTCGCAAACATCTTCCAGCATCGGAGTATCCATTGCTGCGATCATAAGAGCACCAACGTTTCCGGCTGCGATAGCATCTTCAACGAAAGTAACCTGGTTAGCCGGGTTTCCTTCTGCATCTTTTGCTACATAAGTCCAGCCTTCCTGCTCCATAACCCATCCCATGGAATCTGCATGCATCATCAGTCCAGGAACACCGGTTGTCGGAAGGATTGCCCATACTTCTTTCTGTCCGTTCCATGTAAAGTCTGCACTGTCGCCGCCTGCTGCTGCGCCGGAACCTGCCGGTGCAGAATCTCCGCCGGAGCTTCCGCATGCTGCCAGAGCAAAGACCATAGCTGCTGCTAATACAACTGCTAAAATTCTCTTGATTTTCATTTTTCTTCCTCCTGTTTTTCTTTGCACCTTTGTGCTTCCTAAGCTTTTTATCTGACCGGAACTTTCATTCCGGTAAAAGTAACTCTTTATTCCGGTTTCTGGATCAGTTCAATCAGAACGCCGTTGCAGTCATGGATAAACATTACCTTGTCATCTCCCATGGCAACTTCGTGTACGATCTCCACTCCATCTTTCAGGAATCTTGCTTTGATATCATCAAAGCTGTCGATCGCGAAAGCGACGTGCTTTGTTCCTACTGTCTGAAGATCGGTGTTCGGGATCAGTCTGTCATCCGGAATCTTTTTCGGTGAGCTGTACTCAAAGAGTTCGATCTGATATCCGTTCCACTCGATGAACGCAAGCTTTGCATCCAGCGGCGGAGCGTAGAACGGTCCTTCAACTAACTTGAAATCCAGTTCTTTCTCATACCATTCAATGGACTCCTCAATGTTGTAAACACTGATTCCCGTGTGTAATACTTTTGTTAACTTTCCTGCCATTTGACTCTCCTTTCTGACAGCACGCTGTCTGATTGACCTTAATTCAGTCCTGCATCTGAGATCAGGCCTCCGGCGATGAACCTGCCAAGCTCTTCATAACCGGTTTGTGTTAAATGAATACCGTCCGCCGAGTACAGATCTTCTTCCGTATATCCCTGGTTTAACAGTCCATCAAATCCCGCCTTTGCATCCAGCAGCAAAACACTTTTGTCTTTTGCAGCCTTTGCAATATACTGGTTGGCCTCCATCGCTGAAGCTTTCTCTCCGGCTGAAGCACTATATGGATAGTTGACCAGATATACGAGACAGCCCTGATTTACGAGCCCTTCAATATTCGCTTCCAGAACACCTTCCGGATCTTCTCCGGCTTTGTAATTCTCAAACGTATACTGGAGGATCACGATGTCTGCGGCTTCACTCATTTTTTTGTACGATGTGTTCTCTGCAAGTCCTTCTCTGTCGCCGTAGTTCTTCACATCGGTTTCGATTTTAAGTGCCTCTTTCAACTCTTCTTTCAGTGCTTCCGGATAAGTCATGCTGCAGATTTCCTCACCGGAGGCGGTGATCGTAAGCCCTTCTGTTACAGAATCTCCGAGGCAGGCAATACGCGGTGTCCGGCTTCCATCCAGGATATTTCCGGCGCTTTCTGCCTTGTTTGTCCCGATCCCTGTTACTGCAAGAATGATGATCCCTACAAAAACGGCTGCGACTACTGCTACCAGGATCCAGGTCCTCTGACGATTCATCTTCTGCTTGGTCGCATCATCGAGTTTATCCATCGCAGCTTTGTATTCGTCATTCGGCCGTTTTTTATAATCGGTCTTAAAATCGTTGTTTTTAAAGAAATTGCCCATTATTTAATCTTTGATCACCAGCTGATCAGTCCGCCTGTGATATCGGAACTTGGTTTTGGAAATACATACTGATCATATGCTTCCGGAATCTGCTCATAAGTGAAGTTGTGGCTGATGAGCGGTGTGATATTGAGTCTTCCGTATTTCACCATATCGAGATACACTTTAATGTCGTCATCACTGGTCCAGCTGTCTTTATTCTTGTAAGCCTTAAGATTCGTGTTCATGACCGGCGGCCAGATACCGATGATCTCAAGGTCTGCTCTCTTCATCTTGTATGGTCTGGAATTGACATATGTTCCGATGAGGCTTACTCCCTTCTGCATGATCGGATCATCGATCGGTGGGAGTGCTTCTCCGTGAACCTGGGAGATCATTACGAGACGTCCGCGTTCTGCGATCAGGTTTGCAGCCTGCATCAGTGCGTTTCTGTTGCCAGTTGCCTCGAAGATGACCGGGATCTCAATTCCAAGCTCTGCGATCAGTTTTTCGAGTCCTTCCGGATCGGTCTTGGTATTGACCACATAGTCGATACCCATTTCCTTGGAAGCCGCAAGTTTCTCATCATGATGTCCGGTAATGATGACCGGGCAGGCACCTGCAAGTTTTGCGAGCTGTGCGGTAACGGAACCTACAAATCCTTCCCCCATCACGATACAGGGCTCTCCCATCATGAGACCTGACTGGCGCAGCGCATACATTCCTGTCATGGAAAGGTTCCAGAACGCTGCCTGCTTCATATCAATGTCCTTAGGTGCTAAGGTAACGTTTAATTCGGAAGTGATGATGTACTGTGCGTGCTCTACCGTAGAGACTACTTTGTCACCGGCTTTAAACTCTGTAACGCCTTCACCAACTTCGATAACTTCGCCGGCCATGGCATAACCAATGTTGGTCGGAAGCGGTACGATTGCCTCATGCAGAAGTCCGCATTCCGTTCCCGGACTCATGGCACTGTATTCAGCCTTGATCATTACTTCGCCAGGACCCGGGTGTCCCAGTTCTTTTTCCGCAAGTACGACTTTTCCCGGATGTGCCTGTGCATAGATTGTTTTCATGTCTGCTCCTTTATGCTTTTTGCTTCGTGAGGATCTCTCCAGCACTTTTGACTTCTTACTGACTGCACTTTAGCACAGCAAAAAACAGGAGTGGTAACATGAATAAGCTTGTGACTGCACAACGAAATTTTTGATTTTCATATCCGTTTTTGCTAGAATAAGTACAAATAGAAGTACTTTTTTAATGTTTTCCGATATTGGGAAAACTCAATTCCAATTATTGATTGTGCAATCACAAGCGGAGACTTGATAAGATGAACCAATTAGATGTTTATTGTTTTACATCGATTGCAAGAACGAAAAGCTTTTCCATTACCGCCAGGGAGCTGATGATCTCCCAGCAGGCGGTCAGCAATCATATAAAGACCTTAGAGGAGGAAGTCGGCTATACCCTTTTCTTCCGCTATGGCCAGTCTGCCGTGCTCACAAAAGCAGGGGAGATCCTTCTGGATTTCTTTATTAAGAGAGATGACCTCGGGGCAGATTTTTTCCAAGCGCATGAAACAAAAGAAGACGGAGCTCCGTTCCTGATCGCATGGACCCAGTGGGCCGGCTGCCCTGCAATTCCGGAATCGCTCCTGAAAGGCTTCCGGAAAAAGTATCCCCAGCATCATTTTATGGTTGCCGATATGACAGTAAAGAAACTAAAAGAAGCGATCCGGGAGAAGAAGGTCGATATCCTGTTCACGTCCCAGTATTCATCGGAATTTATGTCAATGGCCTGGGATCATACCTTCATCTGCACCCAGGAGATCTGCCTCGTGTGCAGCAAAAAAATGGATTATTCAGAAAATAATCTGGAAAACTATCCTTTCTTTACGGTCCCCGCCGGCGAGTCTAACGACCATGCCGTTATCGAGCGGGCAAAGAACACCTGTGAAAAGATGGGGTTTGTTCCCCGCAATGTTTATATCTGTGATGACTTAGGTTCTGCCTATCTGAATGTCATCACTATGAATGGACTGTCGTTTGGAACAGACAATACCGCTCTTCTTCCGAAAAGCAATTTCGAACTGAAAAAGACTGGTGTTTATTCGGACTACATTATGTGCAGCCCGCATTATACGACGGACCCTGCGATCAAGAAATTCAAGGATTATGTTGCAGAAAGTATTAAGAGCATCGAACACCGATCGATCAAGGAGGCCGGACAATGAACCAGATCCAGATAGACTGCTTTGTGGCAGCTGCATTAAATGGCTCCATTTCAACAGCAGCAAAAAGTTTATTTTTATCGACGCAGGTAGTCAGCCAGCATATTCAAAAGTTAGAAGCAGAGCTTAAGCACCCGCTCTTTATCCGTGCGAAAAGCGGCGTCCGTCTGACAGAATTCGGACAGGACTTCTTTAATCTTGCGAGCGACTGGGCTGTGCTGTACAGAGACGCGATCCGCCATATTGAAGAAGCCTACAATCAGATGGCTTCTTCGCTTAACATCGGCCTTTCTGAATACATTGACCACATGGGAGAGATCAGCGGACCGATCCTAGCCTTTACCGAGTCCCACGATAATATCAACATCATGGGAAACCATTATAAAAGCAGCGACCTGCTTCGGGGAATTGAAGCCAAAGAGTTAGACATTGCGATCATCCCCGACAGTCAGATCGTATCCGGCGGCGACTTCGAGGTGGCTCCTTTTGCAAAAGAAGATCTTCACCTGTTTATTTCCGGGGAAGTCAAGAATAAAAAGAAACTGGTGATCGGCAGCAAAGAGCTTGATGAGCTCTGCGCCTCAAGGCCTCAGCTGAACACCAGCTACGGTGTCTGGACTGACAAAGAGTGGGAGGAAGTATCAAACCGCATGAGCAGTTCGCAGAACTGGAAGCCGCAGAAGATCTACGAGCTTCCGAATTTCCGTTCTGTAACAGAGAGCCTCAGATTTTTTTCAGCAACAGCTGTCTGTGACGTCCGTTTCGGCTACCATGTCGATGATTCGATCTTCCGTACGCCGCTGACGACGGAATCCTGGCTTTGCTGTGTCTGGCACAAACAAAATGAGAACCGCCTCATCAAAGAGTTTTCGGATCACATGATCCAATACTACGCAGAATAAAACAAAGGGAGTTCCTCAGGAACTCCCTTTTCTTTACATCATATTTTCGTTTATTTATCATCCAGCTTCAAAACAGCCATAAAGGCTTTCTGCGGGATCTCGACATTTCCGATCTGCCGCATCCGCTTCTTTCCTTCCTTCTGTTTTTCAAGAAGTTTCTTCTTACGTGTGATATCACCGCCATAGCATTTTGCAAGGACGTCCTTGCGCATCGCTTTTACGGTCTCTCTGGCAATGATCTTTGAGCCAATCGCTGCCTGGATCGGGATCTCAAAGAGCTGGCGCGGAATCTCTTCTTTTAATTTTTCGCACATCTTCCTTCCGCGCTCATAAGCGGTATCCGCATGAACGATAAAGGAAAGTGCATCCACTTCTTCCCTGTTAACTAAAATATCCAGTTTGACCAGCTTACTCTGTACGTAGCCTTTCAGTTCATAGTCCAGCGAAGCATATCCTCTTGAACGGGATTTCATTGCGTCAAAGAAATCATAAATGATCTCATTTAACGGAAGGTCATAACGAAGGATCGCACGGGTCGCTTCGATATATTCGATCTCTTTATAGACACCGCGGCGTTCCTGACAGAGTTCCATGATCGGACCGATGAACTCGCTCGTAACCATGATCTCTGCTTCCACCATCGGCTCTTCCATATATTCGATCTCCGATGGATCCGGAAGGTTGGTCGGGTTGGTAAGATCGATCACGGTTCCATCCGTCTTATGCACCTTATAAATAACGGATGGTGCGGTCGTAACAAGGTCCAGATTATATTCTCTTTCGAGGCGTTCCTCGATGATCTCTAAATGAAGCAGACCTAAGAATCCGCAGCGGAATCCAAACCCTAAGGCAACAGAGGTTTCCGGCTCATAAAAGAGCGACGCGTCATTCAGCTGCAGTTTTTCCAAAGCATCCCGGAGGTCCTCATAATGCGCACCATCTGCAGGATACATCCCGCAGTAAACCATAGACTGGACTTTTTTATATCCGGGAAGCGGCTCCGCACATGGATTTTTTGCGTCAGTCACCGTGTCACCGACCATGGTATCCCGGACGTTCTTGATCGAAGCTGTAAAATAGCCGACCATGCCGGCAGAAAGCTCATCGCAGGGAATAAAGGTTCCCGGACCAAAATAGCCGACTTCAACGACATTCACGACAGCGCCGGTCGCCATCATCTTCGCCTGGGTTCCGACCTTGATCGTTCCTTCCTTGATCCGGCAGAAAACGATAACGCCTTTATATTGGTCATAAACAGAATCAAAGATCAGCGCCTGAAGCGGAGACTTAGGGTCTCCGTCCGGAGCAGGGATCTTCTCAACGATCTGTTCTAATACATCTTCGATATTGATGTCATTTTTAGCAGAGATCAAAGGAGCATCCTGGGCCTCAAGGCCGATGACGTCTTCGATCTCTTCAATGACTCTTTGCGGCTCTGCGCTTGGAAGGTCGATCTTATTGATGACCGGGATCACTTCCAGATCATGATCGATCGCCATATAAACATTCGCTAAAGTCTGCGCCTCGATCCCCTGTGCTGCATCCACGACAAGGACTGCTCCGTCACAGGCAGCCAGAGATCTGGAGACTTCATAGTTAAAGTCCACATGTCCCGGAGTATCGATCAGGTTCAGCATGTATTCTTCGCCGTTCTTCGCCTTGTAAATGATACGTACGGTCTGGGATTTGATTGTGATACCACGTTCTCTTTCGAGATCCATGTTGTCAAGGACCTGAGACTGCATTTCACGGCTCGTCAATACACCGGTCTTTTCAATGATCCGGTCTGCCAGAGTACTTTTTCCATGGTCGATATGCGCGATGATACAAAAGTTTCTGATATGTGTCTGATCCATAGTTTTCTTTCTTGAGTATTATTAGTTATATAGCGCGCGAAAAAGTTTGCGATACTACATGCGTTCAGGCGCTGAGAAGCCAAGCAGCTCTATACACTGCTCCAGAACTCTCTGAGTCAGAAGAAGCAGGCTTAAGTAGCTGTCCTTCTTTGCTTCATCTTCCTGTGTCAGGATACGCACTTCATGATAAAAACTGTTAAACGCGTTTGCCAGATCATAGATATAGGAACAGATCTTATGCGGCGCACACTCCTCGTATGCCGCATCGATCATCTGGCTGAACATCGTAAGTTTCATCATCAGATCCTTTTCCGTCTTCTCTCCGGTAAACTCCACTTTACCGGACGGTGTCTTGCCGTACTTGGAAAGGATCGATTTGATGCGGACGATCGTATATAAAATGTATGGTCCGGTGTTACCTTCAAAGGAAGTAAAGCGTTCCATATCAAAGATATAATCTTTCGTTGCCTGGTTGGAAAGGTCACCGTATTTCAAGGCTGCAAGGCCGATGATCTTTGCTGTCTCTTCCGCTTCACTGCTTTCAAACTCGCGGTTTTCTTTCATCTTTTCAAGAACAGCCTCATTGATCTCTGCGATCAGAGTCTCAAGACGCATCACTCCGCCGTCCCTGGTCTTATATGGTTTTCCGTCAACGCCGTTCATTGTGCCAAATCCCAGGAAGAAAAGCTTTTCCTCTTCCGGCACGATACCTGTCTTTCTTGCCGTACGGAAGACCTGTTCAAAATGAAGGCCCTGGCGTTTATCAACAACATAGATGACATACCCCGGAGCAAAGAGTTCCATACGCTCGACTAAAGTCGCAAGGTCTGTCGTACTGTAAAGCGTTGCGCCGTCAGATTTAACGATGATGCACGGCGGCAGTTCTTTCTTATCCGTCTCTTCTGCAACATCGACAACTAAGGCGCCTTCACTTTCGTAGGCAAAGCCTTCTGCCTTCATCTTTTCTACCATGTCCGGGATATATTTCTGGACATCGCTCTCCCCTTTCCAGAGATCAAAATGAACATCCAGATTGTCATAATTCTTTTTCAGATCCGCAACAGAGATATTGATGATATGCTGCCAGATCGCGCGGTAGCCGGGCTTTCCATGCTGAAGTTCAGCTGTTGCCTGATGTGCCGCCTCCGCAAAAGCTGCATCATAAGTATCCGATTCAGTTTTGCACTTTTTACTTGCAGTCGGATAGATTTCTTCCAGTTCCGAGATCGTAAACGGAGCTTCCTTTGGATACTCTCCTTCAAAGGACTCATCAAAATACGGAAGGTCCGGCTCGCGAACTTTCAGCTCGGCAATGATCTGGCCCATCTGAAGCCCCCAGTCTCCTAAATGCACATCGCCTAAGGTCTCATGCCCTGTAAAGCGGCAGATCCGTTTAATGCTCTCTCCGATGATCGCTGCACGGAGATGTCCGATATGAAGCGGTTTTGCAACATTCGGTCCGCCATAATCGACCAGAACTTTGACCGGGTTCTCCTCTTCTTCATATCCGAACTTATCTGCAATAGCCATCTGATTGACATAATCAGAAAGGAAGTTCCCTGTGATGTTCAGGTTGATAAATCCCGGCTTTACTGCTTCCGCCAGAGAAAAACTCTTGCTGTCTTTTAAGAAGCTGCAAACTTCTTCCGCGATCTGCAGCGGCGCCTTATGCGCTTCCTTTGCAAGAGGCATTGCCCCGTTGCACTGGTATTCACAAAGGTCCGGTCTGTTTGAAACCGTCGCCGTTACTTTATCATTTGGATATCCTGCTTTTGCAAACGCTTCTTTTAATTCTTCCGTTATCAGATCCAGTAATTTTTTCATTCATCTGCTCCGTCTGTTTAATGATTATAATGTCTGCGCCTGAATGCCCTACAGCTCTACACCGTTTGCCTTTAACATTTCTCTTGCACTGTCTAAAGAGTCAACACCATGCATGTTTTTGATCGGTGCAAATTCTTTGCTTCTGTCTACTTCAAAGACCAGACATCCATCCATCATCTGAATCATATCAAGCACCAGTGTTTCAAACTTATAGCCATTCGGTTCTTCCGGCTTGATATGATTACCCGCTTCGTCGATATGCGGGATCTTCTTGCTTACGATATGAAGCGGAAGATTCTTATCCGCAGTCTCTTCCAGTTCTTTTACGCGGAAGAGATAGTTTAAGATCACGCCGAAATTATAAGCCAGCTCTCCAGACTCGTTCTTCTCCGTCATCATCTCATCCGTCAGTTCATAATACTCTACGATCGACGGATGTCCGTCCCTAAGACACATAACACCGACTTTCTCATCCGGAGCATTTTTGCGTACGACCTTTGCACCGATCGGCTGTCCGGAAAGGATCGTTGCGCCGAGGAAGGCCGGATCCACCATTTTCTGGAGGACATTATCAACTGCAAACACATTGAGCCATTCAACGCCCATCGCCTTGATCTTCTCTAAAAGACCTGCCTTTTTAAGAGAAATGAACCATCCGCCGTTTCCATTCGGAGAAAGAGAAATGTGATTCTTCTCTTCAAGGTATACTTTTCCGTCAAAGTCTGTGGAAGGTGCCATCTCCTGAACAAAGAAGAAGACATAGTCTTTGTTATAGCCAAAATAGTTATGTTCTTCGAAGAAGGCTCTGGTCGCCTCATCGTTCTTATCGGAAGTCATGACCAAAAGCGGGACCCAGGCACCAGCGGCCTCTTTAACCTTCAGCAGGGTCTCTACCAGACACTGGAAGATGTAAAGCTCTCTCGTCTCTCCGACATTCAGGGTTCCTTTCGGGCCGTCCAAACCTAAGCGTGTTCCCTGTCCTCCAGCTAAAAGAACAGCAGCCGCCTTGCATTCTTTAATTGCCTGAAGGCCGGCATTCGTAAGTTCTTCTTTCTTTGCTGCGATCTCATCTAAGGTCATTGCACCAAGCGGAGTGATCGCGCCAGCGCTTTCGCTTTTATGATGAATATCGATCATATCAAAATCAATACGGGCGATTTCCCCCAGCAGCCCCTGCTGCTCTTCCTCCGGCAGTTCGTCGAAAAATCTTAAGAGCTGCATCTGATCATATTTCTGTAATTTCTCTGTGATCTGTTCTTTGTTCATAATGTCCTTCTTTCTATGTCTGATAGTAATTGTTCCTGAACCGTCAAAAGATTCAAAACGCTGTTTTCTACATCTTACCAATCCTGGTTTTCATCCACATAAGAACTGTTGAGTTCCACAGAATCAAAATAGGTGAAAGCGATATAGGATTTTCCTTTATTGACTTCCACTTCACTTCCATCTTCATTCCAGAATTTGATCATGGAATACTCGTCAGCCTTAGACCAGGTGATCGGTTTTGCATAGCCGTTGGAGATATAGTAGCCTTTCGTCCAGTCTCCTCCGTTCCAGTCAATGCCTTTATGATATCCATCTTCGCGGATCCAGATATCCGTTTCGAGTACAAATACATTGGTGAAGGAAAGCTGGTTTCCTGTATGCTGGTCGATTTGGGGCTCTCCATTGTTCAGCTTTTTATAGGTTTTTGTTTCCGGATCATAATCAAAATGTGCCCACTGATTGCCGAAGAAGATATCCACCCGGGTGCAGGCTTCCGTCGACGGACTGATCGGCTCTTCACTCGTTGTAAAGTTGAATGCCGCACCGGCTCTGTCCGGATTGATATTCATATCCACGCCGTCATCTGACAGGTACTGCGGCAGCACATCTCCATGCATAAAGGAGGTATGTTCCCAGGCATATCCCTGATCCAGACGGTCCTGATCTCTTCCTGCCAGCGTGTCCAGATACATCTCAGCATCCAGATCGTAGCGGTCGATATCCAGAGAATAAAAATAATCGGCAATCGAGTCATCCAGTCCCCAATGAACATAAACGCTGTCAAAAGCGGAGGCAACTGCAGGGAAATAATACCTGCAGCTCCGGATCGAAC
Organism: Lachnospiraceae bacterium; assembly: GCA_017511045.1. Classification (GTDB taxonomy): domain Bacteria; phylum Bacillota; class Clostridia; order Lachnospirales; family Lachnospiraceae; genus RGIG5612. Next base: position 19,051 of record JAFWLM010000088.1, on the reverse strand, counting down.
AGATATCCGGAAGTGCCAGATAGTCCGGGTAGATCGCCATCATACGGGTAAGGTCCCATTCCACAGGCATCTCAAACATGATATCAGCTGCCTCAATTCCATACTGCGGCATCGCATCGCTGATATTATTGATCATAACTGCAACCGGGCGCTTTCCGACTGCTTCATCCGGAAGATCCATGATTCCCGTCAGACGGTTCAGATTCCCTGTATACCAGTCAGGAAAGGTCTCTGCTTCTGTTGTCGTTGTCGTCGGTTCCGATTCCGGAACCGGCTCTTCTTTTTTCCCCCGAAGCGCCAATACCACAACCATGATGATGATGGCTGCAAATAAACAGATCGGCAGAATAAATCGCTTCATTATAATCTCTCCTCATACCCTCTTTTATGCCAAAACAATAACTAAAATATTATAATATGCCGGGGCCCTTAAAAGCAAGACATTAAGGCGCTTGCTGTCTACGTTTTGCTCGTATAAAATGCATTAAAAGGCATAAAAAAGAAAAAGAGTTAAGAACATGAGATACAACGAAGCACAGATACAGGCGATTCACCATACAAATGGTCCTGCACTGGTCGTGGCCGGCCCCGGATCCGGAAAAACTGCAGTGATCGTAAGCCGCATCTGTTATCTGATCGAACAGAAAAAGGTTCCTGCCGCATCCATCTTAGCCGTCACCTTCTCAAGAAAGGCGGCAGAAAACATGAAGCGGCGCTTTTTAAAAATCATGCCCGGAAAAGGAACGCCTTTTTTCGGAACCTTTCACAGTATCTTTTTTATGATCCTGAAGCAGGCCTACGGTCTTTCATCTGCAAATATCATTTCGGAGGAGGAGAAAGAAAAGATCCTTTTAGCAGCGGCCGATCGTCTTCAGATCGAATATGAGGATGCGTTTGAGTTCACATCTGCTCTGATCAATGAGATCAGTAAAGTAAAATCTGGAGGAAAGCAGGCGGAAAGCTTCCTCTCGTCGGTCGTTACACCGCCCGAATTCCGAAGACTTTATGAAGCCTATGCTTCTGCTCTGGCCGGCCAAAAGCTGATCGACTTTGATGATATGCTTTCCCTGTGCCTGAAACTGCTTTCAGAAAGAGCCGATATCCGCAGTTATTGGCAAAAACGTTTTCAATATATCCTTGTGGATGAGTTTCAGGATATCAATCTCCTGCAGTATCAGATCATCCGCATTCTGGCATCCCCTGAGGACAATCTATTCGCTGTCGGGGATGATGACCAGAGCATTTATGCATTTCGCGGCGCATCGCCTAAGGTCATGCGCAGATTCCTGTCTGATTATCCGGCGGCCGCTCTGATCAAACTGATCAAAAGTTACCGCTGCCCTGCACCGGTCTTAAACTGCGCCCATAAGATCATCACACAGAATAAAGGACGGATCCCCAAGAAAATGGAAAGCCTTCATAAGAGTTCTTTTGGAATCGTGCAGATTCGAAAATGCAAAGATCAGCGTTCGGAATATGCATCCATCGCCAAAGACATCTGCGTCCAGCTGAGAAACGGAGCTTTGCCGAATGAGATCGCGATCCTCTGCCGGCGATCGACGGATTTTCCTCTGATCCTGGATGAGATCAGACAGTATGGGATCTCTGAAGTGCAGCCCCTTACGATCCATGCTGCAAAAGGACTCGAATTCCGTCATGTCTATCTTCCGGATGTCAACGAAGGGATCCTCCCTGCCAAAAAGACCTATACAAAAGAAGCCCTTGAAGAGGAACGCCGTATCCTTTATGTCGCAATGACACGTGCTTCAGAAAGTCTGAAAATCTATTATTCGGAAAAAATTGGAAATAAAAAAACAGCCCCTTCAAGATTTCTGGACTGTTTTTTAAAGAAAGCACTTTAGTATTCAATTCCTTTTCGGGCAAGGATTCCCTGATCAAACGGATGTTTCACTTTTTTGATTTCAGAAACATAATCCGCCAATTCAATGAGCTCCGGAATTGGATTGCGCCCGGTCATGATGACTTCCAGCTTTTCTGGTTTGTTCTTTAAAAATGCTAACAGTTTCTCTGTATCTACAACTTCAAGCCTGACAGAAGCGATGATCTCATCTAAGAGCAAAAGATCGTAGTCTCCCTCAACGGCCTTTGAAAGGGCCTCATCCAACATCGCACTGTAATACTCTTCCGCCTGCCCTTTTCTATCCGGATCATTTTTCCAGGTTTTTGAAAAGCCGAACGACTTTCGATTTGCAATGAGATCGACATTTTCAAACTTTGCCAGCGCATCCAGTTCTGCAGAATCGTTGGTCTTTAAGAATCTCGCGATCAGGACCTTCATTCCACTGCCTGCTGCCCTCAGGCAAAGTCCGAGTCCGGCCGTCGTTTTTCCTTTTCCCTCACCGGTATAAATATGAATCAATCCCCGCTCTTCCTGCATGGTTTTCTCCTTTTTCAGGCTTTAAGCTTCGAGTTTTTCAATTCCTTTGCGGATCCTTGCAAGCGACTCCTCTTTTCCGAGGATCTCCATGATTTCGAATGCACCGCCCGGAGTTGACTGTTTTCCGGAAACTGCAGTACGAAGCGGCCAGAGAACGACACCGTTCTTAACGCCTTTCTCTCCGATGTATTTCATGATCAGATCATGCAGCGCATCCAAAGAATAATCCTCCTGCGCTTCTAAGATCGGGAGTGTCTCTTTTAAGACTTCAAGCGCGATCTCGGAATTGGTCTTCATCTTCTTGTGGGTATACATCGCAACATCATACTCCGGAAGTTCATCAAAGAAATCGATCTTTTCAGGAATATCCGGGAATACTTCGATACGTGTTTTCATCAGTTCTAAGATCTTGTCCTTATCAACATTCCTTTTCACTGCCTGATCCACATATGGAAGCGCATATTTTTTATATGCTTCAAAGTCCATATTCTTGATATACTCGCCGTTCATCCAGCGAAGCTTAACCATATCAAAGACTGCAGGCGATTTATTGACACGTTTATAGTCAAATGCTTCGATCAGCTGTTTCAAAGAGAAGATCTCCTCCGTTCCTTCCGGGCTCCAGCCGAGGAGGGCAACAAAGTTAATGATCGCCTCCGGCAGGAATCCCTGTTCAACTAAATCTTCGAAGGAAGAATGGCCGGAGCGTTTGCTCAGCTTATGGTGCTCTTCATCCGTGATCAGCGGAAGGTGTACAAATACCGGCGGTTCCCAGCCGAATGCATCATACAGGCGGATATATTTCGGTGTGGAGGAAAGATACTCATTTCCTCTTACTACATGTGTGATGCCCATCAGATGATCATCTACAACATTTGCAAAGTTGTAGGTCGGATATCCGTCGGACTTGATCAGGATCATATCATCCAGCTCTGCATTATCGACTGTGATCTCGCCGTAAATATCATCAAAGAAAGAGGTCGTTCCTTCATTCGGGATATTCTGACGGATAACAAACGGCTCTCCAGCGGCAAGCTTTGCCTCGACTTCTTCTTTTGGAAGATGGAGGCAGTGCTTATCATAGAGCATGATCTCTTTGCCTGCGATGGTCTGTTTTAAAGACTCAAGACGCTCTTTTGTGCAGAAGCAGTAATAGGCTTCTCCTTTTTCGACCAGCTGCTTCGCGTAATCCATATAGATCCCGGCTTCCACACGCTCAGACTGCACATAAGGACCACAGTCGCCCGGTTTATCCGGCCCTTCATCATAATCAAGGCCTGTCTCTTCCAGGGTGTGGTAAATGATTTCCAACGCTCCCTCAAAGAAACGTTCCTGATCCGTATCCTCAATACGAAGGATAAAGTCGCCGCCTTCATGACGGGCGATCAGATATTCATACAACGCGGTTCTTAAGTTTCCTACATGCATTCTGCCGGTTGGGCTTGGTGCATATCTTGTTCTGATTTTCATGTGTGTCACCTCAATCGCTGAATCAGCTCCCGAAATATTCAGGAGCTGATGTTAGTTATTTTAATTGCTTTTTATTTTGCCTCAATAAATCCCTTTGCTGTTAAAAGTTCTGCAAGAAGGATCGCTCCGCCTGCCGCACCGCGGACGGTGTTGTGGGAAAGACCCACGAACTTATAATCAAATAAGGTATCTTCGCGGAGACGGCCGAGGCTTACGCCCATACCCTTCTCATAATCTCTGTCCAGTTTCGGCTGCGGACGGTTGTCCTCTTCGAAGTACTGGATAAACTGCTTCGGTGCACTCGGAAGATCAAGTTCCTGCGGTGCGCCTTTAAATGCTTTCCATCTTTCCAGGATCTCTTCTTTGGTCGGCTTCTTTTCGAAGTTTACAAAAACAGCTGCGGTATGTCCGTCCTGAACAGCAACACGCAGACACTGTGCTGTGATCAGCGGAGCCTTTGCAGGAACGATCTCGCCCTTTTCCGGATCAACTTCGCCCCAGACACGAAGCGGCTCAAGTTCACTTTTTTCTTCCTCACCGCCGATGTACGGAATTACATTCTCAACCATTTCCGGCCAGTCAGCGAAAGTCTTTCCGGCACCGGAGATTGCCTGATATGTGCAGACAGCAACTTCCTTCGGTCCGAATTCCTTTAATGCTTCAAGTGCTGGTGTATAGCTCTGGATCGAGCAGTTCGGTTTTACTGCAACGAAACCGCGGGTGGTTCCAAGACGTTTTTTCTGATATTGAATGACATCTAAGTGCTGCGGATTGATCTCCGGAATGACCATCGGTACATCCGGTGTCCAGCGATGTGCAGAGTTATTGGAGACGACAGGAGTCTCTGTCTTTGCATAAGCATCTTCAAATGCACGGATCTCTTCTTTTGTCATATCGACTGCGCTGAAGCAAAAGTCCACTTCCTTAGCATTTTCTTCGATATCATTGATATTCTTAACAACTACATTTTTCAGACGTTCCGGCATCGGAGCTGCCATTTTCCATCTTTTTCCGACAGCCTCTTCATAGGTCTTTCCCGCACTTCTTTCTGAAGCTGCAAGAAGAACAACTTCAAACCACGGATGACCTTCCAAAAGCGTTACAAAACGCTGTCCAACCATTCCTGTTGCGCCTAAAACGCCGACTTTTAATCTCTTATCCATATTGATCCCTCTTTTCTGTGGTTTTCCTTTTGTCATTCCCATTCAGCAATAATAGTCTACATAATAATCCCCGAATGCTTAATTCGCAAGCCTTGTTTGAAAAATAACAATATCAGCAATGCTTTTTACAGGCGGAGTTTCGTTCCCTTTGTATCACGTTTTGCAAGCTTCAGTTTCATAAGCTCGACATCTTTATTGTGATACTTCACTGCCGTCTTATCTCCAAAGCCGACGATATAGACCTTATCGATCTCGTCATCTTTTCCGAGTTTGATTCCACGGACACCGACCGCGCCTTTGTGTTTTTCCGGAACCTCACTCAGCTTGAAGCGGAGGAAAACGCCTTCTTTCGTCTGAAGGACGACCATCTTGCTGGTCACGAACTTCTCTTTCGGCTCTGCCTTTGCATCACCTCCTGAAGCCTCCTCATCATCTTCTAAGTTCTCGAGGCTCGAGCTTCCGTCATTGATATCGATGAACTCAAAGGTCAGCTGGTCATCTTCCGGATCGATGTAGTCGCTGATGCCGTCATCAAAGCCTCCGGTGATCGCTACATCCATCTCTTCTTCATTGTCATCACCATCATAGACCTTCTGCTTTGTCGCATCAAAGAGGTCGATACTGATGACTTCATCTCCGTCAGCGAGTTTGGTTGCGGCTGCTGAAAGACGGGAGATATCAAATTCGGATGCATCTACGAATTTCATCATACCTTTCTTCGTCGTAAAGAGCATCATATGCATCTTGAGCTGTCCGAGCGGACAGATCTGGATGATATCTTCCTTCGCGCTGGTATAGTTGCAGAGGTTGTCGATCGGAATGCCTTTATCCTTTGGCTTTTTCATCGGAACCTTTAATACTTTGAGCTGGTGCACCATACCCGTCTGGGTAAAGATGCAGATGCGGTCCGTATTCATGCAGCGCATAACATATTTGTTTTCGCTGTCCAAGGTCTCCACATTCCGCTCATATGCAGCCGGCTCGATGATCTTTGCATAACCGAAGCGGTCCATCAGGAAGACAACTTCCTGCTCCTTCACTTTTTCTTCTTCGTATACAGCTGCTTCCGCATCGCGGATCTCTGTTTTTCTTTCATAGCCGTATTCTTTTTTGATTGCTTCAAGATCTTTGATGATCACCTTTTTCATCGCAGATTTTTCCGCGAGGATCTTCTCAAATTCTGCGATCTCTTTGATCAGCTTCTGATACTCTTCATTCAGCTGCTCGATCTCAAGGCCGATCAGTTTTGCCAGACGGAGGTCTAAGATCGCCTGCGCCTGTTTTTCTGTGAAGCAGAGCTTTGCAGCTGCTTTCTTCGAAGCATCGCTCTTGAAGTTGATATCCTTTGTCTCTCCATGGGTCAGGCAGGCTCTTGCCTGTGAAATGCTCCTGGAGCCGCGGATCACTTCGATGATCAGATCAATGATATCGCAGGCTTTGATCAAACCTTCCTTGATTTCCTTCTGTTCCTTATCTTTAGAAAGAAGCGTTGTATATTTCCGGGTGTTGATCTCGTACTGGAAATCAATGCAGTGCCCTAATATTCCTTTTAATCCGAGAACTTCCGGACGGCCGTCAACGATCGTCAGCATATTGACGCCGAAGGTATCTTCCAGCTTGGTCTTTTTATAGAGCATGTTCTCGATCTTAACAGGGTCCGCTCCCTTCTTCAGTTCGAGAACGATACGCGTGCCTTCTTTTGAAGACTCGTTGGAAACATCCACAATGTCCGTAGTCTTCTTGCTTTCCACCAGATCACAGACATCTAAGATAAACTTTCCGATGTTGGCACCGATCATGGTATATGGGATCTCGGTAATGACAAGTTTGTCCCGGTCGGATTTCCGTTTTCCTTTTTCAAGGACAACTGTTCCGCGCAGCTTGATCTTTCCGCTGCCGCTTTCGTAGATCTCTTTCAGATCAGATTTATTGATCACGATGCCGCCGGTCGGAAAATCCGGTCCCGGCATATACTCCATCAGTTCTTCAGTCGTGATCGAACTTTTCTTCATGTAAGCGATCATCGCGTCGATCACTTCATTTAAGTTGTGCGTTGGAATGCTTGTCGTCATACCGACAGCGATTCCCTCTGCTCCGTTGATCAGAACATTCGGAACACGCACCGGAAGAACGGCCGGTTCTTTTTCTGTTTCATCAAAGTTCGGAACATAATCTACGACATCTTTATCGAGATCAGCCAGATAGACATCCTGAGTGAATTTCTGAAGTCTTGCTTCGGTATAACGCATTGCTGCGGCGCTGTCGCCTTCGATGGAACCAAAGTTGCCATGTCCGTCGACGAGCGGCATTCCTTTTTTGAAGTCCTGCTCCATAACGACCAGCGTCTCATAGATCGAGGAGTCGCCATGAGGATGGTATTTACCCATGGCATCGCCGACGATACGTGCGGATTTTCTATGCGGCCTGTCGCTGCGCAAACCTAACTGACTCATTGCATAAAGCACACGGCGCTGCACAGGCTTTAAACCGTCACGGACATCCGGAACGGCTCTAGCGCAAATGACGCTCATCGCATAGTCGATATAGGACTTCTGCATGACGTCTGAGTATTCGCTGTTAATGATTTTCTCTGCCATTTATTATTCTCAATCCTTCTTTATCTTTATACATCTAATTCAGCAACAGTAGCATTATCATGGATGAACTTCTTACGCGGCGCTACATCTGAACCCATGAGCATTTCCGTGACTTCGGACGCCATACGGGCATCATCGATCTCGACCTTCTTAAGGACACGGTTTTCCGGATCCAGCGTCGTCTCCCAAAGCTGCTCTGCGTCCATCTCACCAAGACCTTTGTACCGCTGCAGAGTGAAGTCACCTTTATGCGTTGCTCTGTACTTTTCCAGTGCCGCGTCATCGTAAAGATACTCTTCCTCTCCTTTTTTCGGGATTGCTTTATACAGTGGCGGCGTTGCAAGATAGACATGGCCCGCCTGGATCAGTTCCGGCATAAAGCGGTAGAAAAAGGTAAGCAGAAGCGTTGCAATATGCGCTCCGTCGACATCGGCATCCGTCATGATGATGATCTTGTTGTAGCGGAGTTTCGAAATATCGAAGTCATTTCCATAGCCTTCTGAGAAGCCGCAGCCAAAAGCCTGGATCATCGTTTTGATCTCGGCATTTGCCAGCACCTTATCGATCGAAGCTTTCTCAACATTTAAGATCTTTCCGCGGATCGGAAGGATGGCCTGTGTTCTTCTGTTTCTTGCAGTCTTTGCGCTTCCGCCTGCGGAATCACCCTCAACGATAAAGACTTCACACTCCTCCGGTTTTCTGCTCTCGCAGTTTGCCAGTTTTCCGTTGCCTTCCATAACAAACTTGGTCTTGGAAAGCATATTTGTCTTCGTCTTCTCTTCCGCCTTGCGGATCTTTGCGCTTTTTTCCGCACAGGCGATCGTTGCCTTTAAGATCTCAATATTTTTATCGTAGTAACGTTCTAACTGTTCGCCGGTGATATCGCTCGTGATCTTCTGTGCATCCGGGTTATCGAGTTTGGTCTTTGTCTGTCCCTCAAAACGGGGATCCGGATGTTTGATCGCGATGATCGCGGTCATGCCGTTTCTGGCATCTGCTCCGGTAAAATTGTCATCTTTTTCTTTTAAGATCCCCAGCTCTCTTGCGTAGGAGTTGATCAGCTGGGTAAAACGTGCCTTGAAGCCGGTGATATGGGTACCGCCTTCCTGCGTGTAGATATTGTTGCAGAACCCGAGGATGTTTTCCTGGAAATCATTGGTGAACTGGAAAGCAGCCTCAAGTTCGATGCCTTCTTCTTTTCCGCTGAAGTAGACGACCGGAGCCGCGGCCTCTTTATCTTTATTCAAGTCGTTGATATAGGCAACGATGCCTTCCGGCTCGTGATAGATCACTTCTTCTGCTTCATTAAAGCGTTTGTTCACAAAAGTCAGTGTCAGTCCCGGGTTTAAGTATGCAGTCTCATGCAGACGGCTTTTGATCGCATCTGCCTTAAAATAGGTCTTTTCGAAGATTTCTCCATCCGGAAGGAAGGAAACTGTCGTTCCGGAATCACTCTTTCTGCAGGTACCGGTCTCAGTAAGCTCGCAGGTCTTTATGCCTCTCTCAAATCTCTGGGAGTAAACTTTTCCGTCTTTTTTGATGCTGACTTCCAGCCAGACGCTTAATGCGTTTACAACGGAAGCACCGACACCATGCAGACCTCCGGAGATCTTGTAGTTTCCATCACCGAACTTACCGCCGGCATGAAGCATCGTAAAGACGACTTCCACCGCCGGAAGTCCTGTCTTTTTATTGATGCCCACCGGGATTCCACGACCGTTGTCCACGATAGTCACAGAGCCGTCTTCATTTAAGGTGATAGAGATATCGGTGCAGTAGCCGGCAAGATGCTCATCCACTGCATTGTCTACGATCTCGTAGATCAGATGATTCAGACCTTTTGTTGAAACGCTGCCGATATACATTCCGGGCCGGCGGCGAACCGCTTCGAGCCCTTCAAGTATTGTGATCGCATCAGCGTTATAAGTATTTGCGTTGTTTTTTGCCATTCATTCTCCTTATCTGATCAGATCCGGAAAGCCTACTTTTTTCTGAACTTTCCTTAGGGTCTTATTTGCAAAGTAGTTCGCTTTTTCGGTATTGGCTTTAATGATACCATCGATATAGTCCTTGTTCTTGGACAGGTCCGCATAACGTTCCTGGATCGGAGTCAGCACATCAGCAACTGCTTCTCCGACAGCAAGTTTAAACTGTCCGTAGCCCTGACCTTCAAATTCCTTCTCAATCTCCTCCGTGCTCTTTCCGGTACAGGAAGCATAGATATCGATCAGGTTGGAAACACCCGGTTTATCCTCAGAGTAGCGGATCTGGGTATCCGAATCCGTGATCGCTCTCTTGAATTTCCGGATAATGGTATCTTTATCATCCATCATTAAGATATAAGCATTCGGATTCTCATCCGATTTACTCATTTTCTTGGACGGATCCTGCAGGGACATAATCTTTCTTCCTGTCTTTCCGAGATAGACCTCAGGAATCGTAAAGACATCTCCGTAAATGCTGTTGAAGCGGGTCGCGATATCTCGGGTCAGCTCCAGATGCTGCTTCTGATCCACTCCAACCGGTACATAGTCCGCCTGGAACAGGAGGATATCTGCTGCCATCAGGACCGGGTAGGTAAAGAGACCTGCGTTTACGTTATCTTCATGCTTTGCGGATTTATCTTTAAACTGTGTCATACGGCTGAGCTCGCCCATGTAGGTATAGCAGTTTAAGATCCATGCAAGCTCTGCATGTGCCGGAACATGACTCTGGTAATAGAGGCAGTTTTTCTCCGGATCAAGTCCTGCGGCAATATATAACGTCAAAAGCTCTCTTGCATGTTTTCTGAGTGCTGCCGGCTCCTGACGGACCGTAATGGAATGTTCATTTGCGACCGCAAAGAAGCATTCATATTCATCACATAAGTTGACCCAGTTTCTTAAAGCTCCAAGGTAATTTCCAATCGTCAGATTTCCGGTTGCCTGAACCGCGCTGTATAGAACTTTTTTGTCTCCGATCATTTCTTTTCCCTTTCTGTCTTTCTTATTCCTTTGAAAAAGGCTTATCAGCCGATAAAGTCCTTACGTCTTACATAAGTTCTGTAATAATAAACAATGTCAAAGTGGGTCTGCTCTTCAGACTCCGAAGCCAACACCCATTCCGGTCTCTTATCAAGATTCGGAAAATAGGTATCTGCCTGATAGGAGTAATCAATATAAGTTACAAGTGCCTCATCACAGAGATCCAGCATCTGTTCGTAGATCTCTCCGCCGCCGGCAATATAAATATCGGAATGATACTTCTTTGCCTCCTCCAGCGCTTCTTCCACACTATGTGCTATGACCACGTCATTCATCTTAAAATCCGGATCGCGTGTGATCAGGATCGTTGTGCGGTTTGGAAGCGGACGTCCGCCTGGAAGGCTTTCCACTGTCTTTCTCCCCATGATCACGACCTGGTCTCTGGTCGTCTGGCGGAAGAAACGAAGGTCATCCGGAATATTCGTAAGCAGTTTCCCGCCGTTACCGATGGCCCAGTTTTTATCTGCCGCAACTATCATACTGATCATAATATTTCCCCACTTTTCTTTCTAAAGTATCTGCCAAAAGGCTATAGAAACCCATAATCTAATGAATTGTATCAAAAACCGCCCGGAAAAGCAACGAAAAAACCACAAGATATAGTGTTTACCAGTCTGAAGATCATACCAAATTTTGTATTCTCTCGTTTTTGCACATCAGGCATCAAATCATTGCATTTTTCATTTTGCGCAAAATGTCATTTCATATGTTGACATTTCATCAAGCCAGTGTTATGTTGATGTCAAGGAAAGAAATAAACCATAGTTTTGCAGTTTTGTCACAAAAGACAGGAGGAAAATATGGATACAGAAAAATATAAAATCTTACTGAAAACTATTCAGACCGGCAGCCTTTCTGATGCAGCCGAAGAGCTTGGCTATACTCCATCCGGTGTCAGCCGTTCAATCTCTGCATTAGAAGAAGAAACCGATCTTATTCTGCTGAACCGTACCCACTCAGGAGTTACTCCGACAAAAGAATGTGAAGAGCTCCTCCCTTCGATCATCAAGATCATCCGTCAGGAAGAACAGCTTAATCAGATGGCATCACAGTTGAAGGGGCTTGAAAAAGGCGAGATCATTATCGGAACTGCATACAATAACTTCTATCCGCAGATCTCAAAGCTGATCTTTGACTTCACAAGAAAATTCCCGGATATTGAAGTACGTATCGTGGAGGGAACCTCCACCCAGCTCGTTAAAATGATCGAAAACAACGCAGCTGATTTCTGCATCATCAGTAAACGAAAAGGAAAATACCATTGGGTCCATCTGTTGGAAGACGAACTGGTGGCGATCGTTTCGAAAGACAGCCCATATGCACACAAGTCATCTTTTAATATTAAAGACTTCGAAAAAGAACCTTTTATCGAATTCTATACCGGTCAGGAAACCGATAACTCCCTGTTCCTGGACGATAAAAGGATCAAACCGAACACGAAGTACCGTACACATGATCCGTATGCTGCTTATGCAATGGTGGAAGCAGGCCTTGGCGTCACTTTGATGAATAAGATCTGGCTGCAGTCTTTGGGAGATAATGTTGTTCCGCTCTCCCTTACCCCAGCCCATACGGTCAATATCGGAATAGCAATGCAGCCGGAAGAGATCGCATCTCCTGCTGCCAAACGCTTTATCCAGTTCTCATCCCTTGCGAATTTTCTGACCTACTCAGATTAATGATCAACCTATAATAATCGGGCAGGTGAATCTTCCTGCCCGATGTTTGTATAACATAAGAAAACGGTCATGAGAAATCCCATGGCCGTCTTTTTTTGTTTTTATGATTACCACCCATTTATACAGGCGTCTCTTTTTTAGCTTTCTGCACTTGCACTTGCTGCTTCAGCGGCAGCCTTCGCATTCAGTTTGGCCTGACGGATACCTGCCGGGCAGGATTTTAAGAGGGTCTTGCAAAGCGGAACAAGTACGATCGTAAAGACGACGCAGCGAAGTGCCCAGTTCGCAAGACGGATCGGGATCGCTGCCACCAGCACCTCAAGCTTCATGTCTTTCAGGATAATGACGTCACCGAGATAACTTCCGAACCAGTTATAGATGGTAGTGATCAGTTCTGCAGCAAAGACTGTAATGGCAATCGCAGGAATGGTCGTTTTGCGTTTAAATGCTTTATAGATAAGACCTGAAAAGAGACCGGAAAGCATACCCGGAATGATCCAGATCGGGGTCGTGACCATTAAACCGTAAGGGCCTAACATCTGGCTTAAAAAGCATCCGACAAGACCGGACAGCGCACCTTCAGCCGGTCCGCACATCATACCGACAACAACAAACGGCAGCGTGTTCAGTGTGATCTTATATAATTCTCCGATTCGGATCGTAAGGAAAAGATCAAGCACAATATGCAGCGCGATCATTGCTGCGCAGATCGTAATATCAAGGACAGTCATTTTCTTTTTCATAGTTCTTTCTCCTTTGACTATTGTCCCCTTTTGTCCATCAAGAAACAAAAATCCTCTTTTTGCCCGCTGCAAAAAGAGGATTCGTTATCCGTTTTTAAGGACAGCGGGATGCGAAAGGCAAGACGCAAATAGATGAAATAATAACTTCTGCAACTTATTTTTCGTCCTCCGGACAGCTCCCCGTCCCGGCGGCACTTAACGCTTGCATTTCTACTCTGTGTAATTGATGTAATCACAATATCACAAGTATATAGTGATTACAATATAAAAATATTATGATTCTTTATAACTGTCTTTGTCCTTCTTTCTGTCTCCTGAGGACCTTAATGCTGCTTTGTCCAATCTCTGTTCGTCGACCTTTTTCTTTTTCATTAAAAGGAAGATTGCAGCAATGATGATCAATACGACCACAATAATGACAATGATCAGCCAGCTTTTGCCGGAAGAAGTCTGTCCGGATGCCTTTGCAGTCGGAGTCAGATTGTTGTTGATCTCCTCCGGATCCACATAATTTCCGATAACAGGAAGGAAATCCGCCTTATAGCTGTATCCGCAGGTCGCACAACGGTACTCGGTATATCCGTTTTCAGTCTCTGTGGACGCAGCTGCAGTCTGCTCAAATTTCGGATCCGTACAATTATGAGGAAGAAGGACGGTGTCATAATCGTCGACTTCTGTCCCGGTGAAGTTTTCATCAGAGAAAGCCTCATCATTTGCAAAGCTCCAGTTCATAACCTCGCCGATATAAGCTTCACAATATGCTCTGCGGTCTTCATTATCCTCAAAGAAAGTGATCTGTCCGGCAACCGTGTTCCCGGTAATCGCACCTTCATGCTCTGTTCCTTCCGGATACAGAATATACATTCCGACAAGACCGCCGTCATGAACATAACCATGATCGGAATCATAGCCGTCGAGCTGAATGGTATTATCTGTAAGATCAATATAGCCGGCAGCATAAGCCCCGCCTAAAAACTGTTCATCTTTATTGCTGCGGTCTTTATCTACGCAGACCAGGGTCATGTCAGAACTGCTTGCAGTAATGGAACCATTTCCAAAGCCTGCAATTCCGCCGACTCCAAAGGCCTTCCCTGACGTATAAAGTGTCACCTTGCCATATAAAGTACAGTTCTCAATCGTGCTGTTTTCCATATAGCCGGCGATCCCGCCTGCGAAGGTCGGATCACTCGTATCAACGGAGACCTCCACTCCCAGAAACTTCGTATTCTTTACCGTCGAATCCTTCAGCGAGGAAAAGAAGCCGGAGAAGTAAGTGTCATAAGACTTCATATTGCCGTCGTACACTTTGTTAGTGCCCGCCCCGGTCTGATTGATGCTTGCATTTAAGATTGCATGTCCGTCACCGTCAAAAGTTCCGCTGAAATCCACCGGAGTCCAGATTTTCCCCTTCAGGTCAATATCCGCCATCAGCTTATATGAGCCAGCCGGATCGTCCGCTATTTTCAGCAGATCTTTATAGGTCCAGATTTCTGTTGCTTCATCAGCCCTTGTCTGAAGCGGCAGTTCTGCGGCAAAGAAAAGGCTGAAAGCAATAAATACGGTAAGCAAAGCCGTAATGATTCTCAAGTGTTTTCGTCTGTTAGTCATAAAATAGTCTCATTTCCAGATTTTGTCTGTCTTCCAGAGGAAAGACCAAAGCATTATACCCGTTTACGAGAGTAATTTCAATGCTCCTGTCGGGCAGATGTCAAAGCACTTATGGCAGTCTTTGCAGCCTGCGATCGTGGCCGGATCATTGAACTCTGGTTTGATCACCGTCGTAAATCCTCTTCCGACCAGTCCGAGAATGCCCTTCTTTGCAACTTCATCGCAGGTACGTACACAGAGATTGCAGAGAACGCACTTATTCTGGTTCCGCTCGATCGTGACCAGTTTTGTCTCCACAAAGCCCGGATGCTTCTCGCCCTTCAGTCTGGACGGGCAGATCTCCATGCAGTTCGCACATTCGATCAGAGTGCAGTCATGGAAGTCATGGCAGCCGCACTCTAAACATCTCGAAGCCTCAGCCATCACTTCCTCTTCGCTGAGTTCGATCACGATATCATTGAAGTCATGTTTTCTCTCTTCTGCCGGGCGTTTCGGGACTTTGACTCTTGCCTTCTTTTCTTTCTGTGAAAGCTCTTCTTTCACAACATCCAGATCACGTTCGGAATAATACGGCTTTCTGTATGGAACCAATTCCCCTTTCAGATAGCTGTCAACAACATCCGCCGCTTTATTTGCTGTTCCGATCGCAGCAATTGCGATACGGTCTCCGGTCTTAATGGCATCACCCACTGCGAAAACGCCTTCGAGATTTGTACGGAAGGTATTCTCATCTGCTGAGATCACGCCTCTGTTTGTCAGTTCAACCTCAATTCCTTCGAGATTGACCTTCTGTCCGATTGCAGCGATCACGTTATCAACCTCGAGGGTCTCAAACTTGCCTTCAACCGGAACCGGTTTTCTTCTGCCGCTTGCGTCCGGTTCTCCAAGCTCCATAACCTGCAGTTTGATTTCTTTGACATGACCGCCTTCAGAAATGATCTCTGCCGGGTTTGTCAGGAATTTGAACTGTACGCCTTCCTCGATTGCCTCTTCAATTTCTTCATCATCTGCCGGCATCTCGTTTCTGGTACGACGGTAAATGACATATACATTTTCAGCGCCTAGACGCACTGCACTTCTGCAGGCATCCATTGCGGTATTTCCACCGCCGACAATAGCAACGTTCTTTCCTTCAATATCATATGGATTCCCTAAAATGTTCTGTCTAAGGAAATCGATGCCTCCTAAAACACCCTCCGCATCTTCACCCGGGCAGCCGACATTGGTACTGGTCCAGCAGCCGATCGCAAGGATCGTTGCATCCGCTGTTTTACGGATCTCATCCAGGGATATATCTTTTCCGATCTTAACATTATTCTTCAGTTCCACTCCGAGATCTTCTATCTCTTTGACTTCCCGATCAACGATCTTCTTCGGAAGACGGTATTCCGGAATTCCGTAGCGGATCATTCCGCCCATATTCGGCATTGCATCATATACTGTCACCTGATGGCCATAGGTCCTCAGGAAGTATGCCGCGGTCATTCCTGCCGGGCCGCCGCCGATGATGGCAACTTTCTTTCCTGTTTCCGGAGCCACTTCCGGCTTCCAGGTATCTTTTTCCAAATCCTTAAGACCTGCGAAGCGCTTCAGATATGCAATGGAGATCGATGCCTCAACATACTGTCTTCTGCATGCGTCCTCGCACGGATGCGGACATACATGTCCGATACTTGCAGGGAACGGGAATTTTTCTTTAATGATCTTTACAGCCTCATGATAATTGCCTTTTGCAATTTCGTTCACATAGGCCATACAGTCGGTTCCTGCCGGGCAGTTCAAAGAGCAAGGTCCCTTGCAGTCGCCGTCGTGATCACTCATTAAAAGTTCGAGTGCTACTTTTCTTGCCCTTAAGACGCGGTCCGAATCTGTATGCAGGACCCATCCGTCTGCAGGGATCGTTGAGCAGGCACGCATCAGTTTCGGAAGTCCTTCGCCTTCCACCAGACATAATCCGCATGCTCCGTATTTTGCAACACTTTCATCATGGCACAGAGTCGGAATATAGATCCCGTTTTTCTTCGCAATATCCAGGACCGTTTCACCGGACTGTGCGACGCATTCGATTCCATCAATAATAATTTTAATCTCGCTCATTGCCGGCCTCCTTACTCTACACTGATCGCGCCAAACTTACACAGGGTGTAACACTGGCCGCATTTGATACATACGTTCTGATCGATTTCGTGAGGCTTTTTCACTTCTCCGGAAATCGCCTGCACCGGACATTTCCTTGCGCACATCGTGCAGCCTTTACAGGACTCCGGATCGATATGATAGCTTAAAAGCTCCACGCATTCTTTTGCCGGACATTTCTTTTCTTTGATATGTGCCTCATACTCATCTCTGAAGTAGCGGATCGTAGTAAGGACCGGGTTCGGTGCTGTCTGGCCTAAGCCGCAGAGCGCGCCGTCCTTGATCGCATTACAGAGTTCTTCCAGGAGTTCAATATCGCCCTCTTCGCCTTCTCCGTTAACGATGCGGGTCAGGATCTCGAGCATTCTCTTTGTTCCGATACGGCAGTGAACACATTTTCCGCAGGATTCCTTGGATGTGAAATCCAGGAAGAATCTTGCCATACCGACCATACAGGTATTTTCATCCATAACGACCATTCCGCCGGATCCCATGATCGCACCGGTTGCTCCCAGCGCTTTATAGTCGATCACCGTATCCAGGAGATTTTCCGGAATGCAGCCGCCGGACGGTCCGCCCATCTGAACCGCTTTGATCTTCTTTTCATTACGGATACCGCCTGCGATATCAAAGATGACATGACGCAGGGTCTGGCCCATCGGGATCTCAACGAGACCTCCCCGTTTTACTTTTCCTGTAACTGCAAAAACTTTTGTTCCTTTGCTCCCCTCGGTTCCCATTGCCGCGAAAGCTTCTCCGCCGTTGTTGATGATCCATGCGACATTCGCAAAGGTCTCAACGTTATTGATATTGGACGGTTTCAGCCGATAGCCTGCTGCTGCCGGGAACGGCGGTTTGAGCCGCGGCATACCGCGTTTTCCTTCCAGGGATTCGATCAGCGCAGTTTCTTCACCGCAGACAAATGCACCTGCACCTGCCATATAGCGGAACTTGCAGCTGAAGTCCGTTCCCATGATATGATCTCCGATCAGGCCTTCTTCTGTAGCCTGTTTGATTGCATTTTCCAGACGGATGATCGCCAGAGGATACTCAGCACGAACGTAAACGATCGCCTCTTTTGCACCGATTGCATAAGCTGCGATCAGCATGCCTTCGATCAGATTGTGCGGATCACTTTCGATGACGGCACGGTCCATAAAGGCACCCGGATCACCTTCATCCGCATTACAGATCAGGTACTTCTCTTCTCCTTCTGATCCTCTTGCAGCATTCCATTTAAACCAGGTCGGGAAGCCTGCTCCTCCTCTTCCTGCAAGACCCGAGGTCTTGATCTCTTCAATGACTTCTTCCGGAGTCATGGTCTTCAAAACTTTTTCTAACGCTTTATAGCCGTCTCTTGCTTTATAGCTTTTGATATCCGTCGGGTCGATAATTCCGCAGTTGCGAAGCGCGATCCTGGTCTGCTGCGTAAGGAAAGAAGCATCATCGTCTTTGATCTTTAATGCTTCGATCGCAGCAAGATCTTTGCTCTTAACTGCATCTACGATGCGTTCCGCATCTTTTGCATCAACGTGGACCAAACGGGCAAGAAGTTCTTCTCCTTCATAGATATCCACGATCGGCTCTAAGAAACACATGCCGATACAGCCGGTGATCTCCAAAGTAAACGGATCATCCGGTGTGATCAGCTGACTCAGTGCGTCATATACTTTTCCGGCACCTGCCGCGATTCCGCAGCTGCCTTCTCCAACTACAATTCTCATGTTTCAGGCCTCCTCTCTGCTGCGGAAATCATTCAGAATGCTGATCGCTTTTTCCGGAGTCAGCGTTCCGAAAGTTTCATCATTAACCATCATTACAGGAGACAGGGAACAGCATCCGAGGCAGGCCACATTCTTAAGTGTGAACAGCCCGTCTTCTGTTGTCTGTCCATTCTGGATCCCCAGTTCAGTGGTGATCGAAGCTTCGATCCTGTCGGAACCATTTACATGGCAGGCCGTTCCTTTGCAGAGCATGATCAGATATTTGCCGACCGGCTCTAAGCGGAACTGGGTATAGAACGTTGCAACGCCCATGACTTTCGCCGGCGTTGTTCCGGTCTGTGCAGCCACATAATAGATGATCTCTGCCGGAAGATAGCCGTAGATGTCCTGCGCCTTCTGAAGGATGGTGATCAATGAACCACTGTCGTGGCCATGATCATCCAGCACAACATCCAGTGCCTTCATTTTTTCATCTTTGCAATTATTTGTACACATGGCACCCTCTCCTTT